>NZ_JBIWLQ010000030.1:0-70816 GCF_044766265.1 Streptomyces sp. NPDC102283
GCGGCGCGCCGCGGGGGGCCGGCGCGCGCCGCCCCGCCGCCCCCGCCCCCCGCCCCCGCCCCCGGGGGGGGGGCGGCCCGCGGCCGGCCGCCCCCCCCCCCCCCCCCCCCCCCCCCCCCCCCCCCCCCACGGCGAGTGGGGCACTCCACCGGCGTGAACCGCAGCCGCGCGGGCCGCTCCACCGCACCAGCCGGACACGCCCCGTTTCGCGCACCCGCCGACAAGGGCGCTGCCGTGGATTGTCACCGGCTGCCAAAGTCCGAGCAGCCCTGATCCGATCGGAAACCCGGCCCTTCCCAGGCGTCGTCCGCGTGCGTACCGTACCCGTCGGTAGGGGTCGTATCCGGTCCGGTCGACGTACGGCCGAGCCCGGACGACGTACCACCGAAGCCCGCCCGACGTCCGTTCGAAGTCCGCTCGACGTCCGCCCGCAGGGGCCGTCGCCGAGAAGTGGACCCGCTTTCCGCAGCCATCCCTGGGCCCACGCGCGCCGGAAGGACACATCCGTATGACCGTCGATGCACGCGCCGCAGCGAGACGACCGATCCACTGGGCCGTGGGCGGGGCGCTCGTCGTCGCCACCGCGCTCGTCCCCGGCGCCGAGTCGGCCGCCGCGGAACAGACCTCGGAGGTCGCCCTCCGCTACGCCTGCCCGTTCCCCTCCGGGCCCGAGGAAGTGGACGTCGTCGTCTCGGCGCTGCTTCCCACCTCGGTCCGCACGGGCGAGGAGATCCGCCCGTCGCGGGTCTCCGTCGAGGTGAACCTGGCGCCCACGGCGCTCGCCCGGTTCGGGGAGCTGGACGCCGCCACCCTGTCGGCCGTCGCGCGACTCACCGTCCGCAACACCGTCGGCGACAAGTCCGCCGACGCCTCCTGGCAGGACCTGACCGCTCCGCCCGTCGCCCTGCCCGGACCCGACGGGGGCGGCCTGGCCCTGACCGCGACCGGTGACGTGCCCACGGTCTCCTTCGGCAGCCCCGGGCGCGCGACACTGGCCCCCGCCGAACTGGCCCTCACGCTGTCCTCGCTCACCGGGGCGGGCGAGCCGACCACGCCCCCGGGACTCGAGATCGTCTGTGAACCGGCCCCGGGCCAGGAACCCGAACTCGCCGCGATCACCGTCCGCGGCGACGGCGACCCCACGGCCCCCGTTCCACGGCCGGGGGAGAGCGACCCCGCACCGGTCCCGACCCCCACCCGCCCGGCCGAGGGTCTGTCGCCCGGCGCCCGGGAGAAGATCGACGCCCTCACCGACGAACGGCTCGCAGCCCTGGACGGCGACGACCCGGGCAGCTGCCCGATCGAGATCCCGCCCGAGTGGGTGATGACCACCGCCGAGACGTACGCCGCCGGCTACGCCAACGCCGCCAAGCTGGACGGTGCGGCGGCGCTGGGGCCCGCGTTCATGAAGGTGGTGCTCAACAAGCGCTACATCAACGACTCCTGCGCCTCGACCGTCGACGTCAGCTCGGAGGTGGACTTCGACTACCGGGGACGCCGACAGCTCCCCCCGACGAAGGCCACGTTCCTCAGCTACGGATTCATGCCGACGACCGCGACCATGACGCTGGAGCAGGTGGGCCCCCCGGCCGCGATCCACACCCACACGGTCACCAACACGCCGACCTACCCGGAGGAGACGACCGTCACGGCCCAGCTCGTGATGCGGCTCTCCGATGTCGAGGTGAACGGTGTGCCCCTGGACGTGGGCCCCGACTGCCGCACGGAACGGCCCTTCGAACAGGTGCTGAGAGGGTACGGGCAGAGCTATCCGCCGGCCGGCTACCTCGTGGCGTACGGCGGCACCCTGACCGGCTACGCCCACATCCCGCCGTTCGAGGGCTGCGGTGTGGGGGAGGACCTCGACCCGATCTTCACCTCGGCCATCTCCAGCCCGGGCAAGAAGGCCGACAACTACACCAAGATGACGCAGGCGCCCCTGTGCGTGGCCACGAACCCGGAGGGGCCGGACTGCCCGCCGCGGAAGCCCGACCCCGAGCGCTGACCCGAAAACCCCCGAGCCCTTCCGGTCCCGGACCGGAAGGGCTCTTTCCTGCCCACCGGCCGTCGTGCGATTCCTCATCATCCGACAGGTTTGGTTCGAGGATTACTCACCCGTGAACAATCCTCCGCCCCGTGTGAATTTCTCGCCGAGGAAAGTCTGTACCCAGTATTGCGAAGTCAGGTTACCGGCCCGTAGCGTCCCAGACGTGCCCAGGAAAACCGCCTGCGTACCAGCTCGGCGGGCACACCCGGGCCCGGTTCGCTCCGCTCCGGTCCAGGAGTGCCCCGGATGGAACGCCCACCGCTTGCGCAGATTTCGACAAGGACGGGAACCGGCCTTGTCACCGAATGACAAGTGATCCATTCTCAGCCCCGCGTTCGTCGATCTCCGCTGTTCAACGGCTTGCCCTGGCGGTTTCGGCGGACATAACGTGCGCCCCCTGGTGCATGTGTGACGAGCCGCCATCGCTTTTCTCAGAGCCGGAGCGCCAATCGATGAACACGTTCACCGCCACTTCGAGGGAGGGCCGATGGGAATCGAAGTAGTCGTCGAGGGCCTGACGAAGTCCTTCGGCAAGCAGAACATCTGGCAGGACGTCAGCCTCACCCTGCCCGCCGGTGAAGTGAGCGTCATGCTCGGTCCTTCCGGAACCGGAAAAACCGTCTTCCTGAAATCCATCATCGGGCTGCTCAAGCCCGAACAGGGGCGCGTCCTCATCAACGGCGTCGACATGGTGAACAGCTCCGAGCGCGACATCATGGAGACCCGGAAGCTCTTCGGCCTCATGTTCCAGGACGGCGCCCTTTTCGGCTCGATGTCGCTCTTCGACAACATCGCCTTCCCGTTGCGCGAGCACACCCGCAAGAAGGAATCCGAGATCCGCCGCATCGTCATGGAGCGCATCGACATCGTCGGACTCCTCGGCGCCGAGGGAAAGCTGCCGGGCGAGATATCCGGCGGCATGCGCAAGCGCGCCGGCCTCGCCCGCGCCCTGGTCCTGGACCCGCAGATCATCCTCTGCGACGAGCCGGACTCCGGCCTCGACCCGGTCCGCACCGCCTACCTCTCGCAGCTCCTCATCGACCTCAACGCGCAGATCGACGCGACGATGCTCATCGTCACCCACAACCTCGACATCGCGGCGACCGTCCCCGACAACATGGGCATGCTGTTCTGCCGCAACCTCGTCACCTTCGGCCCGCGCGAGGTGCTGCTCACCAGCGACACCCCGGTCGTCTCCCAGTTCCTCGCCGGACGCCGCGAAGGCCCCATCGGCATGTCCGAGGAGAAGGACGCCGCCACCCTCGCCGCCGAGCAGCAGGCCGACCCCGCGCCGCGCACCAGGCCCCGCACCGTCGTCCCCCAGCTGGAGCCCTCGCCCGGGATGCCCGTACGCCAGGGCGCGCTGCGCCGCCGGGAGCGGGTCATGGCGATGATGGGCCGGCTGCCGGAGGCCGCCCGTACGGCGATCCTCGACAGCTACGCCCCGGCAACGGGAGGTGCGCGCGCGTGACCGCCCCGATGCCGGTGCGGCCGCCCGAGCCGCCCGAGAAGCCCCCGCCGGCCACCGACCCCCGTGCGACCGCCCCGTCCGCGCCCGAACAGCGGCGGCCCTCCCGGCTGCTCGCCCCGCTCCGCGAGACCGGGAAGCTGTTCGCGCTCGCCGTCGCGGTGGCCCGGGCGATCTTCCGCAGGCCGTTCCAGGTGCGGGAGTTCATCGAGCAGTTCTGGTTCGTCGCGAGCGTCACGATCCTGCCCGCCGCCCTCGTCTCCATCCCGTTCGGCGCGGTCATCGCCCTCCAGGTCGGCTCCCTCACCCAGCAGCTCGGCGCCCAGTCCTTCACCGGCGGCGCCAGCGTGCTGGCGGTGATCCAGCAGGCGAGCCCGATCATCGTGGCGCTGCTGATCTCCGGGGCCGCCGGATCCGCGATCTGCGCCGACCTCGGCTCCCGCAAGATCCGCGAGGAGCTGGACGCGATGGAGGTCATGGGCGTCTCGCCCATCCAGCGCCTCGTCGTCCCCCGGGTGCTCGCCACCATGCTCGTCGCCGTCCTGCTCAACGGCCTGATCTCCGTGGTCGGCACGCTCGGCGGCTACTTCTTCAACGTGATCATGCAGGGCGGCACCCCGGGCGCGTATCTCGCGAGCTTCTCCGCTCTCGCCCAACTGCCCGACCTCTACATCAGCGAGTTCAAGGCCCTGATCTTCGGCTTCATCGCGGGCATCGTCGCCGCCTACCGGGGCCTCAACCCGCGCGGCGGCCCCAAGGGCGTCGGCGACGCGGTCAACCAGTCCGTCGTCATCACCTTCATGCTGCTGTTCTTCGTGAACATGGTCCTCACGGCGATCTACCTCCAGATCGTCCCCGCGAAGGGGAGCTGACCCATGGCGATGCTCAGCTGGCTCGACCGATCGGGCGACCAACTCACCTTCTACGTCAAGGCACTCGTCTGGATCCCGCGCACCCTGCGCCGCTATCTGCGCGAGGTGCAGCGGCTGCTGGCCGAGGTCGCCTTCGGCAGCGGCGGACTCGGTGTCATCGGCGGCACCATCGGCGTGATGATCGCCATGACCCTGTTCACCGGCACCGTCGTCGGACTCCAGGGCTACGCGGCCCTCAACCAGATCGGCACCTCGGCCTTCACCGGGTTCATCTCCGCCTACTTCAACACCCGGGAGATCGCCCCCCTGGTCGCCGGTCTCGCCCTCTCCGCCACCGTCGGCGCGGGCTTCACCGCCCAGCTCGGCGCGATGCGGATCAACGAGGAGGTCGACGCCCTGGAGGCGATGGGCGTCCGCTCCATGCCCTACCTCGTCACCACCCGGATCATCGCCGGAGTCGTCGCGATCATCCCGCTGTACGCGATCGGGCTCCTCTCCTCGTACGTCGCCTCCCGCTACATCACCATCTACTTCAACGGGCAGTCGGCGGGCACCTACGACCACTACTTCGATCTCTTCCTCTCCCCGCAGGACGTGCTGCTGTCGGTGCTCAAGGTGCTGATCTTCAGCGTGCTGGTGATCCTCGCCCACTGCTACTACGGCTTCCACGCCACCGGCGGACCGGCCGGTGTGGGCGTGGCGGTCGGCCGCTCGGTGCGCAACGCCATCGTGCTCATCAGCGTCACCGACTTCTTCCTCTCGCTCGCCATCTGGGGCGCCACGACGACGGTGAAGGTGGCCGGCTGATGCGCACCTCCAGCACACGCACCGTCCGCCGACGGCTGGCCGGAGTCACCTTCCTGCTGGTGCCCGCCGTCCTGGTGTGGGTCTCGGTCTCCGTGTACGAGAAGGACTTCACCGACGACGCCACCGTCACCGTCCGCACCGGAGCGGTCGGCAACGAGATGCACGACAACGCCGACGTGAAACTGCGCGGGGTCGTCATCGGACAGGTCCGCGCCATCGCCACCGACGGCGACGGCGCCCGCCTCACCCTGGCCATCGACCGGGACAAGCTCGACCAGGTCCCCGCCGACGTCACCGCCCAGATGCTGCCCACCACCCTCTTCGGCGCGCGGTTCGTCGCGCTCGTCCCGCCCCGCATCCCCACGGGCACCACCCTGCGGGCCGGGGCGGTCATCCCGCAGGACCGCTCCAGCAACGCCATCGAGCTGGAACAGGTCCTGGACAACGTCCTGCCGCTGCTGACCGCCGTGAAGCCCGAGAAGCTCTCCGCCACCCTCAACGCCGTCTCCCGGGCGTTGGAGGGACGGGGGAGACGCCTCGGCGAGACGCTGACCACGCTGGACGGCCACCTGAAGAAGTTCAACCCCCAACTCCCCACCCTCAACGCCGACATCAAGGAACTCGTCAAGGTGAGCACGCTGTACGCGGACGCCGCGCCGGACGTCCTCGACGCGCTGACCGACGCCACGGTCACCAGCTCCACCCTCGCCGACCAGGAGGCGCGGCTCGCCGGGCTCTACGGCACCACCACGGCCGCCGCGCAGGACACGACCTCCTTCCTGCGGGAGAACAAGGACAACCTCATCCGGCTCTCCGCCGCCGGCCGCCCCTCCCTCGAACTCCTCGCCGAATACGCCGAGTCGTTCCCCTGCACCCTGCGCACCATGGCCGGCTTCGTGCCCGCCATGGACAAGGCGCTGGGCAAGGGCACCGACCAACCGGGACTGCATGTGTCGATCAAGTCCGTGCCCTCCAAGGGCAAATACGTACCCGGCAAGGACATCCCGGTCTACGACGCGAGCGGTGGGCCCGCCTGCTACTCGGTACCGTACGTCGGCAAGCACGCCCCGACCGCCGACACCCGCCGGGCCGCCGATGTCACCGCACCCCCGGCGGACACGGGCACCGGGCTCGGACTGCCCAACTCGCCGCAGGAGTCCCGGCTCGTCAACGAACTGGTCGCACCCTCGCTGAAGGCCCGACCGGGAGACCTGGCCGACTGGAGCAGCGTGCTCATCGGCCCGGCCTTCCGCGGTGCGGAGGTGAAGCTCAAGTGAAACGCCGCTCGCTCGCGGGACCGGTCGCCAAGTCCCTCGTCTTCATCGTCGTCACCGTGCTGGCCACCACCGTCCTCGGGCTCTCCATCGCCAACACGGGCGTGGGGGACACCACCACGTACAAGGCGCGGTTCACCGACGCCACCGGCCTCATCCCCGGCGACAGCGTCCGGATCGCCGGAGTGAAGGTCGGCCAGGTCGAATCCGTGAAGGTCGCCGACCGCCGGGTCGCCGAGGTCGCCTTCGCCGTACGCAAGGGGCGCAGCCTCCCCGCCTCGGTGACGGCGTCCATCAAATACCTCAACATGGTCGGCCAGCGGTACGTCGACCTCGACCGGGGCCCCGGAGCCGTCGGCCGGGCCTTCGCGCCCGGCGACACCATCCCGCTCTCCCGCACCACCCCGGCGCTCGACCTCACCCAGCTCTTCAACGGCTTCCAGCCCCTCTTCGAAGGGCTGTCCCCGCCCGACGTCAACCAGCTCGCCGGCTCCATCGTCCAGGTCCTCCAGGGCGAGGGCGGCACCGTCGACAGCATCCTGCGGCACGTCGGCTCGCTCACCACCACCGTCGCCGCGAAGGACAAGGTGATCGGCGAGGTGATCACGAACCTCAACACCGTCCTCAAGACGGTCAACGACCGGGAGGCCGGCTTCGACGACCTCGTCGTCACCCTCCAGAAGCTCGTCACCGGATTCTCCGGCGACCGCAAACCGCTCGGCGAGGCCATCACCGCGATGGGCGCGCTCACCACCGTGACCGCCGACCTCTTCCAGGACGGCAGAAAGCCGCTCAAGGACGATATCCGTCAACTCGGACGGCTCAGCGGTCAGTTGGAGAAGGGGACTCCGCAGATCGAGAACTTCCTGGAGAAGACCCCGGCCAAGATGGCGGCCATCAGCCGGCTGACGTCCTACGGATCGTGGCTCAACCTCTACCTCTGCGAAGCGAAGGTCAGCGGTGTCACCCACGACGACGGCAGCAAGCCGCCGGGCGGCATCGCGATCACCCAACCGAGGTGCCTGGCATGAGCATCACCCCCATCCGGGAACGCAACCCGGTCGCCGTCGCCGTCGTCGGGCTCCTCGTCCTGACCCTGCTCGGCCTCGCCGCCTGGCGCGCCGACTCCCTGCCCTTCGTCCAGGGCGGCACCTCCTACAGCGCCGACTTCACCGAATCCGCCGGACTCACCGACGGCGACGAGGTGCGGATCGCCGGAGTGAAGGTCGGCGAGGTCACCGGTGTCTCCCTCGACGGAGCGAAGGTCCGCGTCGACTTCCGGGTGAGAGGCGCCTGGATCGGTGACTCCTCGACCGTGGGCATCGCCGTCAAGACCCTGCTCGGCGAGAAGTACCTCGCCGTCGACCCCCTTGGTGATGCCCCGCAGGATCCCGGCTCCCGCATCACCGCGAGCCGCACCACCTCCCCGTACGACGTCACCCAGGCGTTCAACGGCCTCGGGGAGACCATCGGGGAGATCGACACCGAACAGCTCGCCAAGAGCTTCGAGACGATCTCCGCCACCTTCAAGGACTCCCCGCCGCACGTCCGCAGCGCCGCGGACGGGCTCTCCGCCCTCTCCCGTACGGTCTCCGAACGCGACGCGCAGCTCGCCACCCTGCTCCGCAACAGCAAGCAGCTCACCAAGACCCTCGCCGGGAAGAAGAGCAGCTTCGAAACGCTCCTGGAGGACGGGAACCTGCTGCTCGGCGAGATCCAGGCCCGCCGCGACTCCATCCACCTGCTGCTCACCGGAACCCGCGACCTCGGCACCCAGCTCACCGGACTCGTCCGGGACAACGACAAGCAGCTCGGGCCGACCCTGGAGTCCCTCGGCCGGGTCACCGCCGTCCTGGTCAAGAACCGCAAGAGCCTCGACAAGGTCCTCGCCATGACCGGCTCCTACAGCCGGCTCATCGGCAACACCCTCGGCAGCGGCCGCTGGTTCGACAACTACGTCTGCGGAGTCGTGCCCAAGAACTACCTTCCCGCCGGCACACCCCCGGCGACCGGATGCATGCCACCCCGGCAGCAAGGGGGCCGCTGACATGAGACGCACCCGCATCACCGGCATCACCGCCGGACTCGCCCTCGTCGCCGTCGCGGCCGCCACCGGCGTGAGCGCCCTGGAGGAGGACGGGAAGACCACTGTCACCGCCTACTTCGAACGCGCCACCGGCGTCTACGCCGGATCCGACCTGCGCATCCTCGGCGTCAAGGTCGGAACCGTCACCTCCGTCGAGCCCCGCGGCAAGGAGGTGAAGGTCGTGCTGCGCCTGGACCGCGGCATCGCCGTCCCCGAGGACGCCCACGCCGTCGTCGTCGCCCCCAGCCTCGTCGCCGACCGCTACATCCAGCTCGCCCCGGCCTACGACGGCGGCCCCCGGCTCGCCGCCGACGCCGTCCTGCCCGCCGCCCGCAACGCCACCCCCGTCGAGGTCGACGAGCTGTACGCCTCCATCACCGAACTCTCCACCGCCCTCGGCCCGAACGGGGCCAACACCGACGGGGCGCTCGCCCGGCTCCTGGACACCGGGGCGAAGAACCTCGACGGCAACGGCAAGGCCATCGGCGATTCCATCGAGCAGTTCGGCAAGGCCACCAGGACGCTCGACAGGAGCAGCGGCGACCTGTTCGACACCCTGGCCCACCTCCAGACCTTCACCACCATGCTCGAGAAGAACGACGGCAACGTCCGCAGCGCCGAGCAGCAACTGAACACGGTCACCTCCTTCCTCGCCGACGACAAGAAGAACCTCAGCGCGGCCCTCAAGGAACTCGGCGCCGCCCTCGGTCAGGTCAAGGCCTTCATCGCCAAGAACCGCGGCGCGCTCAAGAAGAACGTCGAGGCACTGGTGCCCGTCACCCAGGCGCTCGTCGACCAGCGCGCCTCGCTCGCCGAGGCGATGGACACCCTCCCGCTCGCCGCGGGCAACGTCCTGAACGCCTACGACCCCGCCCACCGCACCCTCAACGGGCGCGCCAACCTCAATGAACTGTCCATGGGGGGACCGCTCGTCGACCCCGGGGCCGCCTCCGCCGCCGGCCGGCTCACCGGCCTCGCCCCCGTCGACGCGACCCGTCGCAAGGCCTTGCCCGTCCTGCCGCTCCCGGAGGTCGGCACGGTCTACGGCACCCCCGAGAAGCAGTCCGGCAAGCAGAAGGGGGCGCGACGATGAACGACGACGACCGGCGCAGACCCGTCGTACGGGCCGCCGTCGCAGCCGTGGCGCTGCTCGCCACCGGAGCGCTGGTCGCTTTGGTCGCGGTCCGTCCCGACAGCCCCTCCTTCACCGGCATCGAGCAGATCCCTCTGCCCGGCGGCGCAGACCTCGGCGACCGGCCGTACGAGGTCACCGCCGAGTTCGGCGACGTCCTCAGCCTCGCGCCGCAGTCCTCGGTCAAGGTCAACGACGTGGCCGTGGGGCGCGTCACGAAGATCGCGCTGGCCCCGGACGGCTGGCGGGCCCGGGTCACCATGCGGGTCAACGGGAAGGTCGAGCTTCCCGCGAACGCCTACGCCCGCCTCGAACAGTCCAGCCTGCTCGGTGAGAAGTTCATCCAGCTCGCCCCGCCCCCCGAGGGCACCGCACGCGGATCGCTCGCCGCCGGCGGCCGCATCCCGCACTCGCGTACCAACCGGAACCCGGAGGTCGAAGAGGTCTTCGGGGCCCTGTCCCTGCTCCTCAACGGGGGCGGCGTCAACCAGCTCAAGACCATCACCACCGAACTCAACAAGGCGCTCGCCGGACAGGAACCGCAGATCCGCTCCATGCTCAACCGGGTCGACACCCTGGTGACCAACCTGGACGCGAACAAGAGCGACATCACCAAGGCCCTGGACGGCGTCAACCGCCTCGCCGCCACCCTCGCCACCCGCAAGCAGGACGTCGGCACGGTCCTCACCGGGCTCAGCCCCGGACTCAAGGTCCTGGAGAAACAGCGCGGCTCGCTGCTGACCATGCTGCGCTCCCTCGACACCCTCTCCACCGTGGCCGTCGACACGATCAACCGGAGCAAAGCCGACATGATCGCCGACCTCAAGGCGCTCGCCCCGACCCTCAAGGCGCTCGCCGACTCCGGCCAGGACCTCCCCGACTCCCTCCAGGTGCTGCTGACCTACCCCTTCACGGACGAGGTGCTGCGCGGCGTCAAGGGCGACTACCTCAACGTCTACCTGGACGTGACGGCCCTGCCCGGTACGCAGATCATCCCCGCGCTCACGCCGGATCCCCCCGGGATCCCGCTGCCTCCGGCCGAGGGTGAGGGTGCGGCGGCCCGGGGCGCGCTGCCCCTGCCGCTCCCCCTGCCCGCCGTGTCGGGAACGCCGAAGCCCGACGCCTCGGGAACGCCGAAGCCGGACGCCTCCGGGACATCGGAGCCGGAGAAGGAGGCGACACCGTGATCACCCTCGCCATCCGGCTGAAGAACCTCGCCTTCCTCGTCATCGCCACGCTGGTGCTCGGCTACCTGGGTGTGCGGTACGCCGATCTCGGCCACTACGTCGGACTGCGCAGCTACTACACCGTCACGGTCCAACTCCCGCAGACCGGCGGCCTGTACACCCACTCCAACGTCACCTACCGGGGCGTCTCCGTGGGCCGCGTCGGCCCCATCGAGCTGACCGAGGACGGCGTCGAGGCCGAGCTGCGGATCGAGAAGGACGCGCCGAAGATCCCGGACAGCCTCACCGCCGTCGTCGCGAACCTGTCGGCGGTCGGCGAGCAGTACGTCGATCTGCGACCCACCCGCGAGGACGGGCCCTTCCTGGGCAACGGCTCGGTCATCGACGAGGCCGACACCACCATCCCCGCGCCCCCGACCGACGTCCTCACCAGCGTCGACGACCTGGCGAGCAGCGTGGACCTGGAGAGCCTGCGGACCGTCGTCGAGGAGTTCGGGGCCGCCTTCGAGGGGCGCGGCGACGACCTCCAGGTCCTGCTGGACACCAGCGGCGACTTCATCGAGGCCGCCGACAAGGCCCTGCCGGTCACCACCCGGCTGATGGCCGACGGCGAGCGCGTCCTGCGCACCCAGGCCGAACAGGGGCAGGCACTCAAGGGCTTCGCCTCGGGGGCCAAGGAACTGGCCGCCGAGCTGAAGGGCTCCGACGCCGATCTGCGCCGTCTCATCGCGACCACCCCGGACGCCGCCGTCCAGATCAGCGGACTGCTGCGCGACCTGGATCCCGCCTTCGGCGTCGTGGTCGCCAATCTCCTCACCACCTCGGAGGTCGCCGTCACCCGCCAACGCGGCCTGGAGGAACTGCTCGTGAAGCTGCCCGCCGTGGTCGCCGCCGGGTCGAGCGCGGTCGACGCCGACGGCGCCCGGTTCGGGATGTCCGTCACCTTCTTCGAGCCGCTGCCGTGCACAGCGGGCTACGGAGGCACGGTCTACCGCAACGGACTCAACACCTCGGACGGGCCCGCCGTGAACACCGCCGCCCGCTGCACCTCCTCGCCCGGCACCGGCATCAACGTCCGGGGCAGCGCCAACGCACCCAAGGGCGGCCCGGTGCCGAAACCGGCCGTTCCGGGCTCGATGAAGCTGCCCGGCGCCGTGGACGGCGGGTCCGCGACCGCACAGCCGCCGACCGGGGGCATGGCCGGACTGCTCGGTCTGGGAGGCGGCTCATGACCGCCCGCGCCCGACGCCGGGCCGGCTGGGCCGTCCTGCTCATCGCCGCCCTGGTCTGCGGCCTGGGGGCCTGGTCGTACGGGCAGGCGCGCGGTGATCGCACCCTGTCCTACGCGAAGGCCCGCGACACGGCACTGGCCGAGGGCAGACGGCACCTGGCGACGCTGAACAGCCTGGACGGCGAGGACGCGAAGCGGGTCGACGACGGACTACGGGCCTGGCTGGACTCCTCCACGGGGCCGCTGCACGACCAGCTGAAGCGGACCCGGAAAGCCGACGCGAAGTCCCTCACGACCGCGGGCGACACGGCCCGGGGCAAGGTCACGTCGGCGGCGCTCACCGCACTGGACGAGCGCACGGGCACGGCGGAGCTGATCGCCACCGTGGACGTCGAGGTCACCCCGCGCTCCGGCGCGACCGGCACCCAGCGCAAGCGGTTCGGGGCGACCCTCGCCCGTACGGCCGACGGCTGGAAGGTCAAGGCGCTCACCGCGATCGGAACGGACGGCGGCCGATGAGACCGCGGGGAGGAACGGCGACGATGAAGAGCGACACGATCCTCGATCCCGACGTGGACCAGGAAGCCGGAACAACGCAGACGGCCGCCCCGGACGGTGCGGCGGACGTACCCCGCCGCCGGTGGCCGCGCGTCCTCGGCGCACTTGTGGCAGTCGCGCTGATCGCCACGGGCGGCGTCCTGTACGCAGAGGGACGCCACCTGCGCGACACCCCGGCCACGGCGAACCTCGCGCTCACCGACGCGGAGGCGACCACCCGCGTCACCGGTGACGTCAGCAGCGCGCTAGGGAAGATCTTCTCGTACGGTCCCGGGGCCACCGCCGTCACCAGGTCGGCGGCGAAGGACGTCCTGGCGGGCAAGGCGCTCCAGCAGTACGCGGCGCTGTTCGGCCAGGTCGAGCGGCAGTCCGCCGACCAGAAGCTGACGCTCACCACCGAGGTCGTCCGGGCCGGGGTGACCCGGCTGACCGGCAGCAGCGCCCACCTCCTGGTCTTCCTCGACCAGGTCTACGAGCGCCGGGGCCGCGCCCCCACCACCGCCTCCGCGCAGCTCACGGTAACCGCCGAACTGCGCGACGGGCGCTGGTGGATCGTCGAGATCGGCTCCATATGACGGCGGGCCGGAGGCGATGGCGCACCGGTCCGGTTCGGCAGGCAGGGGAGAGGCAGCACATGGCACGGCAGCGGACGGCACAGCAGGACTCGGCACGGCAGGACTCGGCACGGAAGAGCACGGCACCGGCGGGGACGGTACGGGCGGGAACGAGGAATCCGCTGGTGATCGTCGCGCTGGCCCTGGCGGTCTGCGCTGCCGGGGCGGCGGGCTGGGGCGGCTGGCTGCGCTACGAGGCCACGCACGACGACGCGGCGTCCTTCGCGCAGACACGGGACGACGCACTGGCGGCGGGCGAGCAGGCGGTGCAGAACATGAACACCCTGGACCACCGCTCCCTGGAGAAGGGGCTCGACAGCTGGGAGCAATCCACCACCGGCGATCTGCACAGCCAACTCGTCGACGGACGTGATGCGTTCGCCGATCAGATCGCCGCCGCCAAGACGGTGAGCACCGCGAAGGTCCTCTCCGGTGCGGTGACCGAACTCGACCAACGGGCGGGCCGGGCGGGGGTGATGGTGGCTGTCCGGGTCACCGTCACCGCGCCGAAGGGCGAACCGGCCGTGAAGGAGAGCCGGTTGCTCGGGAGCCTCACCCGAACCGCCGACGGGTGGAAGCTCAGCGCGCTGGGACAGGCGCCCGTCGGCGGCACGGGCGGCTGACCTCGGCCCCCGCGCCCGCCTGTACCCGCTGCCCCGCACGCCCCGGAGAGGACCCCGCTCATGTCGACGACCCGTCATCTCGTGAACCGCCGCCGCCGGCTGGCCACGACGTCACCGCGCACGCCGGGGGCCGAGACCGACCCGGCACCCGAACAGACCACCGCCGGCACCGCCACCGACGCCGAACCGCCGCGGGCAGCGGAAAGCACGGCTACCGATCTCAACACCGACACCGACACCGACACCACTGCCGGGTCCGACGCAGGTTCCGACACCGCTCCCCACGCCCCGGCGGACGCCCCCCGTGCCAGGGCACCCCGCCTGCGCGGCGGACTCCCCGCCGTGCTCTGCGCCCTCACCGTCCTCCTCGGAGCCTTCGCCGCCTGGGCGTTCGCCTCGGCCGACAGCCTCCGCGACGAGCCGGCCCGGCAGAACACCGCGCTCACCGACATCGGCCGGACCAGTGAGGTGAAGGGCCGGATCAGCGAGGCGGTCGGCGCGGTGTTCTCGTACGACTACGCCTCGCCCGCCCGGTCCGACCGCGCCGCGCGCACCTATCTGACCGGCCGGGCCGTGGGGCAGCACAAGGACATGCTCGCCGACGTACGGGAGCAGGCGCCGAAGCAGAAGCTCGTCCTGACCACCACCGTGACCGAGAGCGGGGTCGAGTTCCTCGACGGCGACCGCGCCCGGCTGCTGATCTTCGCCGACCAGAGCAACACCCGTACCGGCAAGGACGAGGAGACGACGTACGCGGCGGCCATGTTCGCCGTGGACGCCGTCCGCCGCGGGGACACCTGGCTGATCGCCGCCATCGACACGTTCACCCGCTGAGCCCCGGAGAGGGGAGTGGAGTCCAGATGAGCTTCAACCGCACGGTGCGCCGACGGCTCGGCACCACGGCCACCGCCGTCGCCGCGATGACCGCGCTCACCGCGTCCCAGGCCCCGGGGGTCGCACTGACCGAGCCCCGGCAGGGGAAAGCGGCGGCTTCGGACGACGTCGTGTGGAGCGAGGTGCCGGGTGACGACGTCTACCACACCGAGTTGCCTCCGCTACGGTCCCCGAAGCCGCCCGCACCCCTGAAGCCCGGGGCGAAGGCCGATCCGCTCGTGGCCCGCACCTGGTCCGAGGCGGGCATTCCGGCGACCGTGCTGGCCGCCTACCGCAAGGCCGAGAGCGCGCTGCGCCGCGGTGACCCGGGCTGCGGGCTGCCGTGGCAGCTGCTCGCGGCGATCGGCAAGGTCGAGTCGGGCCAGGCGTCCGGCGGGCGGGTCGACGCCCGGGGGACGACGCTCACCCCGATCCTCGGCCCCGCGCTCGACGGCAACGGCTTCGCCCTGATCCGGGACACCGACGACGGGGCGTACGACGGCGACCGCGCCTACGACCGGGCCGTCGGGCCGATGCAGTTCATCCCCTCGACCTGGGCGGCCTGGGGCGCGGACGGCAACGGCGACGGCCGCCGGGACCCGAACAACATCTACGACGCGGCGCTCGCAGCCGGGCGTTACCTCTGTGCCGGGTCCCGCGATCTGACCCGCCGCGCCGACCTGGACCGGGCGATCCTCAGCTACAACCGGTCCGACACCTACCTGCGGACCGTGCTGTCCTGGCTGGAGTTCTACCGCGGCGGCAGCCATGCCGTCGCCGACGGCGAGGGCGTCCTCCCGGCCAGCCCCGGCCCTGGCGGGAAGACCTCGCCCAGGGCGCCGGTCGGCGGGCCCGGCGCACCGCAGCGTCCCGGCAAGGGCGACGGAGGCGTCGTCGTCGGCCCGCAGCCCACCCGGCCGCCGACTCCGACACCCACCCCCCGCCCCACCGGCCCCGGCTCACCGAGCCCGAGCCCTGACCCGACGGATTCCGGCCCCACCGACCCCGGCCCCAGCCCGACCGGTCCGACCGACCCGGGCCCCACCGACCCGGGCCCGAGCCCCAGCCCCGACCCGACGGACCCCGGCCCCACCACCTCGCCCGACCCCACCACCTCGCCCGACCCGACCACCTCGCCCGACCCCGGCGGGACCGGCCCGGGCTGCCCCGACGACACCCCGTCAGCCTCCCCGTCGGCGCCTTCTCCGGGCGAGGGGACCTCGGGCGGCCAGGGTGAATCCGGCGATCCCTGTGTGCCGGGCGAAGGGTCCGGGGGCTGAGCCAGGTACGGCCTGCGCGTCTCGCACCTGGCTCGGCCCAGACGCTCCCCGGGCCCGGATATCCGCATGAACGGGAAATGTGTAGGTGGAATTCCGTTTACGGCGGGTACCCGGGCAGGTGAAGGCCCGCAGAGGCCCTTCACTATTTCTGGGAGGGAAACAGTGACGAAGAAAATATTGCTGGCTGTGGTTTCGGTGTCTCTGGGGGCGACCGCGCTCGCCGGATGCGGCGGGGAGAAGAGCGGCGACGAGGCGTTCGGCGGAAAGAGTGCGGATACGATCGCGGCGGACGCGGTCAAGGCGACGCGCGACGCGAAATCCCTGCGGGTCACGGGAAACGCCCGGCAAAAGGGCGGGAACGAGATAGGTCTCGACTTCCACGTAGACGATCAGGACCGGTGCAAGGGCACGATGACCGGCCGGGGCGCCAAGGCCGACGTGCTCCAGGTCGGGCAGCAGGTCTACGTGCGTGGTGACAAGAAGTTCTGGCAGAACTCACTGCAGGGCAGGCCCGGTACGGGCGGGGCGATCGAGCAACTTCAGGGTAAGTGGGTGAAGTCCGAGCCGGGCCAGTCCGGTACCGAGGGAATGTGTGACAAGCAGGCGTTCCTGGCCTCGCTGGACAGCGACAAGTCCGAGCGGAAGGGATTGAAGAAGGGGGACACCACGGAGATCGACGGGCAGTCGGTGCTGGCCCTGGAGAAGGAGCAGCCAGGTGGTGAGAAGATCACCATGTACGTCGCCACCGAGGGTGAGCCCTTTATTCTCAAGGCGGTCACCGAGGGCGGAGACGCACCGGGTGAGGTCGTGCTGAGCGATTACGGCAAGAAGGTCGACGCGCAGGCGCCTGCCGAGGCCGACGTGGTCGACCCGAAGGAAATCACTGCCTGACCAGGAAAGCATTCTGTGCATGACGCATGACGCATGACGCATGACGCATGACGCATGACGCATAAGGTCTTTCGCGCGGTGCGTTTCCGCCCCCGGCACACGGAATTCCTTTCCCCTCCCCTGGAGGGAAAGGCCGGCGCCATGGGGCGGAACGCCCCGGGTCACGTCCGCCCGGGATGGTCGCCCGGCCCGTGGACCCCGCCGGTCAGGGGGGTGGGCGAGAGGTCCGTCCGTTCCTCACCCGGCTCCAGCAAGGTGTCCGCGGGACCCACGATGAGCGGATCCGGGGCTCCTACGCCCTTCTCGTCCTTGCTGTCGTAGTCGAAACGCCACAGAAGGCTGCGCATCGCCTCCAGCCGGCCGCGCTTCTTGTCGTTGTTCTTCACCACGGTCCACGGCGCGCACTCGGTGTCCGTGGACCGGAACATCTCGACCTTCGCGGCGGTGTACTCGTCCCAGAGATCCAAGGAGGCCACGTCGGTCGGCGACAGCTTCCACTGGCGTACCGGGTCGACCTGCCGGATCGCGAAGCGGGTCCGCTGCTCAGCGCGGGAGACCGAGAACCAGAACTTCACCAGCAGGACACCGTCGTCGACGAGCATCCGCTCGAACTGCGGGGCCTGCTTCAGGAAGTGCTTGTACTGCTCCGGTGTGCAGAAGTCCATCACCCGTTCCACTCCGGCCCGGTTGTACCAGGAGCGGTCGAAGAAGACGATCTCGCCGGCGGTCGGAAGATGCGCCACGTACCGCTGGAAGTACCACTGCCCGCTCTCCCGCTCGGTGGGCTTCTCCAGGGCGACCACGCGCGCCCCACGTGGGTTGAGCCGCTCGGTGAACCGCTGGATGGTCCCGCCCTTGCCCGCCGCGTCGCGGCCCTCGCACAGGACCACCAGCCGCTGCCCGCTCTCGCGGACCCACCGCTGGAGCTTCAGGAGTTCGATCTGGAGGAATCGTTTCTCCCGTTCGTACTCCCTGCGGCGCACCCGCCGGTCGTACGGATGGTTCTCCCGCCACGTCTCGAGAGGACGGCCCTGTTCGTCGAGGAGCACGGGCTGCTCGGGGCGCCGGCCGTCGACGGTCAGTCCCTTCAGCAGGTCCGCGGGGTCGGTGTTCCGGTCGTCGTCGGTCATGGTCGTGTCCCCGTTCGCTTCGCATGGTCCGCTGCGGCGGGAGAGGACCCACCCGCCGCGGATGAGCCCTCTCCCGTAGGGGAATGTTCCCCGGCAAACGCCCGGCATGTCCGAGCGGGCGCGGTGAGCAGGGGTCAGCCGCCCGACAGCACCTCGGCCAGGTCGTAGGAGACGACCTCCTCCAACTGCGCGTACGTACAGCCGGCGGGGGACCGGTCCGGCCGCCACCGGCGGAACTGGGTGGTGTGCCGGAACCGGTCGCCCTCCATGTGGTCGTAGGCCACCTCGCACACGCGCTCCGGGCGCAGCGGCACCCAGGACTGGTTTTTCTTGCCGGACCAGCGGTTCTGCGTCCCCGGCAGCCGGGACTGCTCGTGCGCCGCCGCGTCCGCCCAGGCGCCCCACGGGTGCTCGGCGAACTCGACGCGCAGCGAGGCGAGTTCCTCGGCCAGCTCTGCGCGCCGCTTCATCGGGAAGGCCGCGCAGACCCCGACGTGCTGGAGCACGCCGTCGGCGTCGTACAGGCCGAGCAGGAGCGAGCCGACGACCGGACCGCTCTTGTGCTCGCGATAGCCCGCCACCACGACGTCGGCGGTCCGCTCGTGCTTGATCTTGTACATCGCCCGGACGTCCGGCCGGTAGGGGAGATCGAGCGGTTTCGCCACGACCCCGTCGAGCCCGGCCCCCTCGTACCGTTCGAACCAGTCCCGGGCGACCTCGATGTCCGTGGTGGCCGGGGCGAGGTACACGGGTGCGGACGCCTCCGAGAGCGCGGCCCGCAGCACCTCCCGCCGGTCCGCCTGCCTGGTGGGGAGAAGGGAGGTGTCGTCGACGGCGAGGACGTCGAAGGCGATCAGGCTCGCCGGCGTCTGCTCGGCGAGCAGCCGCACCCGGGAGTCCGCCGGATGGATGCGCTCGCCGAGCTGCTCGAAGTCGAGGCGTCCCTCGTGGGCGATGACGATCTCCCCGTCGATCACACAGCGCGGCGGGAGGTTCTCCCGTACGACGTCGACCAGGTCGGGGAAGTAGCGGGTCAGGGACTTGCCCGTGCGGCTGCCGATCTCCACCTCGTCGCCGTCCCGGTACACGATCGCCCGGAAGCCGTCCCACTTCGCCTCGTAGCTCATGCCCGGCGGGATCTTGGAGACCGACTTGGCGAGCATCGGCTTCACGGGCGGCATCACCGGCAGGTCCATGCGCCGATTCTGGACCGCGACCCCGCCCGTGTCTCCCGATGTGCGGCATATGTGCGACCGGCCTACGGTGGCCGTCATGGGAGCAGCGGTGGAGCTGGACGCGGGCGGACGTGCCGTGAGGCTGTCCAACCCGGACAAGGTGTACTTCCCGGAGAAGGGCTACACCAAGAGGGACGTGGCCGACTACTTCCTGGCGGTGGGGCCGGGGATCACCCGGGCCCTGAACCACCGGCCGACCACGCTCCAGCGCTTCGTCGACGGGGTGGAGGGCGACTTCTTCTACCAGAAGCGCGCCCCGAAGAACCTCCCCGAGTGGATCCCCACCGCCCGCATCGCCTTCCCGAGCGGCCGGCCCGCCGACGAGATCTGCCCCACCGAGGTCGCCGCCGTGATCTGGGCCGCCAACCTCGGCACCCTCACCTTCCACCCCTGGCCGGTCCGCGACGGGGACACCGACCACCCGGACGAACTCCGCATCGACCTGGACCCGCAGCCCGGCACGGACTACGCGGACGCCGTCACCGCCGCCCATGAGCTGCGCTCCGTCCTGGAGGACCTCGGCGTACGCGGCTGGCCCAAGACCTCCGGAGGCCGGGGCATCCACGTCTTCGTGCCCATCGAGCCCGCCTGGACCTTCACCGAGGTGCGGCGCGCCACCATCGCCGTCGGGCGCGAGCTGGAGCGGCGGATGCCCGAGCGGGTGACGACCGCCTGGTGGAAGGAGGAGCGCGGCGAGCGGATTTTCGTCGACTTCAACCAGACCGCCCGCGACCGCACCATCGCCTCCGCCTACTCCGTACGCCCCTTCCCGCACGCGCCGGTCTCCGCGCCGCTGCGCTGGGAGGAGATCGACGACGCCGAACCGCGCGACTTCGACATCGTCACGCTCCCGGCGCGCTACGCCGAACTCGGCGACGTCCACGCCGACATGGACCAGGAGGCGTTCCGGCTCGACGCCCTGCTGGAGCTGGCCGACCGGGACGAGAAGGAGCGCGGGCTCGGCGACATGCCCTATCCGCCGGAGTATCCGAAGATGCCCGGCGAGCCCAAGCGCGTCCAGCCCAGCCGCGCCCGCCACGACGACGACGGTGGGACGGCGTGAGCGAGGGCGGTGACCGGCACGGTGCGCACAGGCGGACCCCGACCCTCCGCGAGCGCTGGGAGGCGTACAAGAACAGCCCGTTCCTCCCCGCGACCGTCCTCGTCCTGATCGTCGCCGCCGCGGCCGGTCTCTTCGCCGGCTCCTACACGTACGCGATGGCCGACCCCACCCCGCACCGCATCCCCGCAGCCCTGGTCACCCGGCCGTCGGTGGAGCGGGGCGAGGCGTTCGTCGCGGGCCTGGAGAAGGCCCTGGACGCCTCCCTCGAACTGCGCGACTACCCCGACGTCGCCGACGCCCGCCGCGCCCTGGACGAGCAGAAGGTCTTCGCCATCGTGCGCGCGTCCGACGGGGGAGTGGCCCTCGACGTGGCCGGAGCCTCCGGCGCGTCCGTGGCCGAGCTGCTCGGCAAGGCGGGCCTGGAGGTGGGGGACGCCACCGGGGTCGAGGTCACGGTCCGGGACATCAAGCCGCTCCAGCGGGGCGACCCGCGCGGGCTCGCCCTGTTCTACATCTCGCTGGCCGCTGTGATCATGGGTTTCCTCGGCGCGATCCAGCTCAGCGTGCACGCCCACGGCCTGAACCCGGCCGAGCGGATCGGCTTCACCGTCGCCTACGCCCTGCTCGGCGGCTTCGCCATCGCGGCGGCCGTGGACTGGTGGCTCGGGGCGGTGGACCTGCCGTTCGTCCAGTCCTGGCTGATCCTGGCGTTCACGATGTTCACCTCCGGCATGGTCTTCACCATGTTCAACACGTTGATGGGCCGCTGGGCGATGATCCCCACCTGGGGTGTCATGGTGCTGCTCGGCAACCCGTCCTCCGGCGGCGCGGTGTCCTGGCCGCTGCTGCCCTCGGCGCTCGGGCACATCGGCCGCTGGCTGCCGCCGGGCGCCTCCGTCAACGCCCAGCACACCGCCGTCTACTACCAGGGCCACCAGTTCGTCTTCCCGTACCTGGTCCTCGCCGGGTGGGCGCTGGTCTCCTGCACGGTGTTCTGGGTGTGGCGCCACCGACACCCCGGTGGCCGCGCCCGCACGCCGGAGCATGCGGACGCGGCCACCTGAGAGCGCCGCGGCGGGTTACAGCTCCTTGATCCGGATGTCGCGGTACGAGATGACGTCGGTGACGCCGTGCACCTGGAGCCCGATGTAGCCGGAGGCGAACCGCCGGCCGTCGGTGCCCGGGTCGTCGCCCCGCGGCGGCTCGAAGAGCTGACCACCGGTGTTGTCGAACTCGTTGATCAGGACACCGTTGCGGTAGATCTCGTAGTGCTGGTCCACCACCTTGATCTCGTAGTCGTTCCAGGTGCCCTTCGGGGTGACCCCGGCGCCGCCGAGACCCACCCGGTCGAAGCCGTACACCGAACCGGTCTTGTACATGTCGCCGTCCGGCCGGTCGTTGACCTGGATCTCATGGCCGTACTTGATGGCGACCCACTCCGGACGCGACTCCTCCGGGTGGTCGTGGACCTTCGGGAAGCGGACGAAGACCCCTCCGTTGGCGTTGCCGCTGCCGGGGGCGTCGTCGCGCCACTGGAGCTTGAGCGAGTAGTCGCCGTAGGCCCGGTTCGGCAGCCACAGCATGCCCATCCCGTCCACCGTGGTGGAGCTGGTGATGGAGCCCTCCTCCTCGTTCAGCTCGAACTTGCCGCCGCCCACCTGCTCCCACTTGGCGAGCGAGGCCGCCGTGCCGTCGAAGAGCTTGGTGTAGCCCTCGGACTGGCCCGGCTTGCCGATGCCCGACTGCTTGGCGGCCTGGTTGATCGCCCTGCGCTCGCGCTGGTCGATGACGCCGTCGGTCTTCAGCCTGTCGAGCACCGACGTCACGTGCTTGAGGAACAGCGCGTGGGAGGACCAGTCCTTCTCGTCCTCGATCAGCTCGTTGATCGTGCAGCGGTTACGGGTGATCCGGTTCGGGACGCCCGTGTCGATCGTGCCGACGAAGACGGTGTGCCGCTCGTCGAACTCCGCGCAGTTCGGCGCGGGAACCCCGCCGCCCTGGGCGATGGTGAACGACACCTTCTTCGCCTCGGAGGTGTTGCCCGCCTTGTCCGTCGCCCGGTGGGCGATGGAGTGGTGGCCGGCCCGGTCGACGATCACCGGGGTGGTGTAGGCGAGGTAGGGACCGCCGTCGAGGCTGTACTCGACCTTGTTCACGCCCGAGTCGTCGTCGGTCGCCGAGACGCTCGCCCTGGCGCTGGTGATGAACGCGCCGTCGCTGTTCTTGTCGCCCTCGACCTTCACCGAGGTCTCCGGAGCCGTCTGGTCCTTGGACGGCGGCTCGACCACACTGAAGTCGACGGCCTTCTCGTCCGCCACGTTGCCCGACCGGTCGGTGGCCCGGTAGCGGACCTGGTGCTCGCCCAGCTCGTGGACCATCACCGGTGCGGTGTACGGCTGCCACGCGCCCTCCGCCCCGAGCGCGTACTCGATGGTGTTGACGCCGGACCCGGTGTCGGACGCGGTCACGGTGACCGTGGCCATCCCCAGGTACGCGCCCGCGTCGTCCTTCTCGCCCGAGACGGTCGCCGAGGTCTCCGGCGGCGTCTCGTCGTCGGTCGGCGGCGCGGCGACCGCGAAGTCGACGGATTTCTCCGCCGCCACGTTGCCCGCCTTGTCGGCGGCCCGGTAGCGGACCGTGTGGTCGCCGACCTCGTTCACCACGACGGGCGCGGTGTAGGGCTGCCACTCGCCGTCCGCCCCGAGGGCGAACTCGACGGTGTCGACGCCGGAGCCCGCGTCGGTGGCCTCGATGCCGACCGTGGCCTGGCCGATGTACGCGCCGTCACCATTCCGGTCGCCGTCGACCTTCGCCGAGGTCGCGGGGGCCTCGGTGTCCTCGCCGCTGCCCTCGGTGACGGTCAGGATGCCCTGCATCACGCCGTGGCCGGGGATCGTGCAGTGGTAGAAGTACCGGCCGGGCGACAGCGTGACCTCCACGCTGTGCTTGCCGCCCTCGGCGTCGCCCGGGTTGGCCAGGATGTTCAGCTGGACGTCGTTGTTGAACTCCGGGTCCGACACGCCGAACGTCAGCGTGTGCGGCATGCTCGTCGTGTTCCCGGTGGCCGTGCTGTTCTCGAAGACGATGGTCGCCTTGCCGGCCACCGCCGTTTTCGGCGCGGACAGATAGCGGTCGATCGGGTCGCCCGCGGTCCAGGTCAGCACCTGGTCGGCGGCGGCGGCCGGGGGCGCGTCGTCCCCCTTGCCGTACGCGGCGGTCGAGGTCAGTCCGAGGACCATGAGGAGGGAGGCCAGCAGGGCCACCCAGAAGCTCGGCGGGCGGTGCCGCCCGCGTGCGAGGTGCGGATGATGTCTCACTTCGCTGCCGCCTTTCCGACGAGATCCTCGGCGGCAGGGGTCGCGGCGCCGCCCTTGTACGTCACGCGCCACAGCGCCGACTTGGGGTCGGAGGTGAAGAAGCCGCGCCCGTAGTCCAGGACGTACAGCGAGCCGTCCGGCGCGAACTTCCAGTCCATCAGGTTGCGGATGCCGTCCGCCCCGACCGGGATGATCTTCTTCAACGACTCGGCGTGCGTGGGCAGTCCGCCCTTGCCGACCGTCTTCGGGTCGGTGAGCACGGCGTGCCGGGGCTGGGTGTCGTCGTAGAAGTCGCCGACGAACCATTTGCCGTCCCAGTAGGCGGGCCACTTGGCGGTGGACTCGCTCTGCGCGTCGTAGCGGTAGACCGGGCCGTTCATCGTGGCCTGCCCGCCGCCCTTGAGCCAGGGGAGCAGTTCCTTGCCCTCCTCCGCCTTGTAGCTCGGTACGCCGTTCTCGTCGCGCGGGTAGTCGACGCCGCCGCCCTGCGGGGAGTACCAGATGGTGTTCGGGGTCACCGGCGGGATCTTGACCAGGCCGTCGTTGTGCGGTGACTCGTTCTTCGGGGCGTCGCAGTCGTACCAGCCCAGCGGCTTGCTCGGGTCGGGCAGATTACGGTCCCGGTAGGGCTGGTTGTTGCCCATGCAGTACGGCCAGCCGTGGTTGCCCGCCTTGGTGATCGCGGCGAACGTGTCGTACTTCGCCGGACCCCAGGTGGTGGACGGGGCGCCCGCGTCGGGGCCGACCCAGCCCGCGTACAGCGTGTCCGTCGAGGCGTCGATCGAGATCCGGGCCGGGTTGCGCACGCCCATCACATAGATCTCGCCGCGGGTCTTCCCGCCACCCTCGTCCGGCTCCTCGCCGGTGAAGAGGTTGCCGGACGGCAGGGTGTACGTGCCGTCGCCCTCCGGGTGGATCCGCAGGATCTTCCCGTTGAGGTTGTTGGTGTTGCCCGCGGTGCGCCGCGCATCGGCGAAGCCGACGCCCTTGTAATTCGGCTCCGGGTTGTTGCCGGAGTAACCACCGCTGAATCCGCTGGAGTTGTTGTCACCGGTCGCGATGTACAGGTTGTCCTTCGAGTCCCACGCCATGCCGCCGCCGGCGTGGCAGCAGCTGTTGATCTGCACAGGCCAGTGGAGCAGCACCTTCTCCGACGCAAGGTCCAGCTTGTTGGCCGCGGAGTCGAAGGTGAAGCGGGAGACCTGACGGGTCGCCATGCGCTTGTCGCGGTCGATCTTCGCGTGCGGCGTGTAGTGCAGATACACCCAGCCGTTGGACGCGAAGTCCGGGTCCAGCTCGATGCCGAGCAACCCCTCCTCGACCTTGACCAGTTCGTCGCCGCCGCCCTTGTTGCCGAAGACGTCCAGCGCACCCGCCAGGGTGACCTTCTTCGTCTTGGGGTCGTAGACGTGGATCTCCCCCTTGCCCTTGCCGATGTTCGGGTCGTTCCAGTCGATGACGACCGGGACGGAGCTGTCGGCCCCGCCGCGCCCGATGTAGAAGACCCGGCCGTCCGGCGCGGTCACCAGGCCGTGCGGTTCGCCGATCTGGTCGTTCTGGCCCGGCTGGTTGGGCTGGGTGACGCGCTCGGCGGTGTAGTTGGAGGTGATCGTCGCCTTGCAGTCCGCCTGCGAGGTCCGGTTCGTCCAGGCGAGGGCGCCGCGCAGGTGGTCGCGGAAGTCGGTCTCCGCGAAGCTGTCCGCCGTACCGCCCATGGCCGTGTAGAAGGACCGGCCGCCGTCGTAGTCGCGGCACCAGGAGACCGGGTGGTCCCAGCCGTTGGCGCTCGCGCCCGGCTTGTACGTCAACTCCCGCACACGCGCCACGGTGTGCACCTCGCCGGACGGGTTCTTCGTCCAGTTCAGCCACCTGTCGGGGCGCTTCCACTCCAACGGCAGGTTCTTGGTGGCCGGGTGGACCCGGTCGCCGATCTCCACCGTCGCCCGCTGCGCGGACGCCGGGCTGTTCGCCGCGGGACGCGCTCCGACCAGTCCGGTGAACCAGTCCGAGTACGGCTCGGTCCTCGCCGCGTCATGGATGCCGAGGAAACCGCCGCCCGCCTCCATGTAGGCCTCCAGGCCCGCTTCCTGCTCCGGGTCGAGGACATCGCCCCCGCCGGTCAGGAAGACGACCGCGTGGAAGGAGCCGAGCCGCTTGCCGTTGGTGAAGACCCTCGGGTCGGCCGTGGCCACGGTGGTGAACCGTCCGGCCTCCGGGCCGCTCAGCCCGATCTTCTCGATCGCCGCGATCCCGGCGTCCGTGTACGGTGCCTCGTCGCCGGCCGACGCGTGGAAGACCAGCACCTTCACCTGCTTCGCGGCACCTGGCGGAGACGGTAGGGACAACGTTGTCGCCATCCTCTCCACCAGGGCCCGGTCCGGCGACGTATCCGCGCTGGCCGGGCCTCCGCTGCCCAGCATGGACACGGTCAGTGCGCCGGCCGCCACGGCCGCCGCGAGGCCGCGTCGCGATCTGGACCGGTGATGTGATGCGCGCTGCATGTGGTCACTCACCCCTCTGTGGTCACTGCACCTCTCGGTGACTGTGGCTTGCTCATTCTTCGTCAGTACCTCTTGATTCACTGCGACAGCGCACGAAGCTAGACCTCTTTTCGCGGTCCGCCAATAGGTATGGCAGCAATCGTGTGAACTTTGTCCTGGGTGTGGATAAACGGAGGTGCCCCGGCTACGGTGTGGCCCGTTCCGGGATCCCGTGAGCGCCGATCCGTTTCGGCGGCATCGCCGGTTTCGTTATCGCAGTGGGGAGTTCGACATGGACCGAAGGACCTTCAGCCGGCGGATGCTGGTCGGTGGCGCAGCCGCGGCCGCGACCGGGGTGACATCGTTGTCGTTGGGGGCGGTGGAGGCGAGCTCAGCCGAGAATCCGCCGCGTACGGCCCCGGCCGGCGGTGTGGTGCGCCGGCTGAGGATGTACGCCGAGAAGCTGCCGAACGGCGAGCTGGGCTACGGCTTCGAGAAGGGCAAGGCCTCGATCCCCGGCCCCCTCATCGAGCTGAACGAGGGCGACACCGTCCACATCGAGTTCGAGAACCTCACCGACGTCGACGCCAGCCTCCACGTCCACGGCGTCGACTACGACATCGCCAACGACGGCACCCGGATGAACAAGAGCCACGTCGAGCCCGGCGGCACCCGTACGTACACCTGGCGCACCCACGCCCCGCGCCTCCGCAAGGACGGCACGTACGAGCCCGGCAGTGCGGGCTACTGGCACTACCACGACCACGTCGTCGGCACGGACCACGGCACCGGAGGCATCCGCAAGGGGCTGTACGGGCCGGTCGTCGTGCGCCGCAAGGGCGACATCCTGCCCGACCAGACCTGCACGGTCGTCTTCAACGACATGATGATCAACAACAGGACGGCCCACAACAGCGTCAACTTCGAGGCCACGGTGGGTGACCGGCTCGAGTTCGTGATGATCACGCACGGTGAGTACTACCACACCTTCCACATCCACGGTCACCGCTGGGCGGACAACCGGACCGGCATCCTCACCGGCCCCGACGACCCGAGCCGGGTCATCGACAACAAGATCTGTGGCCCCGCGGACTCCTTCGGCCTCCAGATCATCGCGGGCGAACGCGTGGGTGCGGGCGCGTGGATGTACCACTGCCATGTCCAGAGCCACTCCGACATGGGGATGGCCGGGCTCCTGCTGATCAAGAAGGCCGACGGCACCATTCCTGGCTACGAGCCCCACCACGCGGCGGGCGGCGCGGAGAAGAAGGCCGGGACGAAGGACGCCGACAAGGACGACGACAAGGGCGCTGCGAGGGGCGCCGGGGAACACCAGCACTGACCCCGTCCGTGCCCTCGTCCGCCACCGGGCCCGCGGAGGGGGCGGGCCCGGTCGTGGACGGAGGGCGGGCCGGTCCACGGGCGCCCGGCGTCGGGCGGGCACGGTCACGGGCGGCGGGCGTCGTCCGCGAGTCGCCGCTGTTCCTCCTCGACGATGCGCCGGGCCAGATCGGCGTCGGAGACGTCCACCGCGTCCGGGGTGGTCTCCGCGAGGTCGCTGCGCCGGGCGTACGCGTCGAAGAGGCGGTCCTTGCGGGCCAGCAGCTCCACCAGGCGCTGGTCGACGCTGTCCGTGGCCAGCAGCCGGTGCACCTGGACCGGACGCACCTGGCCCATCCGGTGCGCGCGGGCGACCGCCTGGTGCTCCAGGGTGGGCTTGATCTGCGGCTCGCACAGGATGACCACGGAGGCGGCCTGCATGTTCAGACCGGTGCCCCCGGCCTGGATCTGGCTGAGCAGCACCGCGTGCCCGTCCACGGCGGAGAAGGCGTCGACCAGCTCCTGCCGCCGGGCCGGCGCGACGCTCCCGGAGAGCGGCCCGAAGGCGTCCGGGCCCAGGGCTTCGCCGACCGTCGCGAGGACCTCGCGGAAGTAGGAGAAGACGACCACCTTCAGGCCGGTCTCCCGCGCCTCGTCGACCAGTTCGCGCAGCCGCTCCAGCTTGGCGGAGGACCCGGGCGCGGCGTAGGCGGCCCGGCGCATCCGCATGAACCGCCCGGAGGCGACCGCCTCGCGGTAGGCGGCCCGGTCCTCGGAACCGAACTCCTCCCACTCGTCCACCTGTACCAGCGCCGGGAGTTCGGCCAGCACGTCGACCTGGTTGCGGCGCAGATAGGCGGGCGCCACGGCCCGGCGGAAGGCCCGCGAACCGGCGGCGCCGTGCGTGCCGCTGACCGACGGCGCGAGTTCCGGGCGGAGTTGGCGCACCAGGCTGCGGAACTCCTCGACCCGGTTCTCCATCGGGGTGCCCGTCAGGAACAGCACCCGCTCCACGTGCTCCGCCCAGCCGGCGACCGCCCGCGACCGGCGGGCCGCGGGGTTCTTCACGAAGTGGGCCTCGTCCACGACCAGCATCCCGGGCCGCACCGAGGCCGCCGCCCCGGGCAGCAGGTGCAGCGCGTCGAACGTGGTCACCGCCACCCCGCCGTTCTCCCGCCAGTCCGCGAACGCCTCGGTCCGCTCCGCACCGTGCACCGGCACGGCGCGCAGGGTGGAGCGGGCCCGGATCTCCCTGGTCCAGTTGATCAGCACGCTCGCCGGGCAGACCACGAGGAAGTGGCTCTCGCCGTGGGCGGCGAGATGGGCGAGCGCCGCGATGGCCTGCACGGTCTTGCCGAGCCCCATCTCGTCCCCGATGACGACCCGCTTCTGCGCCAGCGCGAAGCGCGCCCCGAACGCCTGGTAGCCGCGCAGGGACACCCGCAGATGCGTGTCGTCCAGGCGCAGCGCGCGTACCCGGTCCGCGATCCCGGCGGGGAGGAACCCCTCGGCGGCGTCCCGGTCCGGCCCGCTGCCGGACAGCTCGGCGAGCAGGCTGTAGTACTCGGCGGACCGCAGCTCGAAGTCCACCCAGGCCTCGGCGGGCGACGCCGGTGACCGCAGCAGGTCGGCCGAGGCCTGCGCGAAGAGCACCGGCAGCTCCCGCTCCACGGCGTCCGCCACGGCCGCGTGCACCGAGCCGACGGCCTCGCGCGCCCGCGCCCGTGCCTCCCGACCCGTGAACAGCATGCGCACCCGGCTCCCGGCCGGTGCGGCCGCCGCCACCGGAGGGCCGAGCCGCTCGGCGAGCCGGCGGGCCGCGTCCACCGCGCGCCGCGCGTCCACACCCGCCTCGACCAGCCGGTGCAGGGCGACGACCAGCGCGGTGCCGGCGTCGTCCGGGGCGTCCACGTCGATCCGCACCGAGACGGTGTCCCGCACGGCGTGGGCGAGCTGCGCGGCGGCGGCCAGCGCCTGGTCGGCGGTGTGCGCACCGACGCCGGGGAGCTGCCGGAGCTCGTAGCGGTTCGTGCCGTGGACCTGCCCGACCGTGCCGAACCCGGCCTGTTCCAGCGCCCCGAGACGCAGCCGCCCCTCGGTGACGTCCTTGAGCCGGGAGACGGGGATGGCGGCCAGCTCCCGGCCCACCAGGGAGTCGAGCAGCGGGTCGAGCACGGAACGTACGGCGTCCACCGCTCCTCGCCGGTCCGCCGGCACGGCGCGGGCGCTCTCCAGGAGCCGTTCCGCCCGCGCGAGCAGCTCCCGGACCGCGCCGCCGGTCGGCACCGGACTCGCGGCGGCCCCGTGCGCGAGTGCCCCGAGGGCCGTCCCGCCCGCCGCCCCGCTCTGCTTCATGTACGTCCTTCTGTTCCCGGAGGGTGTCCTATCCGCTCCGGGACCGGTGTCCCACTGCCCCGGGACCCCTCCGTCGGCTTTCCCGCCATCGTGCCACGCACCGCCGACAGGCCCCGGGCGTGCACCCGGACAGTCGCGCGACGCGTCGGGCGGCGGGGCGCTACGCTCCGGCGGGCGGGCGGCGTTGCGCGGGGGAGAGCAGCAGCACCTCCAGGGCCCGGGCGCAGGAGCGGGCCTCGGCCAGCAGCCACTCGGTGCGCTCGGGGGTGATCACCTCCGGCGTGGCCCGTACGGCGAGGGCGAAGCGGGCGTGCCCCGTACCGTCGAGCACCGGCACCGCCAGGGTGCGCACCCCGAGCGCCGACTCACCGTCGTTCAGGGCGTACGCGTCGGCCCGCACGCGTGCCAGCTCCCGCTCCAGCGCGACGGGGTCGACGATGGTGCGGTCGGTGAACGCGGGCAGGGGCGGCAGCGAGCCCGGGCCGCCTTCGCCCGGCCGGGCCCAGGCCAGCAGCACCTTGCCCAGCGCCGTGGAGTGCAGCGGCCTGCGCAGCCCCACCTTCGGGGTGACGGAGCCGCCGGCCACGATCACCGCGTGCGGGCCGCCGCGCAGCGCGAGGTCGGCCGTCGCGCCGGTCCGCTCCGCGAGGTCGGCCAGCTCCGGCGCGGCCAGATGCAGCCCGCGCTGGTGGTACGACAGCCGGCCCAGCTCGGTCACGGCGGGGCCGAGGCGGTAGCGCGACGTGCGTGGATCCTGCTCCAGGAAGCCCGCGGCGAGCAGTGTCCGGGCGAGCCGGTGGGCGGTGGAGACCGGAAGTCCGAGGCGGCGGGCCAGGTCGGACGCGCTGAGGTCGGGGCCGTTGTCGTGGAAACAGTGCAGGACGTCGAGGGCCCTCCGGACCGCCTGGGCGCCGCCCGGGGCGCGTGCTGCCGCGGTCTCGGTCATATCGGTTCACTCTCCGCTCGTAACAGGGGAAGGGCGCTCCATCGTTGCCACATTACGGGAACTGTGAAGCGGCTCATCCCTCATGAGAAACACGCTGTTCACATGGAATCCCACATCATGGGAAGCGAGTTGTCGGCCCGTGGAGATCCGTGGCAGGCTTCGGCCGTCCCCACCGACGAGCGGAAAGGAGCCGTGGACCATGCCCGGACGCACCGTCGTGCCGTCAGCCTCCGCCCCCGGCGTCCCGGTGCCGCTCGCTCTCACCGCGCGCCGCCACATCGACCTGGCCCGCGTCTCCAGCGCCGCCTGTCGCTGACCGCCGCCGTACACCGCACGCCGCGCACCCGGCCGCCGACCCGGTTCCGTCCAACGCTCCGGTTCCGGTCCCGTTCCACGGTCCGGTCCCGTTCCACGGTCCGGTAGCCCCCGGCCGATCCGCGACACGCTCCGCCTCCCGCGTCCGCGCGAACCGCCCCCCCCCAGCCGCGCACCACCCCGCGCCCCGCTTCCACGGGCGCAGCGGGGCGAGCCGGGCTGTACGGGGCGTGTACGGCAGCCGCGCATCGCACTCCTCGCCGTTCACCGGCCCCCGCCCCGCCCGCTCAGCCGAACCTCACGGGAAGACACCTCCATGACGCATGCCGCCGTCCTGCCCCGCACTCTCTGGTTCACCCGTTGTCCCGTGCCCACGGCCACCGGCATCGCCGCCGACCGGCGGTGGCTCACCGACGAGTTCGCCCGGGACGGCATCACGGTGCGCTCCCTGCAGGACGCCGAACCCGACGCCGACCCCGCCGCGCACTACACCCACGCCCTGCCCGGCCTCTTCCGCGAAGGCGGCAACGTCCCCGCCCTCTGGGCGCGTTCACGCGGCGAGCGCACCCGGCTCGTCGGCCTCACCTGGATCGAGGAGCGCCAGAGCATCCTGGCCGCCCCCGGCTCCGGCCTGCGTGGAGCCGCCGCGCTGCGCGGATCGCGGATCGCCCTCCCGGTCCACCCCATCGCCATCGACTTCTGGCGGGCCATGGCCCTGCGCGGCTTCGAGGGGGCCCTCGCCTCCGCGGGCCTCGGCCTCGCGGACGCCGTCCCGGTCGACGTACCTGCCGACGGTTCCCGGGAGCAGTGGTCGGCCGAACTGGCCGCACTGCGCCGGGGAGACGTCGACGCGGTGTACGTCAAGGGAGCCCTCGCCGTCGAGGCGGCCCGCCGGTCCGGCGCGGAGGTGGCCGTCGACCTCGACGACCTGCCCGACCCCGCCTTCCGGATCAACAACGGCACACCGAGGCCCATCACCGTCCACCAGGACCTCCTGGACGAACACCCCGGCCTCGTCGACCGCTTCCTGGCCGTCCTGCTCCGGGCCGCCGACTGGGCCGCCGACCGGCCGGACGAGGTCGACCGGATCCTCGGCGCCGAGACCGGGGCCGGGGCCGAAGGGGTCGCGGGCGCCTACCTTCCCGGCACGCACCGCACCCTTCACCCCGACCTCTCGCCGCGCCGCCTCGCCCTGCTCGCCGCACAGGAGAAGGCCCTGCGCGCCCACGGCTTCCTCCCCGAGGCCGTCGACATCGACTCCTGGGCCGACCCCGCACCGCTTTGCCGCGCCGCAGCGCTCAACGGCATGCCCGTACTCCCGCCACCCGTCACTCCCTGACCCCGAGGACCACCGCCATGACGGTCACCCGACCACTCCGTACCACCGCTCCGGCCGCTCTGCTCACGGCCACCGCACTCCTCGCACTGACCGCCTGCGGCACCTCCGAGGCGGACAGCACCGGCTCCGACGGTTCCGGCAGGACCGTCGAGGTGCGCATCCCGGACCCCGGCAACTCCGGCGTCCTCGCCCTCGGTAAGAAGGACGGCAGCCTGGACAAGGCCCTGGGCAAGGTCGGCGCGAAGGTGAAGTGGACCGGCAGCGCCGGGCCCTTCGCCCCGGCGGCCCAGGCGATGAACGCCGATCAGCTGGACGTCGCCACCGGCTCCATCACCTCCGGCATCACCTCCCTCGCGCAGCGCCCCGGCTTCCGGTTCTTCACCGCCGTCGACCCGGACGCCGCGGGCGAGGGCATCCTCGTCCGCGGCGGCTCCGGCATCGAATCCGTCACGGACCTCGTCGGGAAGAAGGTCGCCGTCAACCAGGGCGGCACCGGCGAGTACCTGCTGCTCAAGGCGCTGGCCAAGGCGAAGATCCCGGCGCAGAAGGTGGAGCGGGTCTACCTCCGGCCCGACCAGACCGCCGCCGTCCTCAACGCCGGACAGGTAGACGCCTGGGCCGTCTGGGCCACCTACGCGGTCGCCGAGATCGGCGGCGGCAAGGCGCACTTCGTCGCCGACGGCGCGGCCATCGGCTCCGACAACTACAGCCTCAACGCCGTGCGTACGGGCTTCGCCGAGCAGCATCCCGAGATCGTCCGGGCGCTCTACGACTACCTCCACGAAGCCAGCGCCAAGGAGAAGAAGGACCCCGCCGCCTATCTCAACGTCTTCACGGACGTCGGTCCGACCGCCGTCACCGGCAAGGCGAAGGAGGTCCAGACCGAGATCACCGCACAGGGCGGCACCGTCGACCCGATCGGCCCCGAGGACATCGTCCGATTCGAAGCGGTCGCCGCCTTCTACGCCGACCAGAAGGTCACCAAGGAGAAGGTCGACGTGGCGGCCCACCTCCTCGACGTGGAGAAGCTGACATGAGCGTGACCCCGGCGGCCGGCCCGGACAGCCCGCCCCGCGAGGACGCGGCCGCCACCACCGACGCACCGCCCCCCGGCCTCGTCGCCCCGCGCCCGCAGCTGCGCGGACCCCGGAGCCGTTCCTACGCCGTCACGGTCCGGGCGCTCGGCCCGGTGGTCCTGCTCGCCCTGTGGTGGGCGGCCTCCGCGACCGGGCTGCTGACCGCCGACGTCCTGGCCTCACCGGCGGAGGTGTTCCGCGCGGTGGGGGAGCTGTGGGGCAACGGGCAACTGCCCGACGCCCTCACCACCTCGCTGACCCGCTCCGGACTCGGTCTGATCATCGGCCTCGCCGCCGGCCTCGCGCTCGGCATCGTCACCGGATTCACCCGGCTCGGCGACGAACTCCTCGACTCCTCCCTCCAGACCCTGCGCACCATCCCCTTCCTCTCCCTCGTCCCGCTGTTCATGGTCTGGTTCGGCATCAACGAGACCGCGAAGATCCTCCTCATCGCCGTCGCCACCACCTTCCCCATGTACGTCTCCACCTCCAGCGGCGTCCGTACCACCGACCCGAAACTGATCGAGGCGATGCGCGCCTTCGGGATGAGCCGGCTCGGCATCGTCCGCGAAGTCGTCCTGCCCGGCGCGCTGCCCTCGCTCCTCGCCGGGCTGCGGCTCTCCATGACGCTCAGCGTCATCGCCCTCATCGCCGCCGAGGAGATCAACGCCACCGCGGGCATCGGCTACCTGATGTCCCAGGCCCAGAGCTACGCCCGCACCGACATCCTCGCCGTCTGCATCCTCGTGTACGGACTCCTCGGCCTCACCGCCGACATCCTCGTCCGCCTCCTGGAACGCGTCCTGATGCCGTGGCGCACCCCGCAAGGAGCCCGCCGATGACCGGCGACAGGAAACAGGCCACAGCCGTACGGGTACGGGGACTGCGCCGTGTCTTCGGCAGCCGCGCCGTGCTCGACGGCCTCGAACTGCACATCAACCGCGGGGAGTTCGTCGCACTCCTCGGTGCCAGCGGCAGCGGCAAGACGACACTCCTGCGCATCCTCGGGGCGCTGGACGGGGCCGACGGGGGAGAGGTGCTGGTGCCCGAGAGCCGCACGATCGTCTTCCAGGAACCCCGCCTCGTACCGTCCAAGAAGGTCCTCGCCAACGTCACCGTCGCCCTGCCCGGGTCCCGTACGCCGGACGGGCTGAGGGCGCTCGCGGAAGTGGGGCTGGAAGGGCACGCCGGGGCCTGGCCCGCCACCCTCTCCGGCGGCGAGGCCCAGCGGGTCGCCCTCGCCCGTGCCCTGGTGCGGGAGCCCGAACTGCTGCTGCTGGACGAGCCGTTCGCCTCGCTGGACGCGCTGACCCGGCTGAAGATGCACGACCTGGTCGACGAACTGTGCCGCAAACACCGCCCCGCCGTGCTCCTGGTCACCCATGACGTCGACGAGGCCGTACGGCTCGCCGACCGGGTGGCCGTCCTGCGCGACGGGCGGCTCGTCACCGACGAGCGCGTCGCCGTCGACCGCCCCCGCGACCCCGGCGACCCGGCCTTCGCCGCCCTGCGCCGCCGCCTCCTGGGCGACCTCGGCGTCCCCGTCGCGCCGGGAGCCGCCACCGGCTCCGCCACCACACCCGTCACCACGTCCGCCCCGCTCTCCGTCGGAGTGATCTGAATGACCATCACCATCGGTGTCCACGCGAGCAATCCGTCCCTCTACCACCTCTACCACCTGACCCGGCACGGCTTCGCCCAACAGGAGTTGGAGCCTCTCGGCGAGAGCGTCGCCTTCCACCCGTACAGCAACGGCGTCCGCACCGGGGAACTGCTCAGCCGGGGTGTCATCGACTTCGGCGGCACCGGCTCCACCCCGCCCGTCACCGCCCAGGCAGCGGGCCACGACCTCGTCTACACCGCCGTCTCCGCACCCCGCCCCGAGCACGGCGCCCTGCTGGTCCCCGAGGACAGCCCCCTGCGGACGGCCGCCGACCTCAAGGGCGCGAAAGTCCACCTGGCGATCGGCTCCTGGCAGACGCACCTGATCGCCAAGGCGCTCGACGACGCGGGACTCTCCTACGCCGACGACATCACCGCCGAACGCTCCACCGAGGACAGCGAACGGCTCCTGCGCACCGGAGCCGTCGCCGCCTGGGTCGCCCAGGGACCGCAGCTCGCCGCGGCCCGCCGCACCGGCGGGCTGCGCACCCTGATCCGCACCGGTGACGTCATCACGGACCGCTCGGTGTTCTTCACCCGGCGGGCACTCGCCGAACAGCGGCCCGAGATCATCGAAGCGCTCACCCGCGCGCTCCGGCGGGCCGACGACTGGGCCGCCGCCCACCCGCGCGAGGCCGCGCGGATCGCCTCCGCCGACCTCGGCGGCACGGTCGAGGACTGGGAGAGCGCGCTGACCGCGCTGCCGTGGCGGATCGAGGAGGTCGGCGACGCCTTCCTCGCCGAACAGCAGGAGGCCGCCGACATCTTCCACCGCACCGGCTTCATCGAGCGCCCGGTCACCGTGGCGGACGCCGTCGCCCACGCACCCGCGAAGGCGGTCTGAGGCGGATGGCCACCGAAGTCCTCTGGTACATCATCCCGCGCGAGGGCGCCTACCCCTGGGAGCCGTCCGGCCGGCGGCCGGTCGACCTCGGCTATCTCAGCAGGCTCGCCGGAACCGTCGAACAACTCGGCTACAGCGGCGCTTTGCTCGCCACCGACCTCTACGACGTCTGGCCGCTCGGCAGCGCGCTGGCCGCGTCCACCAGCACCCGGTTCAAGCCGCTGCTCGCCGTCCACCCGGGACTGATCTCACCGACCCTCCTTGCCAAGATGGCCCTCAGTTTCGACACCCTCTTCGGCGGGCGTCTCCGCTTCAACGTCGTCAACGGCTCCACCAAGTCCCTCCAGGAGTACGGGCTCCACGTGGAGCACGACGAACGGTACGAGCTGAGCGCCGAATACTGGTCGATCGTGAAGCGGCTCACCGCCGGCGAGGTGTTCGACCACCGGGGCCGCTTCTACGACCTGAGGGACGCGGGCGCGTCCTTCCGCGAGCTGAAGCCCGTCCAGGACCCGCACATCCCGCTCTGGTTCGGCGGCTCCTCCGACCCCGGCATCGAGATGGCCGCCGAACACGTCGACGTCTTCCTCACCTGGGGCGAGCCGCCGCACCTGCTGAAGGAGAAGCTGGAGCGGGTCAGGGCACGGGCCGCCGCCCACGGGCGCACCCTGCGCGTCGGACTGCGGCTGCACCTCATCGTCCGTGACACCGAGAACGCGGCCTGGGCGGCGGCCGACCGGCTGCTGGACGTCACCAGCGAGTCCACGTACGCCCGGCAGCTCGGAGACCGGGAGGGCGAGGACGGCGTCGGCTGGCAGCGGCAGTTCCGTCAGCACGGCGGCAGGGTGCCCGCCCGGGCACGGGAGCTGGAGGTCCACCCCAACATGTGGCCGGGTATGAGCCTCTTCCGGCCCGGTCCCGGCACGGCGGTCGTCGGCTCCACCGCCCAGGTCGTCGAACGCCTGCGGGAATTCCAGGACTTGGGCGTCGACACCTTCATCCTGTCCGGCAACCCTCTGCTGGAGGAGGCCTACCGGGTCGCCGAGACCGTGCTCCCGTCCCTCGACGTACGGCGCTGAACGACCACCGCCCGACGGCCGGGACGACGCGCCGGTCCAACGCTTCGCCCCGGGCCCCCGACGCTGTCTACTCTGAGCCGCATGACAGCAGCGATCACCGCCGGCCCCGGCTCCCACCGGCCCGGCCGGAGCCGGGGCCCCACGGCTCCGGCCGGTGTATCGCTCCCCGGTCGGCCCCGTGCGGACTGCGGTCGTCGGTGCCCGGTGCAAGACTCGGAACGAGAGGAACCACCCGCCGGCACAGGACGAGCAGGACCACCAGGACCGACCGAGGAGCACGTCATGATCAGCCCCACCTTCCACGACGGAGCGCCCGTCTGGATCGATCTCGGCACCCCCGACCTCGACGCGGCCGCCGCTTTCTACCAGGAGCTGTTCGGGTGGGGCCTGGTCCCCGGCGGCCCCGAGGTCGGCGGCTACGGGATGCTCACCCTGGACGGCCGGAACGTCGGCGGTGTGATGACGGTGTCGGAGGAGGAAGCGCCGAGCGCCTGGTCGGTCTCCTTCCAGTCGCCCGACATCGCCGCCACCGCCGCGGCGGTGGAGCGGGCGGGCGGCGCCGCCGCGTTCGAGCCGATGGACGTCCTGGACTTCGGCAGCATGGGCGGCTTCACTGACCCGGCCGGAGCGTATTTCGGTGCCTGGCAGCCGAAGGAGCACCCCGGCTTCGGCGTGGTCCAGGAGCCCGGCTCGTTCCTCTGGGCCGAGCTGTACACCTCCGACGTCCCGGCGGCGGCCGCGTTCTTCGCAACCGTCTTCGGCTGGGGGACCGACCAGCTGAAGGTGGAGGGCACCGACTACACCTACACCACCGTCCACCCGGCCGGCGCCGGTCCGGAGGCGTCGTTCGGCGGCCTGGTCAGGATGGGCGACGTCCCGTCCGAGGCCGCCCGGGGCCCGCACTGGCTGCCGTACTTCGCCGTGGCAGACGTGGACGCCACGGTGGCCACGGCGAAGCGGCTCGGCGGCACGGAGACCCTGGCCGCCATGGACGTGCCCGGCGTCGGCAAGATGGCCAACGTCGCCGATCCGTACGGTGCGGCCTTCGCGGTCATGCGGCCCGAGCCGAGGCAGTAGCCACGGGCGGGGACCGCGGCCCCGGAGGCTCCGGCGCGTACCTCGTGGGCGCTTCCGGAGCGGATTGATGAATCGTTGATCAGTCGTTTATCGCCACCGGGCACCGTGTTCACCATGCTGATCAACACCGTGACCGACGACGCGCTCGCCTGGCAGGAGTCCGCGTTGTGCGCGCAGGCCGGGCCCGAGTTCTTCTTCCCGGCCCCGGGCAGTTCGACCCGCGAGGCCAAGCAGCTGTGCAACGCCTGCGAAGGCCGACTGGCCTGCCTGGAGTACGCCCTCGCCAACGACGAGCGGTTCGGCGTCTGGGGCGGGCTGTCGGAGAAGGAGCGCGAGCGGCTGCGCAGAGAAGGCCGCGACCGGGGCTGAACGCCCCCCACGCACCGTAAACCCTTGGGGTGTTCGGGGCGGGCCCGGCACAATCGGGCCATGACCGACGCACCGCCCCTCGTCCTCGCCGCCGCCCTGCTCGACGCGCTCGAACCGCTGCCCCACGTGGGGCGCATGAGCGAACTGGCGGTCAGAGCGGGCCGACTGGCCGCCCAGGGGTCTCTGCGCGCCGTCCTCGACGAACTGGAGGACGGCGATCCCTACGAACGCCGGATCGCGGTGATTGCCGCCGCGGTCGGCCGGGACGCCGAGTGGATCGGGGCGCACCTCGCCGACGAGGACGCCGTCGTGCGCGGGCACGCCCTGCGCGCCGCGCGGACACTCGGGGTGCCGGACACGGCGTACGAGAGGGCCTTCGCCGATGCACCCGCCGCCGTGCGCCGCCACCTCGTGCGGGCGATCGTCGCCGACCGCCGCACCGCGCTCGCCGACCGCCTGGTACTCACCGAGCGCGACACCCACGGCGACATCGAGGCGGCCCGACTGCTGCCCGGCTGCTCGGCCACGACGGTCAGGACGCTGCTGCCCGAACTGCGGCGCTCCACGGCCTGCTGGTCCTCGCTCGGCCACCACCACCCCGGACCGGTCCTGGACTCCGCCGAGGAGGAACTGGCCGGACTTCCCGTGACGGCCCGGGACGCCTGGTGGCACGGGTACGGACAACCCCGGGGCATCGCCGCCGCGACCCGGGCCTTTCCGCACCGGGTGCTCGACCTCCTCGAACGGTTCGGCCCCACCCGGCTCCCGGCGGTCCTCGACGCCCCCCTCGGGCAGCTCGTCGCCGCCGATCCGGTCAGGCTCGCCCGCCTCGCGATCAGGCCGGACGTCTGCGCGCGCGTGCTCCACGTGCTCAGCGGGAACCGGCTGCGCCGCCTCGTCCGCGCCCTGCCCGACACCCTGCTCGTCGAACTGGGCCGCAGCGCTCCGGATCCGGCGGGCCAGGTGCCCCGGATCCTCCGCGCCCTGCCGCCCGGCCGTCGCGCCGCACTCCACGAGGCGGTCACCGAGGAGAGGGGCGGGGGAGCGGCGGCGGCCACCGTCGACGCCCGGCTCCTGGACGCGCTGCCCCGCGACCGGGTCGCGGCCGTGGCCCGGCGGGCGGTGGACCGGGCCCGGGCCTGCGGTGACGACGCCGCCGTCCTCGACGCCGTGTCCCACCTCCCCTTCGACGAGGGACGCGAACAGCTCCTGACCGCCACCCGCGGGCCCGCCGCCGACGACCGCGCCACGGCCTGGGCGCTGCTCGTCGCCGGTGCGGGCCGCTCCGGTGATCAGGCCTCCGTCGCCACCGTGCTGGAGGACCTCCTGCGGCTGCGCAACGAACAGGACCCCGTCCGCTCCACCGCCCTCACCGCCCTGGCCGGGGTGAAGCCCGCGCTCTTCACCGACGCGGTGGAACCACTGCTCGACCGCATCGCCGCCGATGCCGTGGAGGCCCGCGACTCCTCCGCGGCCACCCGCTCCGCCCTCGGCTCCCTGGCCGTCGGCGCGCTGCGCGAACACGCGGTGACCGGACAGCGCGACCTGCTCAACTGGGCACTGCGCACCCTGGTCCGAATCACCGGCACCAGCGGCGGCGCCGACTTCGGCCGGCTGGACCGGACGCTGCGCCGGGGCCAGGAGCACACCGTCTTCGACGCGCTGCGGCCCTGGCTCGAAGCGGGGGCGGAACGCTCCGACTACGGCCTCGTCCTGGCCCTGGCCCGCGCCGTGGGCCGTCGTGCCGACGCCATGCCCGGCCTCCAGGACCTGCTGTGGCAGGCGGTGAACTACGGGGACGCCGAGGCCGCCCGGAGCGCCGCGGCCCTGTGGCTCCGGGCCCCGGCCGGCCGGGACGAGCGGATCGAATCGCTGCTCGCCCGGCACCCCTCGGCCATCGCGCTCCCCGACGTCCGGCGCGCCGTGAGCCGCCGGCGGACGGACCTGCTGGCGGCGTACCTCGACGGGACACCGCCCCGGGGCCGGTTCCTCGCTCCCGGAGCGCACTGGGCCGTCGAGGTCGCCGGAGCCGAGCGCTGGACACCCCGTCAGCAGCGGTCCGCGCAGCGCGCGGTGGAGCGCACGGTCACGGACGAGAAGCTGCCGCTGTATCTGCGCACCGCCGCCCTGGGGCAGCTCGCCCGGATACCCGGGCGGGGCGCCGACGCCGTACGCGCCTGGACAGACGACCGGGATGTGGTGCTCGCGGAGGCCGCGCTCGCCGCGCTCGCCCACACCGACCGGCCCGCCGAGTCCCTGCCCGAGCTGCTCGCCCGCGCGGGCGATGACCGGGCCCGCGTCGCCGTGTACGCGGCGGGCCGCGCCGCCGCGCACACCCGGCCCTCCCGGCTGGCCCCGCTGCTCGCCGCCCGCACGGGTCCCGGCACCGGCAAGGTGACGAGCCGCAAGGAGATCGTCCGCCTCGCCGCCGCCCTGCTGCCCCGCGCGGAGGCGGCCGGCCTCCTCGCCGACGCGTACGGGCAGCCCGGCCAGCACCTCGACGTACGGGCCGCCTGTGTGGCCGCCGGTACGCCGCTGCTCACAGACGTACGCGTGTGGGAGATGACCGAGGACGCGGCGGGCGGCGAACGCGCTCTGCGGGTGGCGGTGTCGCGGACGCACCCGACGGAGCTGGACCCCGCCCTGCGGCCGCGCTACGCCCGGCTGATCCAGGACGTGTGCCGCACCGACGACGACACGCTGGCCGCCCTCGCCCACACCGCCCTGGTCCCCTGGCTGCCCTGGGCCCCGCACGCGGCGGCGGTCCTGGTCGACGCGGTCACCGATCTGGACCGGCGGGGGAGGTGGCGCCCGGCCGCCGACGCCCTCGTGGAAGCGGCCCTGACCACACCGGAGGCGGTCGAGGCCCTGAACCGCGCACTGTCGCTGCTGGCCACCGGCGAGACCGCCGACGACGCCGGGGTGGAGCGGGACCGGCCCGCCCGCCGGCGGCTCGGCCATCTGGCCCGGACGCTGTCGCTGCGGGCCGGTCCGCACAACCGGCCCGCCTCGGCGGTGCTCGCCGCCGCGGGCCGGACCCTGGCCGCCCACCGCGATCTCGTGCCGGACGCCGTCGCGCTGCTCTCGCGCTCCCTGGACCTGGCGGGGGAACCGGACACCCTGCACACCGAGCTGGTCGCGCTGGCAGCGCTGCACGCCGGCCGCCCCGCACTCGCCGCCAGGACCGCGGCGACGGTCGGCAGGCGGGTCGCCGGATACCGGGGGGCGGAGGCCGGCGACCCGGACTCCCTGCTGCTCGTCGTCGCACGGCTGGCGGGGACGGGTGATCCGGCCGAGGGGCTCCTCGCCGCGGAACTGACCGTGGCGTGCGGCCTGCGCACCGGGTGGACCGGGCCGTGGCGCACCCAGCTGCGGATGCTCCGCCAGCACACCTCGGACGACGTACGCGACGTGGCGTACGCCGAGGCCACCGCCGAGGAGTGACAGCCCGGACCCGGTGGACCCGGGGCGCCTGACGGACCAGGGCCCCGGGTGGCGATCGATCAGGCGCGGCCGCGCGCCACCATCCGGGCCTTGCGGGCGGCGAGCTTCTCGTCGAACTTCGAGGCCTCGCTGTCCAGCCCGCTCATGTACAGGCCGAGCTCCTCCTGGGCCTTCGCACCCTCCGGGCCGAGCCCGTCGATGTCCATGACCTTCAGGAAGCGCAGCACGGGCTGGATCACGTCGTCGTGGTGGATGCGCATGTTGTAGATCTCGCCGATCGCCATCTGCGCGGCGGCCCGCTCGAAGCCGGGCATGCCGTGTCCGGGCATCCGGAAGTCGACGACGACGTCGCGCACGGCCTGCATGGTCAGGTCCGGGGCCAGCTCGAAGGCGGCGCCCAGGAGATTGCGGTAGAAGACCATGTGGAGGTTCTCGTCGGTCGCGATCCGGGCCAGCATCCGGTCACACACCGGGTCGCCGGACTGGTGGCCGGTGTTGCGGTGCGAGACGCGGGTGGCCAGCTCCTGGAAGGCGACGTACGCGACGGAGTGCAGCATCGAGTGCCGGTTGTCCGACTCGAAGCCCTCCGCCATGTGCGCCATGCGGAACTGCTCCAGCTTGTCCGGGTCCACGGCGCGCGAGGTGAGCAGGTAGTCGCGCATCACGATGCCGTGGCGGCCCTCCTCGGCGGTCCAGCGGTGCACCCAGGTGCCCCACGCGCCGTCGCGGCCGAACAGGGAGGCGATCTCGTGGTGGTAGCTGGGGAGGTTGTCCTCGGTGAGGAGGTTCACCACGAGGGCGATCTTGCCGATGTCGGTGACCTTGGACTGGTCGGCAGCCCACGCCTCGCCGTCCTCGAAGACACCGGGGAAGTTCCGGCCGTCGGAGAAGGGGACGTACTCGTGGGGCATCCAGTCCTTGGCGACCTTGAGATGGCGGTTGAGTTCCTTCTCCACCACCTCTTCCAGCGCGTACAGCAGCTGGGCGTCGGTCCACGCCTTCGAACTGCCGAGGTGGGGAGAGGCGATCGTCACGGGGAGCTCCTGGGGACGGGAGAATTACCTACGGCTTCGTAGGTTACGTGACCGTAGGTTAAGGCGACCGTAAGCCCAAAACCAAGCCCGTCCCCGGAAGTGGGCGGATACGCGGAGTCATATGACCAGGTGAAGAGGGATGCGAAAGCCTCCTCGGGCCCACCTCGGGCACGTCCGGGGCCCGGTTCACCGTTCCGGAACAGGTTGCTCCACCGCTGTGTCCGCAGGCCGGGCCGCTCCCGCGTCCCGCCGCAGATACCGGCCCGTGACGGACGTCGGATGCGCGAGCAGATCCGCGGGCGTCCCCTCGAAGACCAGCTGCCCGCCGCCCCTGCCGCCGTCCGGACCGAGGTCGATCACCCAGTCCGCCCGTTTGACCACATCCAGGTTGTGCTCCACGCAGATCACCGTGTTCCCCGCGTCGACCAGCCGGTCCAGCAGCTCCACCAGCGTGCCGGTGTCCGCCAGGTGCAGCCCGGTCGTCGGCTCGTCCAGCACGTACACGCTGGAGGTGCGGTGCAGCTGGGTGGCGAGCTTGATCCGTTGACGCTCGCCGCCCGACAGCGAGGAGAGCGGCTGCCCCAGGGCGAGATAGGTGAGGCCGACCGCGTCGAGGGTGCGCAGCTTCCGCAGCAGCACCGGATCCTCGAACAGTCCGGCCGCCCGCGCCGCCGTCATGTCCAGGACGTCCACGATCGACCGGCCGCCGACCCGGTGCTTCAGGACATCGTCGTGGAAGCGGCGGCCCTCGCACTCCGGGCAGGTCGTGGTGACCGGATCCATGAACGCCAGGTCGGTCGAGATCTCGCCGCGACCCGAGCAACCCGCGCAGGCGCCGGCGGAGTTGAAACTGAACAGCCCCGCGTCCACGCCGTTCTCCCGCGCGAACACCTTGCGGATGGCGTCCAGCGCGCCGATGTACGAGGCGGGTGTGGAGCGCGACGAGGCCGTGATCGCGCTCTGGTCGATCACCACCGCCTCCGGGTACGCCGCCGTGAACACCCGCGACACCAGGGTCGACTTCCCGGATCCCGCCACCCCCGTCACCGCCGTCAGCACCCCGGCGGGGAACGACACGTCCAGGCCCTTGAGGTTGTGCAGGTCGGCCCCGTACACCGGGAGCCGGCCGGTGGGGGAGCGGACGGCCTCCTTGAGCGGGGTGCGGCGGCGCAACGACCGGCCGGTGAGCGTGTCGGCCTCGCGCAGCCGCTCGAAGGTCCCCTCGAAGACGACGTGACCGCCCTCCGCCCCGGCCCGCGGGCCCATGTCGACGACATGGTCGGCGACGGCCATCACGTCCGGGTCGTGCTCGACGACCAGCACCGTGTTGCCCTTGTCGCGCAGCCGCACCAGCAGATCGCCCAGCCGCCCCACGTCGCGCGGGTGCAGACCGACGCTGGGCTCGTCGAAGACGAACGTCAGCCCCGTGAGCGAGCTGCCCAGGTGCCGCACCATCTTGAGCCGCTGGCCCTCGCCCCCCGACAGGGTCGTGGTCTCCCGGTCCAGGCTCAGATACCCGAGCCCGATGCCGACCAGTCGCTCCAGCCGTTCCCGGGCCGCGGCGGCGATGGGCCCGCCCACCGGATCGACGATCCGCTCCAGGACGCCGACGAGTTCGGAGACCTCCATCCGCCCGTGGTCGGCGGGCGAGAGCCCGTCGATCCGGGTGGCGAGCGCCGCCGCGTTCAGCCGTGCCCCGGCGCAGGCCCCGCACACCCGCTCCACGGTGAAACGGGCGGCCGCCTCGCGCCGCTTCTCGGACAGCGAGGCGGTGTCGCGCTTGAGGTACAGCCGCTCGAAGCGCGTCACGACCCCCTCGAACTTCATGTCTGCCGAGCCGGTCCGCATGTCGATGCGGACGCTGAACCCCGAACCGTGCAGCAGGGTCCGCAGCTCCTCCTCGCCGAACTCGGACAGGGGCAGATCGTTGTCGAACCGCCCCGAACCCCCGTACAGATTCCACTCCCAGCTGCCCACCGTCAGCCCGGGCAGCAGCAGTGCCCCCTCGTTCAGCGACTTCGACCGGTCGATCGCCCGGTCGAGATCCAGCTGGACCGTGCGCCCCACCCCGTCGCACTCCGGGCACATCCCGCCGGGGTCGTTGAACGAGTACGCGGTCGCCCCGCCCGCGCTCGGGGTCCCGCACCGGGAGAACAGCACCCGGAGCACCGACCAGATGTCGGTCGCCGTGCCCACCGTGGAGCGGACGTTGCCTCCCAGCGGCTTCTGGTCGATCACGATGGCCACCGACAGGTCCTCGACGGATTCGACCTGCGGTCGCTCGTACTTCGGCAGCCGGTTGCGGAGGAACGAGGTGAAGGTCTCGTTCAGCTGCCGCTGCGACTCCACGGCGATCGTGTCGAAGACGACCGACGACTTGCCCGAACCGGACACACCGGTGAAGACGGTGATACGGCCCTTGGGGATCCGGAGGGAGACGTCGCGCAGATTGTTCTCGCGCGCGCCGGTGATGACGATGTCGCGGTGAGCGGAGCCGGGGGCGTACGGCTGCGCGTCGTGCTCGGGGAGCTCGGGGAGCTCGGGGAAGCGATCCATGAGCGCGACGCTAGGCGGGATACCCGACAGCTTCTGTCCCCATTTTCCGGCGATCCGAACTCATCCGTACGCGGTCGCGCTCATCAGCCGGGCCCGGGAGCGCGCCCAGACGTCTCCCGGTTCGAAGGACTCGGCGTCCCAGGTGGTCGAGGTCAGCCGGCCCCGGCCGCGGTAGGCCCCCATGATCTCCACGTGCGGCGGCCAGCCGACGAAACCGCGCAGGGCCCGGTGATCGCGCCAGACGGCCACGGCCCCGCACCGCCGGCCGGTCCGCTCCGCCCACAGCCACATGCCGTGCGCCCCCTCCAGCTCCTGCCAGCCGGCGGACAGGCGGCGTGCCGCCCGGTGTATCCCGAGCAGATCGCCGCGTCTGCGGGGTACGAAGTCGGTGATGCTGACCAGGACCGGGCCGGGCAGGCCGTCCAGCTGCCCGGCCGTCCAGGAGGACCTCAGAATTTTCGTAGGCATGTGCAGATGATCTGCTTGCGCTTATCATCTGTCAACGCTTATATTCGGCACCGTGAACGCCGCCGCAGAGAACGAGCCCCGTCCCGACCTCGCCGCGATGATCGTCCCCCTGGGCCGGGCGCTGATGGCCGCCGAGCAACCCGTGCTGGACGCCCACGGGCTGAGCATGTGGGGATATGTGGTGCTGTCCGCTCTCGGCGAGGAGCCCCGGCGCACCCAGGCCGCACTGGCGACCGCCATCAACGCCGACAAGACCCGCATCATCACCGTGCTGGACGACCTGGAGTCGCGCCACCTGCTCGTGCGCAGGCCCGACCCGAAGGACCGCCGGGCCCGACTGCTCTCCCTGACCCCCGAGGGCCGCCGGCTCCGGGACGTCGTGAGGGGTGAGATCCAAGCGGGCGAGGAGGTCTGGCTGGGGCAGCTGGCGGACCTCGACCGGGAGAGCTTCCTGCGGAGCCTGCGCACGCTCTCCGACGCGATCCGCCGGGGCCCGGACCGGTAGCCGCCCGCGCCACCCGGATCCGCGCCCCTGCTCCACCGCCCCGCCCGACAGGGTCCCCGCCGGGCGGTCCGCCGCCGCGCCCTTGAACAGGAAGCGGGCCAGCCGCGCCCGCACGGCGTTGTCCGTGCGGTCGGGGGCCGACCGCGCCACGTTCCGCACCACCGACGACGCGTCGTCCAGCACGTCCAGCCGCTGCGGCAGGAACCCGGTCGCGACCAAGGAGGTCGCCTCGCCCGAAACGGGCGTCAGCTCCCCCGCGATCAACCGGAGCAGCGCGGTCTTGCCCGCCCCGTTGCGGCCGGTCAGCGCGATGCGCTCAGGACCGCGCACCATCAACTCGCCCCGCAGCGGCGGGCCGTAGGGTGCCACCGGATCGCGCAGCAGCAGCACCTCGCTGCCCGGATGGACCCGGGTCCCCGGGAGTTCGACCCGGATCTCCTCGTCCTCCCGCACCGCCGACTCGGCCTCGTCGAGACGCTCCCTGGCCGCGGCCAGCCGCTCCGTGTGCAGGATGCGGTGCTTGCCCGCCGACTCCTGCGCGGAGCGCTTGCGCTGTCCCATGACGACCTTGGGTTCACGCTTGGTGTCCCACATCTTCTGCCCGTAGCGCTTGCGGTGGGCCAACTTCATGCGGGCGTCGGACAGTTCGCGCTTCTGCCGCTGTACGTCCGACGCGGCGGCGCGCACCATCCGCCGGGCCGCCTCCTGCTCGACGGAGAGCGCCTCCTCGTACGCCGACAGGTTTCCTCCGTACCAGGTGACCGACCCCTCGCGCAGGTCCGCGATCCGGTCCACCCGTTCCAGCAGCTCCCGGTCGTGGCTGACGACGAGCAGCGCGCCGGTCCAGGCGTCGACCGCGTCAAGGAGCCGCCGCCGGGCGTACGCGTCCAGGTTGTTCGTCGGCTCGTCCAGCAGCAGCACCCCGGGCCGCTCCAGCAGCAGCGCGGCCAGCCGCAGCAGGACGCACTCGCCGCCGGACATCTCCCCGATGGTGCGGTCGAGCCCGATGCGCCCGAGGCCGAGCCCGTCCAGGGTGGCGAGGGAGCGTTCCTCGATGTCCCAGTCGTCGCCGATCACCGCGAAGTGCTCGGGCCGGACGTCGCCCGACCCGACCGCGTCGAGCGCCGCGCGCCGGTCCGCGACGCCGAGCACCTCGTCGACCTTCAGCGCGGTGTCCAGGACCAGGGCCTGGGGGAGGTGGCCGAGTCCGCCACGGGTCCTGATCACACCGGACCGCGGGGCGAGTTCACCGGCGATCAGACGCAACAGGGTCGACTTGCCGCACCCGTTGAGGCCGATGAGACCGGTGCGGCCGGGCCCCACGGCCAGATCGAGACCGGTGAAGACCTCACTGCCGTCGGGCCAGGAGAAGGCGAGGGAGGTACAGCTGATGTGGGTGTCGGTGGCAGGCACAGGGATCTCCCGTTGTACGTCGGGGACGACGAAGGACGGCTGAAGGAGGCTGAGATCGCACACGGGCGCTCCGAGCCGCGGCAAGGCGCGGCGGGCGCTGCACGATGTGCACAGGACCTCAGATCAGCAACGTCCCACTCCGATCGACGACAACAGGAACCGTCACGAAGGTAGGGCCGGGGGCGCGGGCCCGGCAACCGGGTTTACGAGGTCAGCGAGGACCGCCGAGCAGGTCGGTCAGACTCCGGTCCAGGTCCAGATACCGGTGCTCGTCGCCCACCGGAACCAGCTCCTGCGCCCGCTGGAGGAAACGCCGCAGCTCCTCGGTGCGCACATGGACCATGGCGATGCCCTCGGGGGCGTGGAACTCCAGCACGGTCCGCTCGTAGCCGAACGGCCGTACGCGTACGTCTCCCTGCCCGGCGGGGGAGTCCACCCCGGTGGTCAGCAGCTCGCGGGAGAACTCCCAGGACACCTCGGTGCCCTCCAGGGTCGCCGGGGCCGGGAACGCCATGCGTACGGCGAAGGGGTACTGGCGGTCGTACTGGAGAGTGGCGGGCAGGGTCTCCATCCGCGGTGCGGACGCGACCATGCGGGCCTGCACGGACTGCTCGATAACGCTGGACAAGACCTGCTCCCTCTCGCGCGCGGCCGGGTGAACGGTTCCCGGCATTGGAGTAGACGACGGAACTCCTCGTTTCGTGCACCGGCGCGAGGCGTGAGCTGCGTCACCGGCTCCCGGCGGTCCCGCCCGGACCCGGGTTCGGGTCTCGCCGCTCGCCCCGCGTACGCAGACGGGTAGCCGGGGCATGGGGGCGCTGGTGCTCTCAGCCGTGGCGGCGGGGCACCGCGCAGGCCGCGGTACCGCCCGGCATCCGCTGCCGGTTCCTGGCCACCCAGCGGTAGATCAGGTTCGCCGCCGAGCGGATCAGGGGCAGCCGCAGGAAGCGTCCGACGCCCCGGTAGACGCGGGCCGGCGAGGATCCGAGAAGACCGGCCAGGGCGGCGACCCCGCCGGCGCGCACCCGGTCTCCGTCGAGGAGGAGAACCTCCCGGTCCAGACGTTCCAGGTGAGGTTCGGTCAGCTCCGGCGGAAGGGTCTGCCAGGCGACCGCCGCTGTGCGGGGGCGGGCCCGCAGCTGGATCTGCCGGACTGCGGCCTGGCAGAAGCCGCAGTCACCGTCGAAGGCGAGCACGGTGCGTCCTTGTGCGCTGCCTGTCGCGGTGTCGTCCATGTCGTGCCCTCCGTCGCTGTGCCGTTCTCACGGGTGTGGAAGTGCCAGCGTATGTTCGGGTATCGCATCAGGGGCGACATCCGGGCGGGTCGCCGGTGGCTCCCCGGCCATGGGTCACCTGCCCGGCGGTGCGGGAGTCTCCGGGCCGGTCGGAGCACCTGGTTCCACGGCGGGCGGGCCGGAGCCGGGCACCAGGTCGTCGCACACCCTGCCGTCGCACGCCGGGGTGCTGCCGGCAGGGGCGGGGCGGGGGCGGAGCGGGACGCCGTTGGCGCGCAGCACGTCACGGACGTCCAGGATCAGGGGGAAGACCTCGTGGTTGCGGTCCTCGCCCTGCTCGTCCCACGCCCGTTGTTCGGCTTCGACGGCCATACGGTCCTCGGCGAAGACCCGTTCGGTGAAATGCCGGATGAACGGCCAGGCCACATGCAGGGCGGCGGGAATCCTGGGCTTCTCGATCATGAGCAGTCCGTAGGCGTGGCACCTGCGTTGCTCCGTGTCCTCGGGCACGTACACGGCCCAGAGACGCAGTGCCGGGCGTTCGGCCTTCTCCGGGACCAGGTCCAGGGTCTGGTAGGGGTACTCGGTGCGGATGGTCATGACGTCGCTGGAGGCCCGGCCGCCGATGCCCTCGGCGGCGAGCAGGCGGGCGCTGCGATTGCGTCTGCCCCCGGCGTGGGTGAACAGGTAGCGGGCCTCCACCGAAAGTGGGTCGCTCCGGTATCCCAGCAGTCGCGGCTGGAGTCTGCCGACGACGCCCCGGTGGAGGAACTGGTGGTTCATGTCGAGCAGGTTCTCGTGCATGAACGAGTAGTGGCAGCGCACGGTCCGCGAGAAGGTCATGGTCCGGTACGTCGGAGAGGCGAAGCCGGGGACCTCGGGCAGCGCGGTGGCCGCCGCCTTCTCCGGGTCGCCCGGAAAGACGAACACCAGTCCGTACGCCTCGCGGACCGGGTAGCCGCGCACGCCGCGTGGCGGTCGGCCGTCGCCCTTGGACAGGTAAGGGATCTGCGAGATGCGGCCGTCGCCGCGGTAGGCCCAGGCGTGATAGCAGCAGCGGAGGGTCTCGCCGTCCACGACGCCCATGCTCAGGGGCACCTGCCGGTGGGCGCATCGGTCCTCCAGCGCGTGCACGGCACCGCTTCGTCCGCGAAAGAGCGCGATGCGCTCCCCGGCGAACGCGGTCGCGGCCACGCGTCCGGCGCGCACGCTCCGAGACAGTGCCACGGGGTACCAGAAGTCCGGGTTCGCCCCGACCCGCCGCAGGTCGGGCGGGCCGGGGCGCGGATCGCGACGCTCCGCGGGCCGGCCGCGCGGGATGTCGTCCGAGCCGTTCTCGGTCATGGCTCTCCCTCGTCCGTGGTAGACGCTCTCCATCCTGGCCGCCGACCACGGACGAGCGCTTGCCCGGGGCGTCCGGACGGGTGCTTTCCCTGAGCTCACGGGCTCCGGGTCTCGGCCGCTCCTGCGAGGACGACCCCAAAGGGGCCGGAGCCCGGCCGGCTCACCAGGGCCTCACGAGGCGTCGAGCACCTCCCGCAGCCGCTGCCCGAACTCGTCCGGCTTGCCCGGATAGCCGAACTCCCCGTCGAGGAAGCCGCCGTGATGGCTCGGGAAGACGGTCACCCGCTGCCCGAGCAGTTCGGCGGTCGCGACGGACGTCCGTCCGGTCTGCACGCTCCTGGACTCCTCGCCCACGGCGATCACCACGCGGGTGGCGGCCGCGGCGAGGGCGTCGACGTCCGGCCGGTAGTCGCTGATCGCCCAGGACCGGTCGGACAGCAGCGGGTCGCCGCGCGTGCCGTCGTCCTCGGTGGGCATGCCGAACGCGGCGGGGTCGGGCGCGGGCTGTGCGAAGTACGCGTCGGTGAACTCGCCCTCCCACGAGGTCATGGCCACGAACGCGGCCATCCCGGCTCCCCACCCGCGCTTCTCGTACGCGTCGCGGACCCCGGCCCGTGCCCGGACGGCCGCCGGACCGTCCGGGGTGAGGGTGATGAGCGGCGGCTCGTGCGCGACGAGGGTGGTCACATCGCCGGGGTGGCGGGCCACGAGGGCGAGAGCGGTGACCGCCCCGCCGCTGCTGGCGAACATGTCGACCGGCCCGACCCCGAGCGCCTCGACGACGGCGTGCACGTCGTCGGCCTGGGTCTCGGGCGTGTGGTCGGTCCGCCCGTCCTTGCGGATGCTGCGGCCGAGCCCCCGCGGGTCGTAGGTGACGACGGTCCGCCCGGGGAAGCGTGCGGCGAGCGCGACGAATCCGGTGGCGTCCATGGGCTGCCCGATCATGAACAACGGCGGGCGGCCGTCAGCCGTCGGCAGGGGCCCGCGAACGTCGTGGACGAGCTCGGCGCCGGCTGTCTTGAGTGTGTACGTTTCCATACCCGTGCAGACCGGCCCCGCCCCGGAAACTCATCGGTCGGGCCGCCCCCGTAGGGGGCGGCCCGACCGCCCGCTACGGCAACTGCTGCTGGTACGGAGTGAGTCCGGGCGCCGTCTTGGTGGCGATGAACTCGGTGATCCGGTACGCGCACACACCGTGCTCCGCGAACGGATCGGCCGCCGCGATCCTCTCGATCGCCGCCCGGTCCTCCCCCACGGCCAGGATCACTCCGCCGTCCCGGGGGTTCTTGCGGCCCGAGGCGATGAAGACGCCCGCCGCGTAACTCTCGTCCAGCCAGGCGATGTGCTCCGGCATCAGGGCGTCGACGCGTTCGACCGGAGCCGTGTAGGTCAATTCGAGTACGAACATGATCGTCAGGCTACGGGATTCCGGCCGCCCGCTCCGGGGCCCCACCGCACACCGCGTCACGGGAGCCGACCCGTCACCGCATAAGCTTCCCGACATGACGACCTCCCCCACCCCCGCCCACGAGACCCCCGCCGACGAAGCCGAGGGCCGGGAGATCCAGGACCGGCTGCGCGGCCGGGTGATCCTGGACGAGGCGGGACCGGAGCCCGGAACAGGGCTGGTCACCGGGGTGGACGTGGCCTACGACGATGTGAAGGACGTCGTCGTCGCGGCGGCCGTGGTGCTGGACGCCGTGACCCTGGAGACGGTCGACGAGGCCACCGCCGTCGGCCGGATCACCTTCCCGTACGTCCCCGGGCTGCTGGCCTTCCGGGAGATCCCGACGGCGCTGGAGGCCCTGGAGGGGCTGAGCGTCGACCCGGGCATCGTCATCTGCGACGGCTACGGTCTGGCGCACCCGCGACGCTTCGGACTCGCCAGCCACCTGGGTGTGCTCACCGGGCTGCCGGTGATCGGCGTCGGCAAGAACCCGTTCACGTTCACGTACGAGGCGCCCGGCCCCCGGCGCGGCGACTTCTCCCCGCTGCTGGACGGCGAAGAGGTGGTCGGCCGGGCGCTGCGCACCCAGGAGAACACCAACCCGGTATTCGTCTCGGTGGGCCACCGCATCAGCCTCGACAACGCCTGCGCCCACACGCTCCGCCTCGCCGGCCGCTTCCGCCAGCCGGAGAGCACCCGCCGGGCGGACGCCCTGTGCCGGCAGACCCTGCGGGAAGCGACCGCCTGACGCGGGCCGGCCGCCCCGGGCGGGCGACCCGCCTCGATGGGCGGGGCCGCGCGGGGATAGCGTGCGTCGTCATGACGCGTGTGTGGATGCCGCCGGTCCTGTTGGTGCTCAGCGGTGCCGCCGTCGCGACGGGGCCCGCCCGCAGCGGCGACCCCGTCACGGCGGCCGTGCTGTTCGTGCTGTTCCTGCTCTTCGCCGGGATGATCTCGCCCCTGGTCTTCCCGAGGCCGGTCACCGCCGCCGAGGCCCGGCGGCGCAGCGCGGCCGACGGATGCCCGGTCGTCTACTGGCGTCCGGGCTGTACGTACTGTCTGCGGCTCCGCCTCCGGCTGGGCCGCGATGCCTCCCGACTGCACTGGGTCGATGTTTGGCGCGATCCGGCGGGAGCGGCCGAGGTGCGGGCGGCCAACGACGGCGACGAGACCGTGCCGACCGTCTTCGTGGCGGACCGGCCGCACACCAACCCGGACCCGTCGTGGGTACGCGAACAGTTGCCGCCCGCCGCGTGACGGTCCCGGGCGTGGAACAGTCCTGCAACTGAGTACCCGTCCGCATGGCGTAGATCTGTACAGCTGGGCAGGCTAGAACGCATGAACGCTTCTCGTGCAGCCGTCCGCACCGCGCCCTTCGACCCCGCTCAGCGCCGTATGGCTCTCGGTATGCTCCTCGGGAGCGCCGTCGGGCTCGTCTGGCTGGGCGCGATGCTCTACACGCTGGCCGACTGGATCCTGTAGACGCCCCGGTCCTGCACCCGGGCCTCGGCTACCGTACCGCCGCCACGCGGAACCGCAGCCCTGCCGCCGTCAGCCGCTCCAGGAGCGCGTCGCCCATGGCCACCGCCGTGGTCACCTGCCCGGAGGTCTCCGGCAGCTCGTCCAGGGCCAGGCACACCGCCGACTCGGCGAGGATCTTCGCCGTCTCGCCGTAACCCGGGTCGCCCCCGGACACCTCGGTGAAGACGCGCCGCCCGCTGCCCTCGCCGACGAAGCGGACGGTGAACCAGCTCCGCTCGCGGCGTTCCTCGTCCGGCCCCTGCCCCGGCTCGTAACGCCCCATCAGCCACTCCCGGGCGCCCTCCACCTGCGCGGCGGCCACCAGCGCGCCGATCGCCACCGGGGCGCCGAGGGCCATCGGCAGGGTCTTGACCGAGGCGAAGTGCCGGTAGCGGAAGTCGGGGCCGTACCTCTCCAGGGACCGCGCGGAGCGTCCCACGATCGTCGGGTCCACCGTCGGCAGCGGCAGCGCCCAGGTGCCGGTGGGCCCGCTGAAGTGCGGGGTCCCCGCCGGAGTGCGGACCCGCCGGCCCACCAGGCGCGGCTCGTGCAGTCGGCGTTCCCGGGCGGCGGCCAGCATCTGCGGACCCCGCCCCATCGCGGTCAGTGCCGAGGCCAACGTCCCGCCGGAGAACACCGCGTCGGTGCGGACGAAGCCGTCGACGGTCAGGGGCACGTCCTCGGGCAGCTGCTTGACGGTGAAGTAGGCCCCCAGGTCGTGGGGGACGGAGTCGAAGCCGCAGGCGTGCACGATGCGCGCCCCCGTCTCGCGGGCCCGCGCGTCCTGCCCCAGATACGTCCGGTCGATGAACTCCGCCTCGCCCGTGAGGTCCGCGTAGTCCGTCCCGGCCTCCGCGCAGGCGGCGACGAGCTTCTCGCCGTAACGGATGTACGGCCCCACCGTGGTGGCCACCACCCGGGTGGAGGCGGCCAGTTCGGCCAGCGCCTGTGCGTCGTCCGCGTCGGTCTCCAGCAGCGGCAGCTCCGCGCAGCCCGGGGCGATCGCGGTGAGCCGTTCGCGCAGCGCCTCCAGCTTGGTCCGGCTGCGCCCGGCCAGGGCCCAGCGGAGGCCGGCGGGGGCGTGCGCCGCCAGGTATTCGGCGGTGAGCGTCCCGACGAAGCCGGTGGCACCGAAGAGGACGACGTCCAAGGGGCGTGTCGTGTCGTTCTGCCTGTTCACGAGTACCTCCGGCTGGGAGACGGGTGCCGACGTGGCAGGCAGAGGGTAGCGGAGAGCGACGTGCCGCCGCCCGGCCGGGTCGGATGCGAGAGGATCGAGGGAAGAACTAAGCGCTTGCTCGGCCCGAGGGGTTGTGCGGAGCCCGGTGGCTTCTTAGCATCACTGATGTTACATCGGTTGTGTCACACCCCTGGGGGCTCACAGATGGCGCAAGGCCCAGCACCCGTCCACGGTCCCCTGACCGGTGTCCGCGTCGTCGAGCTGGCGGGCATCGGGCCCGGACCGTTCGCCGCGATGCTGCTGGCGGACCTCGGGGCCGATGTCGTGCGCGTCGACCGGCCGGGCGGCGCGGGGCTCGGCATCGATCCCGCGTCCGACCTCACCAACCGCAACAAGCGCTCCGTCCTCCTGGACCTCAAGAGCGACGAAGGACCGGCCCGCGCCCTGGAACTCGTCGAACGCGCCGACATCCTCATCGAGGGCTTCCGCCCCGGCGTCGCCGAACGCCTGGGCATCGGGCCCGACGCCTGCCTCGCCCGCAATCCGAAACTCGTCTACGGCCGGATGACCGGCTGGGGCCAGGACGGGCCGCTCGCCGAGCGCGCCGGACACGACATCGCCTACCTCGCGCTCACCGGCACCCTGTCCATGATCGGCAAGCCGGACGAGCCGCCCGTGGCCCCCGCCAACCTGCTCGGCGACTACGCGGGCGGCTCGCTCTACCTCGTCGTCGGCGTCCTGGCCGCCCTCCAGCACGCCCGCGCCCACGGTGAGGGGCAGGTCGTCGACGCCGCCATCGTGGACGGCGCCGCCCATCTCGCCACGATGATCCACGGCATGCTGGCCGCCGGGAGCTGGCAGGACCGGCGCGGCACGAACCTCCTCGACGGCGGCTGCCCGTTCTACGGCACCTACGCCACGTCAGACGGCGGCCACATGGCGGTCGGCCCGCTGGAGGGGAAGTTCTACGCGGAGTTCGCCGGCCTCCTCGGCATCGCGGCCGATTTCCCCGACCGGTGGGACCTGGCCCGCTGGGACGACCTGCGCGCCGCCGTCACCGAGCGCTTCGCGGCCCGTACGCGCGCCGAGTGGACCGAGGTGTTCGACGGCACCGACGCCTGCGTGGCCCCCGTGCTCTCGCTCACCGAAGCACCGCACCACCCGCACCTCGCCGCCCGCTCCACCTTCGTCGAGCACAGCGGCCTCACCCAGCCCGCCCCCGCCCCGCGCTTCTCGGCCACCCCCGTCTCCGTACGCGGCGGGCCCGCCCTGCCCGGCGCCGACACGGCCGCCGTCGCCGCCGACTGGGACATCGCGGCGCTGCGGCCCGCCGACTCACCCGACACCTACTAGGAGCCCCCGTGCAACGGCAGATCTTCACCGAGGAGCACGACGCCTTCCGCGAGACCGTCCGGGCGTTCCTGGCCAAGGAGGTCCTCCCGTACTACGAGCAGTGGGAGCAGGACGGCATCGTCTCCCGCGACGCCTGGCTCGCCGCCGGACGCGCGGGACTGCTGGGCCTCGCCGTTCCGGAGGAGTACGGCGGCGGCGGCAGCGACGACTTCCGCTACAGCGCCGTCCTCGCCGAGGAGTTCACCCGGGCCGGGGCCCCCGGCCTCGCGATCGGCCTGCACAACGACATCATCGGCCCCTACCTCACCGGCCTGGCCACCGACGAGCAGAAGCGGCGCTGGCTCCCCGGCTTCTGCTCCGGCGAGACCATCACCGCGATCGCGATGACCGAGCCGGGCGCGGGCTCCGACCTCCAGGCCATCCGCACCACCGCCGAGGACAAGGGCGACCACTGGCTGCTCAACGGCTCCAAGACCTTCATCTCCAACGGCATCCTCGCCGACCTGGTCGTCGTCGTCGCGAAGACCACCCCCGACGGCGGGGCAAAGGGCCTCTCGCTGATCGTCGTCGAACGCGGGGCCCAGGGCTTCGAGCGGGGCCGCAACCTCGACAAGATCGGCCAGAAGTCCCAGGACACCGCCGAACTGTTCTTCGACGACGTCCGCGTCCCCAAGGAGAACCTCCTTGGCGAACTCGACGGCGCGTTCCTCCACCTGATGACCAACCTGGCCCAGGAACGCATGGGCATAGCGGTCGCCGGAATCGCCGCCGCCGAACACCTGCTGGAGCTCACCACCCGGTACGTCAAGGAGCGCGAGGCCTTCGGACGCCCGCTCTCCAAGCTCCAGCACATCCGCTTCGAGATCGCCGAGATGGCCACCGAATGCGCCGTCACCCGGACCTTCCTCGACCGGTGCATCGTCGACCACTCCGACGGCGTCCTGGACGCCGTCCACGCCTCCATGGCCAAGTGGTGGGCCACCGAACTGCAAAAGCGCGTCGCCGACCGCTGCCTCCAACTCCACGGAGGCTACGGATACATGAGCGAGTACAAGGTCGCCAAGGCGTTCACCGACGGCCGTATCCAGACCATCTACGGCGGCACGACCGAGATCATGAAGGAGATCATCGGCCGCTCGCTGCTCGCCTGAGCCCCGCGCCTGTCGTCCAACCACCCCCGAAAGGCAGCTGTCTTGAGTACCGAAGCATTCGTCTACGACGCGATCCGCACCCCGCGCGGCCGAGGCAAGGCCAACGGCGCCCTGCACGGGACCAAGCCGATCGACCTGGTCGTCGGTCTCATCCACGAGATCCGGGGCCGTTTCCCCGGCCTCGACCCGGCCGCCATCGACGACATCGTCCTCGGCGTGGTCAGCCCGCTCGGCGACCAGGGCTCCGACATCGCCCGTATCGCCGCCATCGCGGCCGGCCTGCCCGACTCGGTCGCCGGGGTCCAGGAGAACCGCTTCTGTGCCTCGGGCCTGGAAGCGGTCAACCTGGCCGCCGCCAAGGTCCGTTCCGGCTGGGAGGACCTCGTCCTCGCCGGTGGCGTCGAGTCGATGTCCCGGGTGCCGATGGGCTCCGACGGCGGGGCCTGGGCCATGGACCCGATGACCAGCTTCGAGACCGGCTTCGCCCCGCAGGGCATCGGCGCCGACCTCATCGCCACCATCGAGGGCTTCAGCCGCCGCGACGTCGACGAGTACGCCGCGCTCTCCCAGGAACGCGCCGCCGCCGCCTGGAAGGACGGCCGCTTCGCCCGCTCCGTCGTCCCGGTCAAGGACCGCAACGGCCTCCTCGTCCTCGACCGCGACGAACACCTGCGCCCCGGCACCACCGCCGACTCCCTCGCCGGGCTCAAGCCCTCCTTCGCCGGCATCGGCGAGATGGGCGGCTTCGACGCGGTGGCCCTCCAGAAGTACCACTGGGTCGAGAAGATCGACCACGTCCACCACGCGGGCAACTCCTCCGGCATCGTGGACGGTGCCTCCCTCGTCGCCATCGGCTCCAAGGAGGTCGGCGAGCGCTACGGCATGACCCCGCGCGCCCGTATCGTCTCCGCCGCCGTCTCCGGCTCCGAGCCCACCATCATGCTCACCGGCCCCGCCCCCGCCACCCGCAAGGCGCTCGCCAAGGCCGGGCTGACCATCGACGACATCGACCTCGTCGAGATCAACGAAGCCTTCGCCGGAGTCGTCCTGCGCTTCGTCAAGGACATGGGCCTGCCCCTGGACAAGGTCAACGTCAACGGCGGCGCGATCGCGCTGGGCCACCCCCTCGGCGCGACCGGCGCGATGATCCTCGGCACCGTCATCGACGAACTGGAGCGCCGCGACCAGCGGTTCGGCCTGGTCACCCTCTGCGTCGGCGGCGGCATGGGCGTCGCCACCGTCGTCGAACGCATCTGACCTGTCCCCGGCCCCACCCGCCTACGGAGAAGACACCGACATGACCGAGAGCACGACCATCCGCTGGGAACAGGACGAGACCGGCGTCGTCACCCTCGTCCTCGACGACCCGAACCAGTCGGCCAACACGATGAACCAGGCCTTCAAGGACTCCATCGCGGCCGTCGCCGACCGTGCCGAGGCCGAGAAGGACTCCATCCGCGGCATCATCTACACCTCCGCCAAGAAGACCTTCTTCGCCGGCGGCGACCTCAAGGACATGATCAAGGTCGGCCCGGAGAACGCCCAGGACGCCTTCGACGCCGGCAACGCCATCAAGGCCTCGCTCCGCCGCATCGAGACCCTCGGCAAGCCCGTCGTCGCCGCCATCAACGGGGCGGCCCTCGGCGGCGGTTACGAGATCGCGCTCGCCTGCCACCACCGCGTCGCCCTCGACGCGCCCGGCTCCCGCATCGGCCTGCCCGAGGTCACACTCGGCCTGCTCCCGGCCGGCGGCGGCGTCACCCGGACCGTACGCCTCATGGGCATCGCCGACGCGCTCCTCAAGGTGCTGCTCCAGGGCACGCAGTACACACCCCGCCACGCCCTGGAGAACGGGCTCGTCCACGAAGTCGCCGCCACCCGCGAGGAGATGACCGAGAAGGCCCGCGCCTTCATCGACGCCCACCCCGAGTCCCAGCAGCCCTGGGACGTCAAGGGCTACAAGATCCCCGGTGGCACCCCGTCCAACCCGCGCTTCGCCGCCAATCTGCCCGCCTTCCCGGCCAACCTGAAGAAGCAGCTCGCGGGCGCTCCGATGCCCGCGCCGCGCAACATCCTGGCGGCGGCCGTCGAGGGATCCCAGGTCGACTTCGAGACCGCCCTGACCATCGAGGCCCGGTACTTCACCGAGCTCGTCACCGGCCAGGTCTCCAAGAACATGATCCAGGCGTTCTTCTTCGACCTCCAGGCCGTCAACTCCGGTGCCAACCGCCCGGGAGGCATCCCCGAGCGCCCCGTCCGCAAGGTCGCCGTCCTCGGCGCCGGGATGATGGGCGCGGGCATCGCCTACTCCTGCGCCAGGGCCGGGATCGAGGTCGTCCTCAAGGACGTCTCCACCGAGGCGGCCGCCAAGGGCAAGGCGTACAGCGAGAAACTGCTCGCCAAGGCGCTTTCCCGGGGCCGTACGACCGAGGCGAAGCGCGACGAGCTGCTGGCCCGGATCACCCCCACCGGCGACGCGGCCGACCTCGCCGGCTGCGACGCGGTGATCGAGGCCGTCTTCGAGGACACCGCCCTCAAGCACAAGGTGTTCCAGGAGATCCAGGACGTCATCGAGCCGGACGCGCTCCTCTGCTCCAACACCTCCACCCTCCCGATCACGGCCCTCGCCGAAGGCGTCTCGCGCCCCGTCGACTTCATCGGGCTGCACTTCTTCTCGCCCGTCGACAAGATGCCGCTGGTCGAGATCATCAAGGGTGAGCGCACCGGCGACGAGGCACTCGCCCGCGCCTTCGACCTCGTACGACGTATCAAGAAGACGCCGATCGTCGTCAACGACTCCCGCGGCTTCTTCACCTCGCGCGTCATCGGCCAGTTCATCAACGAGGGTGTCGCCATGGTCGGCGAGGGCGTCGAGCCCGCGTCCGTCGAGCAGGCCGCCGCCCAGTCCGGCTACCCGGCCAAGGTGCTTTCCCTGATGGACGAGCTGACCCTGACCCTGCCGCGCAAGATCCGCGACGAGACGAAGCGCGCGGTGGAGGAGGCCGGCGGGAGCTGGCCCGGCCACCCCTCCGACGAGGTCATCGACCGCATGGTCGACGAGTTCGGCCGCCCGGGGCGCAGCGGGGGAGCGGGCTTCTACGACTACGACGAGGACGGCAGGCGCACCGGCCTCTGGCCCGGACTGCGCGAGCACTTCGCGAAGCCCGACGCGGACGTCCCCTTCGAGGACATGAAGGAGAGGATGCTCTTCTCCGAGGCCCTGGACAGCGTCCGCTGCCTGGAGGAGAACGTCCTCATCTCCGTCGCCGACGCCAACATCGGCTCCATCATGGGCATCGGCTTCCCGCCGTGGACCGGCGGCGTCCTCCAGTACATCAACGGGTACGAGGGCGGCCTGTCCGGCTTCGTGACCCGCGCCCGGGAACTCGCCGAGCGTTACGGCGATCGCTTCCTGCCGCCCACGCTGCTGGTGGAGAAGGCGGAGAAGGGCGAGACCTTCCACGACTGACCCGTCGACAGGAGATGCCGCGGCCCGCGTCCGCCGTCACTCGGCGGTGAACGCGGCCCGCAGCTCCTCCTTCAGCGATCGCTGAAACGCCGTCACCAGCGCCTGCACCACGATCGGTTGCATATCGGCGGACAACGACTTCATCGCCGCCACATGCTCGGGGTCGCCCTCGCGCTCCCGGTAGGGGTTCCACACCTCGTCCCGGAACAGCCGGGTCATCTCCTGAGCGGCCGAGCGGGTGTGCTCCAGCAGAACGGTCCGCGCCGCCAGGATCGTCTCGTGCGCGATCGGCACGTCCAGCAGCTCCACCCCGAGCCGCAGCAGCCCCGGATCCACCCGGTACGCCCCGCCGTCCTCCTGCGGCCGGACCAGCACCCCCATCGCCGCCAGCCGCTCCACATCCGCCTCCGACAGCGCCCGCCCGGCCCGCCGCTCCAGCTCGGCCCGGGACATCTCCTCGGTCCGGTCCGGCGCCCAGGAGGCGACCAGCGCCCGGTGGATCGCCAGATCGTGGGCGCTCAGGTCGGGCGGCAGCTGTTCCAGATAGCGTTCGATCGCCGCCAGCGTCATGCCCTGCCGCTGGAGCTCCTCGATCAGCGCGAGCCGCGAGAGGTGGTCCGGCCCGTAGTGTCCGACCCGGCGCGGCCCGATGACCGGGGGCGGCAGCAGGCCCCGGGTGCTGTAGAACCGCACGGTGCGCACGGTGACCCCGGCCCGCGCCGCCAGCTCGTCCACCGTGAGCGTCGGCTCGTCGGTCCCCGTTGCCATCGCTGCTCCCCGCCGGTCGAATCCGTGTATCGGACAGTGCTGGTGTCTCACCAACACTGTGAAAGTCTCCGGCACCATCGTCGCGCCGTCCACCCCGGGCCCGTTGTCAGTGGCGGCCCGTACGGTGAGGTCATGCCGGAGATCACCTACGTACGGGGGGACGCCACTGCGCCGCAGGGCAAGGGCGTCAAGCTGATCGTCCACGTCTGCAACGACCTGGGAGGCTGGGGCAAGGGTTTCGTCCTGGCCCTCTCCCGCCGCTGGCCGGAGCCCGAAGCCGCCTACCGGCGCTGGCACCGGGAGCGCGCGGGCAACGACTTCGCCCTGGGCGCGGCGCAGTTCGTGCGGGTGGGACCCTATCTCTGGGTGGCCAACATGGTCGGCCAGCGGGGCATGCGCACCGGCAGCAAGGGGGCGCCCGTGCGGTACGAGGCGATCGACGCGGCGCTCGGCGCGGTGGCCGTCAAGGCGGGCGAGCTGGGGGCCTCGGTCCATATGCCCCGGATCGGCTGCGGGCTCGCGGGCGGCAAGTGGACCAGGATCGAGCCGCTGATCGAGCGACGCCTCATACCCGCCGGCCTATCGGTGACGGTGTACGACCACGACTGACCGGCCCCCGGCGGCCCCGACCCTCGCCCCAGGGGCTCTCCCGGGGGCGAGGGACCATGGAGGGGAGGAACAGGGCACGGGCAGCGCCCAGCAGGCCCGGCCGGGACCGCGGGAGCACCGATGAGCAGCGCGACCGACGCGAAGGACCCCGAGCCGCCCCCGCCCGGCGGGGTGCTCTGGAGCCTGTCCGGAGACATCCGCGCCCTGCTGATGCTGCCCGCGGCCCTCAGCCTCCAGGTCGCCCACCCGGCCGTCGGCGCCGGCGTCGACGAGCACTCCGTGTTCCGTACGGGGAGAAGATGCTCGCGGGGGAGATCGAGGCGACCGCCGTCGTCCGGGAGCTCGTCGCCACCGACCGGTCCGTCCCGCCGCCGGACCGGAGACCGTGGCCGCTCCGGCTGCTGCTGCGGGCGCTGTGGCCGGTGCTGCTGCCGCCGGCCCGCTTCCGCCGGTTCGTCACCATCGGTCTCGTGCCGCCCGACGCCCGCGTGGCCATCGGCCTGCCGTGGACCCCGGGCCAGGAGAAGCGGCTGCGCCGGATGTGCGCGGTGCTGCGGGGCGTCGTCCCCGTCCTTCCGGAGCGGCTTCGCCATCTGCCCCGGGCACGGGCGGCCCGCGCCGCCGCGGCGCGTCGGAACGGCTGAACGCCCGCCGCTCCGACGCCCCGGGGCACCTCAGCGGTGGCCGTGCCCCGCGTGTTCCCGGCCGGCCCCGTCGCCGTGGTCGCCGTGGTCGTGCACGGTGTTCGTCGCCGCGATCTTCTGCCAGGAGGCCGGGCGCTCGGCCCGCGCCGCCGTCCGCGCCGACAGCGCGCCCTCGGCGACCCCCGCGTCGGCCGCCGCCTTGAGCGCGGGGCGCGACGGCTGGTACAGCCAGGTGTCGAAGAGCGTGGCGAGCGGCTTGCCCGAGACCCGCTCCGCGTACCGGACGAAGTCGCCGACGTTCGCGTTGCCGTACGCGTGCTCGGCCGGCCACCCCTTCAGCAGCTCGAAGAACGCGGCGTCGCCGACCTCGTTGCGCAGCGCCTGGAGGGCCAGCGCGCCCCGGTCGTAGACGGCGATGTCGAACTGGTCGTCCGGGCCCGGGTCACCCGGCTTCACCTTCCAGAACGGGTCGTCGGCCGGGTGCTGCGCGTACGTGTAGTCCGCCAGCTCCTGCGTGGTGCCCTCGCCCTCCTTCTCCGACCAGAGCCACTGGCTGTAGCGGGCGAAACCCTCGTTGATCCAGATGTCCTTCCAGCTGTCGACGGAGACGCTGTTGCCGTACCACTGGTGAGCGATCTCGTGGACGACGACCGAGATGTTCGCGCCGTTCGCGAACTGCTTCGGGCTGTAGAAGGGCCGGGTCTGGGTCTCCAGGGCGAAACCGCTCGTCACGTTCGGGACGTATCCGCCGAGTGCGTTGTACGGATACGGTCCGAACACCTCGGTCAGCCACTCGGCGACCTCGGTGGTCCGTTCGATGCTGGCGCGGGCCGCACCGGCGTTGGCGCCCAGGTCCTTGCTGTAGGCGTTCAGCACCGGCAGGCCGTCGGCGGTCCGGTCGGTCGTGATGTCGAACCTGCCGATGGCGAGCGTCGTGAGATAGGTCGCCTGCGGCTTGTCGGAACGCCAGTTGAAGCGGGTCCAGCCGAGCTTGGAACTCTGCGACTGGAGCACCCCGTTGCTGATCGCCTGGGTGCCGTCCGGGACCGAGACCGACACGTCGTACGTCGCCTTGTCCAGCGGGTGGTCGTTGCTCGGGTACCACCACACGGCCGACTCCGGCTCCTGCGCCGCGACACCGCCGTCCGGGGTACGCGCCCACGCGGTCCAGCCGTCGATCTTCAGCTCGGAGGGCTTCCCGGCGTACCGGACGACGACGGAGACGTCCTTGCCCTTCGGCAGGGGAGCCGTCGGGGTGACTTCCAGTTCGTGGTCGCCGCTCGTGGCGAACCGGGCCTTCCTGCCGTTCACCCGCACCTCGGAGACGTCGAGCCCGAAGTCGAGGTTGAAGCGGGACAGCTCCTGCGTGGTGGTGGCGAGGATCGTCGCCGTGCCCTCCAGCAGGTCGGTCGTCGGCCGGTACTTCAGCCGCAGGTCGTAGTGGGACACGTCGTAGCCACCGTTTCCGCTGGCCGGGTAGTAGGGGTCGCCGATACCCGGGGCGCCCACGGTGCCCGGTGAGGCCGCTGCCGGGATCGCCAGCAGAAGAGTGGCCGCCAGTGCGCTGGGGACGATGAATCTGCGGTGCACGCAAACTCCACATGGTCGGGTCGGAGGATCTTCCGACCGGTCGTCACGAGGCTATGCACCGGCCGGAGCAGGGCGGGCCATTCCGGGCACACCTGTCACACGATCGCCATTCCGTCGTCACGGACGGCCCCTACGACAACGGTGATCGCCCCCTGTTGCACAGGAGTTGACCGGGGTAACGTCCGCACATCGCCGACAGCCGGACGGGCGTCACGGTGCCCGCCCCCCATGTTCCGGAGGCAGCCGCTGATGACTCCTCACATCGCTCGCGCGCTCCGCATGCTCAGCCCGCACCCGTGGCTCGCGCCGGTGGGCGGGCCCGCCCGGCCGCGGTCCGTGCCCCAGCGCCGCAGGGCGAAGGCGATGCGCCGGACGGCCGTGGCGGCGACGCTCGCCGGGCTGGCCCTCCCGTTCGCCATCGCACCGGCCGAGGCCGCGCACCGTCCGCCGCGCACCGGGTTCGAGACGAGCGAGGGGGCCCGCTGGACCGGCGAGGCTCAGGAGCGCTCGTTCCTCGCCGCGGTGGAGCGGGGGAGCGACCGGGTCTCCGTGGACCGCGTCGGCACGACCGGCCAGGGCCGCCCGCTGCGGCTCGTACGCGTCGGCCAGGAACGCCCCGGGGCCACCACGGTCCTCCTGATCTGCAGCCAGCACGGGGACGAGCCCGCCGGGCGCGAGGCCTGTCTGACGACCATCCGTGACCTGGCGTTCGCCGAGGACCGGGCGACCCGCGCCTTCCTGGCCCGTACGACCCTGCTGGTGCTGCCCACGGCCAACCCCGACGGACGCGCCGCCGACACCCGCGGCAACGCCGACGGGGTCGACGTCAACCGCGACCACATCGCCCTGGAGACCGCCGAGGCGCGGGCCGTCGCCACCGTCGTGCGCGACGAACGGCCCCAGGTGATCTACGACTTGCACGAGTACGGTGCCACCCCGCCGTACTACGAGAAGGACCTGTTCGCGCTGTGGCCGAGGAACCTCAACGTCGACGACCGGGTCCACGACGTCTCGCGCACCCTTTCCGAGCGGTACGTCCGCCCCGCCGCGACGGCGGGCGGCTACAGCAACGGCCACTACGGCATCTGGACCGACCCGGCCACCGGGGAACCCGTCAAGCAGGTCGCCGGCGACGGCCAGGAACGCATCCTGCGCAACACCTCCGGCCTCAAGCACGCCGTCGGGCTGCTCATCGAATCCCGGGTCGACGCGCTGAGCGACGCGGAGAAGGCGGATCAGGCCCTCAACCACCGGCGCAGGGTCCACTCCCAGCGGACCGCGCTCGGCGGTCTCTTCGCCTTCACCGACGAGCAGCGCGTCCGGCTCCGGACGGCCACCGCTCTCGCGCGCCTCGGCGGCCTCGCCGACCGGGGGCCCGTGTACCTCGGCGGCGCAGACAACGACCCGGCCGAGCCCGCCGAGATCATCCCGGACCCGCCGTGCGGCTACCGGCTGGACGCGGCCCAGTACGCGGCGGTGAAGGACGAGCTGGCCCTGCACGGGGTCACCGCCCGACCGGAGGGGAGTGGCGTGTTTGTGCCCTTGCGCCAGTCGGCTCGACGCCTGATTCCGCTGCTTCTCGATCAGCGGGCGACATATCACCTCGCACATGGTCAAGCCAGAACTGCTTGTTGATCCTTCGAGATCCGGGGCAGGTGTGGTAATGCCTACGGGGAGCGATTTTCAGACTCGATGAAAGGTGCCATTGGTGTCCCAGGACGACCAGACAACGGATGGGAGGGAAGCGCTGTCGGTCACGGCGGACCTTCCCCCCGAACCGCCCAGTACCAGGGCTCCGACCACCGACCGGGTGGTGTTCGGCGTCACGGCGGTCCTCACGCTTGCCTTCGTCGTCTGGGGTGCGACCGCCACCGATTCCCTGGAGACCGTGTCCGGCAAGCTGCTCACCGGGCTGATCCACAACGGCGGCTGGGCCTTCATGCTGGCCGCGTCGGGCTTCGTCATCTTCGCCCTGTGGCTGGCCGTCAGCCGGTACGGAAAGATCTGCCTCGGCCAGGAGGGGGAGAAGCCGGAATTCCGGACCATCTCCTGGATCGCGATGATGTTCAGCGCCGGTATGGGCATCGGGCTGATGTTCTGGGGCGTGGCCGAGCCCCTCGCGCACTTGCGGACCCCGCCGCCGGGCACCGACCCCGCCGACACGGCCGAGGCCATGCAGACGGCGATGGCCACCACGCTCTTCCACTGGACGCTGCACCCGTGGGCCATCTACGCAGTGGTCGGGCTCGCCATCGCCTACAGCGCCTACCGGATGCGCAGGCGGCAGACGATCAGCGCGGTCTTCGAACCGCTGATCGGCAAGCGTCATGCCTACGGCGGCGTCGGCCGCGTCATCGACATCCTGGCCATCTTCGCCACCCTGTTCGGGTCGGCCGCCTCCCTGGGGCTCGGCGCGCTCCAGATCGGCAGCGGCATCCAGGAACTGGACTGGCTGGAGAAGGCGGGCACCGGCCTTCTCGTCACCGTCATCGCCGTGCTGACCGTCGCCTTCGTCGCCTCCGCGGTCTCCGGCGTGGAGAAGGGCATCCAGTGGCTGTCCAACATCAACATGGTGCTGGCCCTCCTGCTCATCGTCTTCGTCTTCATCGCCGGTCCCACGATCTTCGTGCTCGACCTGGTGCCCACGTCCCTCGGCGCCTACATCACCGACCTGGGGCAGCTCGCCGGACGGACCGAGGCGACCGGCGGCGGTGACGTGGCGGACTGGCTCGGCAGCTGGACCGTCTTCTACTGGGCCTGGTGGATCTCCTGGACGCCCTTCGTCGGCATGTTCATCGCCAGGATCAGCCGCGGCCGCACGATCCGTCAGTTCGTCGGCGGCGTCATCCTGGTGCCCAGCACCGTCAGCCTGATCTGGTTCGCCGTCTTCGGCGGCTCGGGCATGAAGCTGGACGAGGCCGGGAAGCTCGGCGGCGCCGACACCCCGGAGGCGCAGCTGTTCGGTGTCCTCCAGGAGTTCCCGATCGCCACGTTCACGAGCATTCTGGTGATGGTCCTGGTCGGCATCTTCTTCGTCTCCGGAGCCGATGCCGCCTCCATCGTCATGGGCACCCTCTCCCAGAAGGGCGTCCTCGAACCGAGCAAGTGGGTCGTGATCTTCTGGGGCGTCGTGACCGGGGCCGTGGCCGCGATCATGCTGCTCATCGGCGACGGCAAGGAGAACGCGCTCCAAGGGCTCCAGAACCTCACCATCCTGGTGGCCGCACCCTTCGCCCTGGTCATGATCGGTATGTGCGTCTCCTTGATGCGGGACCTGCGCAAGGACCCGCAGATCGTCCGCCAGGAGTTCGGCGTGGAAGCGGTCGAGTCCGCGGTGATCGAGGGGCACGCCAAGTACGACGGCGACTTCGAGATCCGCATCGGCCCCGGGACCACGACCATCACGGACGAGCGCCACGGGCCCGGCCCCACCGGCTCGGGCTCCACGGCCACGGAGAAGCGTCCCTCCGGCTGACAGGGCGACCGCCCACCCGTTCCGGAGCCCGCGACCGCCCACAGGCCGCGGGCTCCGGTACGTCCTGCCCCGCGCACCCCCGGGCGGGCTCCACCCGGCAGGTGTCCGCGCACCACACCGGACGGCCGCCCCTCCCGGCAGCACGGGCGTACCGCCCGGCGGGACCCGGTCAGCCCACCAGCGCCGCCGCCGCCCGCGCGCATCCCCAGGCCACGGTCACGCCCGCGCCACCGTGCCCGTAGTTGTGCACCAGCAGACCGCCACCCGGCAGCGCCTCCGCCTCGATCCGCACCCCGGCCTCCCGCGCCGGCCGCAGCCCCACCCGGTGCCCGAGCACCCGGGCGCCCGCGATCTCCGGCCGGATCCGCGCACACCGCGCCACGATCGCCCGCGCCGTCCCCGGGTCGGGCTCCGTGCGCGGATCGTCCGCCTCGGCCGTACCGCCCAGCACCAGGCGGCCCGGCTGCGGGAAGAAGTACGTCGTCGCGGCCGACGCCGGATCCGCCTCGGTGTACCACTCCTCGATCCCCGGGTTCTCCACCGCGACCAACTGCCCCCGCACCGGCCGCACCCCCGCGTCGGGCACCAGCTCCCGCGCCCCGAGCCCCGTGCAGTTCACCACCACCGGGCTCCGCTCCGCCGCCTCGCCGAATCCCGCCACCGCCCGCCGCTCCACCGCACCGCCGGCCGCCCCGAGCCGCCGCTCCAGCCACGCCAGGTGGACGGGCATGTCCAGCAGCGGCAACGTCACCCGCAGCCCTTCGGGCACCTCCACGGCGTCCCTCAGCCCGGCCGACCAGTCGCCCAGTGCCGCGAGCCGCTCTCCGCCGTGCAGGCCCGCCACCCGCCGTACGCCGGTCTCCTCCGGGGCGCCCGACAGCTCCTCGTAGACCGCCAGCGTCGCCAACGACCAGTCGGCCACCCGCTCCGCCGGCTCGATCCGGTACGGCCACCACAGGGCCCCCGCCACCGCAGACGTCGTCGCCCCGGCCGCGTCGCGTGACCAGACCCGCACCTTCAGTCCGCGCTCCGCCAGCGTCACAGCGGTGGTCAGGCCGATGACCCCGCCGCCCACCACGATCACATCCGTCATCACGGCCACTCCTGTCGCATCGGTGCACACGGTCGCTGCCTGGACGCTAACCGGGACGGGAAACCCGAGGCCAGGGGCACAGGGCGACGGGCATGAAGCGCCGGAGACTAGGATCAGCACCCTGATGACTGCCACTCTCGTCGCCAAGGACCTCGCCGCCGGACACGGCGACCGCACGCTCTTCGCCGGGCTCGACCTCGTCGTCGCCCCCGGTGACGTGATCGGTCTCGTCGGAGTCAACGGCGCCGGCAAATCCTCCCTGCTCCGGCTGCTCGCCGGACTCGACCGCCCGGAGGAGGGCGAGCTGCGGCTCTCCCCGCCCTCCGCCACCGTCGGCCACCTCCCGCAGGAGCCCGAGCGCCGCGACGGCGAGACGGTGTCCGCGTTCCTGGCCCGCCGCACCGGTGTCGCCGACGCCCAGCGCACGATGGACGAGGCGACCGAGGCCCTGGTCGCGGGCGCCCCGGGCGCGGACGACGCGTACTCCGAGTCCCTGGAGCGCTGGCTCGCCCTCGGCGGCGCGGACCTGGAGGAGCGGGCCGAGCAGGTCGCCGCCGAGCTGGGCCTGACCGTGGGCCTCGACCGGCCCATGACCGCGCTCTCCGGCGGACAGGCCGCCCGCGCCGGACTCGCCTCGCTGCTCCTCTCCCGCTATGACGTCTTCCTGCTCGACGAGCCCACCAACGACCTCGACCTCGACGGCCTGGAGCGCCTGGAGCGCTTCGTGTCCGGCCTGCGCGCGGGCACCGTCGTCATCAGCCACGACCGCGAGTTCCTGATGCGCACGGTCACCAAGGTGCTGGAGCTGGACCTCGCCCAGCAGCAGATCAACTTGTACGGCGGTGGCTACGCGGCCTACCTGGAAGAGCGGGAGACCGCCCGCCGGCACGCCCGCGAGGGCTTCGAGGAGTACGCCGACAAGAAGGCGTCCCTCGAAGCGCGCGGCCACATGCAGCGCTCCTGGATGGACAAGGGAGTCAAGAACGCCCGCCGCAAGGCGACCGACGGCGACAAGCTCGGCCGCAACGCCCGTAGCGAGGCCAGCGAGAAGCAGGCCGCCAAGGCCCGGCAGACCCAGCGCATGATCGAACGCCTCGACGTCGTCGAGGAGCCGCGCAAGGAGTGGGAGCTGCGCATGGAGATCGCCTCCGCTCCGCGCTCCGGATCCGTCGTCGCGACCCTGCGCGACGCCCGAGTGGCGCGCGGCGACTTCTCCTTCGGCCCCGCCTCGCTCCAGATCGACTGGGCGGACCGGGTCGCCATCACCGGGGCCAACGGCGCCGGCAAGTCCACGCTGCTGGCCGCCCTGTTGGAACGGCTGCCGCTGGACTCCGGGAACGCCACGCTCGGTTCGGGCGTCGTCGTCGGTGAGGTGGACCAGGCCCGCAAGCTGTTCCTCGGCGCGCAGTCGCTGCTGGACGCGTTCTGCGCGGCCGTGCCCGACACGGAACCGGCCGAAGTCCGCACCCTGCTCGCCAAGTTCGGCCTCCGCGCCGACCATGTGATGCGCCCCGCGACCAGCCTGTCCCCGGGCGAGCGCACCCGCGCCGCCCTCGCCCTGCTCCAGGGCCGGGGTGTCAACCTCCTGGTGCTCGACGAGCCGACGAACCACCTGGACCTGCCCGCCATCGAGCAGTTGGAGGCGGCCCTGGAGACGTACACGGGCACCCTGTTGCTGGTCACCCACGACCGGCGGATGCTGGAGGCGGTCCGCACGACCCGCCGCATCGAGGTGGCCGACGGTCAGGTCGAGGAAGTCTGAGCGGAGTCACGGAGGTGGGGGGGGGGGGGGGGCCCCCCCCCCCCCCCCCCCCCCCCCCGCCGCCCCCCCGCCCCCCCCCCCCCCCCCCCCCCGGCCGGGCGGCCGGGCCCCGGACCGGTGTACTCCCGCTGTCGTATGCGGCCGGACGTCCCGCCTCCTACCGTGAGGGGGTGATGACCTTCGAGCGCCTGGCCGCCCGTGCGCG
>NZ_JBIWLQ010000031.1:0-62607 GCF_044766265.1 Streptomyces sp. NPDC102283
CACCCGCTACGACAAAACCCGCGAATCCTACGAAGCAGCACTCACCATCGCGTCACTCCTAATGTGGATATGACCCTTTGAAGACAGGCCCTGGGGGCGTCGGAAGAGAGATCTTCGCAGACGCTTTCGAGCAGGTCACCGGTACACCGATGCGCGAACAGGCCACCGTGGACGGGATGACCGAACCCGTCATCTTCTGCCGGACCGCCCAGCTGCACGGCATCACCAGCGACCGCACAATGTTCGACGAATTCGCCCGCCGCTCCACCGAACTCCACCGTCTACGGGCCCATGATCTGCGTGAGCGCGGGCACGCGCTGCCCGGTGCCGCGGCCGCCATCGACACGGTGGCCGCCCTGGACGGCGTCGTGCAGAGCGTTGTCACCGGAAACATCCGGGCGGTCGCCAGGACCAAGCTCCAGGTCTTCGGACTCGACACCCACATCCAGTTTCCCCACGGCGGATACGGCGACGACCACGACGACCGCGCCGAGCTGGTCCGCACCGCCACCGCACGCACCCGCGCCGCCACAGGCGCCCAGCTCGCCCTGGCCGACGTCCTGCTCATCGGAGACACCCCCGCCGACGTAGCCGCCGCACGCGCGGCCGGCGTCCCCGTACTGGCCGTCGCGACCGGCCGCACCACTGCCGCGGAACTGGCTGACGCCGGGGCCACCACCACGATCCGCGATCTGCAGGACGCCGCCCCGCTCCACGCCCTGCTTCGCTTTAACTGCGCCAACGATCCCGCAAGGCCGGGTGCCTCGACGTCCTATCCCAGTGGCCGGGGGAGCCGGGCGGTGAGAGCGCACTGTGGTGGTCGGACCGGCGTGGAGTGGTCGCCGGTCCGACGGTTCGGTCATGGCCTGGCCGGATGCCCGGTGTCAGCCGGTGCGGGCGGCGTCGAGGGTGGAATGGATGCGTAGGACCTGGTCGGCTCCCACGACGGTGAAGAGGCGCTGGACTGTGGGGGAGGGGGCGGCGATGCGCAGGTCGGCGCGGTCGTGGGCGGTGAGGATCAGTCTCAGGAACATCGAGTCCGCGAACGTGATGCGGCTGGCGTCCAGGATCAGTCCGCCGTAACCGGTGATGGCCGCATCGATCTGCGCCTCCAGGGGAGGCAGGGCGTCGATGTCGAATTCGCCCTCGGGCGCGATGACCGGCAGCGGGTCGGAGCTGGAGCGGTCGGGCTGAGGTGTCGTCATCGCGTGATTATCCCCAAGCGTTCTGAGGGGAGTTCCGTCGGCCCGCACCCGCGCCCGGGACACCGGACGACAGGTCCTTCCGCACCGGCGATGCCAGCCGCCCGAGCGCGCACTCCCACCGCCGGCGCCGACTCTCAGCATCAACGGCGTGCGCACCGCGCCACGTGCCCCAGCCGTGTCCAGCTGCCGACCGCGAGCTCGACTGACTGCTCTCTCAGGAGAGGCAGCGGCGACAGCGACGGGTGCAGGGTTCGGGAACCGGGCGGTGCTATGTGCGGGGCCTGAGGCGCATGTGCAGCCGTTGCGGGCTGAGTGTGAGGGCCAGGGCGGGGCGGACGGGGCGGCCAGGCAGGGGTTCCAGGCGCCATCGTGCGGCGATCGTGGCCAGGATGATGACGGTTTCGGTGATGCCGAACTGGTCGCCGACGCACTTGCGGGCGCCTCCGCCGAACGGGATGAAGGAGCCGTCCGGTGGGTTGAGGTGGCGGGAGCTGCTCCACCGGTCGGGGTCGAATTGCTCGGGGTTGTCGTACTGGTCGGTTCGGTGGTGGATGAGATAGGGGCTGAAGAAGACGGCCGTGCCGGCGCGGACGGGGTGCGTGCCGAGGTGTGTGTCGGTGGTGGTGGTGCGGCTGACGAGCCAGGCCGGCGGATGGCGTCGCAGGGATTCCATGAGGACGCGGCGTGTGTATTCCAGCCTGGGCACGTCGTCGAGTGTGGCTGCGGCGCCGGCGAGAACGCTGTCGGCCTCGGCGTGGAGCTGTTCTTCGATGTGGGGATGCTGGGCCAGTGCGTGCAGTGCCCATGCCAGGGTGGCGGCCGCGGTCTCGATGCCGGCGAAGAAGAAGGCCATCAGCTGGTCGATGACCTCGGCGTCGGAAAGGTTCTGGTCATGGCCGTCCTCGGGGGAATCGGGGCTGCCGAGGAGTACGGACAGCAGGTCGTCGTGGCCGGTGTCGGCGGAGCGGCGGTCTGCGGTGGCGCGGGCCATGGTCTGGCGCAGGCGGGATTGGGCCTGGTAGTAGCGGCGGTTGCCGGGGGTGGGGAGCGTGTTCAGGCGCGGTGGTGTGATCATGCGCCGGAAGATGCCGTCCGTGATGGCGCCGAGGTCCTCCAGTACCTCGGTGATGGCGGTGGGGTTGAGGGTGTCGGCGAACATGGTTGCCACCAGGCCCTGGGCGACGATGTTCTGCATCTCGGCATAGGCGTCGATGGTCTGGCCGTCGGTCCACGAGCCGGTGATGGTGTCGGTCTGTTCGGTCATCAGGCGGGCGTACGCGGGCATGCGGGCAGGGTGGAAGGCGGGCTGGACCAGCCGTCGCTGGCGGCGGTGGTCGGTATGGGGGCAGAGGGGCAGGCCGTTGCCCAGGACTTCCCTGCCCTGGTCGAATGCCGGGCCGCCTTTGTCGAAGGTGCGGTCGTTGACCAGGACGTGGCGGGTCAGTCCCGGGTCGCACACCAGAAGAGCCTTCATGGGGCCGATCCGGATGTGGACCAGGTCTCCGTGGGCGGGCAGTGAGGTGAGGAATTTCAGAGGGTCGCGTGCCAGTGGCAGGAGGTGGCCGAGGAGAGGCAGCGCTCCCGGTGCCTGGCTGATCGGAACGTCCGTTGTCATAGCTGTCCACTCTCGGGTCGGCGGTGCGGTGGATGAAGCGGGGACGCGGGGTGCGCGGGGCCGGTCGCTGCGGGTGGAGCCCGGTGCCGGATCCGGGGAGGCGGATCCCGCGACCCCGCCGGTCCAACCCGGTGCGCCCTGGGTGCTCGGGGCTTGGCGCGTGCGGGCGTGGAACGGCACTGCCCGGTGACCCGCTGTCCGTCATGGGGCATCCTCGGCGGCGCCGGGCATGGCCGGCGGGGATTCTGTGCGGGGCCTGTGCCGCAGTTGCTGTCGGGGCGTCAGATGAGTGTGGCGAGGTGCTGCACGGGGCCGGTCGCCGGGTCGCGCGGTCGGTGTAGCGGGCGGTTTCCTCTGCCCAGAGGGTGTTGCCGGTCATCCAGGTCTTGAGTCCTTCGACCATTTCGGTGAGGGCTTGGCGGTCGTCGGGCTGCAGGTGGGGGTAGAGGACGGCCCCAGCGCGGCTTTCGGCGGCGAGGAACCGTCCGACCTGGACGTCGACCCGCTGGGCGACGAGATCGGCGGCTTCCTGCAAGGAGACGTCGAGTTTGCTGGTCAGGGCCACGACGTAGTTGCGGAGGTCGTTGAGGCGGATCTCCTTGGGCGCGGAGTACGGGTCGTTGACCCAGGCCACGACGTGGGAGGCGGCTTCGCACATGGTCGCGGCGTCCGGGTTGCGGATCAGGTGACCGGGCACCGGCCTGGCGGTGGCGACCTCGATGAGGTCGGCGGAGACGTACATGGCGCTGGTCAGGAGCCGGTGGGCGCAGTACGCGTCCTCCGCGAAGGGGGTTTCGGAGAAGTTGATCTCCGACTGGCGGACGTGCGAGTAGAGGTTCGGTCATGTCGTGGACGAGGCGGTTGGTCCACGCGGCGGTCATGCCCGGCCGGGTGCGGGCCCACAGGTCGGCCAGTCCTTTCCGGATCCTCGACACCGCGAGGACGTCGCCCACCCGGTGGGGCCCGGTTCGCGGGGCGGTGACGAGGAAGGGGGCGATGAACTGGTCGGCGATCTCGGTGGCCACCTCCGGGTCGCGGGCCCCACCGTGTCGTCCAGGACGTCGTCCAGGATGAAGTAGGCGCTCATCCAGTCCGCCAGGACGTAACAACGGCCGACGGAGGCGTGGGGATAGACCCGGGCGGCCAGCCTTCCGAGCAGGAACGAGTCGTTGACCTCCCGCGCTTTCGGGCTGTTGGCGATCATTCCCCTTTCCTGTACCCACGCCTGGGTGTGCTGCTGGGCGCGGTCTTCGTGGGGGTGGAGCCTGGACGGCAGATCGAGGCGGAGCTGAGGGACTGCGAGATCCATGATCACTCCCTGGTCCTTGTCCTGACAGTGGCGGGGCAGCGGCCCGCCGGTTCCTTTCCTTTCAAGAGAGCCAGCCCCACCCCAGGAAGGGAAGGTCTCGGTGACCAAAAGGGCGTGAACGTGTTGAACGGTCCTGTGCAGGCGAACCAGGGGGCGGGCCAGACGAAGGCCCGCTAGGAAAAGCACCCTGTGGTGTCGCGGCTGGTGACGAGCAGGACTCCGCCTCCGTGTGGGCGCAGCCGCCCCCGGTAGGCGGCCGGCGGCCGTGTCCCGGGCCCGACGAGGGACGGGGTGTCGACGTTAGAACGCGCAACCCTCCTCGTCGACCAGAACCACCCCAAAGTCCACGCCCTCTATCAGTCCCGGGGCTGGACGACTCTCGGGGACCTGCGCCCCCGCCTCCCCGACGCCCCGATCTTCCACGCCATGCTGCTCGACCTTCCCCTGGAAGCCAGGGGAACCGGGCAGTGAGAGCACACTGTGGTGGTCGGACCGGCGAGGAGTGGTCGCCGGTCCGACGGTTCGATCATGCCCTGACCGGATGCCCGGTGTCGGCCGGCTCAACGGCGATAGGACAGCGACGGCTGGTCGTGGTTCGAAGGCCCGTCGCGTACCTGGCAGACGGTCCGGTCGTTGTCCGTCACGAGGCCCGTTTCGGGGCGTCCCGGTGCGCGCCGCCGACCCGGTCGCCGAGCGGGTCGTGCACCATGCGGGCCGGTGGTCCCGCGGCCAGCGGCGGGGGTTCAACCAGTGGGCGGGCGTCGCTTCGTTGTGGGTGTGGGGGGGATGTGTCCGGTGGTGGTGGGGTGGTCGTCCGGCGGGTGCGCTGGTAGCGCGGCGGCGGTGGTATTCCCGGACCCGGAAGTGCCTACCAGCGGGACGCGTGAACCATTTTTTTACGCATTACTGATCGTTTCAGAATGAGATCGGTGTGTTGGCTTGGCAGTTGGGTGTTGCGTCGGCAGGATCTGGTGGGTGTCTGCTGATCTTGTGCCTGATGACCTGTGGGAACGCATAGCCCCGCTGCTGCCGGTGCGTCCGCCTCGGCGTCATCGCTATCCCGGGCGGCTGCCGGCCGATGACCGTGCTGCCCTGCGGGGCATCGTGTACGTGTTGCGCAAGGGTGTGAGCTGGCGGGACGTTCCCGCAGAGCTGGTCGGCTGCAGTGGCGTGACGGCCTGGCGGCGTCTGCGGGACTGGACCGAGGCCGGGGTATGGCCCCGGTTGCACGAGGTCCTGCTGACGGAACTACGCAGAGAAGGTCTGCTGGAGATGGACGACGCCGCGATCGACGGCTCGCACGTCAGGGCCCTCAAAGGGGGTCTCACACCGGACCTTCGCCGGTCGACCGGGCCCGGCCCGGCAGCAAGCACCACCTGATCGTCGACCGGCACGGCACTCCGCTCGCTGTCTCTCTGACCGGCGGAAACCGTCACGACGTCACCCAGCTCATGCCTCTGCTGGACGCCATACCCCGGATTCGTGGCCTGCGCGGCCGGCCACGCCACCGGCCCCGGCGGCTGTTCGCCGACCGCGGGTACGACTACGACAAGTACCGGCGTCTCGTCCGCGCACGTGGAATCACCTCCAAGTTCGCCCGCCGCGGCACCCCGCACGGCTCGGGACTGGGCAAGACACGGTGGGTCGTCGAACGGAGCTTCGCCTGGCTCCACCAGTTCAAACGACTGCGCATCCGCTACGAGATACGAGCCGACCTCCACCTCGGACTGCTCCAACTCGCCTGCAGCATCATCTGCTTGAGACGACTACGGATCTCATTCTGAAACGATCAGTTAGAAAGGGGGAGCCAGTTAGGGTCCGTCTTCAAAAGATCGTTCGATGGTGGATCATGGTGTCGTGATACGCCGACATGAACTCACTGATCGCGAGTGGGAGTTGCTCGCTCCGCTGATACCGCGGGCCGTCCGGGGACGGCCCCGAGCGGAGGACCGGCGGATCATCAACGGGATGGTCTACAAGATCCGTACCGGGATCTCCTGGCGTGACCTGCCAGAACGCTATGGCTCCTGGCAGACGGTCTACACGCGGTTCCGTCGCTACGCGATCGACGGCGTGTTCACCAGAGCCCTGCGGCAGATCCAGACCCGCGCGGACGCGGCCGGCGACATCGACTGGCTGGTGCAGATCGACTCCACCATCGTCCGGGCACATCAGCACGCCGCCACCGGACGAAAAGGGGGAAGCACCGGCAGGACGAACCGGACGATCACGCCCTCGGCCGATCCCGAGGAGGCCTGACCACCAAGATCCACCTCGCCGCCGACGGGCAGGGCCGTCCTCTGGCACTCATGCTCACCGCCGGCCAACGACACGACAGCGTCATGGCACAGGCCCTGCTCGAACGCATACGCGTGCCCCGCACCGGACCGGGCCGACCTCGCTGAACCCCCGACCATGTCGTGGCAGACAAGGCCTACAGCTCCCGGGCATTCCGCGCCTACCTGCGACGACGCGGCATCATCGCCACGATCCCCGAGAAGGACGACCAGAAGAAGCACCGCCGAAACCGCGGCAGTCACGGCGGCCGGCCACCTGGTTTCGACCGCGAGACCTACCGCCGACGCAACACCGTCGAACGCTGCTTCAACCACCTCAAGGGATTCCGCGGCATCGCCACCAGATACGACAAAACCGCCACCTCCTACGAAGCGGCGGTCAACCTCGCCTCATTCCTGCTCTGGGCAAGATCTTTTGAAGACGGACCCTGGTGGTCAACTGGCACTTCAGCACCGGACGTTAAAAACAAGCTCAGTGGTGATTGGCTTCGTCGGGTACCCCTATATGGAGGGGCGATTCAGCCCGGGACGAGTGGGGGTCGCTGCGTGTGCCGCCCTCGGCGCCTCAATTTGAAGCCTGCCCGGCCCGCGAGCCAGGAGTGGGCCGCCGCGCGCTACGGGGTTGGGCGAGCCCGAGGGCCGGCGAGTCGGTACCCGTAGAAGCATCCGGCCTGCGGGCGGGGCCTGTACGGGCCCACCACGGCCTCGTCGCCTACCTGCCGCCCCGTGGCGCTCCGCTGCGTATGGCCCGGCTCGAAAGGGGGACCGCTCCGGCTGAGCCATCGATGGGCCGGGAGGGAACCACGGATCTCCTGTCCCCGGCACGCGTGTTGAGGTATGCCCGGGGGCCAGGGGCCCGGGCATACCTCAACATGCTGTTAGCCGACGAAGCCACGACAGCGCCCCGGGGCAGAATTCTTCGGCGTCAATCGATGGAGAGAGTTCGCTGGGGCTGTCAGGACCAGCGTGCTACCAGTAGTGCCGTCGCCCTCCCACCGCATGCCCCACGGCTCCGAGGGCCCACAATGCGAGGCCGATGGCCACCAGGATGATCCCGATGGTCCACAGGACCCCGATGCCGGCCACCAGGCCGATGATCAGCAAGATAAGGCCGAGGACGATCATGGTGCCTCCGATCCCGGACTCACTCCAATGGTCGCGCTGTGGTGTCCGGCGCACAACAGCAGCAGCCGGGGGTACCGCGCTGGCAGAGAGCGTCGTCCTCGCCGGTGTTGGACGGATTGATTCGGGTACGCGGCGCTGCGTAACCATCCGAGCCCAGCTGTCACAGGGAGTGGGTATGTCGAAGATCGAGGAGTCCGTCGAGGTCGCCGTTCCGTTGCGGACGGTCTACGACCAGTGGACGCAGTTCGAGGAGTTCCCGCAGTTCATGGATGGGGTGCAGCGCATCGAGCAGCGCACGTCCACATTGACGCATTGGGTGACCAAGGTGGACGGCGTGGAACGGGAGTTCGATGCTGAGATCACCGAGCAGATCCCCGACGAACGAGTGGCCTGGGCCACGGTGGCGGGCGAGGTCCGTCAAGCCGGTGTCGTCACCTTCCACCGCCTGGACGATACGCACACCAAGGTCATGCTCCAGCTCGACCACGACCCGCAGGGGATCGCGGACACTGTCGGCGACAAGCTCGGCTTCGTCGGCCGCCAGGCCAAGAGCGACCTGAAGAATTTCAAGGAGTTCATCGAGTCCCGCGGCACCGCGACCGGCTCTTGGCGGAGCACCGCCTGAACAAGCTCCACCCCACGCGGTGCGGCGTCCCTGCGGCGGCGCACCACGAGCAGAGGCTCTCGACTCGGTCATGAGGGTGGCCGGTACCTCTTCCCGAGGTACCGGCCGATCTGCGCACGGCGTTCAGACCGCCTTCTTCAGTGACGTGAGGTGGGCGAAGGCCACCACATTCGCCGAGTAGACCTCTTTGTCGTCGAAGCTCATGCCGCGGGTCAGTAACCGGAGTTCGGGCCGCCCGGTCTCCCTGTACACCTTGTCGTCGGGGAACTTGTCCTTCGTGTAGGTCTTCACCGCGTCCACTGTGAACACTGCGGTTTTGCGGTCCGCGCGCGCCACGTTGTCCTTGTCGCCCCGGCGCAGTGCGTTGAGGGTGAGGAAGATGGCGGGCTTGGCCATCCCCGGCCGCGCCGGCGTCATGCTGCGCGGGTGTACTCGCCTACGCCGAGGCCGACGGGATTCTGTCTATGAATCGACGGCGTCGAGAGGCAGGATCGCCGCCCGAAGGCCGGCCACCCAGGACGAAAGGCCTTCGTGCCAGGCAAGAGGAAACAGAACACAATCAAGGCCACCGCCATCGATGCCGGACCGCCTGCGGTGGCCGGCCGGGAACCGGCCCGGTCGCATGCACGACCAGCTCTTCGCACCAGGGCCGTGCTCTCGACTTGCCGGTGAGTGGCTCAACCAAGCTTCGCTGGCAGCTCACCGAGGCTGATCGCGAGTCCGAAGCGCTGAAGGTCTACGTCGAGGGCCCGTGCGAGGACACCATCGTCCGCTGCACCCCGGTCGCCTGACCTGCCCACCGTCGGGAGCACCCAGCAGGTCAAGCCCGTCCTCCGACCGGCGCCCCGCTGGCTTCAGGAAGTGGCACTTCTTGATTCTGCCTCCAGGGGCGCAGTCCCTTGGTGCGTTGTTTAGTGGGGTCCGTAGAGGAAACGCGGTGGGTGTCCCGGCGTTCGTGACGGACTCCGGGCCCGCCACACCTCCGAGACGGAGTGAGGAGCACGTCGTGCCGGCCGGATCCAGCAAGAAGCGTGAGCGGCAGTACGAGCACATCAAGGAGAGCCAGGAGGAGCAGGGCGCTTCGAAGGGTCGCGCCAAGGAGATCGCGGCCCGGACCGTCAACAAGCAGCGCGCCCGGTCCGGCGAGTCGAGGACGGCGAGCAGGACGTCGACGCAGGACGGGAAGTCCGCCTACGAACGCGGTGGCGAACGCTCCCACAAGGGCGCGCAGGGTCCCACGAAGGACCAGCTGTACGCGGAGGCGAAGAAGAAGAACATCGACGGGCGTTCCTCCATGAACAAGGAAGAGCTCCGTAAGGCCCTCGGACGCTGACGCACATCACCATCCGGGCCGGACGGCCGCACGCACGACGGAGGAGCAGGACACATGCCCGCAGACGCACGCGGCGACGACGTGTACCAGCCGCAGGACGACGACGGCCGGATTCCGCCGAACGACGAGCTCGACCTGGAGAACACGCTCGACGAACGGGACCTGGACGACCAGATGGAAGAGGCCTACAGCCCCCCCGAACGCCCCTTTGCGCGACGGTGAGTCCCTGGACCAGCGGCTCGCCCAGGAGACCGACGACGTGGAACCGCCCGATGGTGACGGCATCGGCGACCTCACCGGGGGCGAGGGCGAGCCGTTGGAGGGATCCGAGCGCGAGCCCCGGGCAGGACGGCTCAGCGCGGCGGACGACGCGACCGGGCGGGAGAACGACGTCTACGCCGAGGACGTGGGCACCGACGACGGCGCCGCCTCGGCGGAGGAAGCGGCCGTGCATGTCACGGACGAGGCGGACACCCAGGAGCGCAAGGCCTGACAGCCAGTGAAAGCGGGAGACCATGACGGGCGCGGCGATCTTCGATGTGGACGGCACACTTACCGATACCAATCACCTCCACGTGGTGTCGTGGTGGGAGGCTTTCCGGCAGGCCGGGCACACCGTGCCGATGCCGGACATCCACCGGGCGGTCGGCCTCGGCTCCGGTGATCTGATCGAGCGGCTGCTGGGGTCCGACAGGGACCCCGAGCAGGACGCGGCCATCAGCTCCGCCCACACCGTGCTCTACGCGACGTGCTTCGACCGCCTCCCTGCCTTCCGGGGCGCGGGCGACCTGTTGCGCGCCCTGGCCGGACGCGGTTGGCGGGTCGTCCTCGCCACCTCGGCGAGCGGTACGGAGCTCGCGGCTCTGCGGCGGGCGGTGGACGCGGACGAGGCGATCCTGGCCACGGCGAGTTCGGATGACGTCGACCGGGGCAAGCCCTCACCGGAGCCTGTCGAGCTGGCGTGCCGACTGGCCGGAGTCAGTGCGGAGCGGGCGGTGTTCGTGGGCGACACGGTGTGGGACATGGAGGCCGCGGGGCGGGCCGGGGTGACCGCGGTTGCACTCCTGTCGGGCGGTATCCCTCGAACAGACCTGGAGCGGGCAGGAGCGGAAGCAGTGTACGAGGATGTCGCCGAGCTCCTCGACCGCCTCGACGACAGCCCTTTCGGCCCAGGTCCAGGCTGACGCGCGGACCTCGAACCTCCAGTCGCGCAGCCGGGCGGGCCGGACATGACGGCCGCGGTGCCGCCGAGCATCACCCGGAGGGGCCAGGTCCGGGCTGCATCCCGCTCTGCCTCTGCTCGCGATCGTTATGTACGGAGATCAGGGGGTACCCCTGTGCGGAAGATGCGGCCCTGACACGTGCGGAATGAGGATCACATGCAGGTGGGATACAAGTTGGCGGCGGAGGCATTCGGCCCGGCGGAGCTGGTCAGGCAGGCTGTGCTCGCCGAGGAGGCGGGATTCGACTTCGTCGAGATCAGCGATCACTACCACCCCTGGCTCGACAATCAGGGGCACTCGCCGTTCGCGTGGACAGTGCTGGGAAGCATCGCGGCCAGGACATCGCGGATCGGTCTGGCGACCGGAGTCACGTGTCCCACCGTGCGCTACCACCCCGCCATCATCGCTCAGGCCGCGGCGACACTCGCCCTGCTCTCGGAAGGCCGCTTCGTGCTGGGTGTCGGCTCCGGGGAGCGGCTCAACGAACACGTCGTCGGCCCCGGGTTCCCGGACGCGGTCCGTCCCCGGCACGAGATGCTCACCGAAGCCCTGGAGATCATCCGGCTGCTCTGGAGCGGTGGGTACCGGTCCTACGAGGGCAAGCATCTGCGGCTGCAGGACGCCCGGGTTTTCGACCTCCCCGACGAACTCCCCCTGATCGCCGTGGCCGCCAGCGGTCATTTGTCGACCCGCATCGCCGCCGAGCTGGGTGACGGCCTGTTCGCCACGGAGGACAAGCCGAGCATCGTCCAGCACTACCGTGACGCCGGGGGAGCCGGCCCGTGCTACGGCGAGGTCCCGATGGCCTGGGCGCCCGACGCGCACACCGCAGCCCGCGCCGCTCTCGAGACGTCGCGGTGGGCGCTGACCGGGTGGAAAGTGATGAGTGAGCTGCCCAATCCGGTCAACTTCGATGCCGCGACCACCACCGTGCGCGAGGAGGACATCCTGGAGAAGTTCGCCTGCGGAGCAGACCCTGGACGCTACATCGAGGTCGCCCAGAGCTACGTCGACGCGGGCTTCGACAGGCTGGTCATGCAGAACGCGGGCCCCGACCCCGACGGCTTCATCGACTTCTACCGGCGTGAGCTCGACGGACGCATCCGACAGCTCAGGCCGAACCACGCGCGATCCTGAAAGCTACGGAATGTACACCCCGGATCTGGTGCCGATGCCTGCGCAGGAGGAACGCCCGCAGACTGCGCCTGGAAGAGGAGTGCCTTTGCGGCTACCCGTCCGATACGAAGTACCCCGACCTCGTATCGAGTCGGCCAAACTGCCGAGATCGGTAAGCCCAGCGAGTCATTGTCGGAAGAGGGGACCGCATTTCCGCGAGGTCGCCCGGTGGCACAGGATCAAGGCATGACAGAAGCGCCTCTGCAGATCGACACCCTCGTCATCGACGCCGACAGCCCCGAGCGCCTCGCCGCGTTCTGGTCGGAGCTGCTCTCCCGGCCCATCGTGGACCGCACGGGCCCCTATATCTGGCTGCGGCGCAAGAACGGCCTGGGATTGGGCTTTCAGCAGGCCGGTGAACCCAGGCCAGGGAAGAACCGCATGCACCTCGACATCGCCTCCCCAGATCCGGCGGCCGAGCAGCGGCGGGTCGAGGCACTCGGAGGAAGACGCCTGGAGGAATACACCGATGGCGGCTTTCTGGTAATGGCCGACCCCGAGGGCAACGAGTTCTGCATCATCCCGGAGGGATCCGGCTCCGTGGGCCTCGACGACCAGGGGCATGCCCACTACCTCGACTGATGTGAGGCCGTGCTCCGGCCGAGGCGAGGAGGCCGGAGGCGGACAGCGCCCGGGAGAATATGATCGCCTTGGAACGGTACCCCGGCACCCTTCTTGTGGCGGTCTCAGAAGGTGACATCGTCCGCTGAAGTGATCCGGGCCCCCATGTTGCGTTCCATCATGTGCAGCGCAGCGTCGGCCAGGTCGCTGTGGATATGGGCCACCGCGTCCCTGGGGACGGTCACGTGCAGATGGCGGATATGGGCATCGAGTGCTGAATACAGCACACACTGTTCGGTGACCTGCCCGCACAGCACTACATGGTCAGCACCCAGCTGGGACAGCAGGTAGCTCATCGGCGTTTCGTAGAAGATCGAGTGCCGCGCTTTGACCACGAAAAGGGAATCGTCGTCCGGCAGAATGGGCTTAACCAGCTCTGCGTTCTTCCCCGCGAGAGTCTTCTCGATGATCTCTCCGTGGTGGGATCGCCATTCTCCGAAGTTGTCGTTCGCGTAGATGACGGGAATATTTTCCGAGCGGGCGCGGGCGATGAGCCGGGCGATGGGTGGCAGTGCCGTCCGGACAGAGGGAATGAGCAGGTCGGCGTCGGGATGATCGTATGTATTGACCATGTCGACCACGATGAGAGCGCTGTTCCTCATGTCGTCATCATCGCAAATGGCCGCTCGTGCTTCGCCTGCCGGTCTGCCTGCGTGTTTCATGGGGCGGCTGATGGGAACCCGGCGCACTCGTCCACGAATAGCCGGTGACGGAGGGAGCGGGGCCATGCGCGCACTGACCTACCAGGGAAGGCGGGATGTCCGGGTGGAGACGGTCCCGGACCCACGGATCCAGGATCCGACGGACATCATCGTCAAGATCACGTCCACCGGGATCTGCGGCTCCGATCTGCATCTCTACGAGGTCCTCGGGCCCTACCTCGACCCGGGCGACATCCTGGGACACGAACCCATGGGAGTCGTCGAGGAGGTCGGCCGCGAGGTGACCGCCGTCGCTCCGGGGGACCGGGTCGTGATCCCCTTCAACGTGTCCTGCGGCCACTGCCACATGTGCGGGCAGGGGCTGCACTCGCAGTGCGAGACGACCCAGGTGCGCGAGCGCGGCACAGGTGCGTCCCTGTTCGGGTACACCAAGCTCTACGGGCAGGTGCCCGGAGGCCAGGCCGAGTACCTGCGGGTCCCCTTCGGCAACGACCTGCCCATCAAGGTCCCGCACGGCCCGTCGGACGACCGGTTCGTGTATCTCTCCGACGTCCTGCCCACCGCCTGGCAGGCCGTGGAGTACGCCGACATCCCGCCCGGCGGCAGCGTCACCGTCCTGGGCCTCGGCCCGATCGGCGCCATGGCCGCCCGGATCGCCCTCCACCGGGGCGCCGGCCTCGTCATCGGCGTGGACCTGGTCCCCGAACGCCTCGACCGGGCGAGCACGTACGGCGCCACCTGCCTCGACCTGCGCCGCTACGGCAAGAACCTCGGGGACGCCGTCCGCGACCTCACGGACGGGCGCGGCACGGACGCGGTGATCGACGCGGTCGGCATGGAGGCCCATGGCTCCCCCGTGGCCAAGGCGGCACACACGGCGGTCGGCCTGCTGCCCGACGCCCTCGCCCAGCGCATGATGGAAACAGCAGGCATCGACCGCCTCGCCGCACTGCACGCGGCGATCGACCTGGTGCGCAGGGGCGGCACGATCTCCGTCTCCGGCGTGTACGGCGGCTCCGCCGACCCGATGCCGATGCTGACCATGTTCGACAAGCAGATCCAGCTGCGCATGGGGCAGGCCAACGTCAAGCGCTGGGTGGATGACCTGCTGCCCCTGCTCACCGCCGACGACCCGCTGGGCGTGGACTCCTTCGCCACTCACCACCTGCCGCTGGAAGAGGGACCGAAGGCTTACGAGACGTTCCAGAAGAAGGCCGACGGCATGATCAAAACCCTGCTCGTCCCCTGACCGGGCGACGGAGACCGGCTCCGCAGCCACGGAGGAAGGAAACCCCGGCATGAAGAACAACGGCCCCCATCCCGGCAAGCGGGTCGTGGTCACGGGAGCCACCGGCAACGTGGGCACCAGCGTGGTGCGCGCGCTCGCCGCCGACCCGGGCATCGGCTCGGTCCTGGGGCTGGCCCGCAGGCGGCCCGAGCTTCAGATCCCGAAGGTGGAGTGGGACACCGTCGACCTGTCCCGGACCGACAGCGAGGACCGGCTCGCCGGTCTCCTGCGCGGCGCCGATGCCGTCGTCCACCTGGCCTGGCGCTTTCAGCCCACCCACGACCCGGTCGTGACCTGGCAGAGCAACGTGCTGGGCTCCCGGCGGGTTTTCGAGGCCGTGGCACGCAGCGGGGTTCCCGCCCTGGTGCACGCCTCGTCCGTCGGCGCCTACTCCCCAGGACCGAAGGACGAACCCGGCGTCGACGAGGAGTGGCCCACCGACGGCTGGCCGGACGCGGCCTACTGCCGGGAGAAAGCCTACCTGGAACGGGTCCTGGACACCTTCGAACTGCGCCACCCACAGATCCGGGTGGTCCGGCTGCGCCCCGGATTCCTCTTCAAGGAGACGGCCGCCCCCGAGCAGCGGCGGATCTTCGCCGGCCGCTACGCCCCCGGCCCCCTCCTGCGGCCCGACCTGCTGCCCTTCGTGCCCGACCTGGACGGACTACGTTTCCAGGTCCTCCACACCGACGATGCCGCCGACGCCTACCGGCTGGCCGTGCTCGGCGACGTACGGGGCCCCTTCAACCTGGCGGCAGACCCGGTCATCGACGCCCGCAGGCTGGCGGACCTGCTCGATGCCCGGATCGTGCGGATCCCCCGGGCCCTGGTGCGCACCGCACTCTCGGCCGCCTGGCGGGCCCACACCGTACCGGCTTCCCCGCACCTGTTCGACGCGGTGCTACGCCTGCCCGTACTGGACTCCGGCCGGGCCCGCGACGTACTGGGCTGGCAGCCCACCCGTACGGCGGAGGACGCACTGAACGCCTTCCTGAGAGGAGTGCGTGAAGGCACCGGCGAAGACACGGCACCGTTGGCCGGCCGAAAGATCGGCTGACAACAGCAACTCCACACGGGTGCCGCCGACGCCAGAGTCCGGCCCTCCCGCTACGTACGGCCCGGCATACCGGATCCCACCGTGCCTGTTCGACAACGTGAGAAGGCGACAATCATGGCAAGCAGCGAACATCCGCAGGACCCCAACCGGGCCCACCCCCGCCCCGACTTCCCTCAGCAAGACCAGGAGCACCCGGGCTGGACCGGCCCTATGGATCCGCCGCCCGACCACGGCGAGGAGTCCTACGTCGGCTCCGGCCTGCTCGACGGGCGGAAGACCGTCATTACCGGAGGCGACTCCGGTATCGGCCGCGCAGTCGCCCTGGCCTACGCCCGCGAGGGTGCGGACGTGGTCTTCACCCACCTCCCCGAAGAGGGGAAGGAAGCCGCGGAGACTGTTCGACTGGTGGAGCAAGCGGGCCGCAGGGCGGTCCCCGTCGTCTGTGACATCCGGGACGAGAAGCAGTGCCGCTCGCTCATCGAGGACGCCGTTTCCGAGTTCGGCCGCATCGATGTCCTGGTGAACAACGCTGCCTACCAGATGTCGCAGCCCGACGGGATCTCCGCGATCTCCACCGAGCAGTTCGACCGGGTGATGCGCACCAACCTCTACGGCATGTTCTGGCTGTGCAAGAGCGCCCTGCCGCACATTCCGCCAGGAGGGTCGATCATCAACACCACCTCGGTCCAGGCGTACAAGCCGAGCCCTCATCTCCTCGACTACGCGATGACCAAGGGGGCGATCGTCACCTTCACCCAGGGCCTGGCCCAGATGTTGGCCTCCGACGGCATCCGCGTCAACGCCGTCGCTCCGGGCCCCGTCTGGACCCCGCTTATCCCGGCGACCCTGCCCGACACCGCCGAGTTCGGGAAACAGAGCCCGCTTGGCCGGCCCGCGCAGCCCGCGGAAATGGCGCCCGCCTACGTCTTCCTGGCCTCCGCGAACGCCTCGTTCATCACCGGCGAGATCATGAACGCCACCGGCGGCACACCTCTCCCCTGATGCCGGAAACGAGGCTGATTTGGCCGCGGCGGCCGGGAAGGCGTGTCGTATGACCATCAACCATCACGAAGCGCCGGTTCTCGACGCTCTCGCGGCCTACCGCCAGAGGGACGAGCTGGGTTTCTCCCCGCCCGGTCACAAACAGGCGCGAGGCGCTTCCCCAACTGTGCGCGCCGTGCTGGGCGACGCGGTGTTCCTCGGAGACGTCCTCGCCACAGGAGGTCTCGACGACCGCCAGGAAGAATCCTCCGTACTACGGAGGGCCGAAGGCCTCATGGCTGACGCCGTCCACGCGGATCACACCTTCTTCTCCACCTGCGGCAGCTCCCTGTCGGTCAAGGCCGCCATGCTCAGCGTCGCCGCACCCCACCAGAAGCTGCTGGTCGGCAGGGACGCCCACAAGTCCGTCATCGCCGGCCTCATCCTCTGCGGCATCGAGCCCGTCTGGCTGGAACCACAGTGGGACACGGAACGCCACCTCGCACACCCGCCCTCCCCCTCCACCCTGGAGAAAGCCTTCGCGGACCACCCGGACGCACGCGGCGCCCTGATCACCAGCCCCACCCCCTACGGCACGGCGGCCGACCTACGTGCCATGGCCGACATCTGCCACCGGCGCTCCAAGCCACTGATCGTCGACGAAGCCTGGGGCGCCCACCTGCCCTTCCACCCGGACCTGCCGTCCTGGGCCATGGACGCCGGCGCCGACGTCTGCGTCACCAGCATCCACAAAATGGGCAGCGGCCTCGAGCAAGGCTCCGTCTTCCACCTCCAGGGCGACCTGGTGGACCACGACACCCTCGCCTCACGGGCCGACCTCCTCGGCACGACCAGCCCCTCGGTGCTGCTCTACGCCGGAATCGACGGCTGGCGCCGACAGATGGTCCTGGAAGGACACGGACTGCTCTCCCGAGCACTCGACCTCGTAGCGACGGTGCGCCGGCGCATCGAGGGGATCGATGGAATGCACGTCAACGGGCCAGACGACTTCTGCGGACCCGGCGCCGCCGCCGAGTTCGACCCGCTGCCCGTGATCATCGACATCGAGGCCACGGGCACCACCGGCTACCGGGCCGCCGACTGGCTGCGCAAGCACCACCACATCGACATGCACCTCGTGGACCACCGCCGGATCAGCGCCCAGTTCACCCACGCCGACGACAAGGACACCGCCGACCGGCTGCTGACGGCCCTACGGGACCTGACCCGCCACGCGCACACGCTCCGCCCCGCTCCCGAGGTGCACGTGCCCACACCCGCCGAGCTCCGTCCCGACCAGGTATGCCTGCCGCGTGACGCCTACTTCGCCAAGACGCAGGACGTCCCGGCGTCGGAAGCCGTGGGCCGCGTCGCCGCCGAGATGCTCACGCCCTACCCTCCCGGCATCCCGGCCGTGCTGCCCGGCGAGCGGATCACCGAACCCCTCCTGCGCTACCTGCGATCCGGCGTCGAAGCCGGCATGAACATTCCCGACCCCGCCGACCCCACCCTTCAGACCATCCGCGTCCGCGCCGAAGACCACTGACAGCCCTCACACCGGCAGCTCCGGGCCGGCCCAACGCCGCACCCGACAAGGCCCGCGCAGGACCCTCAACCCCAAGACCAAGGAGAAACCCCCGCCATGCGTGCTCTCGCCCTCGTCTGCACCCTGAATGCCTCACCCGCCCCCTCCAGCAGCCAGTACCTTGCCGAGCAGGTCATGGCCCAGTTCGCACGCCATGACGTACAGGGCGAGATCGTCCGGGTCGCCGACCACGACGTCCGCCCGGGGATCGGGGTGGACATGGGCGACGGCGACGCCTGGCCGGGCCTACGGGAGAGGGTTCTGGCCGCCGACATCCTCCTCATCGCCACACCCATCTGGCTCGGCCACCCCTCCAGCGTCTGTCAACGTGTGCTGGAGCGCCTCAACGCCGAGTCCTCCGAGACCGACGATCAGGGCCGTCCGCACACCTACGGCAAGGTCGCCGCCGTCGCCGTCGTCGGCAACGAGGACGGCGCGCACAAGGTCAGCGCGGACGTGTTCCAGGGGCTCAACGACGTCGGCTTCTCCCTCGCCCCCGGAGCGGTCACGTACTGGGTCGGCGAAGCCATGCACGGCACCGACTACCAGGACCTCGACGAGACACCCGACGCCGTCGCCTCCACCACCAAGGCCGTCGCGGCCAACGCCACCCATCTGGCGCGCCTCCTCGCCGACAGCCCCTACCCGGCAACCTGACGGCCCGGGCCCGCACATCGGCGGGCTGCGCAACCACCCCTCATCCAGCGAACGACGGCGGACTCTCGCATGCTGAGAATCGGAATTTTTGTCCTGGGCGTCACAGACATTGCCCGCGCAGCCGCCTTCTGGACCGCGGCGCTGCACCTGGACGTCTCCCCGCAGTGGCACAGCGAAACGTGGCGCACCCTCAGCCACCGCGACGGCAAGGGCCCGGCCCTCGGCCTGATGCACAGCACCTCCCCGCCCGAGCCCCGCCCCCGTCTCCACCTCGACCTCTTCACGGATACCGCCGAGGAACAAAGTCGAGAGGTCCGACGACTGGTCGGCCTCGGCGCGCGCGCCGTCGACTGGGCTCTCTACCCGCCGGAGCCCGACTTCGTCGTTCTGGCGGACCCGGATGACAACCTCTTCTGCGTGGTGGACCTGAGCCACGCTCCCAGCGGCGGTGACCAACCGGCTTTCTGACGGACCTGGGCTGTCCGTGAGTCGAGCGTGGCCGGCCCATCCAGCCACGCGAGCGGTCCGGAGCCTGGTCCGTGCAGGTGACGGAGGTGAGGTGGGCCGCCCGCGACTCAGGCAGAGGGTGCCAGTTCCGTCATCAGCTGGCGGGCTTCCAGCAGCAGTTCGCCCCCGACGGCCGACGCCGATGGTTCCTGGCGGTGGAAGGCGTCGGTGAGGGAGCCAACGGTGCCCCAGGCCTCATGGAACGCCGCGTCACGGCGTTCACGCAGCTCTCCGGTGCCGGACCCGGTGAGCAGTTCCGTCTCGATGGAACAGATATGGCCGGCCTGGCCCAGAACATCGGACAGCAGCCGGAGAAAGTCCGGCGACGGCGGGGGAAGCTCCGTGTCACCGCTGATCGTCTTGAGCGTGCGGGTGAGGGCCAGGACCCGTGTGCAGACACGGCTCCACCGCATGTCCTCGGCGAACGGCGGAGGCTTCGGGCCCGTGCGCCGCAGTCGGCCTCCCGGGTTCCAGCGCGACCCCTCCATGGCCCAGCGGCGGGCCTCGCTCACGTTCTGCAGCGACACGGTGAGGCCGCCGGCCGAGTGATGCCACCTCTCGGACTTCTCCAGCCCGTCCTCCTCGCGGAGGCCTTCCGCGATGGCGCCGAGCACGTCCGCCGTCTCCCGCGCGAGACGGACGAGACGGTCGCGCACGCTGCGCAGGTGGACGGGCGGGAGAACGAACGCGTTGACCAGCAGACCGATCACCGCACCGATCAGCGTCTCCAGAAGCCGGTGCCCCACCGTGGACGTGCTGGACACCCCACCGGTGATGACGAAGAGCGCCGTAGTGGCACCGTAGATGCCCTGGCTCCCGAAGCGCCGGTAGTTGCCGAGCAGCATCATGAACGGCAGGGTGAGCAGCATGGCGGCCATGGTCTGGTCACGTGTGAAGGCCATCGCCACGGATGCCCACAGGGTGCCCAGGGCGATGATGGCGAACTGCTGGATCCCCGTGCGCACCGACTGGTACACCGTGCTGCCGACCATCGCGATCGCCGTCCACGGAGCCAACAGGGCCATCGGCGCCTGGAACCACCAACCGCTCACCGCCCACGCAGCTATCGCCGCCCCCGCTGCCTTCAGCGACTGGACGAGCGTGTCCCGCTCCGGACCGGCCTCCACACACGCGCTGCGGACCGACCGGCGCACCTCCGCCCACTCCCGAACCAGCCACCGCCGCACCCGCTCCGGCCTCACTTTCCCTGTCAACCTCTTCCCCTCTTCGATGATCACCTCAATTCCAGCAGGCCCTCCCGTCGACCCCGAGCTGTGAATCCGGTGCATTCGTGGCGGACGTGTGACCGCCGTCGGCCGCGCGGGTGATTGCCGCCCTCACCGGCTTATGCCACACCCCTCGGGTGGGACGCCACACCAGAGGCACGGAACGCTCGGCGTCCGCCGACAGAACCATCTTGCGCCGAGGAGCCGGACGCGTGGCCGTGGAAAGCCAGTACCCCGAGGACCTCGACACGCACGCCCGGCTCAGCCGGCTGGCGGGCCTTCCCGAGGGGCCCGAGCGGGAACAAATCCGCAGGGAGATCATCTGTGCCTGGCTTCCCGTGGCCCATCGCCTGGCCCTCCGCTACCGCGACCGCGGTGAGACGCTCGAAGACCTGCGACAGGTCGCGGCGGTCGGCCTGGTGAATGCCGTGGACCGGTACGACCCGGCTCTCGGCGGCGCCTTTCTCCCGTTCGCCATGCCGACCATCGTCGGTGAGATCAAACGGCACTTCCGGGACCGCATGTGGTCCGTGCACGTCCCCCGCCGCGTCCAGAACCTTCGCAACGTCGTGCGCCGGGCCACCGCCGACCTCACAGCCGAGGGCAGGCTCGCGTCGCTCGCCCGGCTCGCGGAGCACACCGGGCTGACCGAGGAAGAGGTGCAGCAGGGCAACGAAGCCCTACACGGCTTCCGAGCCATCTCCCTCGACGCGAGTCTGCCCACCGACGGCGCGACCCTGTGCCTCGGCGACACCCTGGGTGCAGACGACGACGCCCTGGACTTGGTACTCGACCGCGAGGCCGCCAAAGCCGGCATCAGCAGCCTCCCCGAGCGGGAGAAGCGGGTGCTCTTTCTCCGTTTCTTCGCAGGGATGACGCAGAGCGCCATTGCCGCCGAACTCGGCATCTCGCAGATGCACGTATCACGCCTGATCGCCGAGTCCTGCCGACGGATCCGGGAGGGCGCGGAAAGCCGAGACTCATGAGGACGCCAGAACTGGTACTGAGCTTTTCGGGTTGGTGTCGGTCAGTGACCGGTTCGGGGCCCGCCCTTTCGGATAACGCATACCACCGGGATCCCGCAGAGACCCCCGTCACTGCGGCAACGACCCGAAATACTCAGCAACGATGCCGGGCCGGCATACGTGGCACCGCCGATGATCGGTCGCGGCTGCCTCGGACTTCGGTTCGACCTTCCCTGTCGACTGCCGGGGAACGAGGGTCAGGGCTCGCGGTGGGCAAGGGTGAACAGGCCGCCGTCGGGGTCCTGGAGAGTTCGGGAGAAGCCCTTGGCGGCCCAGGCAGTAGGTGACGTCTGGGGTTTGCTGCCTCCTGCCCCCATGGCCGCGGACACAGCCCGCTCGACGTCGTCCACGGCGAAGTTCACCAGCCAGCGGGGTCGCAGATGAGCCAGAGGGGAGGTCTGCACACCACCGCCCCGCAGAGACAGGATCACTCTGTCCTTCAGTTTCACCAGCACATGATCTTTCCGGTAGTCGATGTCGATGTCTTCCTCCGCGGCCCAGCCGAGGATTTCCCCGTAGAACACCGCGGCCTCGAACACGTCGCGCGTCTGCAGATCGAGCCGGGTGGGAGCCCGGCCCTCTCCTGGCAACCAGGCCAGTGTGTAGCCCTCCCAGAACCCGAACATCGCCCCGTCCCGGTCCGCCGCCAAGCCGACACGACCATCGCCGACGGCCATCGGACCAACCGCCACGGTGGCACCGCGCTCACGGATCCGCGCGGCCGTCGCGTCGGCATCCCGGACAGCGAAGTACGGCGTCCACACCGAAGCCGACGTCAGCCCGGGCCTGCGGGCTGCGAGCCCCGCCACCGGATCCCCGCCCGCCATCGCCACAAGGAACTGGTCATCCAGCGAACTGGACCGGAACTGCCAGCCGAGAACCTCCCCGTAGAAGGCCCTGGCCACATCCAGATCAGCGACCATGAGGTTGACCCAGCACGGAGCACCCTGCACCGGCACATGCTGCCGCTCATCCGGCCCAGACACTTGTCTCTCTCCTCTCAACACCTGCCGACGACCGTTCACCAGCACCCCGCGGTCCGCTCTCACCCGCTCGATCAGCAGACGGAGCCCCTGTCGACCCTGTCAGCAAGAGCACCTGCCCGGCCTCGCACCACACTGCCGCTTCCTGCCCGCGCAGTGCACACCGAGGTCATCATGCACCAGACTTTCCACGCCGCAGGACGAGAAGCGACCGACTCGCCCGAAGCTCGAAGTGGTCGCTCTCGTAGGTGTGGTGCCCCGTAGGCAGGGTAGGCGCGCCCGTGCGCGGGGGCCGAGGCACTTACGGAGAGGACAGCGTCATGTCGATACCCACGGGAACCACGGTCGTCACCGCCGCCCGCCGAGCCGGTGCCGCTACCCCTGCCGCCAGTACTGCGGGCCTTCCGCAGATTGAGGACCCCCGGAAGGTGGCTCCGAAGGACGCCCGTGCTCTGGGCGCGTTGTTCTTCGAGCAGTTGCAGGTCCTGGAGGAAGGCACGCACGAGTACCAGTACGCGCGGAACACGTTGATCGAGATGAACCTGTCGTTGGTGCATTTCGCGGCGAAGCGGTTCCGCAACCGTGGCAGCGGTGAGATGGAGGACATCGTGCAGGTCGGCACGATCGGTCTGATCAAGGCGATCGACCGGTTCGAGCTGAGCCGCGAGGTCGAGTTCACCTCCTTCGCGATCCCCTACATCGTCGGCGAGATCAAGCGGTTCTTCCGCGACTCCACCTGGGCCGTCCACGTACCCCGCCGACTCCAGGAACTCCGCGTCACCCTCGCGAAGGCGAAGGAAGACCTCAACGGCCGACTCGACCGTGACCCCACGGTCGCCGAACTCGCCGCGCACCTGGACCTCACCGACGAAGAGGTCATCGAGGGCCTCATCGCCTCCAACGGCTACACCGCCGGCTCCCTCGACCTGCCCATCGGCACCGAACAGAACAGCGCCGAGACCATCACCTACGGAGACATCAAGGGCGATCTCGACCCCGCCCTGGAACTCGTCGAGGACCTCCACGCGCTGGCTCCGCTCCTGGAGGACCTCGACGACCGTGACCGCGAGATCGTGGCGATGCGCTTCGGACAGGAAATGACCCAGGCCCAGATCGGCGAGCGCCTCGGCATATCCCAGATGCACGTCTCCCGGCTCCTGAACCGCACCCTCACCCAGCTTCGCAAGAACATGCTCACCCAGAACTGACCACAACACAGGACCGCGAGGATGAAGCGGCATCCGGTCTGCCTGCGGGAGCAGCACACAGCCCTTCACGGGTGACCGCTCCTGGACGATGCCACGCGGGGCCCGGGCCCGGTAGTCAGCGGCTGGACGGGGGGGGAGGGCGAAGCGGACCGGTGGGATCGTCCTCACCCACCAAGGTCGGTCGGTCCAGGAGGCCATGACATCGCTGCGCCGGACCGAAGCGGTGCTCGTCATACGGAAGCTATGGCTTGTCAGTGTCCGGCAGGGAGCGCGGCCTGCGGAGCATGATCATCAGGAAAGCAGCGACGGCGAGGGCGGTCCCGAGCAGGATGGACACCAGGGCCGCGTCGGCGACGGTCTCCCATGCGGTGCTGGTCGAGGATCGGCACGTCGGATCGCAGTCCCACGAGGTCGCGTGGTGACTTCTGGCAGACCAGCCGGCGGCCAGACCGAGGCCGAAGAACAGGGCTCCGCACCAGAACATTCTGCGGACCAATAGCAGGTACCTGCGTGAATGGGTATCGACCATCGCACCACGGTCCCAGGCATCAGAGGTCCTGGGCAATACGGTGAAGGCAGCCATGGCCGGGTCCGGAACCTCCTGCGTGACCGCAGTCGCATCAAGCCGCGGAGACCGTCGTCTGCTGCGACACGGGTGGAGGCGTCGGGCGGCGTGGTGCTAGCGGGCGAGGAAGGCGCTGACGGTCTTGCCGCCGGTGGGCCGGTGGATGGCTGCGGTGGTGCGGGCGAGGTGGGTGACCATGTGCCAGCCGAAGCCGCCGGTGGCGCCGGTCAGGTCGGGGGTGCGCATGCGCGGGGCCCGTGGGCTGGGGTCATCCACGGCCACCTCGATGAGGTCGGGGTGGGCGGTCAGGCGAAGGGTGTAGGTGCCGCCTGCGTGCCGCAGGGCGTTGGTGACAAGTTCCGAAGCGACCAGGAGTACGGCGTCGGCTGTGTCAGGGGTGACGTCCGGCCGGAGGGCTTCGAGGAAGAGGCGGGCGCTGTCGCGGGCGTCGGCGGCGGTGGGCGCGGGGCGGGTGGCGGTGGCGTCGACGCGCATCGTGTTCGTCAGGTTCATCCCTGGTCTCCTCGGCTCGTCGTTGCCTGGATGCCGCTTGTGCCCCGTCATGACCGCCTCAACCCGGCGGTACGCGATTACCTCACTTACTGGACAGTCGAAAATCTCTCCTGGCCACAGTAGACATCTGGTGAGGGCGTGGTTATGGTTTCTCTCGTAGCTGAGATCAACAGGGCCCGGCAGAGACGAACTGGCGGGCAGCAGTACAGGCAGTTGCAGTGCGCAGGACGGTGCGGTGGTGGAGTTCCGGAGCCAGGGTTGTTGCAGGAAGGCGACGGGACTGACGACCGGACCGGGTGGCCCGCAGTGATCAGGGGCCGCCGCAGGAAGTGCGCAGTAAACGCAGTGGTGGTACCCAGCAGTGAAGCAGGAGCAGTACCTCGGTGAAGGCGTCGGCTGCGGGCGCGCGCACCGGCAGGTTCGGCAGCGGGGTTCCAAGCCGGAGCAGACGCGGGACGGGCGACGGGGCTGGCTGCCGGAGAGTGACGCTGCCACAGGTCACCGAGCAGGACGCAGTATCAGCAGTACGCAAGCAGTTGACCCAGAGGGAAGAACGGAGGAGTTGGTCACCATCTGGATCGCCCGGGTGCAAGAGGTGGGCCCGGGTACCGCAGGACATCGATAGTGAGGTGGTCTCCGGTCAAGCAACCGCGATCCCCGCAGCCCCCGACCCTTCCCGGGGCGGGCATGCGGAAACAGAGAGCCGGCACAGCCGATCACGGCCGGCCGATGGTGTAGCAGTTCCTTCGGGGCCCTGGTGCCATATGGCACCCGGGCCCCTCCAGTGTGTTCCACAGAGAGGTGCAAGTGGCAGCAGGCGACTCGTTCGGCCGTATCGATGACGACGACTACCCCGCCTACACCATGGGCCGGGCAGCCGAGATGCTCAACACCACACAAGGGTTCCTCCGCGCCATCGGCGAAGCCCGCCTCATCACCCCTCTGCGCTCGGAGGGCGGCCACCGCCGCTACTCCCGCTACCAGCTGCGCATCGCCGCCCGCGCCCGCGAACTCGTCGACCAGGGCACCCCCATCGAGGCCGCCTGCCGCATCGTCATCCTCGAAGACCAGCTCGAAGAAGCCCAGCGCATCAACGCCGAACACCACCGCACGGCCAAGCGGCGGCCAAACTGACAGTTCGCGCCTGACGCCACTTCGGTCACCCGCAACCATCACCTGCTGATCCCACCAAGAGCAGGAAGTTTTCTGGCCGTCCGTGCGCCCCGGCCAGCCAAAGCGAGGTTGACCCCCGCCAGTGCGGATCGCAAATGCTCGGTCCACCGGCCGGACCTCGGGTAAGTTCCGGCACCCGGCGACAGGTCCCCAGCCACCGGTAGTGGTGCTCACTGATCCCGAGCTGGCCGGCCATCACCGTCTGCATGCCAGGGCCGTCGCCAAGCGCCGGATCCGCGCCGGGCAGGCAGCGGCCGGCCGCCATCTCTTGAGTAGGGCGCGCAGATCGCACACCACGGTCCGATGACGAAGAGGCTCTCGCCGTATAGCTGCCAGCCCACTGCTCTGCATACCGTCCCCGAGCCGCCCTTGCGCGCCGGTGCCGGATCTGGTTTGCCTCTCGAAGAGGGAGGTTGGAAACTGGGATCGGCGGGGGCGGCTGTCGTCCATAGTTGCGGGGACTGAGGGATGGATCGCCTGACTGCCCGGTGGCCTTGTGCGCGCTGGTTCCCCCTGGTGCTGATCGTCGTCGCGGCGCTCGGTGACGCGCTGACGCCGATCGGTTACACCTGGGTACCTCTGATCGCGGCCGCGTGTGTGCTCGCGGGCGTGATGATGTCCTTCCGCGGCGCGGCCTGGACGGGGGCGTTCGCGCTGGCCGTCACCGTGCTGCTGGACTGGCGGGTCGGGATCCTTGACAGCGGCACCGGCTGGGTGGAAGAGGTCACGGTCTTTCTCGCCGTGCTCATCGGCCTGGACGTGCACTGGATGCTCGAGCGCCGCGACCGCCGTCTGGCCGCCGCCTGGTCGGTGGCCGGGGCGCTGCAGCGCGCAGTCCTGCCCGCCCCTCCCACCCGGATCGGGCCGCTCCGGGTAGCTGCCCGCTATGAGGCGGCGGATGCCGAAGCCCGGATCGGCGGGGACGCCTACGCCATCCAGGACACCCCCTTCGGAATCCGTGTCCTCATCGGCGACATCAGAGGAAAGGGGATCGGCGCCGTCTCCATCACCACCACGCTGATCGGCGCCTTCCGCGAAGCCGCCCATCACACATCCAGCCTGGATGAACTCGCTGAACGGCTGGAACAGTCCCTCGGACGCGACCAGGCCCCGCACGCCCACACCAGCCACGACGAGGAGTTCACGACAGCCCTCATCGCCGAGATCGACCACGCGGGCCGCACCCTACGACTGCTCAACCGAGGCCACCCTGCCCCCTACCTCATCCGCTCCGGCCGTGTCACCGAACTGCAGCCGGCCGACCCTGGCCTTCCCCTCGGCATGGGAGACCTCGTCTCCCAGCCCGCCACAACCGACACCATCTCTCTTGCCGCCGGTGACGTTCTGCTGTTCGTCACCGACGGGGTCACCGAAGCCCGCGATGCCGACGGAGCCTTCTACGACCCCACCCAACTCACCTTTCCTGACGGAAGACCTGCCGCTCCCACCGAGGTGCTCGACACGCTCGCCGAAGCCGTCTACCGGTGGGCCGGCGGGCGACGCGACGATGACATGGCCACCCTCGCCATCAGCGTCACGACCACCACCTCCGACATGTCATCCCGCACAGACGCTCCCGGCTTCGCCGGATAACGCCCCATGCCTCCACCCCCAACTAACTGATCGTTTCAGAATGAGGTTCGTAGGCTTCTCAAGCAGATGATGCTGCAGGCTAGTTGGAGTAGTCCGATGTGGAGGTCGGCGCGTATCTCGTAGCGGGTCCGGAGTCGTTTGAACTGGTGGAGCCAGGCGAAGGTCCGCTCGACGGCCCAGCGTGTCTTGCCCAGCCCGGAGCCGTGCGGGACGCCTCGGCGGGCGATCTTGGGTGTGATGCCGCGGGCTCGGAGGATGCGGCGGTACTTGTCGTAGTCGTAGCCGCGGGCGAACAGCCGGCCCGGCCGGTGCCGAGGCTGTCCACGGAGGCCGCGGATGCTGGGGATCGCGTCCAGCCGCAGTGTCAGCGTCCGGGGTGTGTGGGACCGGGCGGTGGACGCGTGGATGGACGACGACGTGGAGGAGCTGGACGCGGTCTGGGACGAGGTTCTGGACCTGATCGGCTCGGACTACGACGGGTATCGCCCAGAACCTCGCCACCCTCCACCACCAGCTCGCCACCGCCTAGGAGACGACCCGCGTGACCACCGGCATAAAGATGCGCCACTACACCGGCACCCAGGCCCGCGCACTGCGCCCGCTGCTCCTCGGCGTGTACACCGAGGTCTACGCGGACGCCGCACGGACGGACCCGTTCGCCTCCCCGGACCGCTTCGCCGAAGGACTCGACCACTGGACCGCACGGCCCGGCTGGACCTGCGTCGTCGGCTACGACAACGACCAACCGGTCGGCTACGCCTACGGAGCACCCCTCCCACCGGGGACACTCTGGTGGCGCGGCCTGCTCACCCAGGTCCCCGCCGACACCACCGCGGAGACCGGAACCCGCACCTACGCGCTGTCCGAACTCATGGTCCGTGAACCCTGGCGCAAGACCGGCACCGCCCGCCGCCTCCACGACACCCTGCTGACCGTCCGGTCCGAACAGCGCGCAACGCTCCTCGTCGACCAGACCCATCCCAAGGTCCACGCCCTGTACCAGTCATGGGGCTGGACCACCCTCGGAGACCTGCGCCCCCGCCTCCCAGACGCCCCGCTCTTCCACGCCATGCTGCTCCGTCTTACCCCGGGGGCCGGGGGAACCGGTCGGTGAGGGCGCACTGTGGTGGTCGGACCGGCGAGGAGTGGTCGCCGGTCCGACGGTTCGATCATGCCCTGGCAGGGGGCGCGGTGTCAGCGGGTGCGGGCGGCGGCGAGGGTGGGGTGGATGCGTAGGACCTGGTCGGTTCCTGCGACGGCGAACAGGCGTGGCCCCATGGGGGGCGAGTTCTGTGGACGGCGTGGGTCATTTCTCGTTGGCGCAGGTCTCTGCCTCCGCCAGGTACCGCGTGACCGGCCCCAGTGTCAGCATTCCGCTTGCGCCGCCCGCGTCTTCGGTGCGTGCGGCGCGTAGGGCTGTGGCCGCGCGGGCGGCGACCGTGTGCTCGCCGAGGCGGGCGGCGGCGTGGGCGGTCAAGCACCAGAGTGCCTCCTGCATGTGGTCAAGGGGCGGTGCTGGCGTCAGCATCAGGGCGGCACGGGCCTCTTCGTCGCGGTGGTGGGCGAGCAGCGTCAAGGGGTGCGTCCAGGGTCGGTACGGGCCCCAGTCGAGAGCGGGGTCGGTGGGCGCCGGGCGGCCGTGCAGGAGGCGCAGGCCCAGGAGGGCGAAGGCGAACAGGCCGCGGTGCAGCCCGGGCATGCCCCTTGTCGCGGCGAGGGTTTCCTCGGCGGCGCGGTAGTGCGCCGCGGCCGTGGCGGCGGACGGTCCGTCTGTCGCGGTGCTGTGTGCTGCCGTGACCCGGGCCCGGAACCAGGCGGTGAGTACGGGGACGAGTGACGCCTCGGTGCTGACGGCGAGATGCTCGGCGGCCTCGGCGTGTGCGGTCGCGGCGTCTAGGTCGCCGAGAGCGGAGGCGCATTGCAGGCGGATGAGCCGGCCCAGCACGGCGAAGTTCGGCAGCTGGTGCCGGGTGGCGAGGTCGAGGATCTCGGCCCCGGTCACGTCCCGTGCCGCCGCGAGCCCGGGCCGGGTGAAGGACTGGAGGAACACGCCGTTGAGGGTGAACAGGAGCAGGGCGGGATCATCTAGCCCCCGGGCCAGCGCCTCGGCCTCGCGCGCCGCCTGTCCGGCGCGCTTCTGGCCGACTGCGGACAGATCGGCGCTGCGGCTCTCGACCGCTACGGTGGCCAGCAAGCGGGCGCGGAGTTCGGCGGGGCCGTCGGTGCCGAGCGCGGTGAGTGTGCGTTCGGCCGCCGCGACGACGGCGCGGGACTGCTCGGGGTCGTCGGCCCGGCTCCAGAGGGCGGGCACGTCGTAGGCGCCGATGACGCGGGCGGTCAGGGCGATGTCGCCGGTGCGTTCGGCCGCTCGGACGGCGGCGAGCCGGTCGCGCCGCGCGTGGGTCAGGGCGTCGCCACCCCCCAGGGACAGGGTGCGGGCCAGTTCGACGGTGGTGCGCGGGCCGAGTTGTCCGCCTGCCGTCCACACTGAAGGTGAGGGCTGGAGCGTCGTGGCTCCGTGGAGGATGTCCGTCTCCAGGCGCCGGAGGCCGGCACCGGGGTCAAGCCCGAGCTGGTCCGCGAGCATCCTGCGGGCGCGGCGGAGGGTGGCCAGTGCGTCCGCCTGACGGCCGGCCCGGTGCAGTGCGCGGGCCAGCAGCCCCCAAGCCGGCTCACGCCAGGGGTGTTCGGTGACGTGGGCGCCCAGGTCGGCGACCAGCTCGGCTCCCGAGCCGGCGTCAAGGATAAGGCGGGCCCGCAGTTCCACCCCTTCCAGCCTCAGTTCCTCCAGCCGGGTCTGTTCGCGCTGGGCCCACGCGGAGCCGGTCACGTCGGCGTAGGCGGCCCCGCGCCAGGATGCGAGCGCCGCGTCGAGGCCGGTCAGCCCATCGGGGGTGCGCCGGGCGCGGGACAGGGCGTCCTCGAACCGGTGGACGTCCACGGCGTGAGGCGGTAGGCGCAGTGCGTAGCCGGGGCCTTCCGTGACGAGGACCTGCGGCGGGGTGCGCGGTGGCCGGTCGGGTTCGATGGCGCGGCGCAGCGCGGCGACGAACGTACGCAGTGCCCCCACGGCACGCGCCGGCGGCTCGGCCCAGAGGTCGTCCACCAGGGTGTCGGTGGAGACCATCCGGCCCCCGGCGGCGACAAGCCGGGCGAGGACCTCACGGTGGCGGGGCCCTCCCAGGTCGGCCGGGGTGCCGTCGTCGTGGAAGGCCCGCAGGGCACCTAGGACGTCGATTCGCATGCTCTCCATCTTGCGTGTCGCGGCCCGGCGGCGCCGAAGCGTACTGATCGGCTGCTGATTGCCGTCGCCCACGCTGGCCCTGTTACTTCCGGACCAAGGCCTTAGCAGGTCCTCCGCCCCAGGAAAGGGCCTTTCATGACTCTGACGATCCCAGGCTTCGACCACGTCCGTCTGCCTGGCACTGCCGGGGTAGAACTGGCTGCAGCGGTCGGCGGCGGCGGCAGCCCCGTCGTGCTGCTGCACGGCTTCCCCCAGACCCATCTGATGTGGCGGCACGTTGCCGAGCGGCTCGCCGGCGAGCACACGGTGATCTGCCCCGACCTGCGCGGCTACGGCGCCAGCGACAAGCCGGCGGCCACCGGCCCGGAGGTGTACTCCAAGCGCACCATGGCCGCCGACGTCGTCGCCCTGGCGGCGGCGCTCGGCCATGAGCGCTTCGCCCTGGTCGGCCACGACCGGGGCGCCCTGGTCGCTTTCCGGGCAGGACTGGACCATCCCGAGACGCTCACGCACCTGGGCATCCTCGACGTCGTGCCGACCCTGGATATGTGGGACGTCCTGCACGGTGTCCCGGCGGCGGTCGGCTACCACCTGTTCCTCATGGCGCAGCCTCCGGGACTGCCGGAAACGATGATCACCAACAGTGCCGACGCCTTCTTCGGCTCCTTCCTCGACGCCTGGGCCGGCAACCCGGATGCCATGCCGGACCCCGTCCGGTCCGCCTACCTGCGAGCAAGCGCCGCATCCGTCCCCTCGATCGTCGCCGACTACCGGGCCTCGGCGGGCATCGACGTCACACACGACCAGGCGGACCAGGACGCCGGTTCCCAGCTCGCCATGCCCGTGACCGTCCTCCAACAGAACTGGGGCGCGCGACTGGGCTACGACGCCGCTGCGGTCTGGAACGCATGGGCGCCCGACCTGGACCACCGACTGACCGGCGCGGGACACTTCATGGCCGAGGAGGCACCCGACGAGATCACCGACGCGATCCGCGGCCTGCTGCTCCGCTGAGCCCCCGCCCAGGCCAGAGGAGACTGAGCCCCGAGAACCGGTCGGCCTGTGGCCAGCGCGCATCAGCAAGCGGCAAGGCCCGAATTCCTGCTCGCCCACCACGACGCCGTCCTCGATCGCGAGCTGCCGGGGCAGCAAGGTGAGCCCGGGTCCGCCGTCCGTGGCCGGTTCTGATCGTTCATGTCCGTGTTCTGTCACGACAGATCCGGCTGGCACTACTCGCCTTGCTCTGCACCGGTCTTGAGAGTTGAAGGACCGCAGTTCGTTGCTCCCTGCCCCACCCGCCTTACCAGCCCCACGATTGAAGGATTTGTATGCGTATCTCAGATTCCCGTACCCGTGTCCTGCGCGGCGGGACCACCGTCCTAGCCGCAGCGCTGGTGGCGGTGGCCGCCGTGCCGGCGTTCGCCGCCGCCCCGGAGCCGGATCTCGGCGTGGGAACGATCGCGCCGGTCGAGGGAGTCCAGCCCGGGAGCTCGTTCTCGACTCCGCTGACTTTCCTCAACAAGGGGACGGCGGAGGTGCCTGCGGTCTGGGTGACGTACGCGGTGTCGCCGGGTCTGAAGGCGGACGAGACGTACAAGAACTGCACGTACTACACCGTCCCCTCGTACGACGAGATGCCCGCGTCGAACGTCGCTTCCTGCAAGATCGAGCAGCCTCTGAAGCCGGGCGTCGTCTACGGAACGGCGAAGCCCGTCCCCCTCAAGGCGCTCGGCTCCGCATTCCGCGAGGACCTGCGGATGACGATTGGCACCGACGCGCCGGACCCGGGCGACGGCGGCTCCAGCGAGCCCGTGCCGGGCACAGGCGACCCGCTCACCCTCGTGGAGAAGGCTCCGGCCACCGACACCGACCGGCAGAACCACCCCGAACCGGTCGCCAAGGCCAAGGTGAACGTTGCGAACACCGCCGACTTCGCCCTGACCGGCACCGAGGGGAAGGGGAAGGTGGGCGACAAGGTCACCGCGACGGTGAAGTTCGCCAACAAGGGCCCCGCCCGCGTGCAGGGGAAGACCGGCCAGAGCGTGACCACCGTCGACATCCGGATCCCGAAGGGCACGTCCGTCGTCAAGGCGCACGGATACTGCGACGCGGTCACCAAGACGCACTACAGCTGCGGCACCTCGCAGTCCTGGGTGGACGTGGACGGCGGCGAGAGCTACCCCTTCGTCCTGCGCATCGACAAGGCCGTCGGCCGCACCACCGGCAAGGTCACCTTCACCGGCCAGGAGCGCCCCTTCGACCACAACGCGGCCAACGACACCGCGCAGATCCTGATCGAAACGGGCAAGAACGCCAGCACCGCCTCCAGCCCGACCGGCTCCGCTGCCCGGCAGAGCTGACGCCACGCCCTTGACCCCGACGTCTCCGCCCCTGCGCTGACGTCGGCCAGGCCGCCGCAGGCGGGTGCCACAGGCCAGCGGCGGCGGCAGCGGTTCAACAACTGAGTGTCCACTCCTCGTCCGTCATGTCCTGGAGGTAGCAGAGCTGACGCACCTGCCCTCCCATCTGTGACCTGAAGCCGAGCATTTTCGCCAGCCGGACCTCGCCGAACCGGTCAGGCATGTCTCTGACGTGTCTGGCGTGAAGAGATGTTCGGATGTGGAGGTGATTGCAGTAGTGAGCCCCGGGGCGGTGGCCTGCCGGAGGGCTGTCCGGCGGAACCTGTGGGGCGCCCCGGGGCTCTTCCCGCCGTTTACCCGCCACCTTTAGGCCTAGACCTTCCGCCCCCCGGTGGTGATCTCCCAGTTCCCGGCCGGTGGTCTCGGATGACTGGCCGTGGCGCCCACCGGCCCCGCGTCTTCACCACCGCAGCCCGCTCCCGCTCCACCACCACCGCCCCGGACACGGCCGCGCCGAAGCAGCCCGCCCCCTCCGAACCAGCGGTACCGGCACACCGTCATCAGACCGCCCCGCACCCCGGCAAGAGCGCGGACGTTGACCCCCAGCCCGGTCCGGCTGCACCCCGGTGTGGGGCTGCGCAGGGCGCGTACGGGACAGGGCGGTGATGTCGAGCGGACCAGCAGGGAGGGCCCGTACCGGCCGGGAACAGCGCACACGTGGGTGGCGTCACCGGTGACGCCACCCCCTGGGGGCGGCGGTCCGGGGTGTCCCGCCCGCTGCTGGAGAGACCCGGCGGACGCGCCCTGGACCACCCCGGGCTCCGTCTCCCGTTCTACCCGCAACCCCGGGGCCGGGCCTGTTTACCCGCCCGTCCGGAGGACCGCCCACCCACCCGGCCCAGGGTCCTCACCGGCACGGCCCCCCGCGCGTAGCCTCGTAGGCTCGGCTCCGCCCGCAGCGGCCAACTGACCGCAGTGGTAACGCTGTTCGCCCGCATAATGTGGTCAAAGGTCCGGAACGCCGAGATGGTCGTGGTCCGCTTCAGCCACGTTCGCTGCCTCCCACCTCGTGGTCGAGCAGATCTCCAAGGTCCAGTGCAACCGCGCTCGGCCCGTCATGGTCGACGTACCCCTGCGGCCAGCACGAAATACGTATCCGTACCCTCGGGGCGATCGGGCAGCCCTGCGCCATCCTGTGCCGTACCAATGTCACCTGCCGCAGCCTTAGGATCACGGCATGCCCTTTCCATCCGCGCTGCTGGACCGTTTGGAGCGCGCCGTCCGGCGTTACGGCGCCGGCACGCCGACGGACCGAGGGGAACTCGCGTCCGCGATTTCCCCTCTTGGGGTCGGCCTCGACCCGGATTACGCCGAGTTCGTCGAGCGTTTCGGGGGTTGCTATGTCGGCGTCCCCGTGTACGGGCTGCGGAACTCGGACCTGCTGGAGCACGTGAGCGTCGTAGACCTCACCCTGCGCTTCCGCCGCGACGGATGGCCCGGCACCGACCGTGGACTCGTCGTGTCCTTCGACGCTGCGGGCAACCCCCTCGTGCTCACTCCCGGTGGCCCCGTGACGAGCTACGACCACGACGCGGGGCGTGCGTACGAGCTCGCCCAGGGGTTCGCGGCGCTGCTCGACCAGCACACCGAGGACTGATATGGGCCTCCGCCTGCGGGCCCGGGTCCGCAGGCGGACGACACGGGCCGGGGGAGTGGGAGACAGCCTTCGGGGCACCCCGGAGCATCCCCCAGTTCGGCTAATCGTAATGAACGCGCCCGCGGCAGCACCCACACCCAAGCCCTCCTCTGCCTCGCCCGTCAACGCATCAGTGTCCTCTTCGCCATGCTCCGGAACGGCACCTTCTACGAGTCTCGAACCTCCACCGTCACCCTCGCCGCACAACCATCCCACGTAGCCCCATACCCGGCGCCATATCCTTGACGAACGACATAGAGCCCCCGGCGGCGCAGCCGTTGAGCGGGCCCGGCCATCTGCGCGGGGTGCGCCCGGGGCCGGGCGTTGCCGGGCATCGGGCGGGGCTGTGCTGGAAAATGTGGGCCATGGCCGAGTTCACTTCCCCAGCCCGGCAGGCCCCGGACACGCCTGCCGGCGACAGGGCAAAACCCCCGGGTGACCACGAGAGCGAACTGCAGAAACGTGTCCGGCAGCTGGAGCAGGCGCTGGCCAGCCACGCGGTGATCGACCGGGCCTGCGGGGTCCTGATCGCCTGGACTCGCTGCTCACCGGAGGAGGCATGGCAGCTCTTGGTACGGATCTCGCAGCACTCCAACACCAAAGCCCGCCTCGTCGCCGAAGCCCTCGTGACCGCGGCCCGGGGCGGACAACTGCCTCCGGAACTGCACCGGCATGTGAGAACGCCACTGACACAGACGGGGCGCGGCCCGGCCCCTACACCCGCCCACAGCCCCCAGCAGCGCGAGGAACGCTGAAACACGAAGCCGGCCCCAGCGGGCTGCCGAGCCCTTACCCGGACACCGGCACAGCGCCGACGCCCCGGCCGGGGCGTCGGCACGGGCGGGCATGTCGGCGCCCCGGAGGTCCTCCCGAGCCGAACCGCCGCACCATCACCGGCTGCGCCCAGGCCTGCACCTGCAAGCCCCCTCGCCGACGCCCCCGTCACGATGAAGCAGGCATGGAGAGGCCTGGCCCCGTCCAGGACGCGGTTCGTCCACGCGAAACGGGGAACCCACAGCCATGCACACGTACACGCACACGTTCATGGGAGGTGATGCGCATGAGGCGAGGTACAGAGCCGATAAACGCCCGAAGCCCCCTTCAGCTCAGAAAGGCCCTGGCCGCTTCTGCACTCATCGCATTCTGCGCCGCGTGTCTGCTGCTCGCCGTGCTGGCAGCTTCCGCCAGCCCCGGGGCCACTCCGAGCAGCACACAACTGTGGCTCCTCGCAACGGCATGCGCCCTCGTCGCCGGCACGGCGGGAGCCGACCTCCTGGTCATCCGGAAGAGACGCTCCCAGGAGCGGGACCGCCCTGGAGGCGGACCCTACCGGCCCCCGCAGGCCGGCCCCCGCCCATAAGCAGATGGCCGCTCCCGCGCGCGGCCGCCGGACGTACCTGTCGACGCCGTGCCATGCATACGGCACCGGCCGAAGAGCAGCTTCGATCGAGTGGAGATCCGGCTGCGCCGTGAGCCTCATCCACCATCCAGCGCGGCCCGGCGCCCGGGCCCAGGCACCCGGCCAGTGCCCGGCAGCCGTTTGAAAGTCCTCTGACCAGCCTCCCTCCTCCGTCCAGCCGGTGACCTCGATCAGCTGTCCCTCCAGCGGACCGCCGGTCAGCTCGCGGTAGGTGTGGCCGGGCAGTGGCCCGGTCGCGGGACCGTCGTGCTCGGTGCCATACACCCGTGGTGCCTGTGTCATCCGATCAGTCTGGCGCGGCACCGGGTGCTGGTTGACCCGTTCCGGGGATCGGGGACCGCGGCACGGTAGAGGGGCCGCGCCCCCTGCCCCCGCTGCCTCGGGGTGCTGGTCACCCGGACGGACGAAACGCCGTCACCGTCACCAGCGACCGGCCCGGGAAAGAGGCCCTTGACGCCGACTCCGGCCTGCGGGACGGCCGGTGCGCAACTCCACGCAACCCGCTCGCTTCGAAGGCGATCATGGCGTTACTTTTCTTCGGCACGGACCCGAACTCGGGCGGAGGCAACTGCCCCGCGGTGCGGGTCGACACCGACGCCGCGCAGGGGCCGGAACTGGTTCTGCAGGGCAAGTTCGCCGACGCGGCGCCCCGGGCCGCGTGCAGCCAGGACAGTCCGCCGGCGGACGACGAGGGAGTCATCCGGATCCCGGTCCGGATGGCGGATCAGATCGGGAAGGCGTGCGATGCCGCAGAAGCCGCCGGCACCCAGCTTTGAGGACCTCCTCGACTCCGCCCGGCAGCACGCCCTGCACCTGGAGCTGCGGGACATCTACGCCGTGGGGGAGGAGCGCGAGGTCTACGACGCCTTCCAGCGCGACGGGGCCGTGCCCGCGGACGACTCGGAGTACTGGAGCGGGTGGCTGCCGCTGGTGGAGCGGGCCGTCGCCCGCGGGGTGACAGTCCGGCGGGCCCGGATCGTGTCCGAGCACGTCACCGACTACATCCGCTTCGAGCACGCCATCACCGACGCCAACCTCCGCGCCGGCGAACAGGTCCGCTGGCTGCACCGACGCCGCGCCTCCACCCTCGCCCTGCCCGGCAACGACTTCTGGCTCATCGACGACCGCATCGTGCGCTGGAACATCTTCTCCGGCGACGGCCAGGCTCTGGAGCCCGACCACACCGACGATCCGCAGGCGGTCAAGCTGTGTGCCGAGGCGTTCCGTACGGTGTGGGACATGGCCACCGACCACACCGACTACCGCATCTGACCGACGCGCAACCCAAGGGCCACGCACCTCATGACGACCGCCTCCCCCTCCTCAAGCGCACAGGCGGCCCGCGAAGCGCTCGCCGTCCGCTTGCAACACCTGCGCAAGAACGCCGGCCTCACCGGCAAGGCCCTCTCCGCCCGGTGCGGCTGGCACCCCGCGAAGACCACCCGCATCCAGAAGGCCGCGGCCTCGCCCTCCGACGCGGACATCCGCGCCTGGTGTTCGGCGTGCGGCGCGGACGACCAGGCCGACGACCTCATCGCCACCGCCCGCGCCGTCGACTCGATGTACACGGAGTGGCGCCGCCTGCACCAGGGCGGCATGCGCCAGGTGCAAGAGAACTGGTACGCCCTTCACGAGCAGACCCGCCACTGCCGCGTCTACCTCAGCCGTCGCCGCACGCGTCACCCGCTCCCGCTTCCTCTACGAAGGCGGCCACCGCTACGTCGTCCTCCTCGAGGAGTCCGTCCTGCGCTACCAAACGGCCGACCCGGAGGCGATGCGCGGGCAGCTGCGCCACCTCCTGGCCGTGATGCCGCTCGCCTCGGTATCCCTGGGCATCATCCCGTTCACCGCGCAGCGCACCGTATGGCCGCTGGAAGCGTTCTACGTCCACGACGACACCATGGCCGTGGTGGAGACGCCGACAGCGGAGATCAAGGTGACCCAGCCACGCGAGCTCGCCGACTACATGAAGGCATTCGCCGGCCTCGCACAGATGGCCGTCTACGGCAACGCCGCCCGCGCCCTCATCCGGGCCGCGATCGACGCCCTGGAGTGAACATGCCGCAATTAGCCGCAATCTCGTTGAGGACCAATCCATTCTCTCCGTAGCCTCGAACGACACTGACGCACCCAGCAACAGAAGGCGGTGCCCATGAGCGCACCCACACCCGCCGGCCCCGAACCGGAAGGCCCCGCCCTCCAGCGCCCCGACTTCGGGCGGCCTTCTCCGGCGCTGCTGGAACGCGCTGACCGCGGCTACGCCCGCTTCCTCGCCCACACCACCCACGCCCCGGACGGCAACGCCGACGGCCGCGACGACACGGCGAGCCACCGATGAGCAGCACACACCTGGTCCTGCACGATCCCGAAGGACACCTCGAAGCAGACCTCCCGCTCGACCGGGCTCCCCACGATTGCCTGATCAAGGCCGTGTTCGGATGGACCGGCGATCCCGGCCTGGCGCCCGCGGACCTCCAACAGATCGCGTTGCTCCTCACCGGCGCCGCCCGCGCCGTGGCCGGAGACGTCCGCCACGCCGCAGACCAGCTGCCCGACGAACACGCCGCCCGCGCGCTCGCCGACATCGTCCTCGAAGAAGCCGACCGCCGACTGGCGGTCCGCATGGAAGGCACCGTGCGCTGCGTCCAAGACCGCGCCCGCCTCGTCCGTGCCCTCTACGAGCGCCTGGACCGCCTCGTCAGCGCCGCCCCCGAGCCCGTCAGTACCCCCTGAGACCGCTGTACCCAGGCGCGACACCATCACCGCGTGCCTGGCACCTGATCCTGCCGACCGGCCCACTGCGAAGGAGCTGACTGCCCACCGGAAACCTGGCCGACAGGTGCTCAGTCGCCGTGGTCTTCGGTGCTCGGGTTGCTGGCCCGCGCGATGCCGTCCAGCTCGATGTCCATGGCTTCGCGGTCGGTGCTCCACTGGTCGATGAAGTCGCGGACTTCCTGCACCTTGGCGGGGTCGTCGGCCTCTTCAGGGTCCATGAGGACGAAGCCGGAGTGGCCGTCGGATCCGGGGACATCGACGACCTGCTGGTCCATTTTGCCGGTGAGCAGCATCGTGAGGACGGTTGCGAACTCGCGATGCATCTCGGGCGTGAACTCCATGGAGTCGTCCTCGGAGCCGATGGTGCCTTCGCGGCCTTGAGCCAGCAGATGGAACGCCTCGTGCAGCGCCCGGGCCAGAGCCCCGTACTGGCCCGGGTCCATCCGGGCCTGGAGCGTTCCATGTAGAGGGCCACTTTGACCGCACGGTTGTCTTCCCCGGGGGCTGCGTCTTCGTCGTTCATCCACACAGCCTGGTCCGGGACACCGCCCCCGTCCAGGCCCGCCCACAACTTCCGATCGACGAAGCGAACACGGCGACGCCCACCAAGAACCAGCCGGGTGCACCGGCGGACGTGCGGGTGGTAACCGGCGGACTCCGTGCGTAGGCGCACGCACGTGGGGAACCCTGGGCCGGGGCATGACAGATCAACGGGGAGCCGAGAGGATCAACGGTATGAGCACCGCAGAGATACCTGAGCATCCGCCGATCTACGATCGACTGGTCCGGGAGCGCGGCGACGTGCCGGCCGAAACCCGGAAGGTGGCCGAGCAGGCACGCGCCCAGGCTCGGCAGGCGCTGGACTGGAGCACGGTGCGGCGATCCCAGAGGGAAAGGGAGGAGCGGTCGTTCTCCGCGTTCGGGTGAGCAGAGAATGGTGCCGCTGAGCGAGCGCGGCGTGGGCGGTGCGGTCGTCAAGCAGCAAGTCGACGTCACAGCGAGATGAAGCGGCTCGCGGGGTGAACAGCTTCTGCGGTTCGCCCTCGGGGCTCTGCGCCTGCTCGGCCTGCCGCTGGCCCCGATGGTGCCGCATCCCATTCAACCGGCACCCGCACATCTTCGGGTCTGGCGGATTCCCCTCCCGTGGGGAGCCGGGAGGGGCGGCGGCGGGCCCTGGCCGCTTCGCAGCGTGAGGCAGGGCCCGACCGGGGTGCGGGAAACGGGGATCCCGCAGACCCCAGGATGCACCCAATCCAGCCATAGCAATAGGGCGTGACCGAAAAATGCGGGTGGGCAGTGCTTGATCGTCGCGCAGGGCATCCGCTCCACGTGCCCGGAGACCTCCGCGTCTCCGCCGCTGGTGATAGAAGCCCCGGAAGCCCCCCAGATGGCGATCTCGTACCTGTACCCGGACCGCTCCTGGAAGCCGTTGCGCCCAGCCCCCGGATCTCCCGTACGTACTCGCCGCCGCGCCACTCGCTGATCCGGGCGCTGAACCCGGGTGTTCGAGGCGTGCCTGGAGCGGGCATTGAGCGAACTGATCCAGGCCCATGCTCACAGCACCCTTCTGGGGCTGTCCGAGCCGGGTGAGGAGCAGCCTGACCGCACCGGCCCGTATCCCGCGCTGCACCGCTGCTACCTCGCCGACTTCTCCACCCGCATTCCCAGCGCCACCCAACCTGCCCTTCACCGAGTCGGCCGCCCCGGCCACTCCGTCCGGGCACCTGGAAGCGCTCCGTAAGGTACTGGACCGTGCGGGCTTCACCCCCCGCGTCTGGCATCGCTACGCGAGTGAGCACCTGGCGGTTCTCAATGTGATTGTTCCGGGCCTGGAACGGTTCGTGCTCGTCGGCAACGGCAAGATCGTCCTGCCCGGGTCCCGCGGGCGTACCGCTCTCCACACCACCTGACAGCCACGGACGAACTGCCCCAGTCGCACCGTGCCGGTGACAGGGACGCCAGGCGCGGCCCTCCGCAACCCGCCAGGAGCGCACCCCGGAAAGCAGCCGGGGCGGGCTGTCAGGTGAGAACGGACAGGATCCCGTCGTGGCCCAGCCGGTGGAGTTCCTCAAGGAGTGACCGTGATGGACCGTCAAGACGCGAGCCGACAGGCCGAGCCGGGACACGAACAGGCGGCGCGGGACCGGCCATCGTGCCGACGCGCGGGAACAGCGGCACGGGAAACCGTGTCCCCGACGTCCTCCCGCCGATGCAGCGCCTTCCCCGCGGGAACAGCGGCACCGTCTGCCGCGACACCTTCAGCCTCGGCCTGCTGACCGACTGAGCCACCCGCCAAGCCCGCCACGGGCGGGCGCAGCCCCTGCCCGTGGCACCGTCCCCCGGCCCGGCCCCACACGCCCAGCACGGCTTCCCCGGCGTCGGTCACCAGGTCGTCAGCGGCCTGGAGCGCGGCCGGGCCCGTCCGCCGCACGCATGCCGTAAACGTCCTGTACGGCGTGCTGCGCCCCGTCACCGACTTGCCCTCGGGCGGGTGACATTCCCCGCCCGGGAAGCGACTGCTGGTCATCCTCCTGTGGGGCGGGGGAGAGTCCCCTTGCCTCAGAGGAGGACTTCATGCGCTGCCGCACCATCACCGTGCTCGCCGCTCTCGGCCTCGCGCTCACCGCGCAGGCCGGCATCGCCACCGCCGCGGAAGAGCCGGACAACCCCCCGCCCAGACGGACAGTCCCTTCGCGCTTTCCCACTTCCTCACCGAGGCCGAGAACGCGAAGAAGGACCACGGATTCCTGGCGCAGGGCCCTATCCGCGGCGTTCTTGGGCTCCAGGACACGAACCAGGCACCCAGCACGGAAGGCCCCTTCGCCAACCTGGATCTCAAGTAGCCCAACGGGCTGCCTGATCCGCACCCGCCTGACCGAGACCCCGAACGGTACGGAACGGCGCCCGGGCCTGCCCCGCCCCGTGTCACGGCGGAGCAGGCCCGGACTGGCCACCAGGCCGCAGCACCCGCGCCCGCAGCTCCCAGCGGACCGGCCCCGCCAGAGAGGGGGCCGCCCGGGGAACTGCGGGCGCGCGTGGGGGCCGGGCGGGGCGCGGTACCCCGCCCCGCCCGGTGGGCGGGTCAGTTCGCGGTGACGCCTTCGGCCGTCGGGCCGTTGGGGCCGTCGATAACGCTGAACTCGACGCCCTGCCCCTCTTCCAGGCTCTGGTAGCCGCTGCTGGCGACTTCGAGCGAGGGCAGGGTGTCCTCGTCGAAATCGCCGTGCGGGGCGATCACCGGCAGCGGCCCGGAAACTCAGGGTCGGGGCTCATGAATCGTCAGCGAAAGACAATCCCCGACACGGCGTCCCGGCCCTCCGTGGTGGGCAGGGAGGTCCACTCACCACACCAGGTCAGAGCACTCGTGCTCGCAGCGTGGAATGCTGGGAGCCACGCAGGCCGTTGGCTCGGAGTCCCGGCCCTGTCCTGACACCAGCCGGCAGCCCCAGGACTGGCGCCCTGGCTGAGGCGGAGGGGACGTGCCCACGTTGTGGTGAATGGCGGTCAGAGCGTGCCAGCAGTGCTCGAATCGGGCGTCCGCTTCCACTGCTGGAGTTCAGGAGAAGACGTGCTTGCCTGCCCCAAGAACACCTTTGTCGCCGCTGTCGTTCTCGCCGTGGCGGCTGCCCTGACAGGCACCGGCCCGGCCGGCGCCGCCGAGCAGGATCCCGTCTATACGTGTAAGGGCGTCCTGGTGGATGACATCAACCGTGTGGCCTCGGACGACTGCACCGGCGGCCCGGCCGGCTACCAGGGGGCGGGAAGCATCAAGGATGCCGAAGCCGGCACCGTTTGGGAATGCGCGCTTCTTGGTGCCGCCGCGGACCCGGAACGTCCGGCCAGACTGACCGTTGTCGGGGTCTTCGGCTGCGAACAGTCCGGAGGGCGCGTCAAGCCCTAGCGTCACTTGTCTGGTCCCTCGTGGATAAGGGAGGGAGGCAGGCTCAAAGGAGTCTTCCTGCCACACCCTTGTTCCCCATCCCCACGTGGAGCAACACCGGGCCCGACGCCGTGGGGGTACGGGAACCCAGCAGAAGGCTTGGAACTTCCCCTGAGTCCCGGGATGGGCGTCCTGCCCGGGAGGGGGCGCGTGGTGGACTGCGAATCGTCCGCCGGCCACGACGGTGTATGCCACCGCCGCCGGGGGCGGTGCGTCTAAAAGGGTGACCTGGGGCCCGTCTGTGCCATGCAGCGGTGCCTGGCACGTGACGATGATCTTTTCGCCGGTTCGACACTTCGCAGAGGATCACCATCATGGGCACCGCCGCACCCGACGTCATCGCCACGAAGGTGGGCCGTTCTTTCGCCGCCCTGGACAGCGACCGTGACGGTCACCTCGACTGGTCGGACTACCAGCGGCTCGCCGACCGGTACCTCGACGCCTACCACCTCACCCCGGATGACCGCCGGGCCCGCGCCCTGCACGCCTTCTTCCGGTCCTACTGGCTGGAGCTGCTACGGCACGCGGATGTGCAGGGGGACCGGCTGAGCAGGGACCAGTACGTCGCCGCTGTCCGTCGGGCGAGCGCCGACAGGAGCCGGCTCAACGTGGCTGACGGGCTGGGGCATGTGCTCTTCGACGTGATCGACGTCAATGGCGACAACGAGATCAGCAGGGAGGAGTACACCCGCTTCCTGACCGACGTGTGGTCCCTTGAAGAAGCCGACGCCCTGCAGGCCTTCAGGACTCTGGACACCAGCGGCGACGACACGGTCTCCCGCCCCGAATTCCTCCAGGCGATCCGCCAGTATTTCCTGCTGAACGACCCGGACGCGCCGGGCAGCCTCTTCTTCGGACCCGCCTGAGAACCGGGCGGCCCAGGAGCAGGCTCAGAAGCCAGGAGCGTGGAGTGCTGCCCATGGCAGCACCGCCGCTATCCACCGGGAAGCGGTTCGCCGTGTGATCTGCAGCGACCGGAACGCTCCGTCGGGAGCATGAGGAAATGAGGGCAGATGAAGAAGATCGCGATGCTGATGAGCGTGGTGACGCTCGCGGGTGGTCTGGTGTGTGTCTCAAGCGGCGCAGCGCAGGCGGCTCCCGGCAACTGCACCACCTGGACATCGGGCAGCAACCAGCGCTTCGCACACGGCCACTGCGCCACCGGCACGGGTGAGTACCGGGTGAAGGGCCGTTGCGACCACCGGTGGAGCCCCGACCCGTATCTGACCACAGCGTGGGTGCGCGTCGGCCAGACCACTACCGGCGACTGCCGGGACCTCGGATCCGACCACAGGGCACACAGCCTGAGGCTCGAATTCCGCTAAGGGCACCGCAGCGCGTTCTCCGCTGAGCCGCACTCAACTCAGCTCGCAGCAGGGTTCGTGCTCCGGCGGCTTGGCTGAGGCGCAGCTCCGTGGGGCGCTGGGTGGCGAACCCCATGAGCCCGGACTGCGCCCCGATCGGCCGAGGCGAATGACCGTGACTCGCGATCGGCACGGCACGTCCAAGACCGCCGCTTGCCGGCGGACGCTGCGGGACTGGTGCCTGACGGCTACCGGGTTTCTGGAGGTGATCGCGCGTCCGCTGCCTACTCTGCCAGGCGGCGCGGTGGTCCTGTGGTGCCGGGCGGTTTCCGGCTCCGTGGTCTCGTGTCCTGCAGGAGGGACTCGTGCGTCGTCTCATTGCCACTGCTGTTCTGCCCGGTGCCGCTCTCGCGGCTCCACTCGCCCTCGCCGCCCGGGCCCAGGGGCCGGGCCGGCCCCGAAACAGCCCGCTAAGGCGAGCCTCGCGATGGCCGCATCGGGCGTACCGGTCCGGTCGTTGGGCGCGGGCGGTGCTCGTCCGGGGGTGCCGGGGAAGGGCTGGGGGTGTGCCGGTGGTGGAAGCGGTCGAGGAAGCAGTCGGTTGGTTCGAGACCTATCTCTGCCGCCCGCACGAGGGTGTGGGGCGGCCCGGGGCGGTGTGCCCGTTCATGGTCCCGGCTCTGCGCGCCGACGGTGTACGGGTGCAGGCGTTCCCCGGCGGTGCGGGCCTGGACGGTCTGCTGTCCATGGTCGACGCCATGGTGGAGGTCCTGCGGGGCGGTGGCTGGCCGACGTTCAACCGCGCTCTGCACGCCGTGGTCGCCGCCCTGCCCGACCTTCCGCACGCCGACACTGTGAGTTCGGCAACCCTCACCGCCACCCTGCCCCCGGGCGCGACCGCGACGAACCTGTCCGCCGGATGCACCACCACCCCCGGCACCGTCACCTGCGCCTACGGTCCCATCGCCAACGGAACCGCCGTGAACAGGACCTTCCGGGTCCCGCTCTCGCTCCTGTCCCTGGGCCCCGTCCAGGTCACCGCCACCCGCACCGCCTCCTCACCCACCGACCCCAACACAGCCGACGACACCGGATCTGCGACCTGCACCGTCCTCTTTATCCTCCTGGCCACCTGCCCCTGACCAGCAGGCCACACGACTCGCAACGCCCCGAACAGCGAGCATGACCAAGTGACCGCACGGCCCTTAAGCGGGATGCGGCCACTCCTCGCGCAGGACAACGCAGGGTTCACAGTGCCCGTCGTGCGGCTGGGATGCTTCCGGCCGCACCACAGCGTCGTGACTGCCCAGGGCCCGGCTCGACCATGCATCCACTCTGTTCCCGGGATGAGGGGCGCACCGGCATGCGCGCAGCCAGCCACGTCGCACCGGATGGCGGCCCCGGTGGCAGTGACCCGTTCACGCGCTGCGTTCGGCGGTCTCTGCGAAGCCGGACCGTCCGACCGTAGGCCCGTCCGAGAGAGACACACGGGCTGGTGCTTTTGTCGATCACCCGGAAGAAGGACAGGCATTTCCGTCGAAAGATCTGCCGACGATATGCTTTTCTCCCGTGCGCCGCAGGTCGACGCGGGTTCAAACATCGATTTACCGGCTTGTTTGCTACGAAGGCAAGCGCTCCTACGTCTTATTGCCTTATCCGACCGCTCAGGATGACCGCACCAACGGTTCGAGGGAAGGTGTTCGGCATGGCGGATTGGGTGAAGGTCGCGGGTGGCCTCTCGGCTATTTCGGCGGGGTCCAGGACGACGGTGTGGGGTGTGAACGCGGCGAGCGCGATCTACCGCTACACGAACTACGACGCCAACCCCTGGCTCAACATCCCCGGAGGGCTGAGCGACATCGGCGCGGGCGCCGACGGCACGGTGTGGGGCGTCAACGGCGGTAACCAGATCTTCCGGTACGCCGGAGACCAGGGTGCCTCCAACCCGTGGACCCACATCAACGGCAGCCTCGTCCGCATCGACGCCGGCTCCCGGACGAACGTATGGGGCGTCGACTCCGCCGACGCCATCTACCGGTACACGAACCACGACGCCAACCCCTGGATCAAGATCCCCGGGGCGCTGAGCGACATCGGTGCCGGGGCCGACGGCACGGTGTGGGGCGTCAACAGCGGCTCCCAGATCTTCCGGTACACCGGGGACCAGGACAGCGCGAATCCGTGGAAAAACATCACCGGCGGCCTCAGCCGCATCGCGGTGGGCTCCCGGACCAACGTGTGGGGCGTCAACGCGGCCGGAGCCATCTACCGGTACACCAACAACGACGCCAGCCCGTGGATCAACATTCCCGGCACCGCCACCGACATCGCCGCCGGCGCGGACGGCACCGCCTGGCACGTCAACAAGAACGGCGACATCTACCGCTACACCGGCGACCAGCCGAACTGACCCCACCGCTCGCCAGCCTGTGTGGGTCCCGGCCGGGAAAGGTCCGGGACCTCCACGTCGCTACCGGCCAAGCGACCTCACTCTTTTAGTTCCACTCGGGACGAGACAGCGGCTCGGTCACAGGTCCGCTCACGATCGTGGTCACAGTCGGCGGAAAGCGTGACCCAGGGAAAAGCAGCCCAACACGCGTTCTTCCTCACCGCGCCGGATCGGGAGCTCGGGGGGAGCTCCCGGGAGGCGCGTGTTGTGCACGCCCGAGGCAGCCCCGACGGCATGAGCGGGACAGGGGTGTGCGGCAGAACCCCGGATTTGATCTTGCCGCAGTCGGTTCAAAAGGCGCCGCATAGGAGCAAGAGGGCGTGCGCCCGTGTGAATCAGGGAGTGCAGGCCGCTGTTTCTCTGCTCCCGCAGGCGAACCAAACGAATGGGGCGGTGGTGTCGGGCCTGCCGGTCGAACGGCTACTTGACGTCCGATGGTCGGTTGTTGTGATCAGTTGAGATCTTGGTCTGCTGGTGGGCCCTTCAGGTGATGTGGCGGTAACGGGGTGTCGTGAACGGCGCGGAAGCGTTGGTGCCTGCGTGGATTCACGTGAACTTTGGGAACGTAACGCGCTGTTGGCCGAGGCGTTCTGCAGTACGGATGACAGGGTGCGTGAAGCGCAGGCGGTAATGGACGAAGCGCTGGCCAGGCGCACGAGAGTGCTGGCTGCCTTGGCCGTGACGGTCGGCAGTGACGTGGCTGTGGCCGGTTTGATGGGGCTGAATGAGCGCGAGGTACGTGTTGCGCGCCGTACGGTTGGCAAGGAGGACGCCCGTACCGTCGCTGACCAGTTGCTCAGCCCTCCCCCCGAGGCGTCCCTCCAGGTGGCTGCGCCCATCCCTGATTTCGGAAAGCAACCAGGCATGGAAGCCGTTGGCGCCTCTGTTCCCCATCCGCGCCCGGAAGCCGTTCTTCCAGTCCCTTTGCTTGTCGCGGAGAATGCTGCTCCGGATGCGGCGGTCAGCTGGACGGCCGGGATGGACTCCGTGTTGCAGTGGAGTTGGCAGTCAGGCCTGGATCTGCAGGCTGTTGCCGAAGAGCTCGGCCTGCACTCCCAGGATCTGCTCGTACGAGCACAGATCCTTGCGGGAGAAGGGCGACTGGCACCGCAGGCCCCGGCAGACGACATCAGCAGGTCCGGCCGCCACCGGCGGCACAACTCCACGCAGTACACCCCCGTCCCCGACAGCCCGGAATCCCTGTATCACTCGCCAAGCCTCCGTGCGTGAACCACCAGCACGGGCGCTGGAAACCCGTGCAATCGCGCCGGGGATTCTCACCAACGATCCTTGTCAGAGCAAGATCGACAACGCGTCCGACGCAGACCGCACGATCATCCCGCGGCAGGTTTCTTCTCCGCCATGGTGGAGCACGCCCGGCAGCGCGAGGGACTGGCGTGGAGTACCTGGCCGCAGACGCCGCTGACACGGCCGCCGGAGACCTGCCGGACATTGCCGGTTCGTTCGACGTCCCGGCCTGGGTGCCCTGGTCCGGTCCCAAGGTGTCCTAGATCCCGGAGCAGACGCCTGAGATGGCTTGTTGCCTTGCGGACGGTACACCGCGTCGGCCGGGCTGACCCGATCTTGGTGGATAACGAACAAGCTGAGAGCACGCAACACGATCATGATCGGCCTTCTTGAGGCGTCTCCAGCGGGTCAGGGTGCAGGCGAGGTGCGTCATTCCTTGGCCGGAGGCGGTGCGTGGGGAAGGCGCAGTCGGAAGCATGCGCCCCTGTCCGAGGGGACGAGTACGAGGGTGCCTCGGTGGTGGTGGGCGAGTTCGCGTGCGATGGGGAGGCCCAGGCCAGTGCCCCCGCGGTCGCGGGAGCGGGCGTCGTCGAGCCGGACGAAGCGTTCGAAGACGCGTTCGGCGTTCTCGGCGGGTACGCCCAGCCCGTCGTCGTGGACGGACAGGATGATCTGCTGGTCCTGGCTTTGCACGGTGACCTTTACTCGGCTCGCGGCGTGGCGGGTGGCGTTGTCGACGAGGTTCCGCAGCAGTCGCTCGTAGTCGTCGGGCCTGCCGTGCACGTAAGCGGGTCCGGTGGTGTCCGTGGTGAACGTCACCGGGCGGTCGGGAGGCTGTTCCTGCCGTTCGGCCAGCTGGGAGACGAGAGCCGCCAGGTCGATCGGCCCGCGGTCGGCCGTCGGCGCCCGGGCGTCGAGGCGGGCGAGGAGCAGCAGGTCCTCGGCGAGGGCCTGCAGCCGTCTGGTCTGCCGTGCGGCGGTAGTGACCGCAGTGGGCCAGTCGGTGCGTTCCGGGTAGGCGAGGGCTACTTCCAGGCTGGTCAGCAGGGTGGTGAGCGGGCTGCGCAGTTCGTGTGCCGCGTCCGCGATGAAGCGTCGCTGCTGGGCTGCGGCGTCGTCGAGGCGTTGCAGGGTGCTGTTGATGGTGGTGGCCAGGGCGGTGATCTCGTGTCCTGTAGCGGGAACGGAGACACGTTCGCGGGGGTCACCCGGGGTCACGGAGGCGGTGGCGACGCGAATCGCTTCGACCGGTCGCAGAGCGATGCGCACGGTGAAATAGGTGACGGCCGAGATCAGCACCAGGCTCACGAGTCCGGCTCGCAGCAGCAGGGAATTCACGCTGTCGGTGATCGCATTGGTCGTGTGTGGGAGCACCACCATATGGACTCGCAGCGTGGCGTCCGGGGAGACGCCCAGGTTCGCGGCCCCGGTACTGCTGAGTTCACCGGCCCAGATGTCGGTGGACAGGACTGCGTAGGTGCCACCGCCCATGTCGAACCTGCCCGCGGGCTCGGTCCGGCGCTCTGGAATGCGGACGGTGCGCTGCTCGTAGTACCAGCCCGAATCGGTAACGAGTGGCTCGGAGAGCCGGGGCGGGGCGGGCAGAACATGGGGGGAGGCCGGGGCGAAGACGTCCATTCCTCCGCCGGAGGCGACGGCTGTGCTGCGGCCAGTTGCGACGACTTCGTATGGTATGGCGCTTCTGCGGCTGGGAATCTTGCCCTCACGCAGTTGGTCGGCGAGTGCGAGGAGAGGGGCTTCAGTCTGGTCCAGGGCGATCTGGGTGCTCTGGCGGTGGACGTCGCGGTGCAGCCACCAGCCGATGGCGACCAGGATGGCGGCGGCGGTCGAGGCGACGGCCAGGGCGGTGCGGGTCCGCACGGCGCGGGGCCACCAGCGGCGCCGTGGCTCAGCCGTGTTCACGGTCGTCCACCAGGCGGTAGCCGATGCCTCGCACGGTCTGCAGGGACTGCCGGCTGAACGCCGCGTCCACCTTCTTGCGCAGCACGCTGACGCGCGACTCCACCAGATTCGGGTCCAAGGCGTCATCGGGCCACGCGTGATACAGCAGATCCGCCTTGGAAACGGCCTGCCCCGCCCGGCGGGCCAGCAGTTCCAGCACCGAGAACTCCCTGGGAGTGAGGTCCACCCGCGCTCCGGCCCGGCGGCAGATGCGCGCGGCGACGTCCAGCGAGAGGTCGCCCACGGCGAGGACGGGTGGGGCGACGGCGGCGGCTCGCCTGACCAGGGCCCGCAGCCGTGCGACCAGCACGAGGTACGAGAAGGGCTTGGCCAGGTAGTCATCGGCACCCGTGTCCAGAGCCTCCGCCTGATCCCACTCACCGTCCTTCGCGGTGAGCACCAGGATCGGAGTCGCGTCGCCCTCGCTTCGCAACTGGGCGCAGACCTTGTAGCCGTTGAGGCCGGGCAACATCAAGTCCAGGACGACCACGGCGTACTCACCGGTCCTGGCCATCCACAGCCCCTGCCGGCCGTCATAGGCCAGGTCGACGCTGTAGCCCTCGGCGGTCAGACCGGTGTGCAAGGTCCGGGCGAGGTCCACCTCGTCTTCGACCACCAGGATGCGCATGCCGTGCAGCCTCGCACAGCATCCGCAAAGTTCCTGATCGGCCGGTCAGGTTGGGTCAGCAACCGGTCACCTGGGGCCTGGCACAGTGGCGGCTCCTCCCGCCGCCGAAAGGTCCCGCCGCCGATGTCCATCGACGTACGCGCTCCCGCCGCCACCGGGTCGGATCCGGCTCCGCCGCCCTGCGCACACCGGCCCTCCGCGCGGCTCAAGGCCCTGGCCGCCGTCTTACCCGCCTCGCTCGCCTTGGTCATGGGGCTGTGGGGCATCCGCAGACAGAACACCATGTGGGGGGACGAGGCCGTCACCTACCAGCTCGCGCAACGCGAGCCGTCCCAGATATGGCACACAGTCCAGCACGTCGACCTGGTCCACGCCCTGCACTACGCCGTGATGCACGTGATCTTCGATCTCTTCGGTGCCGGGCTGCTGTCCTTGCGACTGCCGTCCGTGCTGGCCATGGCCGCCGCGGCGAGCGGAGTGGGACTTCTCGGACTGCGCCTGGCGGGACCCCGCGCTGGGCTCCTGGCCGGGCTGGTGTTCGCGCTGCTGCCCCAGGTACAGAAATACGCGCAGGAGGGCCGGTCTTACGCCCTGGTCTGCGCACTGATCGCCTGGGCCTCGTGCGCGTTGGTGGCCAACGTTTCGCGGCGTGGCCGATGGCGCTGGGCAGCGTACGGCCTCACCATGCTGCTGGCATGCCTGCTCCACGAGTTCGCGGTGCTCGCCTTGGCCGCGCACGGTGTGACGCTGATCGTCTCCCGCACCCCGAAACGAGTGCTGAGGGCATGGGGCGTCACCGCCGCAGGGGTGGTGATCGGGCTGTTGCCGCTCGTCGTCGTCAGTGCGGGGCAGTCGGAGCAGGTGTCCTGGATCGGCGGCCCGGTACGTCCCTACCCCCTACTCGTCGCGGTGGTGGTGGGGATCCTTTGCGCGCGTGCCCCGCTGCGGAGCAGGGGGCCCGTCAGCGCCGCCGCGCTGGCCGTGCCGATCCTCGTTCTCCCGGGTGCACTACTGCTGACCGCCTCTCTGATCAAGCCGATCTTCGTCGACCGCTACGTACTTTTCAGCGACATCGGGATCGCCGTGCTGCTGGGTGTCTGGCTGGACCATGTCTGCCGACTACCGCGATACATCCCGACCGTGTCCATCGCGGCGGTCGCGGCCCTGGCCGCGCTCGTTCCGTCGAGCCTTTCACTCAGAACTCCACAGAGCCGGAGCAATGACGCCACCGCCATCGGCGCCGCTGTGCTGGAGCAAGGCCGCCCTGGGGACGGGCTGGTCTACCTCGCCGGCCGACACAGAATCCTGGCCGCGACCTACCCCGGGGACACTCTCCACCTAACAGATCTCGCGCTGGCGCAGGGCCCCGTTGAGTCGAATACGCTCGCCGGTGTCGAGCTTCCCGCCCGCGATATCGCGGCACGCATGATGCAGTTCCACCGGATCGTCACGGTCCGCGTGGCGCGCGCAGGCTCTCTCTCCGATCCACAGGAGAAGGCGAAAACAGACACCTTGCGGCACCATTTCCGCGAGTACGCAACAACGCGGGTCAACGGAGCGCGTATCACTGTCTACGTCCGAGACCACGGCCCGACCCCAAAGGCCAGCACTCCGGTGCAACACCCATGGTGGAAGCCCGTGACACGGTCTTGTCGAGATGCCCTGAGCGGGCGTGAGCAATGTGATGAGTGGGCCTTTACCGCGTCCGCTGCACGCTCGCCACGAAGCTGGTGAACGAGCTGGTCGAGGCCGCCGAACAAAAGTGGATACTCGACCGTGGATCGCGGACGACGAGTTGTGGGCGTTGATCGAGCCGACGCTCCTTCCGGACGCATCTGCAGCGTCCTGAACAGCGATTTTGCACGACTTCATCACCGCTACCCAGATAACTGCGGGCGTTCGACTTGCGCAGTAGTCCTAGACGCTGCGCGCTACCCCGCAGCCCTCACCGGCAACACCCAGTACGCCGAACCGCGCGGATGACGAGCCCGGGTCAGACCGCCCTCTACCGCATCAACCTGCGGTTCTCCTGGAGAACCCCGAGCCGGCACAGCCGCCACGCCCCCCAGAGGGAAGGCCGAGACGGCCGGGCAAAGCCGGGCGGTGGGAGCACGCCGTCAGGGGCCCAGCTGTCGGGACACTGCCGGGTGTGGTGGTCGGGCCGGCGAGGAGTGGCCGCCGGTCCGATGGTTCGATCATGCCTTGGCAGGGTGCCCGTGTCAGCCGGACCGGTTGTCGCCGGTGGGGACGACTCGGAGGTCTTTGCCGTCCCGGCCGGAGAGGGTGCGGCGGTGGATGTCCTTTCCGTCCCACCAGGTGATGGTGGCCTTCCAGCGGGTGTCGTAGCGCTCGGTGCGCCCGATGAGGAAGAGCGAGTAGAAATCGCCTTCGTCGACGGTGTGGGGCAGGCTCACGGACTGGCCCTGGTCCGCTTCGAGCTGACGGGCTGCCTTCTGCTGAGGGCTCCGCAGGAGATACGCGGCGGGAACCGGCTGGTTCAGCGGGAGGGTGTCCAGATCCACGGCGAGATAGGAGGGTTCATCGGGTCCGGCTCCGCATCCGAGCGGGCCCGTGACAGTGCCCGGTGCGGCCTTCTCCCGGCGCGTCACCGTGACCGAGATGTCGCGGACTTCGACCGACGAGCCGGTGTCGCCGTGCACGGTCACGGCAGCCTCCAGCATCCCGGCGTGAACGGCTCGCCCTCCCCGTGCCCACTGCACGAGCTGATCAGTAGTCGCCCGGTCCACCTGGCTGCTGGCCGAGGCATCACTGCTGGGGACGTACCAGCGGTTCAGGCACGCCTGCTCGTTCGGCTCGACGAGCAGCGTCGCGGAGTCCGCGGGAAAGACTTTCTGCCAGGCGGAGACGACTGCCGGCGAGGCAAGACCGATCGCGGTGACCACCAGGGCCCACAGCGCGATCTTGTCGGTCGTCGACGTGCCCCGGTACCGTCGGCGCACCCGCTGAAGGCGAGAGTCCGGCGGCGCGGCGGGGACCGGAGGTGCCGGAGGAACCGGTGGCACTGGAACCGTTGGCGGGGCAGGCGTTCCCTCGGGTATTGGAGGCCGCTGCGAGGTGCCGTCGCCATTGCGCTGCGAGTCTGCCGAACTGCCCAAAACAGTGCCCCCTCGTATAACCATCGTCGAAGCGCGATCTCAGCAGAACAGCAGGGATCGGGCACCGCAACATAGCAACAGGCCGACGCATGCTGTTCGGATTACAGCAGCACTGCCGTAGCCGCGGTGGACATACGGCGCGATGCGCCACTGCACCGGATCCCCCGATGTTCCGGAGCTGAGTGGCGGCCTCTGCGGAGTGCCGGCCGTGGCAGCCTCAACGGCGGTGCAGGGCGCGACGGCGGGTCGTGGTTCGCTGGCCCGTCGCGTACCTGGCAGAGGCGTCCGGTCGTTGTCCGTCACGAGGCCCGTTTCGGGGCGTCCCGGTGCGCGCCGCCGCCCCGTGGCCGAGCTGTTGTGCGCCAGGTGCCTCGGTGGTCCCGCAGCTATGTGGCGCGGTTCAACAGGGCCCCCGAGACTGCCGTCATGCGGACAGGTTCGCACCGTCAGCCCGGCGTCATCGAGGACGCTGCCGGACTCGTCGTCACCGACGTCGGTGACGTACTTCCTGGCCGTCTACTTGTGCTCCCAGGAGGGCTTGTCGAACGGGTGCGTGCCGCAGCCGTGCGCACGCACGGGGCGATGCGCCGGCACGCCCGGATCAGCCGTCCGCGCGGTCAGGACCGAGGCCAGTGTCCACACGTTCAGTCCGGTGTCGGCCACGAGGGAGAGGGGCACGCGTGCACCCTGTTGCGTCGCCCCGTGCCGGTGCTTCTGAGTTGTCTGACCGGGCTGTCCGGAGCGCCTGCGGCGGCAGTCTCAACGGCGGTGCGGGACGCGACGGCGGGTCGAGGTCTGGGCGCCCGCCGCGTGCCTGGCAGAGGCGTCCGGTCGTTGTCCGTCACGAGGCCCGTTTCGGGGCTCCCGGTGCGCGCCGCCGACCCGGTCGCCGAGCGGGTCGTGCCCCATGTGGGCCGGTGGCCCCGCAGCTGCGTGGCGGGGGTTCAACCAGTGGGCGGGCGTCGCTTCGTTGTGGGTGTGTGGGGTGGTGCGGGGGTGGGTGTGGTGCGGGGGTGGTGCGGGTGTGTCCCCCCCCCCCCGGGCGGGGGGGGGGGGGGGGGGGGGGGGGGGGGGGGGGGGGGGGGGGGGGGGGGGGGGGGGGGGGGGGGGGGGGGGGGTGGCCCCCCCCCCCCCCCCCCCCCCCCCCCCCCGGGGGGGGGTGTCTCTTCCGGGGGGTGGTGTGGCGGCCCGGGTCGCGGCGGCGGCGGTGGTGGTGGTGGGGTGGCTGTCCGGCGGGTGCGCTGGTGGTGCGGCGGCGGTGGTGTTCCCGGACCCGGAAGTGCCTGCCAGCGGGAATGCGTGAACCATTTTTTTCACGCATTAGAAAGGGGGAGCCAGTTAGTGCGTAATGGGGGCAATAGCCGCCATCCCGGGAAAGTCCGGGCGGTCACAAGAACCAAAAACGAAAGGACAATCCTGATGACCGTCGACACGACCGGGAACCCGAGCGGCCAGCGACGTGAACGCCAGACCGGCCACCGCCGGAAGCACCGCTTCTACGTCTCCTTCGACGACGCCGAACTGGAGGTCGTCCGTACCGCCGCCGGCCGCGAACAGATGGCCCCCGCCGCGTGGGCGGGACGCCAGCTGATGGCGGTCGCGCAGCACACCCTGATCCCCGTCTCCGCCGATACCGGCGACGTGCTGCGCGAGCTGATCCGCTCCCGGGCCCACCTCCAGGAAACCCTGACCGCCCTCCGCGCGCTGACCACCCCCACGGCGCCGTTCCCGGTCGACCTCGGCACACCCGCCGACCGCCCTTGTGCCGCCCTGCCGAACGCCGCCGCGCCTGTGCTGCCCGAGAAGGTCCGGGTGGTGGTGGAGGCGGCGTTGAGCGCGGTCCGCAGGGTGGATGAGGCGACGGTCCAGGTGATGCGGGAGAGGCGCCCACGGTCGTGATGCCGAAGAAGGGGGAGCAGGGCGCGGACACCGCGGGTCTCCTCGCCTACCTCTTCGGCCCCGGGGACCGGGACGAGCACACCGACCCCCACCTCGTCGCCGCGTGGGACCCCGCTCTGCCGTGCCCCGCGCGCACCCCCGGCCGCATGACCCTGTCCGCTCTCGGACTGCTGCTCGACGCTCCGGTCGACGCCCTGCGCGGACCGAAGCCGGCCGAGCACGTGTGGCACGCCTCGGTCCGTAACGCCCCCACCGACCGCACCCTCACCGACGAGGAGTGGGCGAGGGTCGCTGCCGAGATGGTGGCCGTCGCCGGGATCGCCCCCCACGATGATGAACACGCCTGCCGGTGGGTGGCGGTGCGTCACGCACCCGACCACATCCACCTCGTTGCGACCCTCGCCCGCAGAGACGGCCGCGGCCCCCGCATCCGCGGCGACATCCACCGCATGCACACCGCCGCCCGTAACTTCGAGACCGCGTGGGGCCTGGAGCCGATGTCACCGCTCGACGAAACCGCGCGCCGCGCACCGGCCACCGGCGAGAAGGAGAAAGCCACCCGCCGCGGCCTTGAGGAGACAGCCCGCGCATCCCTCCAGCGCGCGGTCCGGGAAGCCGCCGCCCTCGCCACCGACGACACCGATTTCCTCAACCGGCTCCGCGACGCCGGCCTCCGCGTCCGCGAACACCACGACGCGACCACCGGCACCATCGACGGGTACGCGGTCGCGCTCCCCGGCGACCGCGCCGACCACGGCTCACGCCCCGTCTGGTTCTCCGGCCGGACCCTCGCCTACGACCTCTCCCTGCCCCGCATCCGCGAACGCTACGAACCCACCCTCACCCCCGCCGACATCACCCGCGCACACACCCGCATCCGCGAAGCAGCAGCCCTCCTCGCCCGCGCCGGCCGCACGCAGGGCGCGGGCGACGTCGCCGCCCTCGGCGACCTCCTCACCGTCACCGCCACCGTCTCCCCGGCCACCGTCCGCGACAAGGTCCGCGCCGCGGCCACCCGGTTCGAGCAGGCCTCCCGAGCCCCCGGCGCCCGCACCCTCGACACCACCGCCCGCACCCACTTCAAAGCCGCCACCCGCGCCCTGGAACACGCACCCAGAACAGCCCGCGGCGGCGGCGCACCCGCCGTCCTCAACCTCCTGCTCGCCCTCACCGAAGCCGTCGAAGCAGCGGCCGCCTGGCACCGCGCACAACACCACCGCGCCCAGACAACAGCCGCCGCCCAAGCCGCCGTCCTGCTCCGCGAAGCCGCCGACCTCACCACCACCGGCGCCCGCACCACGACACCCCGCCCGGCACCCCGGACCTCCCCGCGCACCGTACGGGTGACACCCGCCCCGGAGCGTGGCCCCGCCCCGCCCCCGCCCGTTACCGGAGTACCGCCCCGGCACGCCAACGGGCCGGGCCCGCACCCGGGGCGTTCGCGCTGACCGTACGAAGGAGACCCGCCACCATGACCACCCCCGCACCTGCTCAGCTGCCGGGTGAGCCGTTCTCCGAGGCCCTGTCCGAGGCGGCGCAGGCCGCGGCGATGTCCATCCGGCTGATCCTCACGATCGCGGACGCGGTCCGCCGCGCCTCCCAGAAACACCACCACGGCAAGGAACAGGAACTCGACCAGGACCTCGGGCAGGTCGCGGAGTCCTGGTGGTCCGCCGACGAACTCGGCAAGCACCTCCCCGCCCCCCTCCTCGACCACCTCACCGCCAGCGAGGACTGGCCGGTGACGGCCCGCCAGCTCATCTCCCTCAGCCACGCCGGCGTCGACCTCACGACGTTCCTCCCGAACCTCGGCACCATGGCCTCCGGCGTCGAGCGGGCCGTCGCGAAGAACATCTTCCGCACGAAGGCGGAGGACACCGACCGCTGGGCCAACCTCCTGCGCACGACCATCCCCGAAGGCCTCGTCCGGGACGCGATCCTCGCCTCCCCGGCCTGGCCCGACATCGCCGCCCACATGGGCCGCCTCCACGACCAGGGCGTCGACGTCGCCCGCATCCTCAACCACGCCCACGCCGCAGGCCTCGGCGTCGACCAGGCCATCGCCGCCGCCGCCACCCCGACACCGGCCACCAACCCCGCCCCGCCCTCCGCCGCCGCTCCCGCTCCAGGTCCGGCTGCTCCCGTTCCCACTGCGGCTCCACCCGCTCCCGCCGCTCCTGCTCCAGCCGCCGCGCCCGCTCCTGCTCCGGCCCCTGCTGCGCCGGCCGCCACCACACCGCAGCCCGCCGCGCCCGCAGCTCCCGCTCCGGCCGCCGCGCCGACTCCGCCCGCGTCCGCGCGCACACCCGCCCCGGTTCCGCCCGCCGCTCCTGCTCCGGCCGCCCCGCCGCCCGCTCCCGCCACGGCGCAGAAGCCCGACCCCCGGGCCGCCCCCGCGGTGAGCGCCGACGCGAAGAACCTCTGGGGCCCGCTGACCGAAGGCCTGGACATCCCCCGCGACCTCGACCTCGGCGACCGGGCCCGCGCCCTTAACCAGCTCGGCGTCACCCCCGCTGCTCACCGCCTTCTGGTGACCCGGGTCAACGAGACCCTCCCCCAACAGGAGGCGGCATTCCTGGTGAGCTCCCGTCAGTGGCCCGTCCTCGCCCACCGCATGCACCACATGGACCAGCAGAACCTGCCCTTCGCCGAACACCTCGCCCGCATCGCACCCGACACCGCCACCTGGCGCACCGGCCCGCCCTCCGACATCACCCCCCGCCTCCTCCTCGCCACCCACCACGCCCTCACCACACCACTCGACCAACCCCTGCCCACCGGCCCCCGCGTCTCCACCACCGCAGCCCGCTCCCGCTCCACCACCCCGGACACGGCCGCACCCAAGCAGCCCGCACCCACCGAACCCGCCGCACCCGCACACCGCCGGAACACCGCCCCCGCACCCCGCCAGGGACGCGGACGATAACCCCCGGCCGGCCCCGCCCGGGCCCAACGACCGCACTTATGCGGCTTGTTGTGGCATGGCGACCGTGATCCGGGAGACGATGCCCCTGTGATCAACCGGGAACTCTCCTCACGCCTGGCAGCCGGACACGGCCGCCGTGTCACCCACCTCGCCGAAGCAGCCGCACGCTGGGGCGGACACGTACCCGACGACCCCGGCATCACCGAACTCGCCGACCTCCTCGAAACCGCCGCCACCAACACCCCCGACCACCCCGGCACCCCCGGGCACACCACAAGGACCCTCCTGGCCGGTGCCGTCGAAAACCTCCGGGCAGCCGCCCGACTCGGCGGCCTCCTCCCCGCAGTCACCCTCTGGCACTTGCAGCGCGCCATAGACCAGGAACACACCGCCCACCAACAGACCGTCCCCGCACAACGACAGGAACACGACCGGTAGACCCCGGCCGTTCGGGATCCCACCCGCACGCCAGTACGATGCACTTCCGCGCCCAATTCGGCTACCGGGCCCCGTCGGCACCACCGACGAAATGCGCCTGCGCCTCCTCACCCTCCACCTCCCCCGGAGTACGCGACGAGGCTGTTCGACGCTCAGGCCGGGACCAACGGCGAGAACCCCAACGAGGTCCTGGCCGAAGCCGCCCAGACTCTCTACTTCCAGACCGACAGCCAGACCGGCGGCGCCCGCGCCCAGGACCTCGAAGTCGAAATCACCAACATCGACTACATCGCCGCCCGCTACTGACCTACCACCAACCACGAAACAAAGGAGGGCGGGTCCCCGGCAGTTGCGATGCCGGGGACCCGCCCTTCGTTCGCACATCACGAACAGCTAGCGGGGACTGCGTGAGGAATTCAAGTCTGGCCTTCCCCATAGAAGCAATCCTTCTTGGAAGAACCTTTCACCTTGCATACCTTGATCCCGACCGTTACTTCTTCCTTAAGGTTCCCCCCTTTCCACGATGTGCAATATTTCGCACGGTGGCCTTCAGTGCTGGCTGTGCGAACGACCTTACCCTTGTAATACAGCCACGCCTTGATACCCCACCCATCGGACCTGATATCGCAGGCCCTGAGGGAATCACCGGGAGCCAGACGGACAGGGTCCGCCATGAACGTGCCCCACCCGTCCGCCGAGCACCAATTGCAAAGCTTCGTGTACACCACCTTGCTGGCACTGGCCTGCACGGGCGACGCGGTCATAGCCACCACTCCGACCGCAGCCCCCGCACCCACCAACACACGCGTGAATTTCCGCAAGATCGCTCCTGTCTCGTAGAACCTGCCTCCGACCATCACAGAGACATGCAGAAACCGTCAACAGAAATCTACCGACAACCAGCCAATCCCAGCCAATGGGCAATCTGAAACCAGCAACCCCATTCACTGACGCTCCAGAAACTCCCCACGCGCAAATGCTGTACTTCCAGACCAACAATCAGACCGGCGGCGCACGCACCCAGGACCTCGAAGCCGAGATCACCAACATCGACTACACAGCCGCCCGCTACTAGCCGGCAGCACACCAAAAAAAGGGGCTGGTTCCCGGCATCGCAACTGCCGGGAACCAGCCCCTTTCACGCAACCACTCACCCGCCCCCACCACAAGCACCACCCCCCTCCCGGTCCGTGATCACACCCGACCGGGCACCTGATGCAGGGTTACCCCGCCCCGCCAGCCGGAGCCGCCCGAACCCCGGAGGCACGGCTCCCACCCCGGCGGGAGCGGAGAGCCGCACAGCCCTGGTGCCGGTGGCAGCACAGCACCTGCACCAGGGCCGTTCACCCACCGACAGGGCTCAGGACGTCCCCCTCACGCGGCCACGTGGCCTGGACGGCGTACTGTTTCGCCCCGTCCAGCTCGGGCAGCAGGAGACGTACTCGTAGGAGTGGGCCGGTCACCGCGGACCGGGTCGCGTGGCTCTCGGTACGAGCCGCGCTCCAGTCCCCGCCGACCACGTTCTTCTGCACCGCCCCGGGGCCGGGCCGGTCCTCCTGGCGGCCGGGACCGGGCCGAGCTGACGACGAAGCCCTGTACCGGCGAAGCAATGCTGAATCTGCGGTGCCATCCAGGGACCGGCGATCGGCGGGTATTTCTCCGTACGCCTGCACGGTGCTCGAAATCTTAGAGGGGCGCATGGTGATTTTATTCTTTGAGCCGTATTGCGCTTCGCCGCCCTCTGAATAAGCTCGCTCTTGCGTGTGGTTACTCCAATAGGCGGTCAGGGGATGCTTACGAATGAGCGGGAAAATAAGTGGCCATTGCGGTCCTGTTCTGAACCGGCTGAATGGCTGCTCGCTCTCCGCTCCCGTTTCAGTCGCCCGTCGCTTCTCAAGGCGGGGCGAATTCCACCCGGCGCACGCACGGGTGCGAAGAATCTCAGGAGGCGGCATGGCCGCAGCGTCCACTTCCCCAGAAGCACCACTACCCGCGCAGAGCGCACCCGAGGGCCCTCGCGCCGCGGTTCTCGACGGCCACGACGCGACATGCGGCCCGCCACCCTGCGAGAACGGTCCTCCAGGACCCCAGGGCCCTCCAGGACCCCAGGGCCCTGGAGGACGCACAGGCTGCACGGGCCCCGCTGGGCCTGCTGGGCCTGCCGGTCCCGCAGGGATGACCGGACCCGAAGGTCAGGCCGGCCCGCAGGGGCCGCGCGGCGCCGAAGGGGTCGCGGGCCCAGGCGGTGCGAGCGGCCCGCCCGGCCCCGAGGGCCCCGCTGGGACCAAGGGCTCCGAAGGCCAGCCCGGCAGGGACGGCAGGGACGGTAAACCGGGCATCCACGGGCTGCCCGGAGCCGACGGCCGGGAAGGACCGGCCGGGCCTCGGGGGCCCCAGGGACCCAGGGGCGACGTGGGCCCCGAAGGCGCCGCAGGACCCCGCGGCCGCCGCGGCCCCAATGGCGAACCCGGTGACCCGCCCAGTCCGGAGTACCTGAAACAACTCATCAGGGAGGCACTCGCCGAATCCGGATTGTGTGCCCCCAACTGACCCTTCCCTATCCGCCAACTGATCGACCGCAGCCGATCGAGACCGGCGACGTGTGCTCCCCGCCCTGCGGGGATGGTCCTTCCCGCTCCAGGGCCCGGGTCGGCGGGACCTTGTACTCCCCGCGCCCTACGGGGGTGGTGTTCATCCGGCGAGTGCGGCCCCCTGCGGCGGTGACCAGGTCGTCCGCCGTGGCGATCGCCCGTTCTCGCGCCTCCTGGACCGCTGTCGTGCTGTCGGCGGCCCGCATGTCGTGCGCGGCCTGTACGGCGTGCTGCGCCGTGTCGGCCAGCTCGGGCAGCAGGAGACGCACTCGAAGGAGTGGACCGGTCACCGCGGACCGGGTCGCGTGACTCTCCGCACGGGCCGCGCCCCAGTCCCCGCCGGCCAACCGGATTTCCTCCCGGACGACCATTGCCCGCCGGTGATCCGCCAACGCAGCCGATAAAGCCACTACCGCATCCAGACCCGCCGTACGGCGCTCAGAAATTTCCCCAGCGGCACGCTGCGCCCGTTGAGTGAAATACTGGAGAACGCCCGTAACGAACGATCCGGCAAGCGTCCCGAGAACCACGATCACAGAAATCAACATATGAATTCCCTTCGTCGATGTGAGTTCATCCTCCCCGGAAAGAGACCTCACTGACCGTGTTTCACGTTGCCTATTCAAGTCGGCATCATGCAGACCCTTTCAGACCCGGGCGGGGGTGGCGCAGATTCCCAATCTCTACACGGGCTCAAAGTGTGATGCAGAAACTGAGGTTCGCTGCGGACGGGGGTGGGGGAGATTCCCAATGTGTACACGGGTGCCGGTGGTGATGCAGGGTCAGGGTCCGGCCCGGCCGCCCCAACCGCCCCCTCCTGTAACCAGCCCCCGCGCAGCGGGCCTCTCCTGCAGGCGGAGCCGGAAGGAGCACCACCCGACGACCCGTCACCACCGGTCCCGGAGCGGAGCGCAGGGACCCGCCCAACCTCCCACCCGCCTTTTGAATTCCGGAGGAATTCATAAACAATCCCGGAGGGATTGTTTAAAAGCCCGTAGGGCTTTATCGTCTTTACGACCCGTAGGGTCGTGCGTCGTTCCCCCGGAGGGGGACGCGCGC
>NZ_JBIWLQ010000032.1:0-60322 GCF_044766265.1 Streptomyces sp. NPDC102283
GGGCGGGGGGGGGGGGGGGCGGGGCCGGGGGCGGGGGGCGCGGGGGGGCGGCGGGGGGGGCCGGCCCCGGGGGGCGCGGGGGGGGGGGGGGGGGCGGGGGGCGGGGGGGGCCCCCCCCCCCCCCCCCCCCCCCCCCCCCGCTGCCACCGGTGGTCATTCCCGGTCAGTCCTGCTTCTTGCGCCGGGTGCCGAAGACGATCTCGTCCCAGCTCGGCACGGCGGCCCGGCGGCCCGGCCGGACTCCGTCCGCCTCCGCCTGACGGTCCGTCGTCCCGGTCAGCCGGTCGCGGTGACCGGCCACCGCCCGGGGCATCAGCACATCCGCGTACGCGGACCCCGCGCCGGCCGAGGCGGCGGCCGGCGGCTCGTCCGCCTCCGTCTCCTCCGCCGGTTCGAGCGCGGGCGGCTCGGGCTGGGTGGGCCGCTCGGGGACGACCATGTCGCCGCGGAAGCTCGGCACCGCCTCCAGCAGGCTGGTCAGCGAGTCGCGCTCACCGGCCGAGGCACTGCTCACGTACTCCTCGGGCTCGGCGGCGGCCGGAGCGGGCCGCTCGATCTGCCGGTCCAGGGCCCGGTCCAGCGGTCGGTCGCGGTCGAGCTGCCGGTCGAGGCTCCGGTCCAGCGGCCGGTCGCGCGGCAGCCGGGCGATCCGGGGCACGAACGGGAAGCTGGGCTCGGGCGCGGCGACGTCGTCGGTCTCGCCGATCAGCGAGCGCGCCTCGTCGTCCACGGCCTGGACCAGCCGCCGGGGCGGGTCGTACGTCCAGCTCGCCGAGTGCGGCTCACCGGCGACCCGGTAGACGAGCAGGACCTCCCAGGTGCCGTCGTCGCGACGCCACGAGTCCCACTGGACGGTTTCCTTGTCGGCGCCGCGCAGCAGGAGACGCTCCTGCACCGCTTCGCCGAGTTGAGGGCCGGTGTTCTCGCCGGGACGGCGCACGGGAGTCTTCCGGGCCCGCTCGGCCATGAAGGCGCGCTCCGCGAGCACGGGGCCCTCGAAGCGGCGTACACGGTCGACGGGGATGCCCGCGAACTGGGCGACCTCCTCCGCGGAGGCACCGGCCCGTATGCGGGCCTGGATGTCGCGGGGACGGAGGTGGCTCTCCACCTCGATCTCGATCTGGCCGAGCCGGGCGCGGTCGTTGCGCACGGCGGCGCGCAGCCGCTCATCGATCGGAAGCGTGTACTCCGTGCTGTCCGCAGCCTTGAGCACCAGTCGTGTGCCGTCGTTGGAGACGGCCACGACACGCAGTTCGGGCATGGGGACCTCCCGGGTGGTGCCTGCCGACGTCACGTGCGTCGCTGCTTCCGCTAGTCGAGTGTGACCTGCCCGGGTGCAGCCTGCCACAACCTTGCCAAGTTGCCCGGCGTGTCGGGCGCTCGTCCTGGTGCACCACCATGACACGGTTACCCATTGCACCCCAAAGCGACCGATTTGGCCGCTCTGTGCAGCAGGCATCCGTGTGATGCCTTCACGCCGTCGGTTCGAGTGGTGCCGTCGGACTCTCCGGTGGCTGCGGATTCCCACGTCGGAGTCCGCCCCAGGGCTCGTCACAGTACTCCATTCGAGCCATCGAGGTGGACCGGCGCGCCGCCGAACTTCTCGTGGGGCGCGGGAGTTGAGTTACCCAGTTCTCCGTGAAACGCCCCCGATGCGTGTTGTGCTTCACACAATCTCCGGAAACGGAACTATCCACTTCGCTCATTTGTCCCTTCCTGTTGCATGGTGGGAGAGATGTCAAGCAGGGGCTGGTAATGGTTCATACGCCGGAAAGTGACACAGAACCCAAGGAAAGGCGCATAGATCTGAGCCTCCCGCAGGTCGCCGGGAGTGCCGTGGCAGCCGTCGCGGCGGCCGTGCTGGCCTCGCAGTTGGGCGTGTACGGCACGATCGCGGGAGCGGGCGTGATGAGCGTCGTCGCCACCTGTGGCGGCTCGGTCTTCCAGCACTTCTTCCGCCGCACCGGCGAGCAGATCCGCGAGGTGACGGTCCAGGTGACCCACCCGGAGGGCCGCCAGGTGACGGTGCACACCAAGGAGACGACGCCCGCCGGGCACAGAGGCGCCGCCAGGCGGTCCGAGCCGGAGCCGGCCGAGGACGCCACCACGGTGCTGCCCACGGTCGACCCGGGCGCGGTCCCGGAGGTGATCCCGGACGCGGAGAGCACGCAGCTGCTGAAGCCGGTCGACACCGACCGGACGCAGTTGCTGGACCTCGGCGACGCGCGCACCCGGATGCTCCGTGTCGCGCCGGGCGCGGAGCCCGGAGCCGACCGTACGCAGATGCTGCCGCACGCCGCCGACCGTACGCGGATGATCCCGCGGCCCGCGGTGGGCACGGCCGCCGGCGAGGACGCGTTCGGCGAGGGCGTCACCCACGGAACGAGGCTGCGAGGCTGGAAGCGGCCCGCGCTCGCGGCCGCCGCGGTCTTCGCCGTCTCCATGGCCGGGATCACCGCGTTCGAGATGATCTCGGGCAACGACCTGAGCGGCGGCCAGGGCACCACCCTCAGCTCCGTCGTGCGAGGCGGTGGCGGCGACCAGGACTCCGGACCTGCCGACCCCACACCCTCCGGGGACACCGACCGGGACGGCGGAGCGGACGAGCAGGGTCCGACCCCGGGTGACGGCACCGGCTCCGGCCCCGATACGGAGCGGGACGGCGGCAGCAGTGAGAGCCCCGGCCCCGGGACGGGCACGGGCGGCGAGAACCCGGGCACCGGGTCCACTCCCACGCCGACGCCCTCCGGCTCCGCCGGCGGGACCACACCCGACCCCGTGCCGCCCGCCCCGTCGCCGTCCGACGACGCCGGAACCGGCGAGCCCTCGACCGGCACGGGCGTCGCTCCCGGGCAGGGGGAGCAGGCCCCGCCCGGCGCCGACGCCGAGTGACCCACCCGCGTACCGCGCACACCACGTCGGCCCCGGCCCCCCTCCGCAGGGAGAGGACCGGGGCCGACGGCGTACCGGAAGCCTGTGAACTCAGTCGCCGAGCACGCGCCGCAGGTAGTCGTTGCCGAACAGGCGGTCCGGGTCCAGCCGGTCGCGCAGCGCGGTGAACTCGCCGAAGCGCGGGTAGACCTCCGCCAGATAGGCCGCGTCGCGGGTGTGGATCTTGCCCCAGTGCGGGCGGCCGGCGTGCGCGGTCATGATCCGCTCGACCGCGGTGAAGTACGACCGGTGCGGCGTGCCCTTGTAGAGGTGCACGGCGATGTAGGCGCTGTCCCGGCCCGAGGCGGTCGACAGGGCCATGTCGTCGGCCGGAGCGGTGCGCACCTCGACCGGGAAGCTGATCTTCAGCGGTGACCGCTCGACCATGGCCTTCAGCTCCCGCAGCACCGTCACCGCCCGCTCCCGCGGAACGGCGTACTCCATCTCCACGAACCGCACGCGGCGCGGGCTGGTGAACACCTTGTACGGGATGTCGGTGTACGTACGCGCCGACAGCGCCCGGCTGGAGAGCCTGGCGATCGAGGGGATCGTCGCCGGGACCGCGCGGCCGAGCGAACAGGCGACCTGGAAGACCCCGTTGGACAGCAGCTCGTCGTCGATCCAGCTGCTCACCCTCCCGGGCGGGGCGGACGGACCGGCGCTGCGGTTGTTGCGCTTGGTGTTGCAGTTCCCGGTGTGCGGGAACCAGTAGAACTCGAAGTGCTCGTTCTCGGCGACCAGGGCATCGAAGTCCGCGGTGACCCGGTCGAAGCTCATCGGCTCCTCGCGTGCCGTCAGCAGGAAGATCGGCTCCACGGCGAGGGTGACGGCGGTGATCACCCCGAGGGCGCCGATCCCGATCCGGGCCGCGGCGAACACCTCCGGGTTCTCCCGCTCCGAGCAGACCAGGACCGTGCCGTCGGCGGTGACCAGCTCCAGTGCGCGGATCTGCGCCGCTATCGACGCCGAGTCCCGGCCCGTGCCGTGCGTGCCGGTGGAGGTCGCCCCGGCGATCGTCTGCTCCATGATGTCGCCCATGTTCGTGAGCGACAGGCCCTCGCGGGCGAGTGCGGTGTTGAGCCGCTTGAGCGGAGTCCCCGCCTCCACCGTCACGGTCATCGACGCGCGGTCGATGTCCCGGATCCCGGTGAGCAGGTCGGGGCGTATGAGCACCCCGTCCGTGGCGGCCGCCGCCGTGAAGGAGTGGCCCGCGCCGACCGGCTTCACCCGCAGGCCCTCCGCGCCGGCCCGGCGCAGCACGTCCGCGAGCTCGTCCACGGACGCGGGGGACTCGGTACGGGCGGGCCGGGCGGTGACGGTGCCCGCCCAGTTACGCCACGCGTTCGTCGTCCGTGCGTAGGTGTCGGTCATCTTCCCCGCGCCCTCCCGTCGCAGCCGGCCCGGCCAGCCGGCGATATCCCAGGACCGCCACCGCCGCCGCGAGCGCTCCCGCCACGACGGGCACCGCGTACCCCGCCTTCGCCCCGGCGGCGTCGACCACCCAGCCGGCGGCCGAGGAGCCGAGCGCCACTCCGACAGCGAGCCCGGTACTGGTCCAGGTCATGCCCTCGGTCAGCTTGGTGCGCGGTACGTGCGCTTCGACGAGGGCCATGGTGGTGACCATCGTCGGTGCGATGGCGAGGCCCGCGACAAAGAGCGCCACGGCCAGCAACGGAAGGTTCCCGGCCAGTAGGAGGGGGATCATACTCACGGCCATCGCACAGACACCCACCAGCCACCTGGTCGAAGGGTTCCCCTTCAGGTGCAGCAGCCCGAACACGGCCCCCGCGAGACACGAACCGAGCGCGTAGACGGCCAGCACCAGGGAGGCGGCGGCCTTGTGCCCGCGCTCCTCGGCGAAGGCCACGGTCACTACGTCCACGCCCCCGAAGATCGCGCCCGTCGCCACGAAGGTGGCCACCAGGACCTGGAGCCCCCGCGAGCGCAGTGCCGAGCCCCCGGTGTGCTGCGACTTCGGGTGCGGCACCGGCTCGGTCGCCCGCTGCGCGGTCAGCCAGAAGACGCCGACCAGCAGGAAGCCGGCGGCGATCAGCGGCCCCGCCTCCGGGAACCAGGCGGTGGACAGACCGATGGAGATGATCGGGCCGAAGATGAAGCACACCTCGTCGACGATCGACTCCCACGCGTACGCGGTGTGCAGATCCCGGCTGGAGCCCCGGTAGATCTCCGCCCAGCGGGACCGGATCATCGACCCCACGCTCGGCACACAGCCCGCGCCCGCCGCGAAGACGAACAGCGTCCACTCCGGAGCCCCCTGCTGGGCGCAGATCAGCAGGCCCGCCACCGCCGCCACCGCGACCAGCGTGACCGGTCGGAGCACCCGGCGCTGCCCGTAGCGGTCGACCAGCCGGGAGACCTGGGGGCCGCAGACCGCCGCCGACATCGCCAGGGTCGCGGAGAGCGCCCCGGCCAGCCCGTAGCGGCCGGTGAGCTGGGAGATCATGGTGACGACGCCGATGCCCATCATGGACAACGGCATCCGGCCGAAGAAGCCCGCCGCGGAGAATTCCTTGGAGCCGGGGGCGGAGAAGATGGCGCGGTAGGGGCTGGGCAAGGGGTACTCCGGTCGCGTGCCTGTCAGGCGTATAGCTGGCCGAGACAGCTTACGGCCGACCGGACGTTCCGGACACCGGATTCCGGGCGGTGGCCCGGGGAGCGGCGCGGCTGCCCGACCGCCGGGATTGCCGGCCTTCCCGGGCCTTCCGGCCGGTCTTTCCGACGGGGCGTCGGATGTCGGTTGCCGCCCTGCCGGAGGCGGGTGGCAGGATCGATGCCATGTCCGATCTGCGCGATCCCGCTCCCTACGACGCCCTGCTGCTGCTCTCCTTCGGCGGTCCCGAGGGCCCGGACGACGTGGTCCCGTTCCTGGCGAACGTGACCCGCGGCCGCGGCATCCCCGAGGAACGCCTCAAGGAGGTGGGCAAGCACTACTTCCTGTTCGGCGGAGTCAGCCCGATCAACGCGCAGAACCGCGCCCTGCTCGACGCGCTGCGCGAGGACTTCGCCGAGCACGGCCTGGATCTCCCGGTCCACTGGGGCAACCGCAACTGGGCCCCGTATCTGACCGACGTCCTGCGCGAGATGGCCGCCGACGGGCACCGCAGGATCGCCGTCCTCGCCACCAGCGCCTACGCCTCGTACTCCGGCTGCCGCCAGTACCGCGAGAACCTCGCCGAGTCGCTGGCGGTACTGGAGGCCGAGGGGCTGACCGTGCCCCGGGTCGACAAGCTGCGGCACTACTTCAACCACCCCGGCTTCGTGACGCCCATGGCGGACGGCGTCCTCGCCTCGCTCGCCGACCTCCCCGAGGACGTCCGCGCGGGCGCGCACATCGCGTTCACCACCCACTCCATCCCGACGTCCGCCGCCGACGCCTCGGGCCCGGCCGACGCGCACGGCGAGGGCGGCGCGTACGTCGCCGAGCACCTCGACGTGGCCCGGCTGATCATCGAGGCGGTGCGCGAGGAGACCGGGATCGCGTACCCGTGGCGGCTCGTCTACCAGTCCCGCAGCGGCGCCCCGCACATCCCGTGGCTGGAGCCCGACATCTGCGACCACCTGGAGACCCTGAGCGACGAGGGAGCTCCCGCGGTCGTGATGGCGCCCATCGGCTTCGTCTCGGACCACATGGAGGTGCTGTACGACCTCGACACCGAGGCCACCGCGAAGGCCGCCGAGATCGGTCTGCCGGTCCGCCGGTCCGCCACGGTGGGCGACGATCCGCGCTTCGCCGCCGCCGTACGGGAGCTGCTCCTGGAGCGCGCCGCGACCGAACGCGGCCGGGAGGTTGAGCGCTGCGCGCTGGGGTCCCTGGGGCCCTCCCACGACCTCTGTCCCGTCGGCTGCTGCCCCGCCCGGGCCCCGAAACCCGCCGCCGCGGGCGCCGACAGCCCGTACGCGTAGCCCGTAGGACCGCCTGCCCGTACGCACCGACCCCTTGGGAGCGCCGTGACCGACCCCGCCCTGTCCGAACTGCTCGACCTCGCCCTGGAGGCCGCCCGCCGGGCCGGAGCCCTGCTGCGCGACGGCCGCCCGGCCGACCTGGGGGTGGCCGCGACCAAGTCCAGCCCCATCGACGTGGTCACCGAGATGGACATCGCCGCCGAGAAGCTGATCACCGGCTACCTCTCCGACTTCCGCCCCGACGACGGCTTCCTCGGCGAGGAGGGGGCCAGCTCCCCGGGCAGCACCGGCATCCGCTGGGTCATCGACCCGCTCGACGGCACGGTGAACTACCTCTACGGTCTGCCCACGTGGGCGGTCTCCATCGCCGCCGAGCGCGACGGGGAGCGGGTCGTGGGCGTCGTCGAGGCCCCGATGCGCCGGGAGACCTACCGGGCGGTCCTCGGCGGCGGTGCGTTCGCGAACGGCGAAGCCCTGCGCTGCCGCCCCGCCCCGCCGCTGGACCAGGCACTCGTCTCGACCGGCTTCAACTACGTGGGACACGTCCGCGCCCACCAGGCGGACATCGCCCAGCAGCTGATCCCCCGGCTCCGGGACATCCGGCGCAGCGGCTCGGCGGCCGTCGACCTCTGCGACGTGGCGGCGGGCCGGCTGGACGGCTACTACGAGCGCGGGCTGCACCCCTGGGACCTGGCGGCGGGAGACCTCATCGCCCGGGAGGCGGGCGCGCTGACCGGTGGTCGTCCGGGGCTGCCCGCCGACGGCGACCTGACGGTGGCCGCCACCCCCGGCGTCTTCGAGCCGCTGCAGGCCGCACTCGACGAGCTGGGCGCCTGGCACGACTGACGGGCCCCGCCCCGAGGAAGGCCCTGGCGGGGGGCCTGAGGCCGCCGTACACGCCGCGGGGCCCCGGACACCCTGACGGTGTCCGGGGCCCCGCGGCGTACGGCTCAGACGGTGGTGGCGCCGATCTCCACGCCGTGCTCGGCGGCGAGCCGGCGCAGATCGTCCAGCTCGCCCTGCTCGACGTCCGCGAGGAAGTCGTCGCCGTCCTCGCGCGCCCGGGTGAGGACGGTCTCGGTCGTCTTGATGCGTTGCAGCAGACCTGCGGTGAAAGCGTCCATGATGCGCCCCCTCATCGTGGGTAGGTGGCACGGGGGTGTGCCCGGGATCCCCCCGGCCGGGGGGCCGGAGGAGCGGGTGATCGCGCCGCCGCTCCGGGGAAAAGAGAGCGGGCAGTGGCATGCCACGTGACAGGCGTGATCGCGGGTGTGAACCCCTCTTCCCCGCGCCGGGGTTCGGAGAAACCTCAACTGGCCCGGAAATCCGCCGGTTTCCCGGTGGGCCGCCGCCGGGAGGTCCGGGCGCCGCCGCCTTACCGCCGGTTTATGCGTGTTGCGGGCAGGATGGAGGCGCACAGTCGGCCCTTGCCGCCCGTGTCCGGGCGGGCCCCACGTGGGCCGTCTGCTCTGTGAAACCCATCGAAGGACCGAAGGAAGGACTGCGCCGTGCGCGTACTCGTCGTCGAGGACGAGCAACTGCTCGCCGATGCGGTGGCCACCGGACTGCGCCGGGAGGCCATGGCCGTCGACGTCGTCTACGACGGTGCCGCGGCCCTGGAGCGCATCGGGGTCAACGACTACGACGTCGTCGTGCTGGACCGGGACCTCCCGGTGGTGCACGGGGACGACGTATGCCGCAGGATCGTCGAACTCGGCATGCCCACCCGGGTGCTCATGCTCACCGCGTCCGGCGATGTCAGCGACCGGGTCGAAGGCCTGGAGCTGGGCGCGGACGACTATCTGCCCAAGCCCTTCGCCTTCAGCGAGCTGACCGCCCGGGTGCGCGCGCTGGGCCGCCGCACGACGGTGGCGCTGCCGCCGGTCCTGGAGCGCGCCGGCATCAAGCTCGACCCGAACCGCCGCGAGGTCTTCCGCGACGAGGCGGAGATCCAGCTCGCCCCGAAGGAGTTCGCGGTGCTGGAGGTCCTCATGCGCAGCGAGGGCGCGGTCGTCTCGGCGGAGCAGCTGCTGGAGAAGGCCTGGGACGAGAACACCGACCCCTTCACCAACGTGGTGCGCGTCACGGTCATGACGCTCCGCCGCAAGCTCGGCGAACCGCCCGTCATCGTCACCGTGCCGGGCTCCGGATACCGGATCTGAGGACCATGGCCACCACCCCCGGGCCCTCCGCGGCGCCTCCGAAACCCACCTGGGAGCCCAAGCAGCAGGAGCCCCCGTACCCCTGGCTGCGCCCGACCATCCGGATACGGCTCACGCTGCTGTACGGCGGGATGTTCCTGATCGCGGGCATCGTGCTGCTGTCGATCATCTACATGCTGGCGGCGCAGGCGCTGCACGTCGGCACGGATCTGCCGTTCAAGCTGCTGCCCGACAGCAAGATCCAGCTCACCAACAACGCCTGTCCCGCCCTCACGCCGGGGCTCTCGGCGGACGAGGCGAACGCGGCGCTCAAGGCGTGCAACGAGTCGCAGCGCAAACAGGCGCTGGACACCCTGCTCAACCGTTCGCTGCTGGCGCTGGTCGGCCTCAGCGTGATCGCCTTCGCCTTCGGCTACGCGATGGCCGGACGCGTGTTGTCCCCGCTCGGCCGGATCACCCGGACCGCGCGCCGGGTGGCCGGGACCGACCTCACCCGCCGGATCGAGCTGGACGGCCCGGACGACGAGCTGAAGGAGTTGGCGGACACCTTCGACGACATGCTGGACCGGCTGGAGCGGGCCTTCACCGCGCAGCAGCGGTTCGTCGGCAACGCCTCGCACGAGCTGCGCACCCCGCTGGCGATCAACCGCACCCTGCTGGAGGTCCATCTCTCCGACCCGGAGGCCCCGCCGGAGCTCCAGCAGCTCGGCAAGACCCTCCTGGCCACCAACGAGCGCAGCGAGCAGCTCGTCGAGGGACTGCTCCTGCTGGCCCGCAGCGACAACCAGATCGTCGAGCGCAAGCCGGTCGACCTCGCTGAGGTCGCCGAGCGCGCCATCGACCAGGCTCGGTCGGAGGCGGTGGCGAAGAAGGTCGAGATCCGGGGCGAGCGGGCCACGGCGGTGGTCCAGGGCAACGGCGTCCTGCTGGAGCGGATCGCGCTGAACCTCGTACAGAACGCCGTGCGCTACAACGTGCCCGTGGACGGCTGGGTGGAGGTCACCACCGAGGTGCGGGACGGCCAGGCCCTGCTCGTCGTCTCGAACACCGGCCCGGTGGTCCCGGCCTACGAGATCGACAACCTCTTCGAGCCCTTCAGGCGGCTGCGTACGGAGCGCACGGGCAGCGACAAGGGTGTCGGGCTCGGCCTGTCGATCGCCCGGTCCGTCGCGCGGGCCCATGGAGGCCGTATCATCGCGGAGCCCCGCGAGGGCGGCGGTCTCGTGATGCGCGTCACCCTGCCGGTCTGAGAGGCTGCACGATGTGACTCTGCACCGAATCTTCATGTTCGCTTTGGGCGGAATTTTCAGGACCCGTTCCCGGGTGGGTCATGTGTGATCGATCACAGAGTCGATTTTCCGGTCATCTACTCTCCGTGATCGCGACTCTGTCGGAAAGCCGGTAATCGTCCGGGTTTTCGAGGATCGTTATCACGGGAAGTACACGGGGTGGTACCCGTGAACTGCGCAGTCGGGACCGTGTACGGTCCCCATCGCCACCCAAGCCGAGCCTCGTCGAGGCGCCCGGTTGGGTGTCGATTGAGTAACAGACCTTGATGTGAGGCAAAATCTCCGCCTCAGGTCGGGCACAAGTCCGGCCTCTCACGCGTTACGTGCGCTGAGACACCCGTAGACACCCAAGAGGGGGAGAGCGACATGGCAACGGATTACGACACCCCACGCAAGACCGACGACGACGTGGACCAGGACAGCCTCGAAGAGCTCAAGGCGCGTCGGAGCGACAAGACGGCATCCGCCGTCGACGTCGACGAATTCGACGCGGCCGAAGGACTCGAGCTGCCCGGCGCGGACCTCTCCAACGAGGAGCTGGCCGTCCGGGTGCTGCCCAAGCAGGCCGATGAGTTCACCTGCATGAGCTGCTTCCTGGTGCACCACCGCAGCCAGCTGGCCCGCGAGAAGAACGGTCAGCCCATCTGCCGCGACTGCGACTGAGGTCGGGTCGGCCGTGGCAGGCGATACACCGTTCCGGAAGCGGCGCCCCTGGCGCCGGCACGGCCCGGAGGCGAACCAGGACGGTACAGGCGGCACAGGCCCGGCAGAAGGCGGTAACGCGTCTGCCGAGCGGTCCGCCACCCTGCCGGATCACTCCGGCAGTTCCGACGACGAGCGGGGCCGTTCGGCCTCGCTCGAGGTGGCCGGGGCGGCAGCGTCGCCGGACCGGTCCGCGGAGCAGGACCAGGCGGAGCCCACGACCGGGGGCCGCCTGCACGCAGTGAAACGGGGTGTGAGCAAGGGCCGGGACGGCGCGAAGGCACTGGCCGCACAGCTGGCCGACCGCATCATCGACACGGCCCCGCGCGTGCCGGTGCGCGACCTCGCCACCCTGCGGAAGCAGTTCCCGGGGCTGGGGCCCGAGGAGCTGGCCGACAAGCTGGTCACGGGAGCCTGCCGGGCCACCGCGACCGTCGGCGCGGGCATCGGGGCCGCCGCCATGATGCCCGTACCACCCGCCATGATCGCCGAGCTGGCGGCGGAGGTGACCGGCGTCGCCGCGATCGAGATGAAGCTCGTCGCCGAGCTCCACGAGGTCTACGGCCGCCGGCCTCCCGGCAATATCGGCCAGCGCAGCACCGCGTATCTGACGTCGTGGACGGAGGAGCGCGGCATCGACATCACGCGCCCCACCACGCTCAACGCCGCGCTGGGCGGCCAGCTGAAGCGCGAACTGCGCCAGCAGATCATGAAGCGCATGGCGCGCAATCTGCCCAACCTGATCCCGTTCATGATCGGCGCCGCCGTCGGCGCCACGATGAACCGCCGTGACACCCGCAAGCTCGCCGACCGGATCAGGAACGACCTGCGCAAGGACCGGATCCGCTGGGACCGGCTGCCCGCGCTGCCTCCGCTGGAACAGCCCCTGGACCCGGCCGAACTGCCCAAGGAGATCGAGGGCCCCTGAGCCCCCTTCGGGGCCCTCGCGTCAGGGTCTCGGCGGCGCTCAGGCCGTCGGGACGGTGCTCAGCGCCGCCGCCAGGCCCTGCGGGTCCCGGGTCGAGAGGTAGACGTACGGAGTCGGGTCCTGCGGGTCCGTGACCTCGACCCGCACCGCCGTCTCCACATAGCCGCGCAGCAGCATGAACGCACGGGCGTCGGCCTTGTGCGTGCGCCAGGCCCGCGCCTCCTCGGCGTCCAGCACCTCGGGCTCGCCGAGCGCCGACAGCGGGATCCGTGCGTCGCCGGCGACGAGCGCCCCCGCCACCACCCGGATCCGGGCGGAGCCGTAGCTGCTCACCAGGAGCGCGGCGGCGACCGTGCCGCCGGCCAGCCCGGCGAGCAGCGGCAGGGTGCCCAGCGGCAGAAGCATCAGAGCGCAGGCGATACCGACCCCGAAGGCGATGAACCACCAGGAGCGGGGCGCGGTGAGACGTTCGTCGAAGGGCGGTGCGGAAGGCTGCATGGAACCAAGCTTGGCACGGCGCGACCGGCGGACCGCCGCGCGGGTAAGGTCTGCGCCTGTGAGTGGAACATCAGCGGCTCTGACACCCCCGGCCGACGCCGTCGCGCCGGTCCGGCACCCCGACGCGCCCGCCCCGGGCGAACTTCTCGGAGCGCACTACGAACACTGTTTCGGCTGCGGCGGGGGGCAGCCGCACGGACTGCACCTGATGGCGCGGGCCGGTGAGGGGGTGAGCGTCACCGCCGAGTTCACCGTGCAGCCCGCCCACCAGGGCGCTCCCGGCCTCGCCCACGGCGGCGTGCTCGCCACGGCGCTGGACGAGACCCTCGGCTCGCTGAACTGGCTGCTGCGCACGATCGCGGTGACCGGACGGCTGGAGACCGACTTCGTCCGGCCCGTCCCCGTGGACACCGTGCTGCACCTCGACGCCCGGATCACCGCCGTGCACGGCCGGAAGATCTACTCCACCGCCACCGGCCGGATCGGCGGCCCCGACGGGCCCGTCGCGGTCCGGGCCGACGCCCTCTTCATCGAGGTCAAGGTCGACCACTTCATCGACAACGGCAGGCCCGCCGAGATCCAGGCCGCCATGTCCGACCCCGACCAGGTCAGGCGCGCCCGCGCGTTCGAGGTGAACCCGTGACCCGCAACCCCGTCGACGTACTGATCCGCCTCATCGACCCGGAGGTGCCGATTCCGGCGTACGGGCACCCGGGCGACGCCGGGGCCGACCTGGTGACCACCGAGGCCGCCGAACTCGCCCCCGGCGAGCGCGCGGTGCTCCCCACCGGGGTGTCGATCGCCCTGCCCGACGGGTACGCCGCGTTCGTCCACCCGCGCTCCGGCCTCGCGGCCCGCTGCGGAGTGGCCCTCGTGAATGCCCCAGGGACGGTTGATGCCGGGTACCGTGGGGAGATCAAGGTGATCGTGGTCAACCTCGATCCACGCGAGAGCGTGCGATTCGAGCGGTTCGACCGGATTGCCCAATTGGTTGTCCAGCAGGTCGAGAAGGTGCGCTTCCACGAGGTGGCGGAACTTCCCGGCTCGGCGCGGGCCGAAGGGGGCTTCGGGTCCACCGGCGGCCACGCGTCGGTGGACGGCGCCGAGGGCGGGATCACCCACGGTGGGAACAGCTACGCTTCGGTCGTATCCGACCGGGAAGGACAGTGACGTGTTCGGACGTCGCAAGAAGAGTGGTTCCGCCGAGGACGAGGCGGACGAGGTGCGCGAGGCCGAGCAGGTCGCCGACGAGCCCGGGGGCAGTGACGGCGCCGCCAAGGGCACCCGTCGGATGAACCTTCCGCCGGCCCCCAGGCCGGACGGACCCTGGGACAGCACCGAGGTCACCCAGCCCGGCGAGGGCCGGGTCGACCTGGGAGGCATCTTCGTCCCCGGGGTCGAGGGCATGGAACTGCGCGTCGAGGTGGCCGGGGACGCGATCGTCGCCGCCACCGTGGTGCTGCGCGACAGCGCGGTTCAGCTGCAGGCCTTCGCGGCCCCCAAGAAAGAGGGCATCTGGGGCGAGGTCCGCGACGAGATCGCCTCGGGCATCACCCAGCAGGGCGGCATCATCGACGAGGTCGAGGGCCCGCTGGGCTGGGAGCTGCGCGCGCAGGTCCCCGTACAGCTTCCCGACGGCACGGGCGGTGTGCAGCTCGTGCGCTTCGTCGGCGTCGACGGGCCGCGCTGGTTCCTGCGCGGAGTGATCTCCGGCCAGGGCGCCGTCCAGCCGGAGGCCGCCGGGCTGCTGGAGACGATCTTCCGGGACACCGTGGTCGTCCGCGGCGACGGCCCGATGGCTCCCCGCGACCCGATCGTCCTCAAGCTCCCCAACGACGCCCAGATGGTGCCCGAGGGTGTGCAGCAGGAGGACCAGGAGAGCTCGAAGTTCTCCGGCGGCATGGGCCAGCTCCAGCGCGGGCCCGAGATCACCGAGGTTCGCTAGCGGTACGCGGCGGGACTTCGCGGTAGTCGCAGCACAGGCCGGTGGGCCGCACCCTTTCCGCGGGTGCGGCCCACCGGCCATTGCCCGGCCGTGTGCCGCACGCACATACTGGCGGGCGACGACGCAGGCCACGTGAGCACGTGAGTACGGGGGAGCATGATGACCGAGAGCACCAGCGGGCAGTCCGGCACGGCCCTGGCCGAGGACCCGGCCCGCACGGTCATGGTCACGGTCGAGGACCTGCACCGCTCCTACGGGAGCGGAGCGGCGGCCGTGCACGCCCTGCGCGGGGTCTCGTTCGAGATCCCCCGCGGCGAACTGGTCGCGCTCAAGGGCCGCTCCGGCTCCGGCAAGACCACCCTGCTCAACCTGGTCGGCGGCCTGGACACCCCGGACGACGGCCGGATCACCGTCGACGGCACCGAGCTGGCGGGGCTCGGCGAGAAGGGGCTCCTGGAGCTGCGCCGGGACCGGGTCGGCTTCATCTTCCAGTCCTTCGGCCTCATCCCGATCCTGACCGCCGCCGAGAACGTCGGCGTACCCCTGCGGCTGCGCAGGGCCGACCCGGCCGAGCGTGACGAGCGGGTCGCGCTGCTGCTCTCCCTCGTCGGCCTCGCCGACCACGCCGAGCAGCGTCCGGGCGAGCTCTCCGGTGGCCAGCAGCAGCGCGTCGCCATCGCCCGCGCCCTCGCCAACCGACCCGCCCTCCTGATCGCCGACGAGCCCACCGGACAGCTAGACGCCGAGACCGGGCTCGCCGTGATGGAACTGCTCCGTGCGGTCGTCCGCAGCGAGAACGTCACCGCCCTCGTCGCCACCCACGACCCTCAGCTGCTGGGCCTCGCCGACCGGGTCCTGGAGCTGAGCGACGGCCACATCGTCGAACACGGCTGACGTTCCCCCAGCGCCCCCGCCGCCCGCTCCGGCGCGCATCAGAGTTCCGTCAATACGCTCCCCACCTGCACTCCCGGGACCGAACCACGGCCCCGGGCGGAGTAGCGTCGAGGACGGCAGCCGCACCGGGCGCCACCGGCCCTCCACACGACAGGGCCGGACGGAAGAAGACAATGGGGCCATGGGACGCGGCACACTCCGGATCTACCTGGGCGCGGCACCGGGCGTCGGCAAGACGTACGCGATGCTCTCGGAGGCCCACCGGCGGGTGGAGCGGGGCACCGACGTGGTCATCGGATTCGTGGAGCATCACGACCGGCCGCGGACGGAGGTCATGCTGCACGGGTTGGAGCTGTTGCCGCGTCGGGAGCTGGAGTACCGGGGCTCGGTGTTCACGGAGATGGACGTGGACGCGGTGCTGGAGCGGGCGCCGGCGGTGGCGCTGGTGGACGAGCTGGCGCACACGAATGTTCCCGGTTCGCGCAACGCCAAGCGCTGGCAGGACGTCGAGGAGCTGCTGAGGGCCGGGATCGACGTCATATCCACGGTGAACATCCAGCACCTGGAGTCGCTGGGTGATGTGGTGGAGTCGATCACCGGGGTGCGGCAGCGGGAGACGGTGCCGGACGAGGTGGTGCGCCGGGCGGACCAGATCGAGCTGGTCGACATGTCGCCCCAGGCGCTGCGGCGCCGGATGGCGCACGGGAACATCTACCAGCCCGACAAGATGGACGCGGCCCTCTCGAACTACTTCCGCCCCGGCAACCTCACCGCGCTGCGCGAGCTGGCGCTGCTCTGGGTCGCCGACCGGGTCGACGAGTACCTCCAGCAGTACCGGGGCGAGCACAACATCCGCACCACCTGGCAGGCCCGCGAACGCATCGTCGTCGGACTGACCGGCGGACCCGAGGGCCGCACCCTCATCCGCCGCGCCGCCCGGATGGCGGCCAAGGGCTCCGGCAGCGAGATCCTCGCCGTCTACATCGCCCGCAGCGACGGCCTGACCTCCGCGTCCCCGAAGGAGCTGGCCGTCCAGCGCACCCTGGTCGAGGACCTCGGCGGCAGCTTCCACCACGTCATCGGCGACGACATACCGGCCGCCCTGCTGGAGTTCGCCCGCGGCGTCAACTCCACCCAGATCGTCCTGGGCTCCAGCCGCCGCAAGACCTGGCAGTACATCTACGGTCCCGGGGTCGGCGCGACCGTCGCCCGCGAGTCGGGGCCCGACCTCGACGTCCACATCGTCACCCACGAGGAGGTCGCCAAGGGCCGCGGTCTGCCCATGGCCCGCGGCGCCCGGCTCGGCCGCGCCCGGATCATCTGGGGCTGGCTCGTCGGCGTCGTCGGCCCCGTCCTGCTCGCGGTGGTGCTGCGCTCCATGGAGGACGCCCCCGGCCTCGCCAACGACGTCCTGCTCTTCCTCTTCCTGACGGTGGCCGCCGCCCTGCTCGGCGGACTGCGGCCCGCGCTCGCCTCGGCGGCCGTCGGCTCCATGCTGCTGAACTACTGGTTCACCCCGCCGACCCACACCCTGACCGTCCAGGACCCGGAGAACCTCGTCGCCATCGTGATCTTCTTCGCGGTGGCGGTGGCGGTCTCCTCCGTGGTCGACCTGGCGGCTCGCCGGACCCACCAGGCCGCCCGGCTGCGCGCCGAGTCGGAGATCCTCTCCTTCCTCGCGGGCAGCGTGCTGCGCGGCGAGACCGCCCTGGACGCCCTGCTGGAGAGGGTCCGCGAGACCTTCGCCATGGAGTCCGTCGCCCTCCTGGAGCGCAGCAGCGACGTCGAGCCGTGGACCTGCGCCGGGTCCGTCGGGCCGGCCCCGGTCACCCGCCCCGACGACGCCGACGTGGACATGCCGGTCGGCGACAACATGGCCCTCGCGCTCTCCGGCCGGGTGCTGCCCGCCGAGGACCGCCGGGTGCTCGGCGCGTTCGCCGCCCAGGCCGCCGTCGTCCTGGACCGCCAGCGCCTGGTCGGGGAGGCCGAGCAGGCCCGCAGGCTCGCCGAGGGCAACCGGATCAGGACCGCCCTGCTCGCCGCCGTCAGCCACGACCTGCGCACCCCGCTGGCCTCCATCAAGGCCGCCGTCAGCTCGCTGCGCTCCGACGACGTGGCCTGGTCCGAGGAGGACGAGGCGGAGCTCCTGGAAGGCATCGAGGACGGCGCCGACCGGCTGGACCACCTGGTCGGCAACCTGCTGGACATGTCCCGCCTCCAGACCGGCACCGTGACCCCGCTGATCCGCGAGATCGACCTCGACGAGGTGGTCCCGATGGCGCTCGGCGGCGTCCCGGAGGGCAGCGTCGACCTCGACATCCCCGAGACGCTGCCGATGGTCGCCGTCGACCCGGGACTCCTGGAGCGGGTCGTCGCCAACATCGTGGAGAACGCCGTCAAGTACAACCCCGGCCAGGAGCCCGTCGCCGTGGCCGCCAGCGCCCTCGGCGGCCGGGTCGAGCTACGGGTCGTGGACCGCGGCCGGGGCGTCCCCGACGAGGCCAAGGACCGGATCTTCGAGCCCTTCCAGCGGTACGGGGACGCCCCGCGCGGCGCCGGAGTGGGCCTCGGCCTCGCCGTCTCCCGGGGCTTCGCCGAGGCCATGGGCGGCACCCTCGACGCCGAGGACACCCCGGGCGGCGGGCTGACCATGGTCCTGACCCTCACCGCGGCGCCGGGCGGCGTCCGGGCGGAGGCCGAGCTGCCGGCCCGGGCCACCTCATGACACGTTCCCGAGGCCCGGGACGCCGCCGGGCGCACGCCGCCCGTCCCCGGACGCCTCCCTCCGCCGCCTCCTCCCCGTACACAGCTCTCCCCTCCTCCCCGTGCAGCAGAAAGGCAGGTCCGCGATGACCAGGGTGCTTGTGGTCGACGACGAGCCGCAGATCGTCCGCGCCCTCGTGATCAACCTGAAGGCGCGCCAGTACGAGGTCGACGCCGCGCCCGACGGGGCGACCGCCCTCCAGCTCGCCGCCGCCCGCCACCCCGACGTGGTCCTCCTCGACCTCGGGCTGCCCGACATGGACGGGGTCGAGGTGATCAGGGGCCTGCGCGGCTGGACCCGGGTGCCCATCCTCGTACTCTCCGCGCGCCACACCTCCGACGAGAAGGTGGAGGCCCTGGACGCCGGGGCGGACGACTACGTCACCAAGCCGTTCGGCATGGACGAGCTGCTGGCCCGGCTGCGTGCCTCGGTACGCCGTGCGGAACCGGTCGGTCAGGAGGGCGGCGCCGAGGACCTCGCGCTGGTCGAGACGGCGGGCTTCACCGTCGACCTGGCGGCGAAGAAGGTGCACCGGTCCGGGCGCGACGTACGCCTCACCCCCACGGAATGGCATCTGCTGGAGGTCCTCGTCCGCAACGGCGGCCGTCTGGTCAGCCAGAAGCAGCTCCTCCAGGAGGTCTGGGGCCCCTCCTACGGCACCGAGACCAACTATCTGCGGGTCTACATGGCCCAGCTGCGCCGCAAGCTGGAGGCGGACCCCTCGCACCCCCGGCACTTCGTCACCGAACCGGGCATGGGCTACCGCTTCGAGCGCGACTGACGGGCGCCGGGTCATCCTTTCGAGTGGTCGCCCAGGGCCTCCGTGTACCGCCCGTAGGACCGGTACCCTTCGGGTATGAGTGCTGTTCCCCGATCCGAGAAAGCCGGGAAGGCCGGGAATGCGGCGAGACCTTCCGGGCGCTTCCGCCGTATGCTCGACCGGCTCTCCAGCTCCCAGGAGGACCTGGAGTCCCGGGAGCTGCAGGAGGACGCGCAGGCCACCGGGTGCACCCGGATCTCCGAGTGCTCCGATCGGCAGATCGTGAAGGTGGCTGGTACGTTGCGGACCGTCACCCTCCGTCCCCGGGCCGGAGTGCCCGCCCTGGAGGCGGAGCTCTTCGACGGCACCGAGCCGCTGGACGTGGTCTGGCTCGGCCGTCGCTCCATCGTCGGTATCGAGCCCGGCCGCAGGATCATCGCCTCGGGGCGGGTCGCCATGAGCCATGGCCGCCGGGTGCTGTTCAACCCCACATACGAACTCCGACCGCTCGCCAAGGAGTAGCCGGTGACGTCTCTCGACAAGCCGACGTCCGAAACGGACCAGCCCCACCGTACGGCCCCGCAGCACGCCGGCGGGAGGCACACCGCCCAGCAGGACGACGAGGCGAAGGCCGTAACGGAGGCCGCCCTCTTCGAGGCCTTCGGCGGCGTGCGCGGCATGGTGGAGACAGTCCTGCCCGGGCTGCTTTTCGTCACGATCTTCACCATCAACAAGAACCTGAACGCCTCGGCCCTCGCGGCCCTGGCGGTGTCCCTGGCGCTCGTCGCCGTGCGGCTGATCCGCCGGGACACCGTCAAGCACGCCTTCAGCGGCGTCTTCGGGGTGGCCTTCGGCGTTCTGTTCGCGAAGATGACGGGCGACGCCAAGGACTTCTACCTGCCGGGCATGCTCTACACCCTGGGCCTCGCGGTCGCCTACATCGGCACCGCGGTGGCCGGGGTGCCGCTGATCGGCCTGATCCTCGGCCCGGTCTTCAAGGAGAACCTCTCCTGGCGGACCCGTAACCCGGGACGGAAGAAGGCGTACACCAAGGCCAGCTACGCCTGGGGCTTCATCCTGCTGGCCAAGTGCGCGATCCTCTTCCCGCTCTACTGGTGGGGCGACACCACCGAGTTCGGCTGGGTGCTCATCGCGCTGAAGATCCCGCCGTTCCTGCTCGCGGTCTATCTGACCTGGGTCTTTCTCGCGAAGGCGCCGGCGCCCATCGACGTATTCGCCGAGATGGAGGCCGAGGAACAGGCCGAGAAGGAGCGCAAGGCGCAGGCCGCCGCGGCGCCTCGCGCCCCGGACGCCTGACCCGTACACCTGGCATCGCAGGGGAAGGGGCCCGGAACCGCTCAGCGGTTCCGGGCCCCTTCCCCTGGTCGGTCCTGTCGGTCCTGCCGGTCAGTCCTCCGACGGATCGCGGCGGACCGACAACAGGTCCTCCAGCTGCTCCTCGCGCGCCTGGGCGGCCACGAACAGCAGCTCGTCACCGGCCTCCAGGGACTCCTCCGGGCTCGGCGTCAGCACCCGCGTACCCCGGATGATCGTCACCAGCGAGGTGTCCTCGGGCCAGGCGACGTCCCCCACCCGGGTGCCTGCCAGCGCCGACTCGGGCGGCAGGGTCAGCTCCACCAGGTTGGCGTCGCCGTGGCTGAAGCGCAGCAGCCGGACCAGATCGCCGACGCTCACCGCCTCCTCGACCAGGGCCGACATCAGGCGCGGCGTCGAGACGGCGACGTCCACGCCCCAGGACTCGTTGAACAGCCACTCGTTCTTCGGGTTGTTCACCCGGGCCACCACGCGCGGCACGCCGTACTCGGTCTTGGCCAGCAGCGAGACGACCAGGTTGACCTTGTCGTCCCCGGTCGCGGCGATGACCACGTTGCACCGCTGCAGCGCGGCCTCGTCCAGCGAGGTGATCTCACAGGCGTCCGCGAGCAGCCACTCGGCCATCGGCACCCGCTCCACCGAGATGGCGGTCGGCGCCTTGTCGATCAGCAGCACCTCATGCCCGTTCTCCAGCAGCTCGGCGGCGATGGAACGGCCCACCGCGCCCGCCCCGGCAATCGACACACGCATCAGTGACCGTCCTCCTCGGGACCCTGGGCGAAGGCCTCTTCGACCTTGGCGATCTCGTCCGTACGCATCATCACGTGGACCAGGTCGCCCTCCTGGAGGACGGTCTGCGAGCTGGGCAGTATGGCCTCGCCCAACCGGGTGAGGAAGGCGACACGGACCCCCGTCTCCTCCTGGAGCGTGCTGATCTTGTGGCCGATCCAGGAGGGCGTCGTGTGCACCTCGGCGAGCTGCACACCTCCGCTCGGATCGCGCCACAGGGGCTCGGCGCCCGAAGGCAGCAGCCGCCGCAGCATCTGGTCCGCCGTCCAGCGGACCGTCGCCACGGTGGGGATGCCGAGGCGCTGGTAGACCTCGGCGCGCCGAGGGTCGTAGATCCGCGCCGCGACGTTCTCGATGGAGTACATCTCGCGGGCCACCCGGGCCGCGATGATGTTCGAGTTGTCGCCGCTGCTGACCGCGGCGAACGCCCCGGCGTCCTCGATACCCGCCTCGCGGAGAGTGTCCTGGTCGAAGCCGACCCCGGTGACCCTGCGACCGCCGAATCCGGACCCGAGGCGACGGAACGCCGTGGGGTCCTGGTCGATCACCGCGACGGTGTGCCCCTGCTGTTCCAGGGTCTGTGCGAGAGCGGCTCCGACGCGCCCGCAGCCCATGATGACGATGTGCACTGTGCGCCTACCCCGCCGTCCTGGTCATCCGGCTGACCTGCGAAAACACGCTGCTCACACTTCTCTCTCAGCTTGCTGGGCAAACAACGGGACACACACCCGCGGCGCGGCCCGGTGTCGAGCTTAAGCGCCGGGGAAGTCGATCCCTCATCCGAGTGTCCGCATCCTCGCGCACTCCGGCAAAGGGAAAGCAAAATAGGCCGAACAAGTGCAAGGATTGCGTTAAAGAATGACGGGGCGTTCTCCGCCGACCGCAGGAGATTGCGGGGCCACGTCGAAAGGGCGTGCGTTTCGGCCACGGGCTCCGCTTACGATCCTCAGCGTGTCCAAACTGACCGACCTGCCCAAACGGATCCTGATCGGCCGGGCGTTGCGCAGCGACAAGCTCGGGGAGACCCTCCTCCCCAAGCGCATCGCTCTCCCCGTCTTCGCGTCCGACCCGTTGTCCTCGGTGGCGTACGCACCGGGAGAAGTCCTTCTCGTGCTGTCCATCGCGGGGGTGTCGGCGTACCACTTCAGCCCCTGGATCGCCGTCGCGGTCGTCGTCCTCATGTTCACGGTCGTCGCCTCCTACCGGCAGAACGTCCGCGCCTACCCGAGCGGCGGCGGCGACTACGAGGTCGCGACCACCAATCTCGGCCCCAAGTCCGGACTGACCGTCGCCAGCGCCCTGCTCGTCGACTACGTCCTCACCGTCGCCGTCTCGATCTCCTCCGGCGTCGAGAACCTCGGCTCCGCGATCCCGTTCGTCATCGAGCACAAGACACTCTGTGCCATCGGCGCCATCGTCCTGCTCACCCTGATGAACCTGCGGGGCGTCAAGGAGTCCGGGAAGCTCTTCGCCATTCCCACCTACCTCTTCGTGGCAGGCGTCTTCCTCATGATCCTGTGGGGCGCGTTCCGGGGAGTGGTCCTCGGCGACACGATGCACGCGCCCACCTCCGAACTGGAGATCAAGCCCGAACACGAGGGGCTGGCCGGTTTCGCGCTCGTCTTCCTCCTCCTGCGGGCCTTCTCCTCCGGCTGCGCCGCCCTCACCGGGGTCGAGGCGATCAGCAACGGGGTGCCCGCCTTCCGGAAGCCGAAGAGCAAGAACGCCGCGACCACGCTCGCCATGATGGGTCTGCTCGCCGTCACCATGTTCTGCGGCATCATCGGCCTGGCCCTGGCCACCGATGTCAAGATGGCCGAGAACCCGGCGGTCGACCTGATCCGCGACGGCGTCCCGGTCGGCGCGGACTTCACCCAGGACCCGGTCATCGCCCAGGTCGCCGAGGCGGTCTTCGGCCACGGTTCCTTCCTCTTCATGGTCCTCGCGGCCGCCACCGCCCTGGTCCTCTTCCTCGCCGCGAACACCGCGTACAACGGCTTCCCGCTGCTCGGCTCGATCCTCGCCCAGGACCGCTACCTGCCGCGCCAACTGCACACGCGCGGCGACCGCCTCGCGTTCTCCAACGGCATCGTGCTGCTGGCGGGCGCCGCGATCCTGCTCGTCTGGGTCTACGGCGCCGACTCCACGCGGCTGATCCAGCTCTACATCGTCGGGGTGTTCGTCTCCTTCACCCTCAGCCAGACCGGCATGGTGCGGCACTGGAACCGCCTGCTCACCGACGAACGGGACCAGGCCAAGCGCCGCCACATGACCCGCTCCCGCGCCATCAACGCCTTCGGCGCCTTCTTCTGCGGCATGGTCTTGGTGATCGTCCTCGCGACCAAGTTCACCCACGGCGCCTGGGTGGCCCTGCTCGGCATGGTCATCTTCTACGGCACGATGACCGCGATCCGGAAGCACTACGACCGGGTCGCCGCCGAGATCGCCGCCGACGAGACGCCCGCGGACGAGAGCGTGCGCCCCTCCCGCGTCCACGCCATCGTCCTCGTGTCCAAGCTCCACCGCCCCACGCTCCGCGCCCTCGCCTACGCCCAACTGATCCGCGCCGACCACCTGGAGGCGCTCTCCATCAGCGTCGACCCGGACGAGACGAAGGCGCTGCGCGAGGACTGGGAACGGCGCGCCGTCAACGTCCCCCTCAAGATCCTCGACTCGCCCTACCGCGAGGTGACCCGCCCGGTCATCGAGTACGTGAAGGGCCTGCGCCGCCAGAGTCCGCGCGACGTGGTCAGCGTCTACATCCCCGAATACGTGGTCGGCCACTGGTACGAGCACCTGCTGCACAACCAGAGCGCCCTGCGCCTGAAGGGCCGACTGCTCTTCACCCCGGGCGTCATGGTCACCTCCGTCCCGTACCAGCTCCAGTCCTCCGAGGCGGCGAAGAAGCGGGCCCGCAAGCGCGCCGACTGGAGCGCTCCGGGCTCGGTCCGCCGGGGCCCGGTGGAGCGGAGGCACAAGGAGCCGACCCGCAAGGGGTGAGGCCTTCAGGGTGAGGCCGTCAGGGTGAGGCCGCGCGAGTGTGACCGCGACGGGTGGGGCCAGTCCGTGACGTGCGGATGCCAGGGTCAGGCCTGCGGGCGCGAGGCGGCGGGGGCCAGGCGTGGTCAGCGTCCTGACCACGCCCGCGTAGACTGGTGGGCTGTCGTCCGGCCGCAGGCCCGACCGTTTGCCCCCTTTCTCCCTGGAGCCTCCCCTCATGCAGAACGAACCCACGTCGTCGCTGGTCGGGGAGGAGTACGAGGTCGAGGTCGGGCCCGTCGCGCACGGCGGTCACTGCATCGCCCGCACCGACGGGAACCAGGTGCTCTTCGTACGCCACACGCTCCCCGGCGAGAAGATCATCGCCAGGGTCACCGACGGCGACACGGACTCCCGCTTCCTGCGGGCCGACGCGGTACGGATCATCGAGCCGTCCAAGGACCGCGTCGAGGCCCCCTGCCCGTACGCCGGCCCCGGCATGTGCGGCGGCTGCGACTGGCAGCACGCCAAGCCGGGCGCGCAGCGCCGCCTCAAGGGCGAGGTCATCGCCGAGCAGCTCCTGCGCCTGGCGGGCCTGACCCCCGAGGAGGCCGGCTGGGACGGCACGGTCATGCCGGCCGAGGGCGACAAGCTCCCCGCGGGCGAGGTGCCGGCCTGGCGCACCCGTGTCCAGTACGCCGTCGACGCCGACGGCCGCGCGGGCCTGCGCAAGCACCGCTCGCACGACGTCCAGCCGATCGACCGCTGCCTGATCGCCGCGCCGGGCGTCTCGGAGCTCGGCGTCGAGAAGCGCGAGTGGCCCCAGATCGCCGCGGTGGAGGCCATCACCGCCACCGGCTCGAACGACCGCCAGATCATCCTCACTCCGAAGCCCGGCGGCCGGCTCCCCCTGGTCGAGCTCGACCAGCCGGTCTCCGTGCTCCGCGTCGAGGAGAAGGACGGCGGCGTCCACCGCGTCCACGGCCGCGCCTTCGTCCGCGAGCGCGCCGACGACCGCACCTACCGCGTCGGCTCCGGCGGCTTCTGGCAGGTCCACCCGCAGGCGGCCAACACTCTGGTCCGCGCGGTCATGCAGGGCCTGCTGCCCCGCAAGAACGACACGGCCCTCGACCTCTACTGCGGCGTCGGCCTGTTCGCCGGAGCCATCGGCCAGCGCCTCGGGGAGAAGGGCGCGGTCCTCGGCATCGAGTCCGGCAAGCGCGCGGTCGAGGACGCCCGCCACAACCTGAAGGACCTGGACCGGGTCCGCATCGAACACGGCAAGGTCGACCAGGTCCTGCCCCGCACCGGCATCACGGAGTGCGACCTGATCGTCCTGGACCCGCCGCGCGCGGGCGCCGGCAAGCAGGTCGTCAAGCACCTGTCGGGGCTGGGCGCACGCAAGATCGCCTACGTGGCCTGTGATCCCGCGGCGTTGGCACGGGACCTGGCGTACTTCCGGGACGGGGGGTACAAGGTGCGGACGCTGCGGGCGTTCGACCTGTTCCCGATGACCCACCATGTCGAGTGCGTCGCGATCCTTGAGCCCGCCGCAAAGGGCGTCTGACCTGCGGTTTCGCCGAGTGTGCGTTATGTGCGCTGTGGGCGTTACGGGCGATATCTTGACGCATATTCGACGCACGTTGGGCCCTTCTGACGCACGTTTGACGCACGTTCTGATGAGGTGTCAGATGCCCGTTTCTGCAGGTGACGGTGTGTCGAGTACGGCTTGAGGGGGCTCCCTCTTTACCGTCTCTTGGTGAACCGATGCTCGATATCGCCGGTTTTAAGGCTCAGTAGGAACGGGGTCCGTAAGGGCTCCAGTGGCCGAGGAAAGGCTTGAGGCCGTCGCCGCTGGGTTTGGCTGGGGTGGGCAGCTTCGGCGCTGTGGCGGACTCGGTGAGGTGCTGGAGCCGGGCGTCCGTGAAGGCGAGCCACGCCTCGATCTCTGTTCTTTCCTGTCCGGGTGGCAGCGATGTGGCGTGGTCGCGTACTGCTGTGACGTATTCGGTCAGGCGCTTGGTCTGGTGCCAGGCGTCTGCTTGTTCTCGAGGTGCTTGACGCGATAGGCGTATGCGGTGCGCGCTTCCTCCATGGCGGTTTCCCAGCACCTCTGCTGGGCTTCCCTGGCCTGCTGGTCTGCAAGGCGTTTGTGTTCTGCGGCTTTGCCGCGGAGGTCGACTTCTTGTGCGATTTCGGCGAGTTGGTCTTCTAGTGGCCGGTCGGGGACATCGGCCCATTCGCTCGCATGGTGCGGGCTGCCGCCGCGGAGGATGAAGCGCAGGCGGTTTGAGGGGGTGTAGTCGAAGCGGGCGATGCGCATCCATGAGCCTTTTCCAACTTCACGTTGAGGCGTGGTGAAGGACGAGGACGGCCTTCACAATGTCGGTGATCCGGTTGGTGCTGCAGCGGAGCTTCCGCAGTAGGCGCCAGCCTTTCAGGACGGCCATGGTCTGCTCGCCGACGCACCGGATTTTGGCGTGGCTGCTGTTGTGTCGTCGCTTCCATCGCTTGAGCCGGCGGCCACGGAAGGGGACGCGGATCTGTCGGCCGGCGCCTTGGTACGCCTTGTCCGCCCAGCATTTCAGTCCCGCGGCGGCGAGCGCGTCGACGATCTCGTGCGTCCGTGCGGCCGTCAGGTCGTGGGTGGAGCCGGGCAGGGCCGGGGATGCCCAGAGCAGGCGACCGAACGGGTCGGTTAGGACCTGCACGTTCATGCCGTGCCGTTTGTGTTTGCCCGAGTAGTACGGGCCGTCGGCGGCAATCCGGTCGATCGGCAGCAGGGTGCCGTCCAGAATCACGAATGCCTTCGTCCGGGCGGTCTCCATCGCCTCGGCCAGGGTCGGCGCGAGCGGCCAGGACTTCGATGGCCTCGCGTATGTACCGGTAGACGGTCGCGATGCCGATTCCGAAGCCGGCGGCAAGCTGGGCGTAGGTGTCGCCGCACCGCAGGTGGGCCAGGGCGAGCAGGGCTTGACGGCTGGCGGGCAGCCGCCGCCACCGCGTACCGATCTCCCGTTGCCGTACTGCGAGCTGCTCGGTCAGGTACCGCAGGGTGCTGCTGGACAGATCGATCGAGGACGGGTAGACGAGCACGAGAAGCTCCTGGCGAACACGGGTGATCTTGGTCGAGACCCGTCTACCAGGAGCTTCGTCGTTACGTACAGCCCGTTGACCCCCAACAGCGCGGCATCGCGGGCGGGTTGAAAGGCTCACTATCCGGCAGAGCCTCCTGCGCCCCACTGCACGCTTCGACCCCTATCGAACCCCCCTGCCCGGGGTCTATCTGTGCTCGGCTTCGACTCCGCCGGGACCAAGCGTGCATGGAATGTCCGGGTATCTGGCGGCACTTTCGGCGCTGCGCCGGGAGTTCGCGATCTACACGTCTCCAACGCTAGGTCCAGCGACTACGAGCATGTTTATTGAGCACGAATGAAGGAGAGTCAGAAAAGATGGAAACAACTCTGGGAGAACAACTTTTACTCCTGTCGCTGGACGACAAATCCGGCGTCGCGCGTGAGCCCGCGAACGTAGCTGCGGCTATCGCGGGGGCGTCCCTGGTGGAGCTCGCAATCGCAGGCCGGATCGCCGTGGACGGCGACATCGTTTCGGTGACTGACTCCACGCCGGTCGGCCTCCCGAGCCTGGACGACGCACTCAGCGCCATCGCGGACTACAAGAAGCCTGGCAAGACCGCTGACTGGATTGAGTACCTGAAGAAGGACGCGGTCGCCGCAGCGAGCAAGGGCCTGGTGGACAAGGGCCTGGTCCGCGAGGAGACCAAGAAGGTCTTGGGGCTCTTCCCGGTGCACCGCTACCCCGAGGCCGACAGCTCAGTCGAGGCGGCCGTCCTAGAGCGACTTGAAGCTGCTGTGCTGCACGGCGAAGAACCGCAGGAGCAGACGGTGGGCCTGATCGCTCTCCTGCATGGCGCAGGACTGGCCAAGCTGGCCTTCCCTGCCGCTGACAAGCCCCTCGTCGAAGCCAGAATGGCAGTGATCGCGCAGGGTCAGTGGGCGGCGCCCGCTGTTCGGCAGGTCATTCAAGCCGCTCAGCAGGCGCTGACAGCGATTGTCACCACTACCGTGATCACATCAGCCATCGTCGGCAGCTGACCGCCCCGGCGCCGGGCGCACTACGGGCAGGGGCCACACGGTCGGGTGCGGCCGACCGATCAGGGCAGGCTGCACCCGCACGGGCATCAGCAGCCTCGTTGTCGCAAAGGACCGGCTGCCCGAGGGATCAGGAGCTTCACCGCTTCGCGCAACCCGCCAACCACCGGCGCACACCGTCAGGTTGGAAAGGGCTCCGTGTCTCCTCCAGATGCGCAGCATGTCGGTCGGCTACCGGGTAGGTGTCCGCGCAGATCGCCGTCTGCACGCCTCGCCGCGCCGGTTTGTCACCTTCAGGCGCTGACTGCGGATCGCAGCAGATCTGCGGGGTCCTCCGTCAACGTTATTCGTTAAGGCACCCATTGGTGACTTTGCCGACCGAACGCCCGCATGTCTTGTTGGAATCGACCTACAGCCGACTGTAGTGAGCGGTCGGTGAACGGCGAAGGGACGACAGTGAGCACTCCTCAGACGGCAGCCAACGGCAGCGAGGACTCGGCACCCCGGATCAGCGCGGTCGCGGGGACCGGGGTTGCTGGGTTCGCAGGGGACAACGATGCCGCCCGCTCCGCGCAGTTGAAATTGCCGTACGGGATCGCGGTGGACAGTACCGGCACTCTCTACTTCTCCGATTACAGCAACCACCGTGTCCGGAGGGTCACGACTGACGGGAAGATCAGCACCGTCGCCGGAACTGGGTCCGCGGGCTACGGGGGGGACGGTGGCTCTGCCGCCTCGGCTCAGCTGAACTGCCCGCGCGAGGTGGCGGTGGACCGTACTGGCACGGTCTACGTGGCTGACGCGGCGAACCACCGGGTCCGGAAGATTACGGCCGACGGGCAGATCAGCACGGTTGCCGGGACGGGCGTTGCCGGCTCCGGTGGCGACAACGGACGCGCTGCTTCGGCGCAGCTGAACAAGCCGTTCGGGGTCGCTGTGGACAGTACCGGGGCTCTCTACATCGCCGAGATCGGCAGCCACCGGATTCGGCGGGTCACGGACGACGGGAAGATCACCACGTTCGCGGGCACTGGAGCCGCCGGTTCCGGGGGCGACGGAGGGGCGGCGGGTTCGGCCCAGCTGAACACTCCGTACGCGGTGGTAGTGGACCGTGACGATGCCGTTTACATCGCTGATTCCGGTAACCACCGTGTTCGGCGGGTGGCATCTGACGGGAAGATCAGCACGGTGGCCGGGACGGGTGCTGCGGGTTTCGCGGGGGACGACGGCCCGGCTACCGCAGCGAAGCTGAACAGGCCATACGGGATCGTGGTGGACACCACCGGAGCTCTTTACATCTCCGAGTACGGTAATCACCGGGTTCGGCGGGTCGCGGCTGACGGAAAGATCAGCACGGTTGCCGGGACGGGCGCTGCGGCCTTCGGCGGGGACGACGGCCCGGCCACCGCGGCGAAGCTGAACAGTCCGTTCGGCCTCGCTGTGGACTGTGTCGACACCCTCTACATCGCCGACCACCTCAACCACCGGATCCGGAAGATCGCGTCGGAGAAGATGGCCGGGCTGCCCGAGTCGGGCACGGTGGTTTCCTGGGCCAATGTGCGCAGCAGGCTGCGGATGGGGGTCCAGCGTGAGTCCACCAAGGACGGAGCCGAGATCCACCAGTCCCTCGCCTCGCCCAGGTCTCACCAGCGGTGGCGGCTGATCGCGACGGGCCAGGACGACGGCGAGATCCTGTACCGGATCGAGAACGTGCGCAGCGGGAAGGTGCTGGAGGTCGTCGGAGGAGGCACCGCGGACGGGGCGGTGGTCGCGCAGCGTGCCTACGAGGGCAGCGACGCCGAGCACCAGTTGTGGAGGCTGATCCCGGTGGGATCGGTGACCGACAGCCCGCGGGTGTATGAGATCGCGAACCGCAACAGCGGTCTGCTGCTGCGCGTCGAGACCAACGCCCCCACGGTGATCAAGCAATACAGCGCGCAGGGCGACCACCGCGACCGCCAGTGGCAGCTGCTGCCCGTGTGAACACGCGAGGGGTCAGGGGCGGTACCGCCCCTGACCCCTCGGACCTGTGAACCTACTTGGGATCGGACGGCTTCTCGGCGGTGGCCTTGGGTGCCTTGGGAGGCTCCTCTGCCGTGGGGGACGCCGGGGCGTCCGGTGCCTTGAAGTCGTCCCTCTTCGGCGCTTGCAGGCCCTCGTCCTTCTGCAGGTCGCCGTTCTGCTTCACCGTCTCGCTGGACTTGTCCATGCCGGCGGCCGCAGCAGCGGATACGGATCCGGGGTCCTGGGCGTAGGCGGCCTGGGTGCCGGCGGATGCCTGGGTGGTCTGGATGAAGGAGGCGAGGAAGCCCAGGATGGCCCGGGCTTCGGGCGCCTGTTCCTGCACGATCTTCGCCCGGTGGGAAGCACCGTGGATCCCGCTGGTGAACAGGCTCGTGGTCGTGTCGTCGTACGTGTCGTCGTCGGCGTCCTCGAAGTCGACACCCGCTCCTGGTTGCGGCTTGTCGCCGCTGGTGGTCACCGAGAAGAGCCCGGCGCCCGTTCCGGCGGAGTCGAAGACGTTTTTGAACACCATGGTCGTCACCTCTGGTCGTTGTGGCGGTACTGCCTGCCGGTCACGGCTGCTTGTACAGGTCTCGTTCGCTGTCGGTGAGGTTCTCGCCGTCGAACATGGTGTGGTGGACCTCCAAGGCGGAGACGACCTCGGCGAGCCCGTTCATGCGGAAGCCGCCGCCGGCGAGGTCGAGGTCGGCGATGTCGCGGGCGACCAGCTTGGCGAGTGGGGGGTAGTTGTCCGGCTGCGGGGGCGTCAGGACGGTCACCGGCACGGCGTAGTTCACCGCGAGGAGCCCGGAGAAGGTCACCGGGATCTCGTAGGTGTACTGCTTGAGGGCACGGCGCTGGGTGACGATGGTCTCGACGCGGGATCCCGGGGGGACCGTTCCGGAGATCTGTGACTGTGATGTCCAGCCGGTGGTCAGGGATCCGCCGACGGAGGCCGCGATGCCTGCGGCAAGCGCGGCGTTGAGGCCCGCTGTGCCGGAGGCGCTGCCCGTGGTGGTGAAGTCCACAGAGCCGGTCATCGTGGCCGAGGCGGAGTTCGTCATCCCGTTGCTCACCGCCGTCTCGACCGTATTGTCGTTGTCCACCCCCACACTGTCCTTGCTGTTCTTGTTGCTCACCGTGTTGGCGTTCCTGTTCGCCATCTGGTTCGCGAGCTGCGTCCCCAGCTGTCCCTGGAGGTTCAGACCGAGCTTGCTCTGCAGCTCCAGCTGGAGCTGGGCGCTGACGTTGCCGCCGAAGGTGAGGTTGGTGTCTCCCGAGAGCGACCAGGTGGCGCCGTTCGACACGGTGAAGTCGACCGAGTCGGTGAAGGTCATATCGGAGCCGCTGCGGTTGACGTAGGTGCGCGAGGAGAACGTGTCGGGCGGGGGCTGGGTGATGTTGCGCCGCTCCTCGATCAGGGGCTCCCCGAGGTTCATGTAGGCGAGCCAGCCCAGCCCGTACGCGGAGCCGGGGAAGGAGCCGAAGCTCGACTTGTTCACCGAGAACCCCACGGGCTTGTGCCGCACCCCGTAATCGTCGACGTAGACCAGATTCGGGTGATCCAGGATGGACTGCCAGGTCTGCTCGATGTTGAGTTCCCGCAGGTTCTTCTTCGTCAGCGGCCGGCGCTTGGCCCGTTCCAGGTTGTACGCGTTGGAAGGCAATTTCTGTCCTCGAATGATCTGGCCGAAACCGCACTCGGTGAAATGGCAAAAAGGGAAAAGGAGGAATCTGCACACGCTCCGGCAAGCGAAGCTAGCAGGACCCCATCAGCCCGTGGAGGCGTCTCCGGGTATCGCACTCAAACGGGTGATCAAGATCTTTCGGCAGCTTTGATCACCCGATCGAGGACCTCCCAGCATCCCGCCTTAGCATCCTGACCTCGAAAGTTGCCAATTTGGGTGCATTTACTCCGATCATACATTCGCTTATGAAGCCGAACCGATCGCGAGTGCTGGAGCGTGCGGTAATGGCACGTGATAAACCACTTCACTGAGCGCATGAGGCGTTGTTCTCCACATCAAGAACAGGTGAGGTTTCCGCGATGTACACCCAAGAACGCACGGCAATGTCGAATTTGGTGGTCGGCGGCCCGGTGGCGGTGAACAGCTACGACAACGCGATTGTGGCCGCACTGGTCGAGAACCGCCCGGTCATGCTCGTCCACGCCTTCAACGGCGGATATCTGCGACCCGCGGAACTGGGGGCGAGCAGCCACGACAAGGGCGTGAAGCTGGCCACCGCGCTCGACCCGGCCACCAAGGAGGCGCAGGGCCACCTCTGGCACATCACCCCCGGCGGCTTCTTCGGCCAGCGCCCGCTGTACTTCATCGAGAGCGCCGCAGGCCAGGTCGCACCTCCGGCTGCCGGCGCGGGCGACGCGGATGCCGGTCGCGGCGACGACGGGGCGCCGAAGCCGCAGCGCAGGCGCGTCACCGTCCACCAGGACGCCCCGCAGAGCACGGCCGACACCTTGCAGGTGGGCCTGCCCTCCAAGGTGGGCGACAAGTGGCGCGGGAAGAACGGTGCGGTGGAGGACACCCAGCTGTGGGTTGTCACGGTGACGCCGTGGGGCGGAATCACTTTCGTGCCGATCACCCACCCCGACGCCATCCTCGGGTTCAAGGACCACGCGGTGGTCAAGGACAGTGAAGCGCGGCTCACCTACAACTGGGGCGGGGACTTCACCGGAACGGTCATCAACACCTTCTACCCGCGGCTCCCCAACGAGTGGGACGTCCCCTACCACCACGTCTTCACGTGATCCGCAGCTATCACGCCGCACTTGTCCCGAGCCGTCGCACCACCCGCCTGGAAGAGGCACCACGATGCCCGTGCCCACGCACGAACTGAAGCTGGAGATCGTCAACGCCGCCACAGGCCAGCCCCTGGGCACCAAGGCCGTACCGGGCGCGGACGGGGCACTCGTCGTCCGCGATCACACCAAGGACGGCCCGGGCCCGCAACAGTGGCAGTTCACCCCCGCGCCCGGCGCGCAGGACGATCCGGCATATGTGATCCGCAACGCGGTCAGCGGCAAGGTGCTCGACAACCCCGCCGCCGCGGACCGCGGCGTCCGCCAGTGGGACGCCGCAGCGAACAAGAAGGGCCAGCAGTGGCGCCTCGTCCCCGTCGACGGTGAAGCGGGCCTCTACCTCATCGAGGGCGCGGTCGAGGGAACCGTTCTCGACCTCGCCGAACCCGGCCCGGACGACACCCGGATCGTCCTTGGTGAGTACGACGGCAGTGCGCAGAGCCAGCGGTGGCGCCTGGTGCCGGCCGAACCGGAGCGCACCAGCGACCTGGTGCTGCACTGGGCCACGCTGAGCCACTGGAACAGTCGCCAGTCCTGGCGACTGGCCCACAACAAGACCGCCCTGCGGCCGGCGGCCGACGCGACGCCCTCCTTCAGCAACGTCCTGCTGGTCCTGGACAAGTTCGGCAGCGACCAGGACGCCGGAAAGTGGCAGACCGTCAACTCCAGCCCTTGCCCTGCCGGACAACCTGGCTGGTGGGCAGGGCTCGGCGAACGGTTCCTCGCCGACACCACCGGAACCGGGCTCGCGGACATCATCGGGATCAAACCCGCGAAGGGAGCGGTGACCTCCTCCAGCCGAGGGGACGGGACCTTCGACGACGAGGAACGGGTTCTTCACCCGCCCACGTCCTCCGCGAGTCCCAAGGATCTGTGGACCCTCGCGGACCTCGACGGCGAGGGCCGTCCAACTGTCGTGGTGCTTGCCGCCGAAGGCGTCCGGGTGTCCGTCCAGGACGAGGGCGGCACGTTCACGCCAGCGGGCGGCGCACCGGCCCTGAAGGCGTTCGGCCACGGCCCGCAGGCCGGGAGCTGGCTCGCCGACAAGCACCCCCGGTTCCTCGCCGACACCACCGGCGACGGCAGGCTCGACATCGTCGGCTGCCACGACGACGGCCTCTGGGTCTCCCTCCAGGACGACGAAGGAAAGTTCGCACCGCTCCCCGACGAACCCGCACTCCGGGCCTTCGGCCACAGCGAGGAAGCCGGCGGCTGGCTCATCGACAAGCACCCCCGCTTCCTCGCCGACACCACCGGCGACGGCAGGCTCGACATCGTCGGCTGCCACGACGACGGCCTCTGGGTCTCCCTCCAGGACGAAGAAGGGGTATTCGCCGAACCTCTCTACATCCTCGACGACTTCGGGGTCGACCAGGGATGGAGCTCCATCGACGAGCACCCCCGGTTCCTGATCAAAACCACCAGCGACGGAGTGCCGGACGTGGTCGGCTTCGGCCCCCAAGGTGTCGTCATCGCCCGCGGCCGCGGCGACGGCACGTTCGAGCCCTCCCAGCTCGTCCTCAACGACTACGGGCAGGCCCAGGGGTGGACGGGCGAGAAGCACCCCCGCCTCCTCGCCGACGTCACCGGCGACAAAAAGCCCGACATCATCGGCTTCGGCAACGAAGGCGTCTGGGTCTCCCACAACAACGGCGACGGCACGTTCGAGCAGGCCCAGCTGGTGTGCCGCGGCTTCGGGTACAACGAGGACGCAGGCGGCTGGCGGGTCGACCGCCACTCCCGCTTCCTGGCCGACATCACCGGCGACGGGCGCGTCGACATCGTCGGCTTCGGCGGGCCGGGCGTACACGTCGCCCGCAACCTCTTCCGCCGCTTCAGGACCCGGTGACCTGAGAACAGCGTGGCATGCGCGTGCGGCCGGGGAGGGCCGGGAAGGTGGGCTCGTGCCGGCCCGCAGAAGTACCTGATCCGGCGGGTCTGCCCCGACGCCGCCTCGAAACGGTGCTGTCATTCGACGGTCCGTATGTCTGCCGCATGCGGGTCAGGAACCAGACGTACCTGAGCGCGCCACCTGGCGAAAGACGCCAACTGGCGCGCTCAGGGATACTGAGCACGGTAGTTGTCCATCAACGCCGACTACCGTGCACAGTCACACTCGCGCGCTCATTTATCTGGGTGGCGCACACCCCGGCCGCGAACCGGAACCGCGGCCGCGGCGTCGCCCCAGTTATGGATTCCGTCATCGACGTCCGCCACGTCAGCGAGCCCGGGCTCGTCGTACTCGACATCACGCAGCCGACGAGGAGACCGCCCTCGCCATGATGGACGGGCTGCAACAGCTCTGGACCACCTCCGGTATCACCGAGATCTGCAGCAGCTGGAAGTGGTCGCGCAGGTCGGTGTGCTTCTGGGCGACGATCCAGTATTTGACCTGGGCTTCGGCGGCGAGCTGCTCGGCCGAGAGCCGGCTGCTGGAGTACTTGGGGGTGCCAGCGAGGAGGCGGTCGGCGGCGCGGTTCCAGGCGGCCGTCCGCTCCGGTCCGGCCCGGGAGCGTTAGTCCGGTGCGGTGGAGGTTGTCGAGGTAGGCGGTCAGGAGCGGGGCCAGCTGGTGCGGCTGGTTGGGAGCCTTGGCCGCGGTGCTGCCGTGGCGCGCGTCGGGCCCGGTCGTTGCTGCCCTAGTGGGAGAGCCGCAGGTAGGCGCGGTGGGCGGCGATGACGTCGTCGGCGAAGTCGCCGACGCCGAGGTGTCCCGTCCGGGTCCTCCCCGGACGGGACACCGGCGCGTGTCCGACCCGCGCCCCTCTCTGACCGCGTTCACTCCAGTCGACGGGCTCCGGCTCGCACAGGTGCGGCAGGTCCTGGGCAGCGGCGCAGCGGGAACGACGCGTACCGGCCGCACATGCTGCCCTGGTGCCGCACGAACCGGGGCGGCCGGGCCACCGCCCAGGTCGCGGCCCCGGTGCGGGCGGCCCGCACCGGGGCCGCGGGGCGTCAGCCCCCGACGGTGAAGCTGATGGTGTGGTCCCTGAGTGCGACGGTGGTGTTGTACTTGCTGGACCAGTAGCCGCCCGTCTTCACAGCGTTGGCCAGGGTGAGCGTGTAGGTGCCCAGTGGCAGGCCGGTGAGCGGGAACTCGCGCGTGAAGTCGATCGGGTAGGGCGGCTTGCCACCCGTGACCGTGATCTCCTCGGTGCTGATCACTTTGCCTTCGGGGGCAGTCAGGGTCGGCGGACCGGTCAGCGTCAGCGTCCCCATGACCTTGGGAATGGAATCGCCGGCCAGGCGGTACTTCTCCGAGAACCAGGCCACCGCCTCCCAGAACGACAGCGTCGCGTGGAAGCGGGCGGTGGCCTTCTGATAGGTACCGTCCCAGCCGAGGTCCACGCTCAGGCGCGAGACCACACGGCTCACCCGCACCTCATCGGTCTGCTCGCCATGGGCCGGGCTGTGGAAGCTCTGGTAGACGTCCGGATCGGACGCCTTCTCCCCGGTGTTGATCCAGTCGGCACTGCCCATCCCTCCCCGTCCCCAGCGGTGCACGAAGTAGTGGTCACCCAGCTTCAGCCGGCGAAGGGTACCCACCGCGGGCTTGGGCTCCGCCCGGCCGCCGCCGAGGTGGGCCAGGGCGTCGATGAAGGAATCGCTCGGGATCTCCACGTCCGTGGAGATGCCCAGCTTGCCCACACTCTCGTATCCCGCCGGGAAGAACGTCAACCGGGCGGCGACCTCATCGTCTGCCTTGAGCATGACGCCGGTCAGAGTGCATCCGTCACTGCTCTGGTCCGTCACCACGAACTGGATGTGGGCCGGGTAAAAGCCGGCGGCATCGCCTTCCTCCGCCCCGCAGGTGTAGGTGAACTTCCCATGGACCGCTTCGGCGAACGCCTTTTCGTCCCGGTCGTTCAGGGATTCGATGAACGCCCGGACAGCGGGCTGCCTCAGCTTCTCGATAGAGATCATGGACAGCAGCGTCTCCCAACGAAGCGACCACGCACACGCCCACATGTGATCCCTCACCCCTTCGGACGAACAGACGAACTGGTCGCCGGTCGCGGGCCTGTGCACCCTGGCGTACCACTCTGTCGTCGCCCACCGGGAGTGTCCTTCTTACTTGTCGGGCTGTTCCTTTTCTGTCTTCTCCATCAGCTCTGGGCTGGGAGCCGCGATGACCGAATCGTCCGTACTCGTCACCACGGTGCGCCCGGGAGTGGCGGCGCATGTCGCTCTCGTTCTCGATGGCAACCGGCGCTGGGCCGCCCAGCGTGGTCTCGGCACGGACGAGGGGCACCGCCGCGGCATCGGCAAGATCCCTGATGTCCTGCAGTGGTGCGAGGAGGAAGGGGTCACCATGGTGACGCAGTGGATCCTCTCCGTCTGGAACCTGCAGCGCAGCCCTCAGGAACTTGCAGATCTCTACCAGTCGTTCATCAGCCTGTGCGCACGTCTGACCGAGGCACAGCGCTGGCAGGTGAGGGTGATCGGATCCCTGGACTTGCTGCCCCCACCTGTCGCGAAGGCGTTCCAGGACGTGCAGCGGCACACCGAGTAGGTCGAGGGAGTGCAGGCCAACTTTCGCCGTCGCCTACGACGGACGATGGGAGATCGCCGCCGCGGCCCGGTCACTGGCGCAGAAGTACCGGGAGCGGTGGCCGCAGGAGCCGGCCGAGGACCTGTCCTGGTGGGAGGGGGAGTTCGCGTCCCATCTGGGCACGGCGGGGCTGGCCGACCCCGACCTGGTGATCCGCACCTCGGGCGAGCAGCGGATGTCGGGGTATCTGACCTGGCAGACAGCGCAGTCGGAGCTGTACTTCTACGAGCGGCTGTGGCCCGTCGTCACCCACGAAGACCTGCGTGAGGCGCTGCACAACTACGCCTCACGACAGCGTCGGCTGGGACTGTAGGCCCGGTGATGCAGCAGAGGAAAAGGGACATGAGCCTCACACCGTCCGACGGCCCCCTGCTGGTGCCGCATCAGGCAACGTTCGCCCTGGGTGGTCTGCGACGATGACTCCATGGACGAAGAGGTCATTCCCATTCTTCGCGTCGAGGACGCTGCGGCGGCGGTCGCCTGGTACGAGCGGCTGGGCTTCGCCAACCAGTGGGAACACCGCTTCGAAGCGGGACTTCCCGCGTTCGTCGAGGTCGCCCGGGGCGGGGTGCGGTTGTTCCTGTCGGAGCACAAGGGCGATGCCCGTCCCGACACGTTGGTCTACCTCCGCGTTCGTGATGTCGAGGCCATCGCCTCCGAGTTCGGTGTGCAGGCGAAGGATGCTCCGTGGGCGCGTGAGATTGAACTGCGCGACCCTGACGGCAACCGGCTGCGGATCGGCACGCCGACGCAATGACCATGGCCGGCAGCGCGCGGCAGGGAAGCTGTGCTGGTGGCTGAGCGAGTACGCGTCTGCGAGATCGATGACAACGAGGGGCAGCGCCTGCTGCGGATCATCCGCCGGGGCAGCGGATCGGTGGTGACCTGGCGACGGGCGCAGATGGTGCTGCTGTCCGCGCAGGGCATGCCCGTGGCGAAGATTGCCGAGGTGACGTTCACCAGCGCGGACCGGGTCCGGGATGTGATCCACAACTTCAACGCCGACGGCTTCGAGTCCCTCTACCCGAAGTACAAGGGCGGTCGGCCCAGGACGTTCACCCTGCCCGAACGGCGCGAGATCAAGAAGATCGCCAAGTCCAGGCCCGCCGAGCACGGTCTGCCGTTCTCGACCTGGAGCCTGGTCAAGCTGGCCGACTTCCTGGTCGCCGAGGGGGTGGTCGACGACATCAGCCACGAGGGCCTTCGGGTCCTGCTCCGAGAGGAGGGCGTGTCCTTTCAACGCATAAAGACCTGGAAGACATCCCGCGACCCTGACTATGCCGCCAAGAAGGCCCGCGTCGAGCACCTCTATGCCATCGCCGACGACGAGGTCATACCCGAGGAGGGCGAGCCCGAAGTCGTCTTATGCCTGGACGAGTTCGGGCCGCTCAACCTCCAGCCCCACCCCGGTCGGCAGTGGGCCGAGCGCGGCGGACGGCATAAGGACCCCGACCGGGAGCCCCGGCCCCGACGGCGGGCGACCTACACCCGCCCGCACGGGGTCAGGCACCTGTTCGCCGCCTACGACCTTGCCCGGGACAAGCTCTACGGCCACGTCGGGCTGAAGAAGAACCGGACGAAGTTCCTGGGGTTCTGCCGCTACCTGCGAACCCTCTACCCGCCCGAGATCCGTATCGCGATCGTGTTCGACAACTTCTCCCCGCATCTGACCACGAAGAAGGACAGCCGGGTCGGCGACTGGGCCGCGGCCAACAACGTCGAGCTCGCCTACACGCCTACGAACAGCTCGTGGCTGAACCGCATTGAGGCCCAGTTCACCGCCCTGCGCTACTTCGCCCTGGACGGCACCGACCATGCCAGCCACAAGGAGCAGGGCAGCATGATCCGCCGCTACATCATCTGGCGAAACCGTCACGCCGCCGATCAACGACTACGAGCCGTGGTCGACAGGGCGAACGTTGCCTGATGCGGCACTAGCGGGCACGCACGAACCCCCGCACCGGCCGCACGAACGACCCGGCAGCTCTGAAGAGGGTGAGCGTGCCGGCCGCACGACGGTGACCCGGACCGTCACCGACGTACTCCAGCCGCGCAACGTCCTGCTCGTCGGCATGCCGGGCATCGGGCTGGCCGCCGCCGGTAACTGGACCGGCCCTGTGCGCCGAGAGCCACTTACCTGCCCGGACGTGCGCCTGCGGCGTGGTGCCGTCAAGGACAGCGGCCAGCACGTGGTTGGACCTGGGAGCTGTCAGTGGACCGTTCGGGGCCGATACCTCTTATGCGCCGGTTCGTTGTGCCAGCCGTACGGTGCGAGCGTCTTGACGGGCCGCGAGGCGGGGCGGCGGGTCGCTCGCCGACCCTGGCTGGCCGAGAGGAAACAGACATGGACGACGACTTCGCCGACGATGGCACCGCAGTGACTTCCGGAACCCACGCGGTGCGGGCATCGGAGCTGCGCAAGGACGGCTACGTGGTGCTCAAGGGCTTCCCGTGCAAGATCGTGGAGCTCGCCACCACGGGCGGACAGGTGAAGCTCGTGGGCATCGACATCCTCACCGGCAAGAAGTATGAGGACACCGTCTCCGGGACCGCCGACATGGACCTACCGAAGGTCACCCGGACCGAGTACCTGCTGAACGGCGTGTCCGAGGGCTACCTGTCGCTGATGAGCGAGACGACGGGCGAGACGACGGACACGGTTGCGCTGCCGGCGGGGAAGCTCGGCGAAGTCCTGACGGCCGAGCTCGAGGGGGAGAAGGCCCTCTACGTCACCGTGACGAGGACGATGGGCCGGGAAGCCGTCACCTCGCAGCGCGCCGTAGCAGCGGTGTAGGCGCTCGAAGCAGCCCGCTCCTGCCCGGATCAGGCAGGAGCGGGCTGCGCGCGAACCCGAGGCCCTGACCGATGCGCGCCGCTCCGAGACCGCCCGGACGGGCGTTGCGCCGTCCGGCGACCCGCCGCATGGCCACCCAGAGCCCAGAGCAGCAGTCGCTACGACCCACCCCGGACACCGACCGTAAGGTGCATCCCGGCATGGGCATCCAGGACAAGTTCAAGGACCTCGCCTCCGAGGCCGACGAGGCCACCAAGAGCACGCAGGACCCTTCGCAGGGCGAGGCCCGCCGCCGAGCGAGTCGCCGCCCCCGTGGGCGACGTCAAGGACACGCCCTCCGACGTGGTGGAACGAGCCGCCAAGGCCGTCGGCCAGGACGCCTAACGCCTGACCACCGCCCCAGTGCGGGCGGGGCACCACGGCGACCGGTCGGACAGGGCCGAGAGCCCACGGCCGCCCGTCGGGCACGAACCCGCCCGGCGAGCCCCGGCTCCGGTGCGCTCCCGCCCGCGGCGATTCGGTTCGTGGAGGCCGGGGAAGACCGGCGACAGGCGATGGTCACTCATGCGAGTGACCATCGCTGCCCAACGTCCCTGATTGCGGCCGGCAAATGCGGGCCAGACATCGCGCGGGCCCTCCGCCCAGCGACAATGCCGATGCCGCCTTGTGCTTGCCGGAACAGTTCATCGAGCGAGACCTCAAGGACCTCGGCCAGTGCGCCAACAGTGAAGAAACCTGGCTGAATCACACCCCCGCGCTCAGGCACGCCAGCGTCGCGGGCTGGATACCGGCCTCTTTCGCCAGGCGCTCGGGCGTCCATCCGTGTTCCTCGCGAAGGGCGCGTACTCGAGCGGCAAGCGTCCGTGACTGACCGTTGGCAGGTGATCTTGACTGATTGACAGGCGATCTTGATATCCAGCAGGGCCCTACCCCTTCGAGTGACGTCCCAGCACGTCGGTCGATCTTGCAGCGCCTGACCGACAGGCTGGCCGCGTACAGGCAAAACCTTTGCGGCTACAGGAAAACGATCATGGCGGATGCGCAGGCCGGGGCGGTTCTGAGTTGGGGCGCGGGAGACACGGGCCAGTTGGGTGACGGCACCACCGAGGACCGGCACGCGCCGGGTCCGGTCACGTCGTTGCTGCGGGCGGACGTGGACCAGCTCGTGGCGGGCGGGGTTTCCTCGGGGAGCGCCTTCGTGCTCGCGCGGACCTGCAGCACAGTGAAAGCCTGGGGCGACAACGTGACGGGGCAGCTCGGCAACGGCGGAACCGAGGACCAGCTGGTGCCGGGAAGCGTTCCGGGGCTGGCGAACATCAAGGACATCGCCGCCGGCGGCTCGCACGCCCTGGCCCTCGACAGCAGTGGCCAGGTGTACTCGTGGGGCGACAACGCCTACGGGCAGCTCGGCAACAACCGAACCGGCGACATGCGGACCGCGCCTGACCGGGTCCAGGGAATGCCGAAGGTCAAGCAGATCGCCGCTGGCTTCGACTTCAGTCTCGCGCTCCTGGAAAACGGCAAGGTCTACGCCTGGGGCCGGGGCGTTCACGGCCAGATCGGTATCGGCAGCCGGGCCACCAGCTCGGTGCCGCGCCAGGTTACCGGCCTGGAGAACATCGTCGCGATCTCAGCCGGGGGTCACCATGCCCTCGCACTGACCGCGGACGGCACCGTCAAGAGCTGGGGCTACAACCTCTACGGGCAGCTGGGCAACAGCAGCACCAAGAGCAGCACCGTGCCGGTGGACGTCGACTGGCTGGAAGGCGTGCAGACCATCGTTGCCGGCACCCACCACCACTACGCGGTCACCGCCAACGGCAACGTGTGGGGCTGGGGCAGCAATCAGGACGGCCAGCTCCTGGAAGGCGATGAGACGTTCGGCGACAACGCCTCGCGGACCAACCGCACCGCCCCGGTGGAGATCCCCCGGCTGAAGGGCGCCAAGGTCCTGACCGCAGGTGCTCAACACGGCCTGGCGATCATCGGCGACAGCGTCCACGCCTGGGGCAACAACGCCGAGGGACAACTCGGCAACGGCACCGCCACCTCCGGGTTCGACGCGGTCAAGCTGCCCGGCTCCGGCTACAAGGCCGTCATCGCCTCGCTGGGCGGCAACACCACCTACGTGTACTGACCGAACCACGGCACCGCGCACTACACACGCGCCCCGCACCGGCCTCCGGCGCGGGGCGCGTGTCCGTACCGACGCGAGCGACCCGAAATTCCTGCCTCCGGCCTCCCCACCGCCCGTCAGGAACAGGCGCGTGGCTTTGTCGGTGACGATCGACTCCATTTGTAGGTGAGCTCTCACTCCAGCGTGTGCCTGTTGGCGCGCGCGGATGGAGCGGCGGGTCGGGCGAACGATCGGGATGAGCCTCTGTGAAGACGTCGGCGGCCTGCACTGTATGGAGGGCGCTTCCCCGGCGCTGGGTCTTCCGCGCTTCTCGTGCCGCTGCCCTCCACCGGTGCGGCGGTGGAGGGCAACGGTGGTGCGTGGTACGCGGTTCACCGCGTGGGAGGTGTCAGGGGCAGGTGACGAGGATGATGGAGATGGCGGTGCAGGTGGCGGTGGCGCTGTCGTTGGCGGGGTTGGGATCGGTGGGTGCGGAGGCGGTGCGCAGGCCGGTGACGGTGACCGGGCCGAGGGTCAGCACGCTCAGCGGGACGCGGAACGTCTTGTTCACGCTCGTCCCGTTGGCGATGGCCCCGTAGGCGCACGTGACCGTGGTGCCGGAAACAGTGCATCCGGGGGAGAGGTTCGTTGCGGTGGTGCCCGCGGGGAGGGCCGCGGTGAGGGTCGCGGAGGTGACCGCGTCGGGGCCGGTGTTCAGGGCGGTGAGGGTGTAGCTGAGGTAGGGCACGAGGATGCCCAGGTGGGGCTGCGCGACGAGGTTGACGTCGATGTCGGCCTGCTTCGGCGACGGCTTGGGGAAGAAGGCGATGTCGTAGGGGCTGTTGAACCCGGTGATGGTGGCCGTGACCGTGTTGGTCGCGGTGCTGATCACCGAGACGGTGTTGTCGTTCAGGTTGGTGGAGTAGGCGGCGCTGCCGGCGGGGTTGACCCTGGCTTCGGCGGGGGCGGCGCCGACGGGGACGGTCGCGGTCACCGCGTTGGTGGCAGTGCTGATGACTGTCACGTCGGAGCCGCCGTTGTCGGCGACGTAGGCCCGGGTTCCCGAGGGGGTGAAGGAGACTCCGTTGGGGGCTGACCCGACCGGAATGGTCGCGGTCACGGTGTTGGTCGCCGTGCTGATCACCGAGACGGAGTCGTCGGCGCTGTTGTTTGTGACGTACACCGTGGTCCCTGACGGGCTGACCGCCACCCCGGAGGGGGAAGAACCGACCGGGACGGTCGCAGTGACGGTGTTCGTCGCGGCGCTGATCACCGAGACGCTGGCCGCGTAGTTGTTCGTCACGTAGACGGTGGCGCCCGACGGGCTCACCGCCACGCCGTTCGCGCCGGCCCCGACGGGCACGGTCGCGATGACCGTGTTGGTCGCGGTGTCGATGACGGAGACCGAGTTGCTGCTGTTGTTCGCGACGTAGGCGCGGGTCCCGGCCGGGTTGACCGCCACCAGCACGGGAGTGCTCCCGACCGGGATGGTCGCGGTGACCGTGTTCGTCGCGGTGTCGATCACCGAGACGGTGTTGCTGCCGAGGTTGGTGACGTAGGCGCGCGGCTGCGTCGGGTTGACCGCGACGCCGATGGGCTGGCTGCCGACGGTGACGCTGCCGGTGATCGTGTTGGTGTTCGTGTCGAGCACCGAGACGGTGTTGCCGCCGGAGTTGGTCACGTAGGCCAGCGGGCCGTTCGTGGCCTGGGCCGGTGCGGCGAGCGCCACCAGGCCCGAGACGGCCAGAGCGGTCCCGGCGGCGAGGGAGATCAGCCGCCGCCCGAAGCTGGCCAGGATACGGCGTGGTCTGGCGGGTGCAGAAGTCACAGGACTTCCCCTTCATCGAGTCCGCACCCGACGGCGGGTCCGAAGGACCCGGAAACCGGCAGCGGTGCGGTCGCGCGGCCCCACCCCGCGGTCTAGACCACTGGGTCCGAGGGCCTCGTACAGCGCGCACCGCGCCACCACTCTGGGCACGCTGCACACCTCGCGCACCGCTGCGGCAGGAACGAGCACCGCAACAGCCCTACCCCGCCCGCACACCGGCAGAGCCGACGTCCGGCGAAGTCACCACATCCTTGCGACCCGACAACGTCAGCGATGCAGAACCTCCATAGTTGTCCGCTTCCCGGCAAAAGCTGACGCACCGGTTGCTTGACGCCGCCGGGAGGGCGGCCGTGTGTGAGTTCTCACCGGGTGGCGGGGCTATGCCAGGCTCGGGGTGTTCGCAGAGCGCCTCCGGATACCGACCACCAGCACATGTGTGCCTGGTCGTCGGGATAGGCCCCGCGAAGCGGCCCGAACCCCTGTCTCGTTGTACCTGTCGGTGCGGCGTATCCGTCCCAGTGCCGCAACGTCAGGAGAACACCGTGCGCTTGCGTTGGTCCGTCCCGCTGCCCGGTCCGCTGTCCCTCGGCGGTTCCGTCCCTCTCTTCGGGGGCCGGAGCCGAGGCGGTGGTTCCGGTGGCGGAGCCGCCCTCTTCGTCGGCGTGGTCAAGCTGGTGGTCTGCCTGCTGGTAGCCGAGGCGTGGATCGCCTGGTGGTCGGTGAAAGGCTGGTACATCCTCGGTGTCCTCGCGCACCGGAGGATCACCGGCCGGCCCACCCCGATCTGGCGTTCCCCCGGCGGCTGGTGGTAGCCGCCGGAGTCCGCGGCTATGACGGTGACCTCGCCGACCGGCTGCCTCTGCTCTCCAGGATCCGTGCCAGCCTCGCAGGTCGCCGCTATAACCAGGTCGGGGTTCGGCCGGTGCGGCGACCTACGGGCGGGATGTCAGAAGTCGTAGGGACCTCTGCCGGCTGGGAGTGCAGGTCCCTTGCTTGCGAGGACTGGCCGGGAAGGCCGTTTGCGCAGCGGGGGTCAGGCGGCAGCGAGGCTGATCTGGTCCTTGAAGATCACCCAGTGCTGGCCCTGGTCCTTCGCGTCGCACGGCTTGGTCGAGACGTTCGGGGTGTTCCACGCGTTGCTGAAGCAGTAGGCCGGCGCATAGGTGAGGGCGATCTGCTGGCCCGAAACATTCCAGTACTGTCCCTGGTCCTTGGGGTCGCACGGCTTCACCGAGACGTCCGCGGCGTTCCAGGTGTTGGCGAGGCAGTAGGCCGGGGCGTTGGTCAGGGAAATCTGGTGGCCCGAAAGGGTCCAGTGCTGGCCCTGGTCCTTCGCGTCACACGGCTTCGTGGACACGTTTGGGGTGTTCCAGGCATTCGCGAGACAGTACAGCCCGGGAGCACGCAGGGCCGGGGAAGCCGCTTCCACGGCCTGTGCCCCGGCAGTCGGCAGGAAGGAAGCGGTCAGCGCCAGAGCTGTGAGAGCGAGTGTCTTGCGGATAGCGATTGCCATGCGAGGAAATCCATCCTTGCTAGAGAAGCGGGATTCACGCCCGACCTTCGAGATGGATAGGCAACTCGGCGCCGAACGCAGAGTAATTACTACACCGCTCAAGGGTTGGCCAATGGTTCCTGCTTAGAATATTCATCCAAAAGATCCGCTACGTAAGATGACCCGAAAGTCGCTCAAAAGAAGCCAGAAAGTACACCAGGACACCCCAGTTACGGCACCGCCCCGGGATCCGCTCCACAGACCGGCTTTGACCGGTTGACCTGCGGGTTGACCTGAGAGTCTGGCTCAGATCTCGATCGAGGAGCAGCGACGACCGCTCACTGACGCGGAATCGTCTTCCGTAGCGGTTCGGATCCAGTACGTCCCCGAGAATTCGGCCCAAGCACGCCGCAATGCTGATGAAAATCCAGTGCGAAGTGAGGCCGGCCGAAGGGCAGCAGGACACGGGCCCCCGCCCGGCTTCACAGCCACCCTCCACGACTGCTTGTGAATGGGCACGTCGGTGGCATCAGATGGGAATCAGCCATGATGGCCACGTTTGTCCCTGCGCAGGCACCCCAGCCGTCGTGATCATGGCTGTCACGAGGTGACCGAGCTGCTGCCACTGGGTGCCAGTCCCGAAGACACCGGGCTGGCATGGAGGCGCCCGTCTACACCCTCTGACCGAGGGGCCTGAACATCCCCCGTGAGCTCGACCTCGGTGACCGGGCCCGCGCCCTGGACCAGCTCGGTGTCACTCCGATCTTGCTGGTGCTGCTGCTGCCGGGGAAGCTGGAGTCACCGTTGCGGGAAGAGCACGGCATCACCTTTGTTCGAGTACCTCGTGCTCAGCCACCTCTCCGAGGCCCCGGAGCGGAAGCTGCGAATGGGGGAGCTCGCCTTCCTCGCCAGCGGGTCGCTCTCCCGGCTGTCCAACGTCATCAAACGGTGCGAGCAGCGCGGCTGGGTCGTCCGGACCCCTGACCCGGCCGACGGGCGTTACACCCTTGCCGAACTCACCGACGCAGGCTTCGACATCGTGGACCGGGCGGCACCCACGCACCTGCGCGCGGTACGCAGTCTGGTCCTGGGCTCCCTCAGTACCGCCGACCAGAAGGCCCTCGCCCGGATCGCGGAGAAGATGCGTATCGTCCCCGACGACTTCGCATGAGGCCGCTCTATGCGACGATCCGGCGTCACGGCCCAGCGCACCGAAGCTGATCGCGGCGGCCAACGAGAGGGTGCAGGGCGCGAACATCCGCTCCCTGCACGTCCTGGCGCCCGCTCCCGTAGAGGCCGGCCCCGCCACGGCGGCCATCCAATCGGTCCCGCAGCCGACAGCGCCCGCCGCACCGATGCAGCGGGCAGGTCCGCCGGAAAGATACCGCGAGGTCATCGCCGCCCACCGCGCCACCTGGACCACCACCCGGCAGCACACCCGCCCCAAGATCCAGAAGCCGGCCGAACGGCAGCTCCGGGAACGGCTCCGGGAACCGGAGGAGAACTTCGCAGACGGCCGCCAGGCCCTCGAGGAGCTCTGTACCAAAGTGGCCGCCGAGCGGGCAGGTGCGCCCCAGCGAGGCATCCCGGGCACGGGCCCTGCAACGCCTAGCCGCCGAATCGGCAGGGTTGACCACGATCACCCCGGCTGCGGCCGCGCCGCAGCGGCTGAACCGTCCGGCGTGAGGCAGGTGTCCGGGGCTGTTCTCAGTGGTTCGCCGCGCGTACGCTCCGGCCATGACCACCACACCGAACCCGCGCATCAGCCGGCAGGACCAAGGGCCCGGATGGGGCATCATCGCCTCCTGAACGACCGCCGAGCTGACTTCCGGGGCCGCGGCGGCGACATGAGCGGGACTACCGGGGGAGTCCTTGACGATGGCGTTGGGGTGGCACCGGGCATGGAAGCCAGGTGTCAGATGTACCGGGGGTCGGCGTACTTGATCGCGCCTTGGACAGTGGAACAGGGCCACTTCCCGTGGCCCGCGAGCGGTCGCTCTCCCAACGGCAGACGAGACCTCGCGAACCTGCGTGCGAGCTTCATCGAGGGCGCGGTGGGCCTGTCCCCGCCCGCTGGAGTATCGGTCGCCATTCCCCGTGGGGTTGGGGCTGGATGGGCCTGTGCGACGGGCGGCCCAGGTGCGTACGTGTTCCTGTCGCTGTTGACGCCCGATGGTCGGGAGTCGCACCCCGTAGGAGACACAGATGCGCAAAGCAGTTCTCGTCGCGGCCCTGACCGCAGCGGTGTCCATGGTTGTGCCGGCATCGGCAGGCGCGTGGGCGGCCGGTCCGCTGCCCACGCAGGCCGTACAGGGCGGGCCCGGTGACACGCGGGAGCAGAAGGCAGGAGACGACGGGCTCGCGGTGATCGGCCTGACCTCCGGTCAGCGGCTGGTGGAGTTCCGCACCGGAGCGCCGTCCGAGCCCTGGCAGCTGGGCAAGGTCAGTGGGCTGAAGAAGGACACCAAGCTGGTCGGCATCGACTTCCGCGTGCAGAACGCCAAGCTGTACGGGGTCGGCGACAAGGGCGGCATCTACACCCTGAACACCCGCAACGCGAAGGCGACCAAGGTCTCGCAGTTGACCGTGGCTCCGGCCGGCAACTTCTTCGGAGTCGACTTCAACCCGGCGGCGAACCGGCTGCGCGTCATCAGCGACACCGGCCAGAACCTGCGCCACAACATCGACGACCCGGCCGCCCCGCTCACCACCACCGTCGACGGCCCGCTGACCAACCCGACGACGCCCCCGTCATCGGCCAAGGGCGTGACCGGTGCGGCCTACACGAACAACGACCTCAACGCGGACACCGCGACCTCGCTGTTCGACATCGACGCGACGAACGACCGGGTCTCGCTCCAGTCGCCCGCCAACGTCGGCACCCTCGTCCCCACCGGGAACCTCGGGGTCAACGCCGGCCCTAACGCCGGATTCGACATCTACTTCTCCCACCGGACCCGCACGAACCACGGCTTCGCGGCGCTGAGCGTCAACGGCGCTTACCGCTTCTACGAGGTCAACGTCCTGACCGGCCAGGCCGAGAGCATCGGAGAGTTCCCCCGAAACCACCAGGTCACCGACGTCGCGCTGCCCCTGAACCAGAGCTGAGCACAGAGGGCTTGGTGCCGGCCAGCGAGGCCGGCACCAATTTCCCGCCCCACACCAGCTCCTTCCACCACCGCCGTGATCAGCATTCGGACCTGCCGGTAGAGGCGCCGGTGTACAGCTCAGTCAGGTACTCGCGACAGCACTTCGGACACCGTGTCGGCGTACAGGGCCAGCTCCTCGCACCAATAGGTGAGCGCGTATCGCCATCCGTCTTCGCCGCCGGGGCGGGCTGGGCCGTCCGCAGGCAGCTGAGCGCGGAGGGAGCGTGCCGAGTTCGGGGCGGTCACCGCTCCCGGACGGTGTAGGTCAGATTCGTCACCCTCGGGGAGGGCTCCGCGCGGACCTGCTCCAGGGCCACGCGGGCCGCGTCCACGCCCTCGAACAGACGGATTCCGGAGCCGAAGATCACGGGTGACAGCGCGATGGAGAACTCGTCGATCGGGCTGGCGTTCACGTACTCCACGATCGTCGCGCCGCCGCCCGCGATGCGGACGTCGCGATCACCGGCGGCCTCGCGGGCCTGTTCGAGCGCGGACTCGATGCCGTCGTTGACGAAGTGGAACGTGGTCTCGCCCGGCAGCACCCAGGGGTCACGCGTGGTGGTGGTGAACCCCTCCGGCCCCCACCAGTGCGGCAGGTGTCGGACGTCGGTGAACGCCTCGAACACCAGGAGCGACGATGATCTGGGAGACGACGGTCTCACGGTCGGCTGTCGCCGACTGCGCCGGCGTTCCTTGTCCTGTCCTGCTCATCAGCTACTCCGCTTCACTCGTCTGCTTCAGGTCCCGCACGTAGGCGTCCAATCGGTCGAAGCTCTCGTTCCAGAACTGCTCGAAACCACCGACGTCAAGCAGGGGAGCCGGGCGGGTCATGCCCGATGACGATCGTGACGCCTGCTTTCGGCGGACACGGCCCTCGGCGAAGCAGTCCGGGGCGGTCGGTCGCAGAGCGCGAGACCGCGGTCTGGAAGGTGCGCGAGCGATCGATATCGGTGACCGTAGGAGGTCCCGGTCTCGGGGCTCGCGTTCATCCCTTCGGCACACCCGCGTTGTCGAGGGTGGCGTAGACGACGAGGTTGTCCCGGTACTCGCGGCGGCTGCGGTCGTAGGTGCCCGAGCAAGTGATCAGGTGCAGGGCGGGTGGTCCGCTGGTCGCATAGACCTGGCTGTCGGGGATGGCGTCCTTCCCGTACTGGCGCAGCGCCCGCACGGTGAAGGTGATGGTGGACCGGTCCTCCTGGACCATAGTCACTTCGTCGCCCGGGCCGATCGTGGAGAGTCCGTGAAAGGCTCCGGGGCCTGTGGCGGAGTCGACATGGCCGACGACGACCGTCGCGCCGGGGCCACCGGGGCGGGGACCGTCGCTCCACCACCCTATGTTTTCGGGCTCGTCGGGAACGCCGAGACGGCCGTCCTGCTGGACGCGCAGGCCGATCAGGGGCTGGTCGATTCCGATGGTAGGTATGCGGATGCGGACCGGTGGTGCGGGCGTCAGGTCGCCGGATGTCATGGCTTGGCCGGATCCCGGGTGAACGGGCAGGCTGCCTCTGTCCATCAGTTTTGGTACCTGTCCGGAGCCGGTGCTCAGAGTGGAGAAGCCGATGCAGGCCAGTGCTGCCCCGACGGCTATGGCGATCGTTCCAGCGGTTCCCCGCCTGCCGGGTATTCGCCGCAGTCGTGGGCGGCGGGTGGTGGTGGTGGCACGGGCCGGTCGCCCGACCCGCCGACGGCGGATCGGGCGACCGGGGAGGTACGGGCTGTTCATGCCTGGCCGGCGCCGCGTCGTCGGCGCAGGGCCAGCACTCCGGCCACGGCCAGGAGTGCCCCGCCGCCCAGGGCGGTGACGGGTGCGACGGGGAATCCGTCGCCGGAGGCGAGGCCGCCGAGGCCGGCGCCGACGCCGCCGTCGGGGTGGAGCGAGTCGGCCTGGTTGACGGCCGCGGTGTTGGGCAGCGCGACGTAGGGGAAGGTGTCACCGGGCTCGCGGTAGGGCGTGTCGACGGCGTCGCCGGCTGCCAGGGCGGGCACGATCTTCCCGGTCTGGGCGGCGCCTTCGAGGGCCTGGAGCTCGATGTCGACGACGTCGTCGTTGAGCCGGCGGCCGTTGGGGAAGCCGGCCAGGTCCTTGCCCAGGACGCCGAGGCGGTTGGGCTTGGCGGCCGGCGGGACGGCCATGTTCAGGCGCAGCATTTCCGCGGGAACGACCGCGGCCTTGTCGACGTCCTGGTTGAGGCGCTGCGAGTTGAGGTCCGCCTTGATCGGACCGCACTCCTTGCAGATCCCGGTGAGGAAGATCTCGACGAGGTCGTTGCGCGGGGTGGCGGGGGCGGGGACCTTGTAGATGTTCTGGATGAGCTTGGGGACGATGGGGTCCTTGACCTTGTCGACGACCGGGGCGATCGTGGCGTCCTTCTCCGGGCTGAGCGCGTTGAAGGCGTCCTTGTACTTCAGCGGTACGACGACCTCGTTGACGAGCGGGTTGCCCAGACGGGAGACCTGCCGCCACTCGTCGGTGTTCCCGTCCTTGGCACGCGCACCCCGGGCCCCGGTCGCCTTCGCGTCCTCGCTGTCCTTGCCGGCGGCGCCCGTGACGTCGGCTCCTCTACGGTCCGTGGTGGACCACACACCGATGACGGGGTTGCGCTTCGCGTCGCCCTTGAGCGCCAGCGTCGACTTGGGCACCTGGACGGCGAGGGTGTTGATGTTGTAGCCGGCCAGCGTGTTGTGGCCGGTCTCCGAGAGGTCGCCCCCGTACAGGAGGTCGAAGATCCGCAGGTCCAGGAAGAACGGGTCGGACGCCTGGCCGGCGAAGGTCGTCCCGCCGTCCGGCAGCGGAACCACTGCCTCCTTGCGCAGGGAGGCGTAGTCGGGCATCGACGCCTTGCCGACGTTCGAGGGCGCGACCGGGGAGTCCTTCAGGAGCGTCTTGGTGTTCCCGCTGCTGTCGGTGACCTTCAGGCTGTAGGTCTGCCGGAAGTTCAGGGTCTCGTCGTTGACCGACTTCACGACACCGGTGTTGTAGAGGAACTGGTCGGCGTCGTCGCGGACGTGGTCGGTGAACTCCCACGTGTACGTCGTGTCCGGCTTGCCGTTGCCGTCCGCGTCGATCTTGATGTTGTAGCGGGCGTCCTCGGCGAACGGGTAGAAGTTCGGACCGCCGTTGGGCTCCTGGAACGGGAGCCAGTTCGCCACCAGGGTGACGGTGTCGGGCTTGTCCGGACTGGTGAAGGCGTAGACATCGGTGTTGTCGGCCCTCGGGTCTCCGGCGATCAGCGGCGCTTCGCGGTGGCTGGAGGCCGAGCTGGAGGCGGGAGTGAGGCCGGTGACCGCTGCGGCGGTCAGCAGGGCCAGCGCGCCGGTGGCGGCGAGGGTGCGCTCGGCCCGGCGGGAAGCGGGGCGTCGTCGGAGCATGCGGGGAGAGTGCATGAGGGTCCGTTTCCGGTGAGAGCCGCTTGCCCTCCGGAAAGTCCAGGTGGGGCGGCTGGGAGCTGAAGCTTCCAAGGCCACGGGACCGCACGAAGTCGCTCTGAGTGACGATCGGTGCGGAAACAATCCCATCATGTGACTCTGGGTCGACTTCAGGTCACCATGAGGCAGACGGCACCGCAACGGCGGCTGAGCTGAATGGAGACGCACCTGCCTTCCGGCCCGCCGTGGCCGGATGCGCTCGAAGTGGCGTGAGTCAGGCGTACTGGATTTCTCCGGCGGCTGTCGAGGGCAGGGAGCGCAGCGAGCGCACGAGTTCGGGATGCGTGGCGAGATGCGCGGCGATGGCGGGGGCGGCGCCTTCGAGGAACGCAAGGTGCCGTACGGCGTGTGCCACGACGTGGTCCATCTCCAGGCTCGGAGGCGTCGGGTGGCCCGGCCGGGGGGAGTGTGCGATCACGTGCGGTTCAAGTAGTGGAGTGCCAGGGCGGTCAGGGGTGGGGTCCGGGTGGACGACATAGGTCAGGGTGATCCTGCCCTGGCGGGTGGCGCGCCAGCTGGTCGAGTGCACCACATGCGTGTCGTCGTCTCCGTTCAGAAGCGCGAGACTCCTCGCTGCCCGGTCCGGGTTCATTCCCCTGCCCAGCGCCGTGACGAGTCGGCGGTAGGTGAAGCCCTCGGCCGAATCGTGCCGCAGCAGCACCACCTCGACAGCGACCGGCGGCGCATCGGGCGCTTCGGGCGGGGTGAGCGGCATGGTGCACGGCTCCATCGTCGGCGGTGACCCCAGAGGGGAGGCGTCCTTCGATGATCTTATTGCAAACCATACGCAGATGCGCAATTCAGTCGAAAAGGGTCGCATCTTCTGCGTTTCCGCACGGGAACCGGCCTGCTGGTCGTCGACTTCCCCTTCCCACCGTCACTCGCTGCCCTGTGCTGAGTCGCGGACCTGGACGCCACCGGCTGCCACGGCCTCGCGCACCACATCGGCCAGCTCGTAGGCCCCCCCGTGCGAAGCCTCGTACGGAGCTCCAGCAGAGGGGTCACGATCCGCCCGAGTGTGCGCTCCGGTTCGCACAGACCCCGTCCGGCGGCTCCTGCGAGACGCCGGATCATGCCATGCAGAACCGTGCGGGCCCCTTCCCCACCCAGGTCTTCCTCCATGTCGGCGCTCCAGGCCGCGATCACCGACTCCAGCTCCACCGCAACGTCGGCCATTCTCGCGGCGTCCCTCGCCTTTTGGGCGGCGCTGAATCTCAACTCGGCCGCAGCAAAAGCTTCTTGGAGCGTGGCTGCGTCGTCCCCGGACCGGTGCGCGACGTCGCCGGCGTCCTCGGGGGACCGACGAGACGGGGGGACCGCTGCGGATGGTGTGCCTCTCACCAGGCCACGCAACTGCTCCAAGGGCAGCGTGGTGCCGCCGAACACCGGGGTGCTGATTCCCTTACGCCGGATCGTCATGGTGCCCCGACCCCACACCCGTACTAGCGAGGTATCGAGATCGACGATGACGGCTGTGTGCTCGTCGATGCCGAGGACGGCACTGTCGTCAGGCAGTCTCTCTTCCAGAGCGATGAGGCGGGGTTCGCCCAGGTAGCAGAGTCGCGTGTCGTGCGTGCCGCCCTCGGTGTTGTCGTAGTGCGGGATCACCGCTACCCGTAGTCCGAGCGTGCTCATCAGGTCCAGCCCGGGGAGCCACTCGGGGGGATGTCCGGCCTTGTAGATCTCGTAGACGGGCAGCGCCGCGAATCCCACCGTGCATGCCGCCGCGGAAGCCATGACCGTCACGCCGTACCCGCGGCTCACTCGCTCGCGGAGAATCTCTCCGAGGCGCATGGTGTTCCAGCGGCCCAGCGCGTACGACGGGCTGCCGGGACCGGCGAAGACCCACTCCGCCCTGCGGACTCGGTCGCGAACCTTGTCCGCGCCGCCCTCGCCCGAGGGGCCGTCGATCTCAGCGTCCGGAGCGACCGCGGTCGCGAGGCTCACCGAGCGACGGAAGTACTCCCTGGCGCGGGTGGAGATGTCGTCGCGGTTGACCTGAAAGCCGTACGGCGTCTCCAAGATCACCGCGTCGGCTGCGCGGGAAAGGTGGGCAGTGACCTCCCGATGCAGTGTGACCATGGTCGGGCTCGTCTCGCCGGAGCCCATCAGCACCAGAAGCCCGTGCCTAGCGTTCACATCAACCCCACCGCCTCCGCTCAGCTCATGGTGAGCAGACCTTCCATGAGTACCCGAGGAAAACCCGCCGCATGCTGATGCTCCGGGCGCGGACGCTTGGTTCGCCAGGTGCAAGGCGGAAGTCAGCCGTTGCCAGCGGCCGCGCGCAGGGTCAGGCCGAGGCCGACGGCGATGACGAGGAGTGAGGTGATGACGGGGCCGGTCCGTGCCAGCTTCCTGAGCAGGGTGTTGTGGCGGAGGGTCCGGGCCCGGTCGTGGTTCTCGATCCTTTCGCGCAAGCGGACGAGAAGGAGTCCGGCGAGGGTGAGGGTGGCGGCCATGCCGAGTCCGTAGCCGATGACGAGGAGGACGCCGAAGGCCGTACGCCCGAGGGCGACGGCGCCGAGGAGTACGACGAGGGCGGAGGGGCTGGGGACAAGACCGCCGGCGATGCCCATACCGATGAGGCCGGACCTGCTCGTACGCCGGGTCTTCTCAGGGGCCCTTGATGTGCCTGACAGGTGGTGCTCGTGGTCCGGCGGGCTGAGGGTCACGACCGCGGGGTTCGACCGAAGCTCCTCGGCCGGCGCGCTGTCGATCGCGGGGGCCGGTACGGCGGGCCCGTGGTGGTGGGGACGACCGGGCCCGTGGTCGTGGTCGTGGCTGTGGTGATGGCCGACGCCGCTGTGGCTGGGGCTGGGGCTGTGGCTGTGGCTGTGGCCGTGGTGATGGTGGTTGTGTTGCGGCCTGCCCCGGACCGCGCCCAGAAGGAGCCAGAGGCCGATGCTGGTGACGAGGAGGCCGCTAGCGGCACCGAGCCACAACAGGACGGTCTCACCCGCCAGATGAGTGGAGACCGGGAGGGCCAGTCCGAGGACGAGGACGCCTGCGGTGTGGGTGAGGGTGACGGTGGCGCCGACGGTGAGGGCGTCCCGCCGGGTGCCGCGGCGGCCCGCCAGGTAGGCGGCCATGATGGTCTTGCCGTGGCCGGGCATCGCCGCGTGGGACGCCCCGAGGACGAGCGCCAGGAACAGGGCCAGCAGTCCCACGGGCAGAGTGATCTCGCGGGCGCCGACGAGCGAGTCGAAGGCCCCGGTGACCTTGGCGAGCGCCTCGCTGACCAGAACCGCGCCGGGAAGGTCCGCCGCCATCGCCGGAAGGGCCCCCGCACCCTGCCCGGGTTCGCTGCGCAGTTCTGCCTTGCGCTGGTCCAGCGGGGAGGCGAGGGGGTCCTGCGGGTACTGGCGCAGTTCGCGGGTGGTGGACGCTGCCGGTACGTCGGTCCGGGTGATCCTGACGCCCTGGCCGGTCGCGGTCATCTCGTGCCAGCCGACGCGCTTGGTGTCGTAGTCCGTTTCGGCCCGGATGCCGGCGGGCTCGGTGAGGTCGGCCGGGCTGGTCAGCGAGCAGGTGAGGCGGCTGGTCTTGAGGCCCGCTTCCCCGTTCTCGTACACCAGGGTGGCCGAGGACCGCCTCCAGTCCGCCTGGGTACCGCCCACGCTCAGGTGGAGCTGTCCGCTCAGGTCCGAGCAGGTCTTCTCGGCGTGGACGCGCGATTCGTTGTCGCTGACCCTGCCGTTGTGATCGGTGTCGATGGCGGAGCGTTCCTGGAGGGCTGAGATCTCCGCATGGTCGACCACGACGTGGGCGTCGATCCGGTCGGGGCGAAGGACGAGGCCGGTGTGGTAGTTGACGCTGAAGTTGCCCAGGGGGTGGGCGGTGGCGGCGGGGGCGGACGCCACGCTCGCGACGGCGACGAGGGCGCCGGCGGCCAGGGTGGTGAGGGCTCGGCGCAGGGTGTGGTTCATGGTGTGGTGTCGATTCGCTGGAGCAGGTCGCGGGCGGTGTTGGCGTGCAGGGGGTGGAAGCCCGGCTCGCGCAGCGCTTCGGTCAGGTCGCGGCGGGCCGCGCCGGGGTCGCCGAGGGCGTGGTGGATGGCGGCGCGGTGGTAGCGGAAGAGCGCGCTGCGGGTGCCCTGGGCAAGGGCTTTGTCGGCCTGGACGAGGGCTTCGGTGTCCCGGCCGGCCCGGTGCAGGGCCCAGGCGTAGGCGTCGTGGACGGCGACGAAGGGGCGGTTGCGGAGGGTCTCCTCGGCCAGGGTGACAGCGCGTCGCGGGTTGCCGTGATCGGCTTCGAAGAGGATCGCGTCGGTGTCCGCCGGGTCGTTGGCGGCTTCCCGGATACGGTCCTGCGCGCGCAGGAGGCCGTAGCTCTCCTTGGCCCGTTCACGGTGGCCCAGGGACTGTTCGAGTTCGCCCAGGCCCAACAGGTAGTGCGGCAGGGGCGCGATCGCGACGGCCGCCCGGTAGTCGGCGACGGCCCGGGTGGTGTCGCCCAGAGCCAGGTAGGCGCGGGCCCGGGTCTCCAGGAGGGCCGAATCCGTCGGGGCGGTCCTGAGCGCGTTCTGCGTCCTGACCAGGGCCTGGCGGGGGTTCGCATCCTGGAGGTCAAGGGCTGCCAGAACACTGTGGGCGAACGACTTGTCGGCCGGGGTGGCCGCTGCCGCCAGAGACCGTTGCATCAGGGCGCGGGCCCGGTCGGTGTTCCCCTTGAGCTCGAAGGCGTAGGAGGCGCGGGCGAGGGAGGCGGCGTCCGGGCGTAGATCCGTCATCTTCTGGACGGCCTCGTCGGCTTCTTCGTAGTGGCCGAGTTGGGTGTGTGCGTCGGCGAGGACTCCGTAGGCGGAGGAACTGTAGGGCCCGCTGGTGGTGGCCTTGCGAGCCCAGCGCAGCGCGGTGGGGAAGTCGTGGCGTGCCGCGGCCAGGGCGCCCATGGCGGTCTCCGCGTCCGTGTTGTCCACGCTTTGTACCGAGAGAGAGGTACGCAGCGCCTTCTCGGCCCGGTCGTAGGTGGCCGGGTCGGCGGTGCTGCGCGCCTGCTGGACATAGGCCATCCCCAGGGCGGCCCAGCCGCCGGGATCCTTCGGCAGACGGGTCACCCGGGCCTGGAGCGCCTCGACCGACCCACGGGGCGCCCCACCCGGCTGGCCGATGCCAGCCGTACTGGGAGCGGTGCTCCCGCCGGGTGTCAGTATGACCGCGCCGACGGCGAACATCGTCGCGCCCAGAGCCAGGGTGACCACGATGCTTCGCAGCCGCCTGCCGCCTCGGGAGGGGGCCGGCGGTGGCGTGGACGTGGGTGCGGTGTGGTCCGGGTGCAACGAAAGGTCCTCCCCATGATTCGACGATGCCCGGGCCGGGGTGGTGCTCCCCGGCCCGAACACCTTCGTGGCCTCGATCCGTGTTCTGCTGCGGCCGGTCAGCTGTCCTTGCCGCGGCGGCGGAGACGGAAGCCGCCGACGCCGAGAAGGAGCGCGCCGGCGCCGGCGAGCGCGGCGGCTTGGGTGGTCTTCGTCTCGGGGGTCGCCGCGGTGTTCTCCATGGAGGACTGCTCGGCGGTGCGGCCTGCCGCGCCGGGGCCGCGGTTGACGTTCTTGGTGTGCGGCAGCGCGACGTAGGGGAACGAGGCGCCGAACGGGACCTCGTTGGCGTTCACCTTGTCGCCGTCCGCGAGTTCGGGGACGAGAACGCCGGTCTGGGCGGCGCCCTCGACGGCCTGGAGCGAGATGTCGATGACGTCGTCGGCGAGGCGTCGCCCGTTCGGGAAGCCGGCCAGGTCGCCCGCGAGGACGCCGAGGCGCTGAGGCTTGGCGGTGGGCGGTACCGCCATGTTCAGGCGCAGCTCCTCCGCCGGGACGATCTTCCTGAGCGACGCGTCCTTGTTGAGGCGGTGCGCGTTGAGGTCGGCCTTGATCGGACCGCAGACCTTGCAGATACCGGTCAGGTAGATCTCGAAGAGGTCCTTGCGAGGGGTCGGCGGGGCCGGGATGCCGTAGACCTGCTGGATGAGCTTGGGCAGGATCGGGTCGAGCACCTTGTCGACGACGGGCTGGACGGTGCGGTCCTGGCTGGGGTTGAGGGTGTTGAAGGCGTCCTTGAACTTCAGCGGGACGACGACCTCGTTGACCAGCGGGTTCCCGAGGCGGGATACCTGCTTCCACTGCTTCGCGCCGCCCGTGCCCTTCTGGTCGCGGGAGTCGGCGACGGTGACGCCCGCGCGATCGGTGGTCGACCACACGCCGATCACCGGGTTGCGGGAGGAGTTGCCCCGGAGGGCGAGCTGCTTCTTGGGGACCTGGATGGCGATGGTGTTGACGTTGTAGCCGGCCAGGGTGTCCTGCCCCCGCTCGCTCAGGTCGCCGCCGTACAGGAGGTCGAAGACGCGCAGGTCGGCGAAGAACGGGTCCTCGGCCTGCCCCGTGTACGTCTTGCCGCCGCCCGGCAGACCGAAGGTCGCCTGCTTGCGCAGGGCCGCGTAGTCGGGCATCGACGCCTGGCCCGTGCGGGACGGGGCCGCGGGCACGCCCGACAGAAGAGTCCGGCTCTTCCCTCCGGTCGTGACGACCAGGTCGTAGACCTGGCGGAAGTTCAGGTCCGGGTCGTTCAGCGAGGTGACCTGGCCGGTGTTGTAGAGGAACTGGTTCGCGTCATCGCGGTAGCTGCTGCGGAAGCACCAGCTGTAGGTGACGTCGGCGACACCGTCACCGCTGTTGTCGATCTTGATGTTGTAGCGCAGGTCGTCGCCGAACGCGTAGAAGTTCGGGCCGCCGTTGGGCTCCTCCATCGGGATCCAGTTCGCCACCATGGTGACGGTGTCGGCCTTGTCGGGGCTGGTGAACGCGTACACGTCGGTGTTGTCCGCCCGCGGGTCCCCGGCGATCAAGGGCGCCTCACGGTGGCTGGAGGCCGCGCTGAGACCCGGGGCGAGGGTCATCGCTCCCAGTCCTGCGGCCAGCGTGGTGGCACCGAGCACGAGCAGGGACCGGTCCAGGACGCGACGCGAACGGGGCCTGGCCTGTGAAACCTTCACGGCATTCCTTCTGTCTGCTGATCCCTGCCAGGCATGCGTCGGGGCATGCGGAAGCGCGGGGTGGGCTGATGGGGACGGCGTTCGGCGCCGCGGCGGGAGATTGCGAACCGAGCGGTCAGGCAGGAAAGGGCCGATCGACGGGGCGGCTCGAAACGCGGGCCCGTCTGCTCCCAAAGACTGCGCAGCCGTAGACAAGCACGCCGAAACCCCGGCCCGTACACACTGCGACCGGACTCCCAGGTCGGGCACGCGGTTCACGAAGGGTGAACAGGCCGGTGGGAGCGGTGATGCAGCCGAACGACACCCCAGGAAAATCCGCGACGACACAGGCGCCGACCACTGGGCCGAAAGGGGCACACCCGCCTTATTGCAAGCCACTCGCAATAAGATCTGCGGGAGAATTCACTCTTCCGGCGCACCGCGCTCAGCCGGGGGCCCTCAGCCAGGGCCATGATCCATCCCAGCGCTACTCTCTACCGCAACTAAAGGCTGTTGCAAAACTGGATGAACGACGAATATCCGCCATGATCCGAGTTCTCACAGGGGCGTCAACTTGCCCGCTTCTGGGAGTGCTCGTGACGCCGACTGTGAAGTGCTCCACGACCTTCAACCTCCTTCTGCAACGGCCTTTAGTCTTCTGAGTCAGGAATTCTGTTCAGATGTATAGGCTTGGTCTGTGGCGCGTACTGGGCGGCCGAAGGCCGAGTTGATCCTGTCCGACGAGGAACGGGCTGCGCTCGAGGGATGGGTGCGGCGTCGCTCCACGCCGCAGGCATGGGCTCTGAGGTGCCGGATCATCCTGGCTTGCGCGGAGGGTGCTTCGAACAAGGACGTCGCGGCCCGGCTCGGCTCGACTCCGCATGCGGTGGGCCGCTGGCGGGCGAGGTTCGTCGAGCACCGGATCGCCGGCCTGGGCGACATGCCCCGCTCGGGCGGTCCCAGGTCGGTCACCGACGAACAGGTGGCCGCGCTGGTCGCCAAGACCCTGGAGTCCGCCCCGAAGAATGCGACGCACTGGTCGACACGGTCGATGGCGAAGCAGACGGGTCTGTCGCAGTCGACGGTGTCACGGGTCTGGCGGGCGTTCGGTCTGCAGCCGCACCGTTCGGAGACCTTCAAGCTGTCGACGGATCCGTACTTCGTCGA
>NZ_JBIWLQ010000033.1:0-2729 GCF_044766265.1 Streptomyces sp. NPDC102283
GGGCCCCCGGGGTGGGGCCCCCCCGTGGGGGGCGGGGGCCGGGGCGGGGGCGGGGGCCGGTGGGGGGGGGGGGGGCGGCCCGGGCGGGGGGGGGGGGCCCCGCCGGGCCCGACCCGATCGCTTGCGTCGGGTACGAAGGGGAGTCAGCCGCTGATGAACTTGGCCGCCAACTGCGGTGCGGAGACCACGGACACGTCCTCGAACCGGGTGATCACCTCTCCGCCCGGGGTGCACGCGGTGATGGTGAGCGAGGCGCCGGAGCCCTGGGGGGCGGAGCCGGGCTCGACCACGACCAGGAAGGGCTCGCCGTCGGGCAGCGCGCGGTGCAGATCGGCGCGGCCCACCGACAGGGGCAGTCCGGCGGTGCCGCGGAAGAGCCGGACCCAGACCAGGCCCGCCTGGAGCAGCAGGTCCGCCGTGCCGGGCGCGAACCGGCTGCCCGCGAACGCCCCTCCCGCCGTGCGGTGTTCGGTCAGCTCGCACTCCAGGACCAGCCGCTGGGCGCCCTCGTCCTCGGTGAGCACCCGGCGCACTCCGCGCAGCGAGGGTCCGTGGAAGAGGGTGCCGTCGCCGTAGAGCGCGTCGGCCGGCCGGCCGCCGCCGAGCGCCGGCAGCGCGCCGGGGAAGACCGGGGCGAGCGTGGCCCGGAAGTCGAGCACGGCTCCGTAGTGCGGGCGGACGGCGCCCCGGTCGTCCACGGACCGGACGGCTCCGCGCACCGCGTCGTCGTCGACGGCCAGTTCGAGGCCGAGTGCCTCGGGCTGGGAGCCGTCGAAGACGATGCCCTTGTGTACGGAGAAGTCCCGCACCTGGCGGATCTCGGCGCCGTGCACCCGCTCCGCCGCGCCGATCATCCAGCCGAGGGCGACGACGGCCGGGAGCACCGGCGCGTCCCCGATGACGTGGTCGGCGACGATCGGCTCGCCCTCCAGAGCGGCCAGCGGCCGCTCCACGCGGGTGACGGCGGCGACGGTCCGCTCGGGGGTCGAGAGGGGGGACGTCGGGCCGAGGACCGTGACCACGTCACCGGCCCGGTCGGCGGCGAACTGCTCGGCGAAGAGCCGGGCGCCGGTGTCCAGCGGGATCAGGGTGATGCCCCGCTCCCGGAAGACCGCCTTGACCTCCGGGGAGACCATGCCGCTGTCCCAGGCACCCCAGTTGATGGAGGTGACGTGGGCCGAGGGGTGGCGCTGCTTCCAGGAGGAGGCCCAGGCGTTGAGCACCTCGTTGGCCATCGCGTAGTCCGACTGGCCCCGGTTGCCGAAGAACCCGGCGACCGAGGAGAACAGCACGAGGTGGCGCAGGGCGTCGGCGTCCAGCGCGGCGGTGACCGCGCGCAGCCCGGCGAGCTTCGGGGCGAAGACCCGCTCGACCTCGGACGCCTTCTTGTTGGCGATCAGCTGGTCGGCGAGGACGCCCGCGCCGTGCACCAGACCGGTGACGCGGTCCCGGTGAGGGGCGAGGGCGGCGGCGGTGGCCGCCGGGTCCGTGATGTCGACGGCCAGGTACTCCACCCGGCTGCCCGCGGCGCTCACCTCGGCGAGGGTGGCGCGGATCTCCCGGGCGCCGACGACGTCCCGGTAGAGCTGCTCGACGCGCTTGGGGGTCGGCTTCTCACCCGTGGCCTTCAGCCGGGCGGCCGCGGCGGCCTTGAGCGCCGGGGTGTCCACGCCCTGCGCCCAGTCCGGCTCGTCCTCCAGCGGGGTGCGGCCCAGGAGCAGCAGGCCCGGCCGGTACCGCCGCGCCAGCTCGACCACGCACGCGGCGGTGATGCCGCGCCCGCCGCCGGTCACGACGAGGAGGTCGTCGCCGCCGAGGACGGGTGCGGTCGCCGGGTCGGAGGTGGTCAGCGGTTCCTCGCCGAGCGTCAGACCGATACGACGGCTGCCGTCGAGGCCGACCTGGACCGTCTCGGTGACGGCGTCGCTCAGCTCCGGGAGGAGGAGTTCGGCTCCGGCCTCCGGGCTGAGGGCCGGGGCGAGGTCGACCGCCCGGCAGAACAGTTCGGGGGCCTCGACGGCCAGGGTCTTGACGAGTCCGCCGGGGCCGCCGGCGGGGACCAGCTCCTCGGACACCCCGCCGAGCCCGAAGGCGCCGTCGAGCCGGGTGACCGTGACGAAGGCGGCGCGGCCGGAGGCGGCGGCGGCCGTCAGCGGTGCGACGGCGTGCTTGGCGACCAGCAGGGTGTGCGTGAGCCGCCGTACTCCGTCGGACCACTCGCCCGCACGGGCGGCGGTCAGATCGAGGACGACGCTGACCCGGTCGGCGAGGATGAGCTCCATCCGCTCGGCCAGTTCGGTCACGCCCCAGCCGGACAGCGCGTGGTCCTTGACCCCGGTGATGCGCTGGGCGACTCCGGGCAGCCGCAGGACGTGCACATGGCGTCCGGACCCGATCAGGCGCTGCGCGAGCGCCGGCGCGAGTTCGGAGCCGTCGTCGACGACGAGCGCGCCCGAACCCTCGGCGAAGCAGCCGGCCAGCAGGTCGGGGGTGGGCAGAGCGACGAGCGCGGCCTGGGCCCGCCCGATCCCGCCGCCGGCGGGTGCGTCGTCGGCGGCGGCGTCCCGGCCGGCCGGTGCGGGGGCGGGGGCGTCCGCGGCGGAGCTGTCGGCCGTGGCGGTCGGCACCACCCCGCTGGTGAATTCGACGATCTGTCGGAGGGTGCGGAGTTCTGCGAGTTGTTCGGGGCCTGCGGTGATGGCTCCGGCGAAGCGTTCTTGGAGGATGCC
>NZ_JBIWLQ010000033.1:2824-58010 GCF_044766265.1 Streptomyces sp. NPDC102283
GCGTTTGATGGAGTCGATGCCGAGGTCGGCTTCTATGTCCATGTCGAGTTCGAGCATGTCGGCGGGGTAGCCGGTTTTGAGTGCGACGACGTCGAGGAGTGCGGTCTGTACGGTCGCGGCGTCGAGGCCCGCGGGTGTGGGGGCGGGTGCTGTGGCCGGGGTGGGGGCTGTGGGGGTGGTGGTGCTGGTGAATTCGACGATCTGTCGGAGGGTGCGGAGTTCTGCGAGTTGTTCGGGGCCTGCGGTGATGGCTCCGGCGAAGCGTTCTTGGAGGATGCCCATGATTTCGACGCGTTTGATGGAGTCGATGCCGAGGTCGGCTTCTATGTCCATGTCGAGTTCGAGCATGTCGGCGGGGTAGCCGGTTTTGAGTGCGACGACGTCGAGGAGCGCGGTCTGTACGGTCGCGGCGTCCAGGCCCGCGGGTGCGGGTGCTGCCGGAGTCGCGGATGCCGCGGCCGGTGCGGGAGCCACCGGGGGCGCGAGGGGCTCCGGTGCGGGAGCCGCCGGCAGGGGCTGCGGCGCGGCGGCCGGAGCCGGGGCGATCTGCGCGGGGGCCGCAGCCCGCGGGGCGGGCAGGGGCGACGGGGCCCGCAGGGCCTGCGGCGCGGCCGGACGGGTTCCCGCGGCGGGCGCGGCCCCGAACTCCAGGCCTGCCAGGTCGCGCAGGATCTCGTTGGCCCGCAGGTGGCTGCGGCCGATGTCCAGGCCGTGTTCCTTGACGGCGTTCACACCGGCCAGCACCTGATCGACCTGGCCCTGGACGGCGGCCCGCTCCAGCAGCCCGGCCAACCGCTCCGCGCTCTGCAACTGGCCGTTGAGGTAGTCGTCGTGCAGGGCGAGGTGGTCGGCCACCAGACCGGCCAGGCGATCACTGTCCACGTGAGGTGTCTCCAAGGCGGTGGGTACGGGCACGGGAGCGGGCAGGGCCGGGGCCGCGACCGCCGCGGGGCGCAGGGCCGTGGCCGTGGCGGCCGGGGCGACGGGAGCCGGGGCGACGGCGGCCGGGGCGGGCAGTACGGCGGGGCGGGGAGCCGGAGCCGAGGGCCGGGCCGGCGCCGGGGTCGAGGGATTGGCCGGGGCCGGAGCCACCGACGGCACGACGGGCGAGGCGATCCGGTAGCCGTTGTCGATCGCCTCGCGGTACGCGGCCCGGCGCTCGGGCGAGACGTAGTTGATGCCGTTCAGCAGGATGGACATGCCCTTGACGGGCTCCGCCACCGGCGCTGCGGCGACGTAGCGGTCGGCCGTCTCCAACGGCACGCCCAGCACGGCGAGTTGTGCGACGGCCTGCTTGAGCGCGACGTCCGCGTCGCGGCCCGGCCCGGCGTCCAGGGCGACCGCCCAGTGCTCCCGGTCGCCGAGGATGCGGCGTACCAGCTGGGTGAGGATGTTCTTGGGCCCGAACTCCACGAAGACGCGGAACCCGGCCGCGTACATCTCCTCCACGCGGGCGGCGAAGTCGACCGGGCGGACGAGCTGTCCGGCCAGGACCTCGCGGTTGGCGGCGACGTCCCCGCCGTAGCTCGCGCCCTGGGTGTTGGCGAAGACCGTGCCGTTCGGACGGCCGATCCCGACGTGCTCGACGTCGGCGCGGAACGCCGTGAGCGCATGGCCGACGAACGGGGTGTGAAAGGCCGCGGAGACCGGCAGCCGGCTCGCCCGCAGGCCCGCCTCCTTCGCGGCGGCGACCAGTCGGTCGATCTCGTCCGTGGGGCCGCCGACGACGATCTGGTCGAGGGCGTTGCGGTTGCAGACGATCACATCGGTCCGGTCGGCGAGCAGCTCGGCCACCCGCTCCTCCGGGGCGGAGACCGCGGCCATCGCCCCGGCGTCGAACCCGGGGTCCGACGGCGGTGCCATGGCCCTGCCCCGGGCGCGGGCGAGCGTGAAGAAGGCGTCGTCGTCGAGTGCGCCCGAGGCCCACAGCGCGGTCAGTTCGCCGAAGCTGTGGCCGAGGAACCCCTCGGGGGCGAGGCCCAGTTCGCCCAGGTAGCGGAACTGGCCGGCGGACAGGGCCCCGATGGCCGGCTGCGCGTACGCGGTCGCCCGGAGCGCGGTCTCCTGCGCGGCACGGACATCGGCCCCGAACAGCGGCGGCGGGAAGGCGACCCGGGACAGCGGCGCCTCGCCGGGGACCAGGACGTTGGCCCGGTCGAAGGCGGCCCGCAGCGGGGGCACCGCCAGGACGGCGGTGCTGCCGAGGTTCGTGTACTGGCTGCCCTGGCCCGCGAAGAGCGCGCCGACCTTGCCGGTCCGCGCGGCGCTGCGCCGGTAGTGCACGCCCTTGGGGTGTGACCAGGCGTCGGCGTCGCCACGGGTTCGCAGTTCGCCGAGGGCCAGCTCCCGCAGGGCGGCCAGCTCGTCCTCCGTACGGGCGACGAGCGCGATACGGGCATGGCCCTCGGGTGCCGGTCCGCCGGTCGCGGGCGCGCCCGCGGCGAGCAGTCCGGTCAGCGCGGCCGTGTCCGGCGCGTGCCACAGGTGGACCGCGGCGACGGGGAAGGAGACCTTCAGGTCGTCGCCGTCGCCGTGCTCCTCCAGGACCATGTGGAAGTTGGTGCCGCCGAAGCCGAACGAGGAGATCGCGGCCCGGCGCTTGGGGCGTTCCGGGTCGCGGATCCACGGGCGGGCCTCGGTGTTCACGTAGAACGGCCCGGAGGTGAAGTCGATCGCGGGGTTGGGCTCGGACACGTTGATGGTGGGAGGCAGGACCTTGTGGTGCAGCGAGAGCGCCAGCTTGATCAGGCCCGCCGCTCCGGCAGCCGCCTTGGTGTGCCCGATCTGGGACTTGACGCTGCCCACGGCCGCGTACTGCCGGTCGTCGTTGCCCTCGGAGACGACCGCGGACAGCGCGCTCAGCTCGGTGGCGTCCCCGACGGCGGTGCCGGTGCCGTGCGCCTCGAACAGCTCGATGCTGGAGGGCGAGCAGTCGGCGTCCTCGTACGCGCGGCGCAGCGCGACGATCTGGCCCTCCTTGCGGGGGGCGTAGATGGACTTGAAGCGGCCGTCGCTGGAGGTGCCCATGCCCCGCAGCACCGCGTAGATCCGATTGCCGTCGCGCTCGGCGTCGGAGAGCCGGCGCAGCGCGAGCATCCCGATGCCCTCGCCGATCAGGGTGCCGTCGGCGTCCTTGTCGAACGGGCGGATCTGCCCGGACTTCGACAGGGCGGGCGTCTTGCTGAAGCAGAGGTACATGAAGATGGTGTTCTCGGCGTCGCAGCCGCCCACCAGCATGGTGTCGGAGCGCCCTTCGAGCAGCTCGCTGACGGCGGTGCGGACCGCGCCGAGGGAGCTGGCGCAGGCGGCGTCGATCGTCATGTTGATGCCGCCGAGGTCGAGCCGGTTGGCGACCCGGCCCGCCACCACGTTCCCCAGCATGCCCGGGAACGAGTTCTCCTCCCAAGGGGCGTACGCCAGACGGAACTTGGCGACGATCTCCTCGGCGTCCCGGTCGGACAGGCCGCAGCTGCGGACGACCTCCTTGAGCACCGGGCTCTGGAGGCGGGCGGTCAGCGGCTGGGTGAGCTGGTTGGCGCCGGTGATGCCGAGGACGACGCCGGTGCGGGACGCGTCGTACCAGGGCTGCTCGGCGCCGGCGTCCTTGAGCAGGTCGCGGGCGACCACCAGGCTGAGCAGCTGGAGGACGTCGGTCACCTCCAGCGTGTTCGGCGGGAGGCCGAACTCCAGCGGGTTGAAGGGGACGTCGGGGATGAAGCCACCGCGCTTGGAGTACGTCTTGTCCGGCACCGTGGGGTCGGGGTCGTAGTGCTCGTCCACGTCCCAGTGGCCCGCGGGCACGTCGTCGATGCAGTCGGCGGCCGATACGACGTTCGCCCAGAAGTCCCGCACGTTGCTGGACTTGGGGTAGAGCGCGGAGAGGCCGACGATGGCGATGGGGTCCCGGGCGAGCCGACGGTCGAGGTCGGATTCCTGCGAAGAGTTCACGGCAAGTCTCTCTGGATCTGGGCGAACAGGGACTTCGGGGCGCGTCGCCCCGGCCGCCGGCGCGAAGGCGAGGGGGGTCCGGAAGGCGGGGCGGGGAGCGGCCCTCGGAAGACGGACGGACCGGCTGCTCTCGCGTTGCGGGCAGCGGCCGTCGGCAGGGTGGGCCGGTTCGGCGCGGATGTGGTGGCCGCTGTCGGCGGGGCAGCCGGACCGGGGTTGCGGTTCGGGCCTCACGCCTCGTGGGCCCTGCCCGGGATCGGGCGGGCGGCGGCCGGCGCGTCGGGCGGCCGAGGGCGCTCCCGCCGGGAATCGCGGGAGCGGCCTCAGGCCGCGGCGGTGTGCTTCTGGCTCTCCTCGGCGATGTGGGCGGCGAGGGCCTCGATGGTGGGGTGGTACCAGAGGGCGGTGGTGCCGAGCTCGAACCCGAGCCAGGACTCCATCTCACCGGCGATGATCAGCGCCTGGGTGCTGTCGAGGTCGAGCTCGTCGAAGTACTGGTCGGCCGGGACGTCGGACGGTGCCACGCCGACCCGCTGGGCGATCTCCTCGATCAGCCACTTCTGGGCTTCCTCGGCCGATATGTTCTTCGCCATTTCCCATCCTCTCCAAGCGGTTTATTGCCCACGTCGGGGGCCTCGGTGAATTCCCCGCGGGACGCCTCACGAGTGGAGGCCTCAAAGGGCGGCAGGTGGAGCCCGGAACGGTGCCGGCCGGAATCGTCCTGCGATCCGTGACCCTAGGCGGGCACCAGTTCCGGAGCAACCGAACTCTGCTTGCATAAAGGCCGGGCAATGCTTCTTCCGGAGGAACTCTCCGCGTTCCGGGCCGCAATTGACTCGCTGAGCTGCGGTGATGGCCGGACGGGAGGGGCGGTGAAAAGTGCTGTCAGCCTGCCGTAAGGCTGTCAGCGGTCATGTCAGGCTCCGTTTCCGGCGGTCCTCGGCATTGTCCTGACGGGTGCCCGATGAGGGCTCCCGGGACTGGAACGGGTAGAGGTTGCCCGGCTCCCGCATTCCCTTCCGGTGTTCGGCGACGAACGCGGAGATCGACCCGTCCGGTGTCGCGGCGAGGCGGGTGACGGACCTGCGCAGGTCGAGCGGCAGGTGGCCGCAGGCGGCCGCCAGTTCTTCGGCGGCCCCGGGTTCGGCGGCCGTGCGCTCGGTGCCCAGGTGCGTCACGACGAGTTCGTGCGCCTCTTCGGCGGTCAGCGCGCCCAGGGGCAGGGAGAGCGCGCCCTCCCGTGTGGTCAGGTCGGCCAGGGGGGAACGGCTGGTGACGATCACCGCGTTGCCCGGTGTGCCCGGAAGGAGGCGGCGGACCTGGGACGCGTTCGCGATGTCGTCCAGCACCACCAGGAAGCGGCGGCCGGCCAGCAGGCTCCGGAAGAGGGCGGCCGCCTCTTCCGTGGTGTCGGGCATCCAGCCGTTGCGTACGCCGAGGGAGCGGATGAAACCGGTCAGCACCGTGGCCGGGGTCGCTGTCCGGTGCGCCGGGTCGATGCTGCCCTGGAGGCTGGCGTAGAGCTGTCCGTCGGGGAACGCGGTGAGCCTGCGGTGCGCCCAGTGCACGGCCAGCGCGCTCTTGCCGATGTCCGGGGGGCCGTGCACGACCGCGATGCCCAGGGAGCCGTCCTTGTGCTGTGACTGCTCCAGCAGGCGGTCCAGGGCGGCCAGTTGTTGCTTCCTGCCGGTGAAGGGCGCCAGGACCGGGGGGAGCTGGGCCGGCGCGCCCAGGGTGGGGGAGCCGTCGAACGCGCTCGTGGTCTGCTGGGCCAGCAGGTCCGAGGTGGCGAGAAGCCGGATTCCGGCGGGACGGGCGGCGTCCTCCAGGGGGGAGTTCCGCTCGACGGCCACGCTCTGCCGCAGGACGGCCTGGTGCGCCTGTCTGATGTCGTCACTCGGCTCGACACCCAGCTCGTCCTTGAGCCGTGTCTGCAGCTCGGCGAAGAGCTGGAGCGCGGCGGCCCGGCGCCCGGAAGCGGCGAGCGCCAGCATGATGTAGGCCTGGAGCGGCTCGTGGAGCGGCTCCTCGTACGAGGCGATCCTGAGGTGCTCCACGGCGAAGGCGGGCCGCTTCAGCCGCAGGGCCAGATCGGCCAGTTCGATGGCCACGTCGATATGACGCTGGGCGACGCGCACCACCGCGGGATGGTGCCACAGCTCGGGGAGGTCGTGCACCAGTCGGCCGTGCCAGCAGCCGAGGGCCTGCCCGTAGAGGTCGAGCGCGACCCGCGGGTCGTGCGCGGTGGTCCTGCGGGCCAGGGCCGCCCGGTCCTCGAACTGGCAGAGATCCACCCGCACGCCCGCGCTGTTGAAGACGTATCCACCGCGGACGGTGCGGATTCTCCGGTCGGTGGAGCCGTGTCCGGGGGGCGGATCGACGAAACGGCGCAACCGGGCCATGTGGGTGTGGACCAGTTGCGGATAGGCGGGCGGTGTCTCGCCGTTCCACAGCGCTTCCGCCATCTCCTCGTGGCTGACCGTACGGTCGGGCTGTACGGCGAGAAGACCGAGCAGAACGCGCTGTTTGCGCGGCAGCGGCATGGACCGGTCGCCGCACAGGGCCGAGAGGGGACCGAGCAGCCGGATCTCCTGGGCGTAGGGCCGGGAAGCCGGGGCGTCGGAGGCGTCCGGCTCCTCGCTGGCCCGCCAGCCGACGACTTCGGCGATGCGGGTCAGCGTCTCGTGCCGGGGCGTGACGTGGCCGTGCTCGATATGGCGTATGGTCCGCACGCTCACGGCTGCCCTGCGTGCCACCTGGTCCTGAGTCAGACCTGCTTTTGTCCGTGCGGTGCGCAGTTCGGAACCTCGTATAGTTCTCAACTATGTCCCCACCGTGAGCCGATTGGCGAAGTCGAAAGTGAACTCGCTGCTAGGTTTCCGCTCCCCGTCACTGTATTGCGCATGGTTAATGGAAGCGATCATTCCAGGGAGGGATCGGCGCGGAATAGATGTCCAATCCGCGACTACTTTCCTGTTCCGGCGCCGACGAACGCTCGTCAGGCGACAGGTTTCGGGCTTTCCGCCGAGCGCTGCGGGCCGATCTCCTGCCCGGTCTCCTGCCCGGTCTCCACGACGTCCGACGGGACGGGTGACCTGCGCACGAGGATCAGCACGAGGGCACCTGCCAGCACCGCCGCGACTCCGCTCACCAGGAAGGCCTGGTCGAGCCCGGTGGAGTAGGCCTGCTCGATCGTCCGCTCGCCCGCTTCCCTTGCTCCGGAGGGCAGTTCGGCGATCAGGCGTGCCGACTGGCCGCCCGTGACCAGCTCCGCGGCCGAGTCGGAGTCGGCGAACAGGCCGCTGTCGGACAGCTCCCGCCCGATCGCGCCGGTCAGGATGGCGCCCACCACGGGGATGCCGATGGCGAAGCCGAGCTGCCGGAAGGTGTTCGCCGCGCCGCCCGCCATGCCCGCTCGGTTCGCCGGGGCCGCCGCCAGGGCGGCCGAGGCGAGGATGGGTGACGCGATTCCGACCCCGATACCGGTCAGCAGCATGCCGGGGAGCAACGCCGTCCAGCCGGACGTGGCGGTCAGCCTCATCTCCAGCAGGGTGCCGAGGCCGATCAGGAGCAGGCCGGCGCCGATCGGCCACTGCGGGGCGGCCGACGAGAGGAAGCGGCCGGCCAGTCCGGCGGCCACGAAGGACATGCCGCTCAGCGGCATCAGGATGAGACCCGCCTCGACCGGGCTGAGGTCGAGCACGGACTGGGCCCAGACGGAGACGAACACGAGGTTGGCGAAGGCGGCGGCGCTGAAGACCACCGCACCGGCCAGGAGTCCGCCGAACGAGGGCGACCGCAGCAGCTTCAGGTCCAGCATCGGGTCCTGCCTGCTCCTCTCGACCAGGAAGAAGACGACCAGCGCGACCGCGCTCCCCGCGAAGAGGGCGAGGGTGGTGGTCGAGCCCCAGCCGTCCTCCCCCGCGTGGATCAGGGCGAAGATCAGCAGCGTCGCGGCTGCCGTGAAGCCGACCGTGCCCGGTACGTCGATCCGCCGTCCGGTTCCGGACGGGGAGCCCTTGAGGTGCCGGTGGCCGATGACCAGCGCGAGGGCCGCGACGGGCAGGTTGACGAAGAAGATCCAGCGCCAGTTGACGTGCTCGGTGAGCAGTCCGCCGAGGATCGGCCCGGCGGCGGCCGCCGCGCCGTTGACCGCGCCCCACATGCCGAAGGCGATGCCGCGGTCCCTGCCCTGGTAATTGGAGGCCAGCAAGGCGGTGTTGGTGGCGAACATCGCCGCGGCGCCCAGACCCTGCACCCCTCGGGCGACGATCAGCTGGGCGCTGCTGTCGGCCAGGCCGCAGGCGAGCGAGGCGGCGGCGAAGACGGCCAGGCCGATCAGGTAGACGCGGCGGGAGCCGACGTGGTCGGAGAGGGAGCCGATGGCCATCAACAGGGCGGCGAGGACCAGGACATAGATGTCGACCACCCATTGCAGAGCGGTGAAGGAGGCGTCGAGCGAGTCCGTCATCTGGGGGAGGGCGACGCTGACGATCGTCACATCGATCAACAGCATGAACGTGCCCAGGCAGACCGCCAGCAGCGGCATCCATTTGCGCATGGCGCGGTGCCTCTCAGGAGAAGGAGGAACGAGGGAATGAGGAACGAGGGTGGGTCGGGCCCCACGGGCTCTTCTGCTCGTCGGGTCCCACATCGCGCGGCGTGCTCCGCGGTCAGCGCAGGACAGGGCGACGCCGTCGGCCCTGACCGTACAAGTCGGTGTTAGACAGTGGCTAATAGGTTAGGCTGACTCTACGCCCTGCGGGTCGTCGGGCAAGGGTCTTCCGTGCCGGACTCCCTGGTAGCTCGCCCGATCGCCGGCGTCTTTCGTCTGGATCAGGTCGGATCGGGGAGCGGGGTCCGGTGCGTGCGGCTGCAAGGCGGAGGAGGAAGTCACCGCGGAGCATCGGCGACTGACGACAACGCCGCAGGTGCGCGTGCCGGGGGCCGCGGGCCCGACATGATCCAGACGAGAGGCGCTAGGTTTCAGTCATGCCCGATTCACCTCCGCGTGTGCCCGAATCCGCTCCGCGCCGCCGTTCACGCGCGTCGGCCGGCCTGCCGCCGATCACCGCGGACAAGATCGTCGACGCCGCGGTCGACCTGACGGCGGAACACGGCCTCGACGGCTGGTCGATCCGGCAGATCGCGACCCGGCTCGATGTCTGGCCCGGCGTGGTGGCCCACCACGTGGGCGACCGCGAAGCCGTGGTGATGGCGGTGACGGACCGGATCGTCGGCCGGATTCCCGTACCCGGTGCGGACGTCTCCTGGCGGGACTGGTTCCGTCAGCTGATGTTCGAGGGCCGTGAGGTCCTGAAGCAGTACCCGGGCGTCGCCCGCCGCCTGGTGGTGGTGGGCCCCAATGTGCCGTCCGCGCTGGCGACGATCGACGCCGGCATCAAGGTTCTCCAGGTGGCGGGCTTCGGAGGCCAGGCCACCGAGATCTACCGGTACCTCCTCAACAGCGCGTTCATGCTGGTGGCCGTGGAGGACGACCGGGGAAGCTTCTTCCCGAGCGCGCGGGCGGACATGGGCCGCACGATGGCGGCCTTCGCGCAGGACAAGGACCGGCCGGGTCTCGCGGCGGCAGGCGCGCAGGCGCTGTCCAGGAGCCAGGACACGGCCGAGCAGGACCTGGCGTTCTTCCGCCTGACGGTGGAGCGTTCGCTGGACGGCGCGGAGGCGCTTCTCAAGGACTGAGCGCCCGGTCGCGGCCCCCACGGGCCGGGGCCCCCCCCCCCCCCCCCCGGGCGCGCCCCCCGGGGGGGGGGGGGGCGGGGGGGGGGGCGCCCCCCCCGGCCGGCCCCCCGGGCCCCCCCCCGCGGGGCGGGCCCCCGCCCCCCGGGGGGGGGCCCCGGCCCTTCGTGGAGCGGGGGCTCAGTGCTGCCGCGCCCCGGCGGTCGACTCGTCCGGCGCCCGGGTCGCCAGCACGCCCGCCAGGAAGCCGGCGATCTCGCTCACCGTCGGGTAGTTCCACAGCAGCGTGGCCGGCAGGGCGACCCCGAGGTCGCGCTCCAGCGCCACCCGTACCGCCGCCGCCAGCAGGGAGTCGACGCCCGCCTCCGTCAGTGGCCGGTGCACCCCGATCGCGTCCGGCCGCAGACCGAGGACCGCGGCCACCCGGCCACGTACGTCGTCGAGCAGATAGGCCGCCAGCTCGTCGCCCGACAGGCCCACCCAGTCCGGCACTTCGGCCGGCCGGGCCGCGTCGTCCTGCGTCAGCTCCGCCAGCAGCGCCGGACGGGGTCCCCGGTGGTCGCGGAGCAGCCCGAGCACCGTGACCAGCGGTCCCGGGGCACCGGCCGCGATCTGGTCGAAGGCGCGCAGCGCCCGGTCCGGGGCCATGTCGGCCGCGCCGCGGGCGGCGAGTTCGACGTCGGTCGCCTCCGCCGCGGTGGCCATCCCCATGCCGCGCCAGCTGGTCCACGCGATCGACACGGACTCCCGGGCGCCGCCGGACCGCCGGTGGGCGGCGAGAGCGTCCAGATAGGCGTTGGCCGCGGCGTACGCTCCCTGGCCCGGCAGGCCCAGCAGCGGGCCCGCCGAGGAGAAGAGGACGAAGAAGTCCGTGGCACCGGGCGGGAAGAGCTCGTGCAGCACCCGGGCCCCCTCGACCTTGGGGCGCATGACCTGCCGCAGCGCGTCGGCCTCCAGGCGGTGCAGCATCGCACTGTGGACGGTGCCCGCCGCGTGCACCACGCCCCGGACCGGCGGCAGGTCGAGCCGTTCCAGCGCCTGCCGGGTCGCCTCCCGGTCGGTGATGTCCACGGCGAGCGTGACCACCGTGACGCCCGCCGACTCCAGCCGCCGAACCGCGGTGACCCGGTGGTCCTCGTCGGACCACTGCGAGCGCGGTGGCAGCGGGGTGCGGCCCAGCAGCACGATCCGGCGCGCTCCCCGCTGGGCGAGGTGCTCGGCCAGTTCGAGGCCCAGCACCCCGAGTCCGCCCGTGATCAGGTAGGTGCCGTCGGCCCGGCAGCCGAACGGCTCCTCGTCCGCCGCCGGGGCCGAGGGGACCAGCCGGGGCACCTGGACGGTGCCGTCGGCCAGGGAGAGCACCGGCTCCTGGGGGCGCAGGGGAAGCAGGTCCAGCAGCAGGGTGGCGGACTCCTCGCCGAGCGGGCCCGCCGGGACGTCCACGACGCCACCCCAGAACTCGGGGTGCTCGCTCGCCGCGACCCGGCCCATGCCCCACAGCGGCGAGCCGCCCAGCCGTTCCACCGAGGCCGCCTCGCGCACCCCGGACGTCAGGCACCACAGCCGGGGCTTGCGGTCGGGCAGCGCCGCGACCTCGGCGACGAGCCGTGCGAACGCGACCGCCGTGGCCTCCGGATCCCGGTCCGCGGGCGCGTAGAGCACATGGTCGGCGCCCGCGAGCGCGGTGGCGTCCACGCTCACGGTGGCACCCTGCCCCGCGCAGGCGGACACCAGGGAGCGGGCGAGCTGTTCCGGGCCCAGCACGAGCACCGTCCGGCCGGGCAGCGCGGTACGCGATCCGGCGTTCACCGGGAAGGGCTGCCACTCCAGGTCGAAGCGGCCGCTGGTGCTCCGCTCCTCGCCGGAGAGGCTGCCGTCCAGCTCGCCGTAGCGCAGTCCGCGCAGCGAGAGGGCCGACTCGGCGCCGTCCCCGCTCTCCGCGAGCCCGCGGATGTCCACGTGCACCGTGGTGGGGCGTTCCGCGTCGACCCGCACGGTGATGGCCGCTCTGCGGGGCGGTGGGCCGGACCGGCTCACCTGGTCGATGTGGGCGGGCATGCGCAGCACACCCGGGCCGGTGAAGACGACCGAGGCCATCGAGAGGGCGGCGTCCAGCACGGCCGCCCAGCTGCGGTCGAGCTCCGCGGTGGCCACGGCGGTCAGAACGCCCTCACCGCGGCACAGTTCCTCGATCCGCCACGGGTAGCCCATGTCGGCGACACCGAGCTCGGCCAGCCGCTCGATCACATGGCCCGGGTCCACCCGCTCCGGCGCGCTCACGTCGCCCAGCGGCTCGACGGCCCGCTCGCCGCCGACCTCCGCCAGGGTGTGCGTGGACCAGGCGTTGTCCGGCGCGCCCCGCTTGCGGGAGACGAGCCGCAGTCCGGTGCCGTCCAGGACCGTCTGGATCTCCCGGGTCTCCTCCTGCGGCACCACCACCGGCTGACGCAGCCGCAGATCGCTGAGCACGTCCGTGCGGCCCGCGGTGAGGAAGGTGTTCACCAGCACGGCGGCCGGGACGATCTCGGTGCCCTGGACGGGGTGGCGGCGCGGGTAGGGGCGGGTCCGCAGGTCGAGCGTCGTCGGCCAGACCCGCAGCCGGGAGGCGTGCACCGCCGTCGGGGCGCCGAGCAGGGTGTCGACGGGTGGCTCGGCCGTCTCCCGGGCGTCGACCCAGTGCCGCTCGTGCTGCCAGGCGGTCGACGGGAGTTCGGCGCGCCGGCCCGCGGGATGGAGCACCGACCAGTCGACCGGCACGCCGGCGCAGTGCAGCCGCGCCAGCGCGGTCAGCAGCGTGGCGCGCTCGGGCTTGTCGCGTCGGAGCGTCGGGACGACCAGGGCACCAGGGGCGCCGGCCGTGGTCTCGGTGATCGAGTGGCTGACGACGGGGTGCGCGGATATCTCCAGGAAGGTCCGGTGCCCGTCCTCGACGGCGGCCCGTACCGCGTCCGCGAACCGCACCGGGTTACGCAGGTTCGCCGCCCAGTAGGAGGCGTCCTGCCGGCGCCCGGAGCGCGGGTCCTCGACGGCGGTGAGATAGAGCCGCACCCGGGGGGTGCGCGGCTCCAGATCCGCCACGGCCAGGGCCAGTTCGGCGCTGATCTCCGTCATGTGCGCGCTGTGGAAGGCGACGTCGGAGTCCACCCGCCGGACGGTCCGGCCCAGCGCGGTCCACCGCTCGGCGGCCGCGTCGACGGCGGGGATGTCGCCGGCGACCACGGTCGAGGACGGCGCGGCCGCGATGGCGGCGCACAGGGCGTCGGTGTCGCCGATGTCGGCGGCCACCTCGTCGAACGGCCGGTCCACCATGACCATGGCGCCCATGCCGGCGACCTTGCGCAGCAGCGCGGAGCGGCGGCAGACGAGCCGGGCCCCCTCCGTCTCGGACAGCACGCCGGCCGCCACGGCGGCGGCGATCTCCCCCACGGAGTGGCCGATGATCGCGGCGGGGGCGACGCCGTAGTGCCGCCACAGGGCGGTCAGGCCGATCTGCATCGCGAAGAGCATCGACTGGACGGTGTCGACCGAGCCGAGGTCGCCGTCGGTGAGTACCTCGCGCGGAGTGAGCCCGAGCTCCTCGGCGAAGACGGGGCCGAGCCGGTCGATGGCGGCGGCGAACACCGGCTCGTCCCGCAGGAGTTCGCGGCCCATGCCGGACCACTGCGCGCCGTGTCCGGAGAACACCCAGACCGGGGCGCGCCCCGGGCCGGAGGCATCGCCGGTGACCAGGGCGGGGTGGGACTCGCCCGCGGCCAGCGCCGCGAGGGCGGCGGCGAGTTCGTCCCGGTCGCCGGTGACGACCGCCGCACGCTCGGCGAGGTGGGCGCGGCGGTGGGCGAGGGTGTGGCCGACGTCCCCGAGCGGGTGCGCGCCGACGGCCCCGGACAGCCGGGCGGCCTGGGCGGCGAGACCGGCTCCGTTGGCGGAGGAGACGGGGTGGAGGGTGAGCGGCGGTGCGGCGTCCGGCCGCCCGCCGGCCGCCTCGGTGTCCCGCCCGGCGGCCGGGCCGGATCCGGGCGTTGCGGCCGGGGCCTGCTCCAGTACGGCGTGGGCGATCGTCCCGCCGTAGCCGTAACTCGCGACGCCGGCCAGCCGGGGCCTTCCGGTCGTGGGCCAGGGCGTCGCCTCGGCCACCAGGCGCAGGCCGGAGGTGGCCCACGGGATGTCCTGGCGGGGCCCGTCGACGGAGAGGGTCGCCGGAATGACGCCGTGCTGCATGGCGAGCGCGGTCTTGATCAGCCCGGCGACCCCGGCGGCGGACTCGCAGTGGCCGATGTTGGTCTTCACGGACCCGATCAGGCACGGGCCGCGGCCCGCGGCCCGGTCGCCGACGACCTCGGCCAGCGCGGCGGCCTCGATCGGGTCGCCGACCTTGGTGCCGGTGCCGTGCGCCTCGACGTAGTCGACCTCGCCGGGCGCGACGCCCGCCGCCGCGTACGCCTTGCGCAGCACATGGGCCTGCGCGGTCGCCCGGGGCGCCATGATGCCATCGGTGCGGCCGTCCTGCCGGACCGCGGTGCCGCGGACGAGCGTGATGACGTGGTCGCCGTCGCGACGGGCGTCGGCGAGGCGCTTGAGGACGAGGACACCGCAGCCCTCGCCGCGGCCGTAGCCGTCGGCGGCCTCGTCGAAGGCCTTGGAGCGGCCGTCCGGGGAGATGGCCCCGGCGATGTCGAGGACCGTGGTCAGGCCGGGCCCGGCCATCAGCATGACCCCGCCCGCGAGTGCCAGGGGCACCTCGCCGGCGCGCAGGGCGGCGCAGGCCTGGTGCAGGGCGACGAGGGACGAGGAGCAGGCGGTGTCCACGGCGAGGCTGGGGCCGCGCAGGTCGAGGGTGTAGGAGATCCGGTTGGGCACCCCGCACAGCGAGGAGCCGATCCCGGTCCAGGCCTCCACCCCGGGCAGGTCCTCCAGGAGTCTGCGGCCGTAGTCGTCGGTGCCCACGCCGATGAAGACGCCGGTGTCGGTGCCGGCGAGGCTCGTCGGAGGGATGCCGGCGTGCTCCAGGGACTCCCAGGCCACCTCCAGCGCCATCCGCTGCTGCGGGTCGAGCTGGCGGGCCTCGGTGGCGGACATGCCGAAGAAGGCGGCGTCGAAGCCGCTGATGTCCGTCAGGAAGGCGCCGTTGGAGATCACGCGCGACAGCACGGCCGCGTTCTCCCGCGACCGGGCGCGCTGCGGGGCCCAGCGGTCCTCGGGGACCGGCCCGGACGCGTCGACCTCGTTCATCAGCAACGTCCAGAAGTCCTGCGGGGAGTTGATGCCGCCGGGGAAGCGGCAGCCGATGCCGACGACGGCGATCGGCTCGTCGGGGGACGGCGGCAGAGAGGACAGATCACTCACCATGGGTCACCGCTCACGGGTCGGGGCGTCGTCCGCAGCGGACGACGGGGGACGGCGGGGGACGACGAGGGACGAGAGGGGGCCGGCCGGGCCGGCGGGGCGGGCGAGGACCGGGGCCGGGGCCGGGCGGGGCTCGGGGGTCATGCGTACATGACCGCCTTGTCCCAGTCCTCGCCCTCGCCGAAGAGGTAGCGGGCCTTGAGGATGTCGCGCTGGGCGGTGAGGGCCGAGGTGGGGACCAGCGTGCCGAGCGGGAGTCCGGCGATGTCGTGCGGTACGCCGAGCTCGCGGTCCACCAGCCGGGTCAGCTCCTTGACGGCCCGTTCGCGTACGGCGTCCGGCGCCTCGAACTCGACACGCAGCAGGTCCGGTTCGGCCCTGGCCCGCCAGAACATCACGTCGTACTCGAAGGGCAGGCCGAACACCAGCTCCTCCAGGCGCTGCTGGGTGACCGTGCCGGAGCCGACGGGATACCCCGCGCCGGCCCGGCCCAGCACCCGGACCGTGGGCAGGACCCAGTCGCAGGCGCAGCCGTGGTCGGCGACCTCGACGTCGTCGGCGAGGTTGTAGCGCAGCAGGGGCATGGCCTCGCGGAACAGCGGGGTCACCACCAGCTGGCCGCGGCCGGTGGCGGAGAGCGTCCCGGTGTGCGGGTCCCACACCTCGAAGACCGCGCGGTCCGCCCACAGGTGCAGCGATCCCCGCGGGCACTGGCCGGCGATGGTGCCCGTCTCGGTGGAGCCGTACTCCTCGACGATCGGGATGCCGCCCCAGATCTCGCTGATCCGCCGCCGCCGCACCTCGGTGAGGGGCTCGGTGGCGGTGAACATCGCCCGCAGGGCGGGGAAGTCCTTCTCGGGGCGGAGCCCGGCGGCCTTCGCGGTGGCCGCGAGCATCATGATCTCGGTGGGGTTGCACCAGGTGAGGGTGACGTCCAGGGCGCGCATCACCCGCACCATCCGGGGCAGCGGCGTGGCCAGCGAACGGGCGTCGCCCGGCACGATGGTGGCTCCGCGCAGCCGCCCGGCCGCCTGGGCGAGGTGAGCGGTGATGACCAGGCCGTAGGGGGTGCGGACGAGGAAGGTGTCCGCGGGGGTGATGCCGACCCACTTGCGGGCGTAGCGCTCGGCCAGGTCGGTCCAGTCCTCGTCGGTGTAGTACGAGGCCGTGGGCTCGCCGGACGTGCCGCTGGACTCGTGGTAGGTGGCGAGCTTCTCGCGGTCGACGGCGAGCATCCCGAACGGGTACTGGTCACGCAGGTCCTGCTTGGTGGTCAGCTCGATCCCGGCGAAGTCCGCCGCCCCGGAGGGTGCCGCGCGGCCCGCGTAGCGGGAGGCGTAGAAGGGTGAACGCATCGCCCGGGCGATCACCCCGGGCAGCTCGGCCGCCTGGAGGCGCGCGAGTTCGGCGGGGTTGGACCAGTCGCCCGGTTCCGGACGCGGCAACGACATCGGATCTCCCTCGTCTGTGCCCAGGGCCGCGAGCAGCGGCGCGCGGCCGGTTACGCGCACAGCACAGCACCGGGACACGGGGCGCGCCCGAGTAGTCGCTACTCAAGTCGCGCGCGGGGGGCGCGCCGGGCGTGGGGCATCGGTGCTGCCCAGCCCCGTTCACCTTAGACGCCGTCTAAGGCGAAGGGGGTTCTTAGACGCTGTCCAAGAGAGGGGGTTGAGTACCGCCTACTCATGAGGGTCCGGCGCCGCAGCTGTTGTGCTTGCGGCCAAGGCCACCCACGACGAAGGAGTCGGCGCGATGAGGACCGAGAACCTGTATCTCGCCGGGATCGGCAGCCACCTGCCGCCCCTGTACCCGGCCGAACGCGCGGTAGCGGAGGGGCTGTACGAGGAGGCGGCGAGGGAGTCCTCGGGCATGCTCTCCGCGGCTGTCAGCGAGTCGACGCCCGCCCCCGACATGGCCGTCGACGCGGCCCGTGCCGCCCTGTCCGGATCCGGCCACACGCCGGACGACTTCGGCATCCTGCTGCACAGCTACACCTACCACCAGGGCCCCGACGGCTGGTCGGCCGGGCACTACGTCCTCAGGAACACCCTCGACCGCCCGATCCCCGCGGTGGAGATCAAGCAGGGCTGCCTCGGCATGCTCGCCTCCGTGGAGGCCGCGGCCAACCGGCTCATCGCCAACCCCACGCACGAGGCCGCGCTCATCACGACCGGCGACAACTACTCCACGCCGGGCGTGCGGCGCTGGCAGGCCTCCGGGCTCTTCGTGCTCGCCGACGCCGGATCGGCCGTGGTGCTCTCCCGCCGCTCCGGTTTCGCGCGGCTCCTCGCCGTCGGTTCGCTGTCCGACCCCTCGATGGAGATCCTGCACCGGGCGGGCGAGGACCTCTTCCCGCCGGGCGTCACCCGGGGGAGGGGCCTGAACTTCTCCGAGCGGGCCGAGAAGGTCCGTGAACAGTGGGCCGCCGGCCAGGCCCCGCCGATCAAGAACTTCGGCGACCGGGTCGCCGAGATCGCCGAGCGCACGCTGAAGGAGGCCGGCCTCACCCTCGACCAGGTCAGCCGCGTCTGCCACGTCGGCTTCGCGCGGCCGGCCCTGGAGGCGATGTTCCTGCTGCCGCTGGACGTCCCCGAGGAGAAGAACGACTGGGACCACGTCCGCACCATCGGACACACCGGGGCCGCCGACCTGTTCCTCGGCCTCGAACACCTCTGGCGCGGCGGCGAGGTGGGCCCCGGCGACAACGTCCTGCTGATCGGCGCCAGTACCGGCATGGAGGCCGGCGCCGCCGTCGTACGCATCACCGAGTCCGCGCCCGAAGCCGAGTGAGGAGGGCCCCATGCTCGCAGGATGCACCCCCTGGCCGCCCGATGTGGCGCGGCGCTACCGAGAACAGGGCCTCTGGCGCGGTGAGACGCTCGGCACGGTGCTGCGCGACGCCGCCCGCCGGTACGGCTCCGACACCGCGCTGATCCACGGCGACCGGCACATCAGCTACACCGAACTCGACACCTGGGCCGACCGGCTGGCCGCCGGCTTCCTGGCGCACGGCGTCCGGGCGGACGACCGCATCGTGGTCCAACTGCCCAACGTGCCGGAGTTCGTGGCGATCTCCTTCGCGCTGATGCGGATCGGCGCCAAGCTCGTCTTCGCCCTCCCCGCGCACCGCGAGACCGAGATCAGCCACCTCGTGGAGCTCAGCGGCGCCACCGGCTACGTCCTGCCCCAGGAGCACCGCGGCTTCGACCACCGGGAGACGGCCCGCACGGTCCTCCACGGCTGCGACACGCTCCGCTCGCTCTTCGTCCTCGGGGCGAAGGAGGAGGGCTTCGTCACCGTGGCCGAGCTGGAGGCCGCCGTCGCCGACCCCCGGCCCCTGCCCGAACCCGACCCGTCCGACGTCGCGTTCTTCCTGCTCTCCGGCGGCACGACGGCCCTGCCCAAGCTGATCCCGCGCACGCACGACGACTACGTCTACCAGGCCGGACGGGCCGCCGACGTGTGCGGGCTGACGGCCGCCGACACCTACCTCGCGGTGCTCCCCGTCGCGTTCAACTTCGCCTACGGGTGCCCCGGCGTGATCGGCACGCTGATGACCGGGGGCACCGCCGTGCTGGCCGACACCCCCAACCCGCTGGACTGCTTCCCCCTGATCGAGCGCCACGGGGTCACCGTCACCGCGATGGTGCCCTCCATCGTGCAGCTGTGGCTGGAAGCCGCGGAGTGGAGCGAGGACGACCTCGGCAGCCTGCGGCTGCTCCAGGTCGGCGGAGCCCGCATGCTGCGCGACTTCACGGCACGCATCGCCCCCACCCTGGGCTGCTCGCTCCAGCAGGTGTTCGGGATGGCCGAGGGACTGCTGACCTTCAGCCGGCCCGACGACCCGGCCGAGTCGGTGCTGACCACACAGGGCAGGCCGATCTCGGACGCCGACGAGCTGCGGATCGTCGACGCGAACGGCGCCGCGCTCCCCGCCGGAACCGTCGGCGAGCTCATCACCCGGGGCCCGTACACCCTGCGCGGCTACTACGGCGTGCCCGACTACAACCGGCGTGCCTTCACCGACGACGGCTTCTACCGGACCGGCGACCTGGCCCGGCTCACGGACCGCGGCGAGCTGGTCATCGAGGGCCGGATCAAGGAAATGATCATCCGCGGTGGAGACAAGGTCTCCGCCGGCGAGGTGGAGGACCACCTCCTGGCGCTCGACGGCATCGCCTCGGCCGCGGTGATCGGGGTCGCCGACCCGTTCCTCGGCGAGCGGATCAGCGCGTACCTCGTCGCCGACGGCCCCCGGCGGTCGCTGTCCGACCTCAAAGTGGCCGTGCACGCGCGCGGAGTCGCGGACTACAAACTGCCCGACGCCGTGAGCTACGTGCCTGAGCTGCCCCTCACCCCTCTCGGCAAGGTCGACAAGAAGGCGCTGGCGGCATCCGCCGCGTCCGAGCAGGAAGGCTGACGTGGACAAGTCCCCGAACCCGACGGAGCAGGACCTGCGCGAGACCCTCGCGCCGCTGCTGGGCATCGACCCGGCGGCGATCGAGCCCGACGCCAACCTCGTGGTCCTCGGCCTGAGTTCGCTGGAGATCATGCGGCTCATCAGCCACTGGCGCAGGAGCGGTGTCCCGGCCCAGTTCGACGCCCTCGTCGCGGCGCCGACGCTGAACGGCTGGATCGCCCACTTCGCCGCCGTGACGGACGCCCCGGCGGCCGGTTCGGGGGCGGGCCGGTGAGCGCCGAGCTGATCACGGGCGGCACCGTCTACACCGCGGACGACCGGGAGAGCGTGCACCCCGGCGGCGCCGTCCTGGTGGTGGACGGTGCGATCGCGGCCGTCGGCCCCGCCGCCGACGTCGAGCGGGCCGTCGCCGCGCTCACCCCGGAGCAGCGGACGGGTCTGTCCCGCCGCGACGCCCGCGGCATGATGGTGCTGCCCGGCTTCGTCAACGCGCACTGGCACGAGATGTTCGCCATGCGCCTCCCCATGCGCGGCGCCCTGCGCCCGGCGTCCGACCGCGAGGACCAGGTCGCGTTCATGGGCGGCGGCGGCGACATGCACCAGATATCCGCCACCTTCGACCGGTTCGACGGCCTCATCGACGCGATGACCCCCGACGAGGCGCAGGCCATCGCCGCGTACTCGATGTGGACCCAGCTGCGCGGCGGCGTCACCACCCTCGGCGACATGGGCTCCCTCAACCGCCCGCACTCCATGGTCGCCGCCGCGCAGGCCCTGGGCATCCGCTTCTCCGCGAGCACCTGGGCGAGCGACGCGATCTGCCCGCCGGACGGGAGCCGCTTCGTCCGCACCCGGGACACGGACGGGGTCCTCGCCCAGGCCGAGGACCTGCTGGAGCTGACGGCCCGGGACACCTCCGGCCGCATCCGGTTCCGTCCCAGCGTCGCCTACGTCACCAACATGACCGACGAACTGGCCCGCGGCATGGCCGACCTCGTGGCCCGGCACGACCTGGGCTTCGCCACCCACGTGGGCGCGCTCCGCAACGAGGTCGCGCTGATGCGCACCTACTACGGGCAGACCGGGGTCCGCCGGCTCGCCGAACACGGCCTGGTCGACGAGCGGTTGATGGCGGGCCACTGCGCCTTCCTCGACGAGGACGAGCAGAAGCTCATGGTCGCGGGCCGCGCCCACATCAGCCATTCGCCCGGGAAGTACGGCCCCTCCGGCGAGTCCTCGCTCACCGAGACGGGCGTCGTGCCCGCACTGCGCAGGCAGGGCCTGGACGTGTCGCTGTCCACGGACGGCTCCTCCATGCCGAGCGCCGGGATCGCGGAGACGATGCGCGCCGCCTGGCAGATGTACAACGAGATGAGCGCCGACCAGACCGAGGTGCTGCCCACCGACGCGCTGGCGATGGGCACCAGGATCGCGGCCAAGGGGCTGCGGTGGGACGACGCCGTGGGCAGCCTGGAAGCCGGGAAGCAGGCCGACCTGGTCCTGGTGCGGGCGGACGACTGGCGCTATCTGCTCAACCCCCGGCCGCTGGAGGGCTTCCTGTGGCTGGCCGGATCGGCCGACGTGGACACCGTGATCGTGGGCGGCCGCACCCTGCTGTCCGGGGGGCGGAGCGTCGGGGTCGACGAGGCCGCACTCCAGGAGCGCTATCTGGACGCGCTCACCTCGTTCTCCACCCGGGCGCTCGGCATCCCCGGCGAGGTCGTCGGACGGGTCGTCGGGGGGTGGACCCGATGAGCGCCCCGCTCTCCGGCGTCGCCCTGGTCACCGGAGCCGCCGGCGGCATCGGCACCGAGGTCGTCCGCGCCCTGACGGCCGCCGGGCTCCCGGTCGGGCTCGTCGACCGTGACGTCCCGGCCCTGTGGGAGCTGGCCGCCGAACTGGGCGCGGCCGGGGCCCGGGTGCTCGCGGTCCCCGCGGACGTGACCGTCAGCAAGGACGTCGACACGGCGGTCGCCAAGGTGGAGGCCGGGCTCGGCCCGATCGAGAACCTGGTCAACGCCGCCGGAGTGCTCCGCAGCGGACCGGCGGTCGAACTCAGCGACGCGGACTGGGACACCACCTTCGCCGTCAACGCGGGCGGCGTCTTCCACACCAGCCGGGCGGTGGCCGGGGTCATGGTGCCGCGGCGGCGCGGCGCGATCGTGACGATCGCCTCCAACGCGGCGGCCACGCCCCGTATGTCCATGGCCGCCTACGCGGCCTCCAAGGCGGCCTCGGCGATGTTCACCAAGTGCCTGGGCCTGGAACTCGCCCCCCACGGCATCCGCTGCAACGTCGTCGCTCCCGGCTCCACCCGTACGCCGATGCTCACCGCCCTCCAGGGCGACGCCGCCGAACGGGCCTCCGTGGACGGGGTGCCCGACCACTACCGGCTCGGCATCCCGCTGGGCCGGATCGCCGAGCCCGGCCACATCGCCGACGCCGTGCTGTTCCTGCTCTCCGAGCGGGCCGCGCACATCACCATGCACGACCTGACCGTAGACGGCGGAGCCACGCTCGGCGTCTGACCGATCCCGTGAGAAGAGGACACGTTCCGTGGCGATTGCGCCGATCGACCCCTACCCCCTACCGCGGGCCGCCGATCTGCCGGCCAATACCGTGGCCTGGACCGTCGACCCCCGCCGGGCCGTGCTGCTGGTGCACGACATGCAGCACTACTTCCTCGCCCCCTTCCCCGAGAACGCCGAACCGCGCACCGGACTCCTCGAAGGCGTCGCCGCACTGCGCGAGAGCTGCACCCGGGCCGGCGTCCCCGTCGTCTACTCCGCCCAGCCCGGCGACATGACCCCGAAGGAGCGCGGGCTGCTCCAGGACTTCTGGGGACCCGGCATGTCCGCCTCCCCCGAGGACCGCGGCATCCCGGACGCCATCGCGCCCGGCGAGGACGACACCGTCCTCACCAAGTGGCGGGCCAGCGCCTTCCACCGCACCGACCTGCTGGACCTCCTGACCGTCCAGGGGCGTGACCAGCTGATCATCTGCGGTGTCTACGCCCACGTGGGCATCCTGCTCACCGCCTGCGACGCCTTCGCCCACGGCATCCAGCCCTTCCTGGTCGCCGACGCGATGGCCGACTTCACCCCCGACTACCACCGGACGGCCCTGACGTACGCCTCGGCCCGCTGCGGCGTGTCCGTCACCACGGCGACGGTCTGCGACGCCCTGACGAGCGCGTCCGCGACGCCGGCCGGGAGCGCGTCGTGACCACACTCGACGAGCTGGCCGAGGGCGGGCGCCCGTTCGCCCTCCTGCACCGGCCCGAGAGCGACCACCCCGACACCGTCGACCTGCTGCTCGGCGACTTCTCCGAGGTGGCCACCACGGCCGGCCTGCCGGAGGTGAACGGCGGCGCCGACCGTCACGAGACCCTCGTCCTGCTGCCCTACCGGGTGATCGGCGAACGGGGCTACGACCACCACGACGACGGCGAGCCGCTGCTGGTCATGACGGTCCGGGACCAGTCGCGACTGCCGGTGGGCGACACACTCGGCCAGGTGCTGGCCTGGCCGGTCGAACTGGACGGAGCGACCGGGGACTTCGACCTGGCGGACGAGGCGTACGGCGCCCTGGTCCGGCGGGTGCTCGCCGAGGAGATCGGCCACGGATCGGGCGCCAACTTCGTCATCAAGCGCACCTTCGTCACCGAGATCCCGCACTGGTCGGTGCGGACCGCGCTGGCCTTCTGGGGGCGGCTGCTCCGCGGGGAGCCGGGAGCGTACTGGATCTTCATCGTCCACACCGGCGAGCGGACCTTCATCGGCGCGAGCCCCGAGCGGCATGTCAGCCTCGACGGCGGCGTCGCGGTGATGAACCCGATCAGCGGGACCTACCGCTACCCCGCCGACGGACCGGACACCGCCGGCCTGCTGGAGTTCCTCGCCGACGGCAAGGAGACCAACGAGCTGTACATGGTGCTCGACGAGGAACTCAAGATGATGAGCCGGGTCTGCGACGACGCCCGGGTGGTCGGCCCGGAGCTCAAGGAGATGGCCCATCTCGCCCACACCGAGTACCGCATCGTCGGCCGCAGCACCCGCGACGTGCGCGAGATCCTGCACGAGACGCTCCTCGCCCCGACCGTCACCGGCAGCCCGGTGGAGAGCGCCTGTCAGGTGATCGCCAAGTTCGAACCGCAGGGCCGCGGTTACTACGCGGGCATCGCCGCGCTGATCGGCCGGGACGCGCACGGCGAGCGGCGCATGGACTCCGCCATCCTGATCCGCACGGCGGACGTCGACGCCCGGGGCCGGATGCGGATCGCGGTCGGCTCGACGCTGGTACGCGACTCCGAGCCCGCCGGCGAGAGCGCCGAGACCCGGGCCAAGGCGGCCGGCCTCCTCGCCGCCCTCGACCGCGCGCCCGGCCCCCGGCGCCCGGCCGGCCATCACGACCATCCGCAGATCAGAGCCGCCCTCCTGGAGCGCAACCGGCCGCTGTCGGACTTCTGGACCACCCCCGCCGCGCAGCGCCGCACCGGCCGGGAACGCCTGCTGGTCCTCGACGCCGAGGACACCTTCACCGCGATGGGGGCCCAGCAGCTGCGGTCGCTGGGCTTCGACGTCACCGTCCGCCGGTTCGACGAGTCTCACCGTTTCATCGGCTACGACCTCGTGGTCCTCGGCCCCGGCCCCGGCGACCCCCGGGAGGAGGGCCACCGCAAGATCGCCTACCTGCGCGCCGTCACCGCGAGCCTGATCAATCTGCGGGTTCCGTTCGTCTCGGTCTGCCTGAGCCATCAGATCCTGTGCCGGCTGCTCGGCCTCCCGCTGCGCGCGCTGGACTTCCCCAACCAGGGCGTACGCCGGACGGTCGACCTCTTCGGCACCGCGCAGCAGGTCGCCTACTACAACAGCTTCGTCGCGCACTCCTCGGCCGACCGGCTGTACAGCCCGCTGGTCGCCCACGACGTGGAGGTCGCCCGGGACCCGGACACCGGCGAGGTGCACGCCCTGCGCGGCCCCGGCTTCGCCTCGGTGCAGTTCCACCCCGAGTCGGTCATGACCCGGCACGGCGTGGCCATCCTGGACGGCCTGGTCACCGGCGCGCTCGCGCCGGTGCCTCACGGAGTGGAGCTCACGGCGTGACCGGTTCCCTGCTCGGCGCCCCTCCCGTGCCGCCCGCGGCCGGCCCGCCGCACCCGCCCGCCCGGCAGCAGCCGCACTGGCCCGAAGGACCGGCGCTGCGCTCCTGCCTGGCAGCACTCGGACGGAGCCTCCCGCTGGTGCTCCCGGACGAGTGCGCCCGCCTCAGGAGCCGGCTGGCGGCGGTCGCCCGGGGCGAGGCGTTCCTCGTCCAGGGCGGAGACTGCGCGGAGTCCCTCGACGCGCTGGACGCCGGTTCGATCCGGCGGACCGTCGCCACCCTGGGCGGCGTGGCCGACGTGCTGGGCCGGGCCCTGGAGCTGCCGACCGTCACGGTCGGACGGCTGGCGGGCCAGTACGCGAAGCCCCGCTCGTCGGCCACCGAGATCCGCGACGGCGTCGAACTGCCCGTCTACCGGGGCGACGCGGTCAACGGCCACGCCTTCACCGCCGCGGACCGCACCCCCGATCCGGACCGCCTCGTCCGCGTGCGCGACGCCTCGGCCGCCACGCTCAACCTGGTCAGAGCACTCACCGCGAGCGAGGACGGCACGGCCCAAGAAGCGCTGCCTCGGGAGCTGTTCACCTCGCACGAGGGACTGGTCCTGGACTACGAACGGGCGCTGACCCGGGCCGATCCGGTCGGCGGCGGACGGTACGCGTCCTCCGGCCACCTGCTGTGGATCGGGGAGCGCACCCGGCAGCTGGACGGCGCGCACGTCGCGTACTTCGCCGGCATCAGCAACCCGATCGCGGTCAAGGTCGGACCGACCGCCTCCACCGACGAGCTGATCCGGCTGGTCGACCGGCTGGACCCCGACCGCGACCCCGGGCGGCTCACCCTGATCGTGCGGATGGGCGCCGGCCGCATCCGCGACGTGCTGCCCGACCTGATCAGCAAGACGACCGCCGAGGGCATGACGGTCGGCTGGGTGTCCGACCCCATGCACGGGAACACGATCGGAGCCCCCTGCGGGCGCAAGACGCGCCGGTTCGACGACATCCTCGACGAGACGGCCGGCTTCTTCGAGGTGACCCGCGGCCTGGGAGTGCACCCCGGCGGCATCCACCTGGAGCTGACCGGCGACGACGTGGCCGAGTGCGTCGGCGGCACCGGAGGCGGGGTCGGCTACGACGAACTGCCCGGCGGCTACCGGTCCGTGTGCGACCCCCGGCTCAACCGGCGGCAGTCGCTCGATCTCGCGCACCGGCTCGCCGCCCTCGTCGCCCGCGTGCCCTCCCCGGCGGACGGCGGGGGGAGGGCGGCCGACCGGGCCGCCGCGTCATGAGGGCCCCCGCCGTCGACGGTGGCCCGGTCACCGACACCGCCGACCTCTGGCTGCTCCCGGAACACGCCGTCGATACGTTCGCCGCGGAGTGCGGCGGCACGGACCTGCTGAGCGAGGACGAACGTACGCGGATGGCACGGCTGTTGAGGCCGGCGGACCGGAAGCGGTTCCTGGCCCGGCGGATGCTGTGCCGCTACGCGCTGAGCGCCCGCACCGGCCGCCCGCTCGGGGAGTGGCGCTTCACGACCGGTCCGCACGGCCGGCCCGAGCCCGAACCCGCCACGGACGGGCTGCGGTTCAGCCTCGCCGACACCGAGGGCCTCGTGGTCTGCGCCGTCACCCAGGGGCGGATGTGCGGGATCGACGTGGAGCAGACCTCCGTCTCCACCGACTCGGCCCACCACATCAGCAGGTTCTTCGCCTCCGAGGAACTGCTGGAGCTCTCCGCACTGGAGCCGGCCGCACTGGTCGCGCGGGTCGCCGAGCTCTGGGTGCTCAAGGAGGCCTACCTCAAGGCCCAGGGGACGGGACTGCACCGGAGCCTCGCCGAATTCTCCTTCGCCGCGCGAGGACCGACGACGCCCGGGCGGATCACCGTACGCGACTCCGTACGCCCCGGCGCCTGGGCCTTCGAGCTCCTCCGCCCGGGCCCGCACCACCTGGTCGCCCTCGCCGTCGAGGGCGACGACCGAGCCGCAGTGCGGCAGACCTGGCTGACCGGATCCGGGAAGCCGACCGACCCACGATGAGGGGATGGCCCATGAGCCGAGAACTGGATATGACCGTCGCACTCTTTCCCGGACAGGGCGCCTACCGCGCCGGCGCGTTGAAGGGGTACTGGGAGAGCGGGGACCGGACGGTGCGGACCACCTTCGAGGAGGTGGACGCGGTCGCCAAGGAGATGATCGGCCGTGCTGTCTCCCCGACCGTGTTCCAGCCGTCGCCGCCCAGTCCCGCGGCCCTCCTGGAGTCCGCCCCGGACATCCTCCAACTGGCCGTCTTCACGACGGCGGTCGCCACCCACCGGCTGCTCACCGAACGGGGGGCGGCCCCTTCGGTGCACCTCGGCCACTCCCTCGGCGAGCTCGCGGCGCTGACCTGCGCGGGGGCGTGGGACCTGACCGACGCGGCGGAGATCCTCTGCGAGCGGATATCCGTCCTGCGCGAGCACGACGACAGCGGCGGCGTGATGCTCGCCCTGGGCTGCGACGGCGAACGCGCCGAACGGATCGTCGGCCTGATCGGCGACCCCGGCCTCGTGCTCGCCGTCGACAACGGGCCCCAGTCCGTCCTCTCCGGCCGCGCCGAGCCGATCGCCACGGCCGCGGCCGTCGCCGGCCAGCTCGGCATCACCCACACCCGGCTGCGCTCCCCGCACCCCTTCCACCACCCCCTGCTGGAGAAGGCACGCGGCGTGCTGGCCGAGCGGCTCGCCTCCTTCCCCTCCCGGCCGCTCGACGTGCCCGTCTACTCGCCGATCCTGGGGAGGTTCTACCGGGACGGGGACGACCTGGCCCGGCTGCTCGCCCTCCACCTGGTCACGCCGGTCGAGTTCGGACCGGCGGTCTCGGCCCTGCACGCGGCCGGGGCCCGGGTGTTCGTCGAGACCGGGGCCGGCCGGGTGCTCAGCTCCCTGGTGGAGCAGGCCAGGCCGGGCGCGTACGTGGTCGCGCCGCTGGCCGGGCGGGACGAGGAGGCGGGGCTCGCCGCGGCGGCCGCCGCCCTGCGGCCCCCGCTGACCCGCGGCGGCGTACCGGCGTCGGCGCTTCCGGCGGCCGCCGCTCCTGTGGACACGGCTGCCGCGGCCACCGTGACGCCCCCGGCGGCCGTCGTCCCGGAGACCGCCGCCGTGGCCGCGACGCCCGCCCCCGACCGCGACGAACTCAGCGGCCGGGTGAGGGCCCTGTACGCGGAGGCGATGGAGTACCCGGAGGAGGTGTTCACGGACGACGTGCAGCTGGAGGCGGACCTCGGGGTCGACTCGGTCAAGCAGACCGAGCTGCTCAGCAGGCTGGGGGACCGCTTCGGCCTCGGCCTGCCGCCCACCGGGCTGCGCGTCGCCGACTACGACACCTTCGGCAAGGTCGTCGACTTCGTGGCGGCCGGTGTCACCGACGGCGCGGACGCCGGAAGCGCGGCCGGCCGATGACGCACCCCGTCCGTGGCGCCGACGCGGAGTTCGCCGGACGCGTCGCCCTGGTCACCGGCGGCGCGGGCAGCGTCGGCCGGGTCGTCGTCGAACGGCTCGCGGAGCGCGGCGCGACCGTCCTGCTGAACTGCTTCCACTCCTACGACGCCGCCAAGCAGCAGGTGCGCGCGCTCGTCGACCGGGGGCTGGACGTACGGCTGATCCGCGGGTCGGTGGCCCGGCGGGCCCAGGTCGAGCGCATGTTCGCGGAGATCGCCGAGGAACACGGGCGGCTCGACATCCTGGTGAACAACGCCGCCGCCGGCTCCTTCGTGCCCTTCGAGGAGATCACGGAGGACCTGCTGGACCGGACGTACGCCACCAACGTCAAGGGCCCGCTGTGGTGTGCGCAGTACGCCCGGCCGCTGCTGGCGGCGTCCGGCGGGCGGGGCGGCGCCATCGTCAACGTCTCCTCCCTCGGAGCCGCGACGACACCGGCCAACTACCTCCCGACCGGCGTCTCGAAGGCGGCGCTGGAGTCGCTGACGCGCTATCTGGCCGCGGAGCTCGCCCAGGACGGGATCCGGGTCAACGCGGCCTCGTGCGGTCTCATCGACAACCCGGTGGGCCGGCTGTTCCCGGATTTCGACGACGTCCGGGCGAACACCGTGGCGGCGACCCCGCTGGCCCGGCTGGGCCGCCCGGAGGACCTGGCGGAGGTCGTCCTGTTCCTCAGCTCGGAACGCTCGGGCTGGGTGACGGGGCAGACGGTCCTGGCGGACGGCGGTCTGACGCTGCTGCGTTCCGCGATGTCGCCGACGCCGGAGGCGGAGCCGGTGCAGGCGCCAGTGACGGAGCCAGTGACGGAGCCGGTGACGGCGCCGGTGACGGAGCGCGAGCCGGAGCGCGAGCCCGCCGCGCGGTCGGCACCGCGGTCCGTGCCGGAACCCGCGCCGCTCCCGCCGGCGGCAGCACGGACGCCGGAGACTCCACCCTCTCCGGAGACCGAACCGTCTCCGGAGACTCCGGACGACGACCCCATCGCCGTGGTCGGCATGGGGCTGGCCATCCCGGGAGCCTCCTCGCCGGAGGAGTTCTGGCGGCTCCTCACCGACGGCGCGGAGCTGTTCGTGGACGCGCCCCGCGACCGGTGGGACATCTCGCGCTTCCACGCCGAGGACCGCCGGGCGCCCGACAAGACCTACCAACGGCGCTCCGGCTTCATCACCGACTTCCGCCCCCACGAGAAGCTGCGGGCGGAAGGGCTCACCGACGCCGGACTCGACCACACCGCGCTCTGGCTGCGGCACAGCCTCCACCAGGCACTCGAAGGCGTCGGCCGCGCGGACGGCGACCGCTTCTCCTTCTGCGTCGGCTACACCCCCGACGGCAGCCAGCACCTCGAAGAGTCCTACGTGCTCGGCCACGCCCTGGAGACCCTCGCCGAGGACGGCGACGACGCCGTGCGCGGCCCGGTCGGGGACGCCCTGCGCCGGAGGTTCGGCCGGGGCGGCGAGCCCGGCGAGGCGCGCCATCCGCACCGCGTCGGCCAGGTCGCGATGGACGGCATCCTGCCGGACGGCACCCGGCTGCACATGGTGGACACCGCCTGCTCCTCCTCGCTGTACGCGATGGACCTCGGCGTGCGCGACCTGCTCTCCGGGCGCAGCGACGTCGCGGTGTGCGGGGGCTCCTTCGCCCTCGCCCCCAGCGGATCGATCCTGTTCGCCAAGCTGAACGGCCTTTCCACGGGCGGCGCCGTCCGCGCCCTGGACGCCGGTGCGGACGGAGCCCTGTTCTCCGACGGCGCCGGACTCGTCGTGCTCAAGCGGCTCTCGCGGGCCCGCGCCGACGGCGACCGGGTCCTGGGCGTCATCTCGGCGATCGGCCTCTCGGCCGACGGCCGGGGCAAGGCCATCTACGCACCGGCCCCCGCGGGCCAGGAACTCGCCGTGGAGCGGGCGTTCGAGCGCAGCGGGCTCGGCCCGGACGACATCGACTGGATCGTCGCCCACGCCACCGGCACGCCCGCGGGCGACGAGGCCGAGTTCACCAGCCTCGCCCAGCGCTACTCGGGCGACCGCGTCCAGCAGGTCACCTCCAACAAGTCCCTGGTCGGGCACTGCGGTTGGGCGGCCGGGGTGGTCTCGGTCATCCATACCCTGCTGGCGCTGCGCCACGGCACGATCCCCGCGCAGTACCGGTTCACCCGGCTGCCCGACACCCTGGCCGAACGCGCGACCGGCCTCACCGTGCCGCGGCAGCCCGTGTCCTGGCCCGTCGACGGCGACCGACCGCGCCGTGCGGCGGTCTCCGGCTTCGGGTTCGGCGGCACCAACGCCCACGTGATCATCTCCGAGGACCACAGCGCGGTCCGGACCGGACATCCGGCGGCCCTGCCCGCTCCGCTCGACGAGGACCTCGTCCTGGTCGGCTGGTCCTCCCAACTGCCCGGCAGCCCCTCGTCCGAGGAGGTCGCGGCCTGGGCCGCGGGGGAGGCCGACGAGGACTTCGCGCCGTCGTTCGGCCCGGCCTACCCCGTACCGCCGTTCCAGGAACTGCGGATGCCGCCGCCCACCGCCCGTACCACCGACCGCACCCAACTCGCCATGATCCGCTGCATGCAGGCCCTGGACGAGCCGGTACGGCAGCTGTGCCTGAGCCACCACCGGACCACCGGAGTCGTGGTCGGCCACACCGGGGCCACCCGCAACGCCCTGCTCTACAAGTCCCGCGCCTACCTCGACGAGATCCGCCACGTGGTGGCGGGAGCGGGCGGGCCCGCCACGGAGAAGTTCGTGACCCGGCTGGAGGAACGGGCCACCGGTCTCATCGCCGCGCCGACCGAGGACTCCTTCCCCGGGGCGATGCCCAACGTCATCGCGGCGCGGCTGTCCAACTACTTCGACCTGCGCGGTCTCAACATCACGGTCGAGGCCGGAGAGGCGTCCCTGCTGGAGGCGTTCGACGTGGCGGGTTCCTACCTGGACTTCCGGGAGATCGACGTCGCGCTGGTCGCGGGCGTCAACGGCACGGCCCTGCCCGGGTGGAACGACGAGGAGGGCCGCTGGCCCGCCGAAGGAGCCTTCCTGTTCGTCATGGTCCGGAGGTCGCTCGCCGAGGAGGCCGGCCTCCCCGTGCTGGCCGTTGTGGAAAGGAGCGTGGCGGCGTGAGCCCCTCGCGTCAGGGAGCCACCACCCTGCTGGGCGCCGAGGGCGCCCGGGAACTGATCGCCTTCCTCACGGGGTCCGAGCCGGGCCGGACGGAGCAGGGCCCCGCCACCGCGGTGATCGAGCGGGCCCCGGAGCAGGGCGGCCCCGTCCACCGCCTGCGACTGCGCCGTCCCACCGCGGTGGCGGTTCCCGTCGAGCCCCGGCCCACCGCCCATGTGGTGAAGCCCGCCGAGCCCCGGCTTCCCGCCGCGGTGGTGGAGCCCGTCGAGCCCCGGCTTCCCGCCGCGGTGGTGGAGCCCGTCGAGCCCCGGCTCCTGGACCGGCACGTCCTGGGTCTCGCCCCGGCGCCGCGCAGGGATCCCGGCCCGCCGCCACCGCTCTTCCCGCCGTCCACCGCACTGCTGACGCACGGCCTGGCGGCGCTCGGCGCGTACGACCTGCCGGCGGACACGGAGCTGCTGCCGCTGTCGCAGGAGGACGCGCTGGAGGAGGCGGTCCGACGTGCCGCCCCGCGCCATGTGCGGATCGTGGTCGACCTGACCCGGGAGGACAGGGGCCGTGGCCCCTCCGAGCGGCTGCTGCGGCTGCACGACGCCCTCTTCCGTACCGCGAAGGCCTGCGCCGGGCTCCCCGAGCTGCCCGCATCGTTCGTGCTGATCGTCCTGGGCGGCATCGACGCCGACCGGGTGCAGCACCCGTGCGCCGGGCTGTTCTCCGGGTTCGCCAAGAGCCTGGCGCTGGAGTGGCCCGACTCCTCCGTGGTCGCCGTCGTCCACGAGGCCACCGCGCTCAAGGACGCCGAGGCCGACGCGGCGGCGGAGTCCCTGGCCCCGCAGCTCCTGCCCGTCGTCGCGTTCGCGGGCGGCGTCCGCCTCCTGCTCCGGGCCGTGCGGGACCGGGGCGCCACCGCATCCGCCCCGCGACCGCTCCGTACCGTCGTCGCGGCAGGCGGCGGCCGGGGCATCGGGGCGACGCTCCTCACGGCGCTGGCCCGCCGGGACCGGCCCCGCTTCCACATCATCGGCTCCACCCCGCTCGGCGCCGGAACACCCGAGGAGGCGCCCGGACGCCAGGAGTTCATCCGGGCGCACAGCACCGGGCCGGACCGGCTCTCCGTACGGGAGGCCAACGCGGCCTACGACCGGCTGGCCGCCGCGGCCGAGGTGCGCGCCACCGTGCGCACGCTGAAGGAGATATGCGGTGCGGAACGGGTGACCTACCACGCCTGTGATCTCCGCGATCCGCACGCCGTACGGGAGGTCGTCGCGCGGATCGAGTCGGCGGAGCGGGACGGCGTCGACCTGCTGCTCAACGTCGCGGGTACCAACCGGGCCGCCTCGGTGGCCAAGAAGAGCCTCGCCGACTTCCGGGCCGTGCGCGACCTGAAGGTACGCACCCACACCAACCTCAGGGCCGCGTTCGGCGACCGGCGGCCCCGCCGCTGGTGCAACTTCGGTTCCTTCGTCGGCTTCACCGGACAGAACGGCGAGACCGACTACGGATCGGCGAACGACTACCTCAACACCGCTGCCGCCGCCGGCGCGGCCCGGGGCTCGGGCGAGTTCACCATCGGCTGGACGCTGTGGCGCGACGTCGGCCTCGGGGCGACCCCGATCATGCGGAGGTTCCTGGCGAAGAGCGCGCAGTTCACCGCCATGCCCACGCCGGAGGGCATCGACCACTTCCTCCACGAGATCGACCAGGCCGAACCGACCCCGCTCACCGTGCTGTTCGGGGACGCGGAACGGGCCACCATGGAACGGGCCGCACCCGGCTACCTGGACTTCTGCCGCGTACCGGCCCCCGACTCCCTCGCCCCGGACTCCCTCGCCCCGGACCCCCTCGCCCCGGCCCCCCTTGCCCCGGCCCCCCTTGCCCCGGACCCCCTCGCCCCGGCCCCGGCCCCCGCTGCGACGCCCGCCCCGGCCCCCGCGCGCCCGGCGCTCCCCGGCTTCTTCGTCGACGACATCGTCGACCGAGGCGCCGACCGGCTCACCGTGGTGCGCACCTTCACCCTGGAACGGGACGCCTACCTGCGCGAGCACGTCGTCAACGGATTCCCGACCCTGCCCGGCACCTTCGTCCCCGAACTCGCCGCGCAGGCCGCCATGCACCTGGTGCCCGGCCGGGTCCCGGCCGTGCTGGAGGACATCCGGCTCGACGCGTTCCTGCGCGTCTACCGGCCCGGCCGCGGCGAGACCAAGAAGATCACCGCGCGCCTGGTGGAGAGCGGACGGCACGAGTCCGTCGTCGACGTCGAGGTGACGGGCGACGTGCTGGCCCCCGGCGGGCAACTGCTCGTCAAGGACCGCCGCCACTTCTCCGCCCGCGTACGGCTGCGGGACGAACCGGTCGCCGCACCGCGCTGGGAGCACTGGGACGATCAGGGCACCGAGGCGGTGGCCGACCCGTACCACCTGCCCAATCCCGCCGTCCTGCTGAGCGGCGTCTTCGTCTCCACCGGAGACACCCGCGCCCACCCGCACGGACGGCGCGCCCGCTACGTCCCGGACCGGCCGGGCATCGAGCGCTGGTTCTCCGGCCTCGTCGTGCCGTCCGTACTGCTCGACGGCCTGGCCCGGACCTCGGTCCTGAACCGGAGCGACGGCGACTGGATCCCGCTCGCCGTACCGCGGACCATCCGCCGCATCGACCTGTACGACGGCCACACCGACGCCTCACTGGCCGCCGCCGGCACCCGGGTCGAGCTCTACTCCCTGCCCGCGCGCCTGGATCTGGAGAGCGCCGAGGAGAACCGGTCGGTCGCGGTCACCGCGGCCGGGGACGTCGTCCTGCAGATCAAGGACATGACCGGAGCCGTGCTCGGCCATGTGAACCAGACCACCGGCGAGTACCGCGGACGCCGCAGCCCTGCCGAGGAGACCACACCATGACCGACACGCCCGACGTCGCCCCCGCCGCCCCCGCGGCCCCGGAAGCCGGCGTCTGCCCGGTGACCGGCGCCCGGGCGAAACCGGTCGGGGGACCCACGAAGTTCCCGCGCTCCTCCCCGATCGTCTCCACGATCGCGTACGCCGCGGACCCGCCCGGTTACTCGCTGCGCGCCCAGCGCGACCACGGCACCGTCGTGAAACTGCCGATCCTGCCGCACAACCCGACCGTCCAGATATCCGCACCCGACGGCATCCGCCGGGTGCTCCAGGGCAACGCCGACAACTACGCGCGCGGCGCCTACTACGAGGCGTTCGAACTGTTCATGGGGCGCGGGCTGCTGACCCTGGACGACGGGGACTGGCGCGTCCACCGCAAGACCGTCAACTCGGCGTTCACCCCGAACGCCATCGCCGCCCGGGGCGGGGAGAGCGACCTGGCGGTCGCCGCGCTGCTCGACCGCCTCGCCGAACACGCCCGCACCGGAGAGCCGTTCGACCTCTTCCGGGAAGCGATGAGGCTGACCTCCCGGGTGATGGGGATCGCCCTGGTGGGCAAGGACCTCTCGCAGGACGGCGGTGAGTTCGCGGAAGCGGTCACGGTCGCCCTCGAAGCGATCTTCAAGAACGTCGGCTCGGTGGACAAGGCGATCCCGTCGTTCCTCCCGACCCCCTACCGCCGCCGCGTCGCGCGGGCCCGGCGGACCCTGGAGCGGGTCGTCGCCGAGGCGGCCCGGGACGTGGACCTCGGCGTCGGCGGCGAGGTCGCCACGCTCATCCGCGAGTCGGACCTCCCCGAGGACGCACTCTGGGCCGACCTGGTCACCCTCTTCCTGGCGGGCGTCGAGACGACGGCGCTGTCGCTGACCTGGACGCTCTACGAGGTCGCCCGCCACCCCGAGGCGCACGAGCGCCTGCGGGAGGAGACCGACCGGGTGCTGGGCGACCGCCCGCCGGTCGCCGCCGAGCTGGACGGCCTCACCTACACCGCGATGGCGGTGGACGAGAGCCTCCGGATGCACCCGCCGGTCTGGCAGTTCACCCGTGAGGCGATCGAGGACGACGTCCTGGCCGGCCACAGCATCCCCGCGGGCACCCCACTGCTCGTCTCCGTGTACGGGGCGCACTACAACCCCGAGCAGTGGAAGGACCCCGAGCGGTTCGACCCCGAACGCTTCCGGCCGGGCGCCGGGGCCGATCGGGACCGTTCGGCGTACCTGCCGTTCGGAGGCGGCCGTCGCCAGTGCATCGGCAAGCGCATGGGACTCGCGCTCCTCCAGCAGACGGTCGCGGCGGTCTTCGGCCGGTACGAGGTCTCGGTGGAGCGGGAAGCGGTCCGCGGCGGCGCGTTCATCACGCTGTTCCCCAAGGGCGGCATGCGCGTGCAGGTCCGGGAGCGCACCCGATGACCACGTCCACCGCGGCCGCGGAGGCGGTCGGCCAGCCGGCGCTCCGACCGCACCTCTCCTCCTTCGACCCGGACGCGTTCGTGCGCCCGGTGGGCCGGTTCGTCTGGGAACCCGTCCCCGTCCCGCACCCCGGCACGCTCGCCGACCGCCCGCTGGCGGGGCGGCGCGTCCTGCTGGTCGGCGAGTCGGCCGGGCTGGTCGCCGCCGTCGCCGGGGAGCTGGGTGAGCGGGGCGCGCTGGTCGTGCGCTCGGACCCCGGCACGCCGCTGAAGGCCGAGGGCTGGGACGGCATCGTCGATCTCAATGTGACGGGCCGGACCTACGAACTGGGCGACACCGACTGGCGGTCCGCGCTCGCGCGCACCACCGAGGCGATCCGGGCCGCCTACGGGCGCTGGAGCGAGGAAGCGCGCTTCGGCCGCCACGTGTATCTGGCCGTCACCCACCTCGGCGGTCTCTCCGGCCACGGACCGGGCCGCGTGCCGCAGCCGCTGGGCGGCATCTGGGCCGGACTCGCCAAGTGCCTGCCGCGGGAACTCCCCGCGGCGGGCGTGGTGGTGGTCGACCTGGACCGGGCCGACGCGACGGCGATCGCGGAAGCGGTCGAGCGGGAGTTCGCGGCGCCCGCCCATTTCGAGGTCGGCTACCGCGACGGCGTACGCCACGTGCTGGCCGGACGGCCGTCGCCCGACCGCGCGCCGGGGCCCCGGCCGCCCGGTCCGAAGGACACGGTGCTGATCACCGGCGGTGCGCGCGGGGTCGGGTTCGCCGCCGCCCGCTCGTTCGCCGAGACCTTCGGCTGCCGGGTGGTGGTCACGGGCCGCGGCGAGCTGCCGGACGAGGGAGAGACCACCTCCCTGGACGACGCGGCGTTCGCGCTGTGGCGCCGTCGCCGGATGTCGCGGGCGCGCACCCCGGGCGATCTGGCGGAGCTGCGCCGGGAGATCGCCCGGGCCGACGAGGCCCGCAAGGTCCTCGGCAATCTGCGGCGGGCGGCCGAGGACGGCCTGCGCATCACGTATCTGCGCTGTGACTGCACGGACGCCGAGCAGGTGGAGAGCGTCTTCGCCGCGCTCGGCGACGGCCCGCAGTACGTGGTGCACAACGCCGGCATCGACGAGCCCGCCCGCTTCGACCGCAAGTCCGCCGCAGCCGTGATCCGTACGGTCGACGTCAAGGTGACGGGCTTCGCCCAGCTGGTCCGCGCGATCCTCGCCCGGCCCGAACGGCGGGCCGCGCTGCGGTTGCTGAGCAATGTCGGATCGCTGGCCGGCCGGATGGGCGGGATGGTCGGCCAGATCGACTACGCGGCGGGCAACGAGGCGCTGGCCCGGCTCGGGTTCTGGGCCCGCGACGACCTCGGCCTGCCGGTGCAGACCCTCTGCTGGCCGACCTGGGAACGCCTCGGCGTCATCGCCAACTACTCCGCGGCCGTCCGGTACGTCTCCACGCTCGACCCGGCCGAGGGCGCCCGGCGCTGGGCGGAGGAGATCGCGTCCGGGCACACCGACGAAGCGGTGTTCCTGGGCCGGATCGGGGCCGTCCTGGCGCCGGGGCAGCTGCGGGGGTTCGGCATGCTGACCGGCCACCCGGACCTGCCGCGGCTCCACGCGCTCGACCACCACCTCGGCGAGGTCGAGGAGTACGCGCTGTTCCGCTCGATGCGCACGCGGTGGACGCTGGAGGCCGGGGCGCATCCCTGTCTGACGGATCTGCGGATCGAGGGCCGGCCGGCCGTCCCCGTGGGCGTCGTCCTGGAGCACCTGGTGGCCGCGGGCGACTGGGTGGTGCCGGAGGGCTGGCCGCTGCTGCACCTGCGGGAGGTGCACCGGTTCACGGTGCGCCTGGCCGGACTCCGGATCACCGGCGGACGCCTGGTCCTGCACCGGGAGGCCGAGGGCGCCCGGCGGGACGGCGTGTGGCAGGTGGACGTCACCGTGCGCGATCCGGCCGGTGAGCGGGTGGCGGCCGCCACCCTCGTGTACGGGCCCGAGCCCGCCTCGCTCCCCGCCTCGCCGCCCGTCGCCCCGCCGGAACCGCCGGAACAGGCGGGCCCGGCCGGGCCGGACGCCGGGTGGCTGGACTGGGCCGGTGTGGTGTTCCGGGAGGAGCGGCCGACGCCCGGCGACGCGGGGGCGTTCGCCCTCCGCCCGGTGGCGCCGGCCGACCTGTGGACGACGTCCTTCCCGCCCGCCCACACCCTTTCGCCCGCGGCCGTCGAGACGATCGTGCGCGAGGTGGACCGCTCCCGCGCGCGGGACGGCGCGGGCACGTTCACCGTCGAGAGGCTGGTGCTGAGCCCGGGGGCGCAGGAGACCGACCTGGTGCGCAGGGGCGCGGTGTCCGGAGAGTGGCGGGGAGCCCGTGCCGGGCGCGAGGTACTCCTGGCGGAGGGCGTCGCCCTTGGGCCCTGAGGCCTGTCGTGGAGGCACCGGAGTCCGCGGCGCGGGGCCCTACGGGGCTTCGGCCGCGGACTCCGCGCCGCGCGCACGCCAGCCGCTGACCACGGCGTACAGGGTCTCCTCGTAGGCGGACCCGATGTCGAGTCCCGGCGGGGCGTTGCCGGACAGTTCCAGGGAGACCAGGCCGTGGGCCGCGCCCCAGCAGGACAGGGCGATGACCTCGGCCGTTCCCTCCTTGAACTGTCCGGCGGCCTGGCCGCGCACCACCGCGTCCACGAGCGGCTGGATGGTCGAGCCGGCTTCGCTGCGGCGTTCGGGCGTCGGTTCGTAGTCGCCGCGGTCGGCGAAGACGATCCCGTACAGATGCGGGTTGGCGAGGGCGTACTCCCGGTAGGCGACACCGAGCCGTACGACGTCGGCCGAGGGGTCGTCGGAGGAGTCGACGGTGTCCAGGCGGGCGATGAACAGCCGGACCGCCTCCTCGTACAGGCTGTCGAGCAGTCCGGCCTTGTTCCCGAACAGGGAGTAGACCGCCGTCGTGGATGTCTTCACGTCGGCGGCCAGCTTGCGCAGGCTCAACGCGCCGGTGCCGCGGTCGAAGACCGTGGCGGCGGCGCGGTTGATGAGCTTGTGGCGAAGAGCGTCGTCATGTGTCTTGAGCCTGGCCATGACCCCAATGTAGCGCAACGGTGTTTTGAATGGCTTGCGACAGTGGTTGTCGCTGAAGGGCTGACACGAGGCTGACATCGGCCAAAATTTCTTGCACAGTGTCTAACTCGCACAAACGCCCAGCTCGGAGCGTGTTTGCTCCTACTCGCCGGGTCTGATGGCTGGCCTGATTCGCCGTGCCGCGTATTGATAACACTGTTACTGTCGTCGTAGCTTGGGGACTGTGACACGACGAACTGGCAAGGCGATCTAGGGAGTTCGGATGTTCGAGACGTTGGGGCGCTTCATCCATCGGGGGCGCAAACCGCTGCTGATCCTCACACTGGTGTTCGCTGTCTTCTCGGGGGTGTACGGCCTCGGCGTCTTCGGTGACATGAAGCCCGGCGGCTTCGAGGACCCGAACTCGGAGAGCCGTAAAGCGGCGCTCCTGGCCGAGGAGGCGTTCCCGCAGCGGGCGCCGGACGCGGTCGTGGTCTACCGCAGCAAGGACAGGACGGTCGACGACCCCGCCTTCCAGGAGGCGGTCGTCGGCAAGATCTCCTCGCTGCCCGAGTCGTCGGTGACCGGCGCGGCGCACTACTGGATGACCAAGATGCCCGCCCAGGTCAGCCGGGACCGGCACGCCACCTATGTGGCGATGAATCTGAAGGGCAGCGACGACAACGCCAAGGAGGCGTCGTACAAGAAGGTCAAGGACCAGCTGGACGTCGCGGGGTACGAGACCTTCCGCGGCGGCCCCGTCCCCACCGGCTTCCAGGCCGGTGAGCAGATCGGCGAGGATCTCGCCGTGGCCGAGGGCTTCTCCTTCCCCGTCCTGTTCCTGCTGCTGGTCGTGGTCTTCGGCGGACTCGCCGCGGCCAGCCTCCCGCTGTTCGTGGGAGGGCTGTCCATCATCGGCTCCATGGCGGTGCTGAGGGTCATCGCCCAGTTCACCGACGTGTCGGTGTTCGCCATGAGCCTGGTCACGATCCTGGGCCTGGCCGTGGCCATCGACTACGGCCTGCTGATCGTGAGCCGCTACCGCGAGGAGCTGGCCGCCGGGCACACCGGCGAGGAAGCCCTCTCGCGTACGGTCGCCACCGCCGGCCGGACCGTCATGGTCTCCGGCATCACCGTGGCGGTCGCCCTGTTCGGCATGACCTTCTTCCCCTTCGCCTTCCTCAAGTCCATGGCGTACGGCGGCGTCGCCGCGGTCGTCCTGTCCGTCTTCTTCTCGATCATCGCGCTGCCCGCCGCGCTCGCGGTGATGGGCCCGAAGGTCAACGCGCTCTCCCTGCGCCGCAAGAAGGGCGCCGCGGCTCCCGAGGCCAAGGACGAGGGGCCCTGGTTCCGGCTGGCGCACGGCCTGATGCGCCGGCCCGTCGCCGTCGCCGTGGTCGCCCTCGCGGTGATGCTGGCGCTCGCGGTGCCGTTCCTGCGGATCGACTTCGGCGCCAACGACGCGCGGCAGCTGCCCGACAGCGCGGAGGGCCGCCAGGTCCACAACATCATGGAGCGGGACTTCGAGGGCGACGGCGTCAAGTCCATCGACGCCCTGCTGAAGCTCTCCGGCGACGCGAAGTCCCCGGAGCAGGGTGCGGCGCTCCAGGCGTACGCCGAGCGGCTCGCGAAGGTGCCCGGGGCGAAGGACGCCCAGATCAGCGGGGTGGAGGGCACCTCGGGCCGGGTCTCCGTCAGCTTCGACGGGGTGGCGGTCTCCTCCGAGGCGCGCGACCTGGTGAACGACCTGCGCGAGGTGGAGCGGCCGGCGGGCGCCACGGTGTACTTCGGCGGTGAGACCGCGGTCTTCGACGACACGCTGGACGCGCTCGCCGACGTGCTGCCGTGGATGCTCCTGTACATCGCCATCGCGACGTACATCCTGCTCTTCCTGGCCTTCGGCTCGGTGCTGCTGCCGCTCAAGGCCATCGCCATGAACCTGCTGTCGCTGTCGGCCACCTTCGGCATCCTGGTCTGGATCTTCCAGGACGGGCACCTGGCCGACCTGATCGGGTTCGACCCGACCGGCAACATCGAGCCCAACATGCCGATCATGCTGTTCGCCCTGATCTTCGGCCTCTCCATGGACTACGAGGTCTTCCTCGTGTCCCGGATCCGGGAGCAGTACGACCAGCTCGGCGACCCGACCGCCGCCGTGGCGACCGGGCTCCAGAGCATCGGCAAGCTGATCGTCAGCGCCGCCCTGCTGATGTGCGTGCCGCTCGCGGCGATGGCGACCAGCGGTGTGCTCACCATGACGCTGTTCGGCGTCGGCATGGTGATCGCCATCCTGCTGGACGTGGCGGTGGTCCGCATCCTGCTGGTGCCGGCCGTCATGAAGCTGATGGGGCGCGCCAGTTGGTGGGCCCCGGGCCCCCTCCAGAAGGTGTACGCGCGCTTCGGCATCAAGGAGGGCGACGCGGCTCTCGCGGAGAAGAAGCCCGCCGAGGAGCGTGTCCCCGTGGGCCGCTGAGCCGGTCGGCCCGCCGGGTGAAGCGATCCGCTCAGCGGCGGCACTTCACCCGGCGGGCCGGAATCCGGCCGTACCCGACCGGCCGACTCGAATGTCGGGTACATTCGTCACATCCATTAGACAGTGTCTAACTGAGGTCATGGAGGACCGGATGGCCACGGAAGAGGCCGTACTGGGCGAGATCCTTCGCCCGATCAAAGGAAAGCTACGGCTGGCCGTGGCCGCTCAGGCGGTCTCGGCGATCGCGGGGGTCGTCCCCTTCATCGCCATCGCCGAACTCGGTCGGGTGCTGCTGAGCGACCACGCCGACCGCTCGGACCGGGCGTGGACCATCACGGCCGTCGCCGTCGGCGCCCTGCTCGTCAGGCTCGCCTTCATGCTGGCGGCGGGGGCCCTGTCGCACTTCGCCGACAACCAACTGCAGTCGCACATCCGCCGGAGCCTGGTGGCCCGGCTGGCCCGGGTGCCGCTGGGCTGGTTCTCCGAGCGCAACTCCGGCACCGTGAAGAAGGCTGTGCAGGACGACGTGGACGCGATGCACCACATGATCGCCCACTCCGTCCTGGAGATGACGTCGGCGACCGTCGTCCCGGCGGTCTCGCTGGCCTACCTCTTCTGGGTCGACTGGCAGATGACGCTCGTGACGATCGCCCCGCTCGTCGTCGGGCTCGGCCTGTACAGCATCACGATGGCGCAGATGGCCAAGCACCTGCCGGACTACGACCGGGCGATGGGCGAGATCAACGGCAGCGCCGTCGAGTTCGTCCAGGGCGTCGCGGTGGTCAAGACGTTCGGCCAGACCCACCGGGCGCACCAGAAGTTCCGGGACGCGGCGGACGACTTCGCCGCCTTCTTCCTGTCCTGGGTCCGGTCCACCGTCCACTCCAAGGCGGTCGCGGAGATGGTCCTCTCGCCCATCGCCGTTCTGCTGGCGGTCGTCACCGGAGGCGCCTTCCTCATCACGGGCGGCGGGCTCGCCGGCGTAGACCTGCTGCCGTTCGCCCTGCTGGGCGTCGGCCTCACCGCGCCGGTGCTCGCGCTCTTCTACGCCAGCTACGAACTGCGGTTCGCCAAGGCGGCCGCGGCGCGGGTCCATGACGTCCTGCACGCCGAGGAACTGCCCGTGGCCCAGGAGCCGATCAGCCCCTCGGGCGACCACGTCAGCTACCAGGGCGTGCGGTTCAGCTACGACGGGGAGAAGGAAGCCCTCGCGGGGATCGACCTCGATCTCGCCCCCGGCACGGTCACCGCGCTGGTGGGCCCCTCCGGCTCCGGCAAGAGCACCCTGGCCACCCTGCTGCCGAGGTTCGGCGACGTGACCGGCGGCAGCATCACCATCGGCGGTGTGGACATCCGGGACATCGCGCTGGACGACCTGTACCGCAGGGTCGCCTTCGTCTTCCAGGACGTCCGGCTCACCCAGACCTCGGTGGCCGACAACATCCGCATGGCCCGGCCCGACGCGAGCCGCCAGGACGTGATCGCCGCGGCCCGTGCCGCCTGCGTCCACGACGTGATCGAGGCGCTGCCCCGCGGGTACGACTCCGTGGTCGGCGAGGACGCCCGCTTCTCCGGCGGGCAGGCCCAGCGGGTCTCCATCGCCCGCGCGGTGCTCGCGGACACTCCGATCATCGTCCTGGACGAGGCGGCCGCCTACGCGGACCCCCAGTCCGAGGCGGAGGTGCAGGAAGCCCTGTCCGAGCTGACCCGGGGAAAGATCGTCCTGATGATCGCGCACCGGCTCTCCACCGTCGTCGAGGCGGACCGGATCGTGGTCCTGGAGAACGGGGAGCTCATCGAGTCGGGCACCCACGCCGAACTCGTGGCCCGCGACGGCCGGTACGCCCGGATGTGGCACGCGCACGAACGCAGCGCGGTCTGGCAGCCGCGCTGGAACGAGCCCGACCCGGCCGCCGCCGCTCGAACGGGAGGAACCAGCTGATGATCAGCCAACTGCTCAAGCTGGTGGGACCGGAGCACAACCGGCCCATCCGCAGGATGATCACCGCGCTGGTCGTCTGCGCGGTCCTCCAGGGCGTCGCCTTCGCCCTGCTCGTACCCATCCTCGAAGCGCTGCTCGGCTCGGATCCGGACTCCGTCTGGCCGTGGCTGTGGACGCTGCTCGGGGTGTCCGCACTCTACTGCGTCGCCTACTACGACTCCCTGCGCACCGGCTTCGACGCCGGCGCCACCCTGTCCCGGATGCTGCACAACCGCATCGGCGACCAGGTGGCCTCGCTGCCGCTGGGCTGGTTCGGGCCCGAGCGGGTGGGCCGGCTCGGCCAGCTCGCCACCAAGAGCGTCATGGATGTGATGGGCGTACCGGCCCACCTGCTGAGGCCGCTGGTCACCAGCTTCGTCACCCCCGCCACCGTCGTCGCCATCATGTACTTCTTCGACTGGCGGCTCGCCCTCGCGGCGACGCTCACGGTGCCGCTGATCGTCGTGGTCTACCGCTGGAGCGCGGGGCTCACCCGCTCCGCGGACGAGGCGCGCAGCGCCGCCCAGGCGGTGACCGGTGGGAAGGTCGTCGAGTTCGCCCAACTCCAGCCGGTGCTGCGCGTGTTCGGGCGCAACACGGAGGGCTCCGGCGGCAAGGGGCTGGACGCCGCGCTGGAGACGCAGGCCGAGGCGTCCCGGCGGGTGCTGATGACCGGGGTCCCCGGACTGGTCAGCTTCGCCCTGGTGGTCCAGGCCGCCTTCACGGTGGTCCTGGTGACCGGCGTCTACCTGGCGCTGGAGGGCGGTCTGGACGTCGCGAAGCTGCTGGCGATCCTGGTGCTCGCGGCGCGCTTCACCGAGCCGATCGCCGAGGCCGCGGTCCTGGGATCCACCCTGCGCACCGCGCGGGCGGCCCTCGACCGGATCGCCGAGCTGCTGGCCGAGCCCCGGCTGCCGCAGACCGCCCACCCGCTCACGCCGCGGGGCCACGACATCGAGTTCGAGAACGTGGACTTCGGCTACGGCGGCGCCCAGGTGCTGTCGGGGGTGTCGCTGAAGCTCGCGGAGGGCACGATGACGGCCCTGGTCGGACCGTCCGGCTCGGGCAAGACCACGGTCAGCAAGCTGATCCCCCGGTTCTGGGACGTGGACGGCGGCGTCGTGCGGATGGGCGGGGTGGACGTCCGGGAGATCGACCCGGAGGTGCTGATGTCGAAGATCTCCGTGGTCTTCCAGGACGTCTACCTCTTCGAGGGCACGATCCTGGAGAACATCCGGCTGGGCCGTCCCGGAGCCGCCGACGAGGAGGTCCGCGAGGCGGGCCGGCTCGCCCGGGTCGACGAGATCACGCTCCGGTTGCCGATGGGCTGGGACACCAAGGTCGGCGAGGGCGGCGCGCTGCTCTCCGGCGGCGAGCGCCAGCGGGTCTCCATCGCCCGGGCGATCCTGAAGAACGCGCCGGTCGTGCTGCTGGACGAGGCGACCGCGTCCCTCGACCCGGAGAACGAGCGGGCGGTGCAGGAGGCGCTGGGCCACCTGACGGAGGGGCGGACGCTCCTGGTCATCGCGCACCGGCTGCAGACCGTGGCGGCGGCCGACCAGATCCTGCTGCTGGACGACGGGCGGATCGTGGAACAGGGCGCCCACGACGACCTCATGGCACGCGAGGGCCGGTACGCGTTCTTCTGGGCGCAGCGCAGCCGTGCCCGGCGCTGGCGGCTGGCCGCCAGGTCGGCCTGACGGCTGGCCGCCAGGTCGGCCTGACGGCCTGTCCCGCCGTACCGCCCCGCCCCCGAACCACTCGCCCCCGGCAGCCCCCGCGCCGGGGGCGAGTGCCGTGAGACCCGAGCGGCAGCCGTTCTGACCTATGGCAAAGGGTGATAAGAGAAAGTTAATTTCCGGTAGCAACCCATCGCGGCGAAGTAAGGATTGCCGGTCGGTATTGCCTGTCCGAGTTGGTTCCGGTGGCCGGCAAGCTGTTTATCAGGCAACTTGAGCTTTCACGGTCCCGTCAGGTCGCTGTCAGCTTCACTTTCAAGGTGCCGGTCTATACTTGACCGAAACCGATGGTTCCCCGGTCAGGTTTTGACGGAAAGTCACCTGCCTCGAAAGGTGAGGGCAGGTCACTTTTCGGCCATGCTCGAGTGCACGTGTAATGCGGCGTTCATGCGGCTGACACGTAGGGGCAGGCCAGGGGGCTGCGGGGCGTTATCTGAGAGTGCTGACATTCTTCCTGCGGGGGCATGAGATTCAGATGTCAACAGAGGTTCTCTTTCATTGGCCGATAACGGGTAGACAGGCCGAGCTCAAGGACGTGGAGCGCGCACTCGGGCGCGGCGGCGGAGCGCTTCTGGTGGGCGGAACAGGAGTGGGTAAAAGCCTTCTTCTCGCCACCGCCCTGGAACGTGCCTCCGACGCGGGCCGTACCGTCCTTTCCGTCGGCGGCGCGAGCTGGAGCAGCGGCGCCCGCGCGAAGGGATACGGGTCGCTCGGCGAATGCCTCGACTCGATCGAACCCGCGAACCGGAGCGGCTCGGCCACCGACCGCCCACTCGTCGGCGTCGACGACGCCCACCTCGTCGACGACGCGTCGGGCCACCGGCTCCACCGGCTCGTCGCGGCGGGTTCCATCAGCGTGCTCGCCGCCAGCCGCAAGGACGCCCACACGCCCGCCGGAATCGACAAACTCTGGGTGGACCGGCTCATCGACCACGTCGACGTGGGCCCGTTCGACCGCGCACAGCTCCGGGACGTCCTGCACGCCCGGCTCGGCGGCCACACGGACGCGGCCACCCTGGAACGCCTGTGGTCCGCCACGCACGGCAACGCGCTGGTACTACGGGAACTCGTCGACCACGCCGTCGAGAAGAAGTCGCTGCGCCGCGTCGACGGCGTCTGGTGGTGGGAGGGGCTCACCCACCCTCCCAGCCGCCGGCTGTCCGAACTCATCCGCCTCGGACTGCGCGACCTCAGCCTCGACGAGCAGGAACTGGTCAACACGCTGGCCGTCGCCGAGCCGCTGGAGATGGACATCGCCGCCGCGTCCGGACTCGCGCACGCGGCCGAGTCCCTGGACCTCCGGGGCATCGTGGCCGTCCGCTACAACGGTACGCGCGTAGAACTGCGGCTGGCCGTTCCGCTCAGCCGGATGGTGGTCGTCTCCCGGATGTCCGACCTCACCGCGCAGCGGCTGCGCCGACAGGTGGCGGACGCGATGGAACGCCGGGGGGCACGGCTCCCCGAGGACGCCCTGCGCGTCGTCTCGCTGCGGATCGAGGCCGGGCTGCTGCCGGAGCGCGAGCAACTGCTCGTCGCCGCGCGCACCGCGGTCCGGCGGCGGATGCACGAGCTCGCCGAGCGGCTCTGCCTGCTCGCCCTGCGCGCCACCGACCCGGGAAAGCCGCTGCTGCACGGCGCCTCCGTGTCCGACTTCGGTGAGGGCCCGGAGGCCGTGTGCCGCATGGTGGCGCACGCGGTCCAGCGCTCGGACGCTCCCAGGGAGTCCCTCCGGGCCGCCCTGCTCCTCGGCGAGGTCCTCATCGGCAAGGGGCGGCACGAGGAGGCCGAAGCGGTCTTCGACACGGCCCTGAGCGCCGCGGTGGACATCCCCCAGACGGAATACGTCGCCGCCGTGCACGCCCGGGTGGTCAACCTGGCCTGGCGGCTGCGGCGGGTCAAGGACGCCGGAGCGGTGCTGGACCGCGCCGTCGCCGCCGTCGGACAGGGACAGGCGGGAGTGCTGCACGGCAGCCGCGCCCTGATCGCCATGATGTCCGACCGGCTGCGCGACGCCGTCGACATCGGTGAAGCCGTCCTGCGGGCGGGGGACGTGCAGCAGACCGTCACCCAGGGCCTGGTCCCGGTGATGGTGCTCGCCCGGTCCGAACTCGGCGACGCGGCGGGCGCGCTGGAGTTACTCGGCCGCTACCGGGAGCCCTCCTTCGACTGGGACGGCGAAGCGGCGGCCCTCCTGGTGGCCCTGGCCGCCCGGTGCCTGTGGCACACGGGCAACCTCAGGGAGGCCGAGGAGGCGCTGGCCACGACGCGGCGCTACGACGACGCCGACCGCTGGCCGGCGCTGCTCCAGACCGTCCTGGCCGGCGCCCGGCTGCTGCGGCTCCGCGGCGAACCCCAGCGGGCGGTGGCGCAACTGCGGCAGGCGGTCACCCTGGACACCTGCCACGAATGGCCGGTCACCCGCGCGTGGACGCTCGCCCAGCTGGGCGGCGCGCTCGCCGAGTCGGGGCAGCACGCGGAGGCGCTCCGCACGCTGGTCGAGGCCCGTACCGTGCAGCGCGAAGCCGTCTCCCACCCGATCGCCGACGACGAGATCGCCTACGACCGGGCCCTTGTCCTCGCCCACACCGGCGACTACTCCGGAGCCGCCTCCGCCGCCCTCGATCTCGCCGACCGCGCGGAGGCCCAAGGACGTACGCCCACCGCCCTGGCGGCCCTGCACCTGATCGCCCGGGTCAAGGAGAACGCCTCCTACCGCTTCCGGTCACGGGCCCGGCAGTTCGCCGCCCGGTGCGGCGGCGCCACCGCCCGGGTGATGTCCGATCACATCCAGGCGCTGGCCGAGGCCGACGGGAACGCCCTCACCAAGGTCTCCCGGCAGTTCGGGGAGATGGGCGCACTGCCGCTCGCCGCCGAGGCGGCGGCCCAGGCCGCCCGCGCCCACCGGGCCGCCGGACAGCGCCGCAAGGGCCGGGAGGCCTGGGCCACCTGCGAGAACCTGCTCCGCGGCGGCACCTTCGCCCTCCCGCCCTGGATCGTGAACGAGAACCGCGGCGACATGGCCCCGCTCACCCCGCGCGAACGCGAGGTGGCCGCGCTCGCCGCCACCGGGATGTCCAACCGCGACATAGCGCTCCGGCTGGTGGTGTCGGTGCGCACGGTCGAGAACCACCTGCACCGCATTTACCACAAGCTGGGCATCACGGAGCGGCAGGCGCTGCACCGCTCCCAGGGACAGGAGACGCCGAACCGCGCGGTCAGGCTGTCGGCCGGCTGACCGGTGCCCGGGGCCGCGCGGCCCCGAGCACCGGCGGGCGAAGGGCGGTGGCCGACGGGAATCCTCGTCGGCCACCGCCCTTCGGCCCGTCCCGCCCCGGGGCCGCCCGTCAGCTCACCCCGGCGGTGACCGCCACCGGTTCGGGCAGCGTGCCCTGGCGGACGAAGTAGGAGACATAGGTGGCGAACAGCGCCTCGTCGATCTCCGGACGGAGGACCCCCGAGTCGCTCAGGAACGCCCGCGTGGCCTCGTCGGAGAACTCCGCCGCCTCGAACCTCTCCAGGTCCACGATCAGCCGCATGAGGGGGAACATCGAGTTCTGCACATCGGCCGAGACGGCCTTCATCCACTTCAGGATGCTGACTTCCCTGATCTCGTACCCCGCACCGCGGACGAGTTCGAGGATCCGGTCAGAATCCAGCGAGCCCGCGCTCACCTGGTGGAACACCTGCCCGGTCGACCGGGCGTCGCGGGAGGCGGCGACCAGCGCGGCGCTCACGTAGTCGACCGGCACCATGTTCATGTCCAGCCCGAACCGCCGCGGATAGACGCCCGCCTGGATCGACCCCTTGATGAACCGCCACACGAAGTCGTTCGGCTGGCAGGCCCCGGTGGTCGAATCGCCCCACACCTGCCCCGGCCGGTGGACGGTCACCGGTACCCCGCGCCGGTGGGCCTCCAGCACCAACTGCTCGGCCACCCACTTGCTCTTGGTGTATCCGAGGGACAGGGACTCGGGCGGCCCGGTCGGGTCCGACTCCTTCCGCGGGGTCTCGTGCTCCTTGGGCTCGAAGATGCCGGTCGTCGAGACGTGGTGCAGTGTGGCGCCGGCGGCGCACGCCAGCCGCAGGACCTCGTGGGTGGCGTCCACCGTCGGCTTGCGCAGCCACTTGTAGAGGGTGAGGAAGTTGACCTTGGCCGCGGAGTGGTAGACCGCGCCGACGCGCGCGGCCAGCTCCGCGTACACGTCCTCCTCCATGCCGAGCCGGGGACGCGTGACGTCCCCGGTCACGACCCGGACGCGGGAGAGGTCCACCTGGTCCAGCACCTCGTAGGAGCCGAGCGTCTTGCGCAGCCGCGCGAGACCCGCCTCGGCGTCGGCGGCCCGTACCAGGCAGTGCACGGTCAGGCCGTGCGCCAGCAGGTCCTTCAGCAGGAAGCTCCCGAGGAACCCGGTCGCGCCGGTGAGCAGCACCTCGGAGACCGTGCTCGGGTCCTTCGCCTCGAAACCGGTGATGTCGTCGGCGAGCACGACATCCTCCGCGAACTCCTCGGCGATTCCCGCATACGTGGGCGGAGTCATCAGTCTTCTTCGTTCCTTTCCCGGGACACGGTCCCCGGATCCGTGACGCATCAAAGGGGCGGACTCAGCCGCCGGCGGCCTGGGCTATCGCCCCGCCGAGCAGCGACAGGGCCTCCTTCACGTCTTCGTCCGACGCGATGATCGGGGGCAGCAGCCGCAGCGTGGTCGGACGGCTGATGCAGGGGGAGATGACGAGACCGCTGCCGGCCAGGGCCGCCAGCACGTTGCCGGAGACCTCGGCCGTGGTGAAGTCGATGCCCCACAGCAGACCCCGGCCCCGCGTCCCGGTCACGACGTCGCCGTGGCGGTCCTCGATCTCGGCCAGACCGGCGGCCAGCGCCGCGGCGATCCGCTCGCCGTCCTCGACGTGCTCCTCGATGGTCGCCAGCGCCGTGGGGATCACGCCCGTACCCAGGGGGTGGCCGCTGAACGTCGCGGTGTGCAGCATCGGGTCGGCCAGCAGCGGCGCGAACAGCCGGTCGTTGCCGACAGCCGCCGACACCGGCACCACTCCGCCGCCGAGCGGCTTGCCGAGCAGGACGGCGTCCACCGGCAGACCGGCCTCCAGCGCCAACGACCGCGCGCCGCAGCGCCGCAGCCCCACCTGGATCTCGTCCGAGACGACGAACGCGCCGTGCTCCCGCGCGTCCTGGCACCAACGGGACAGGACGGCTTCGTCCAGGATCCGCACGCCGTTCTCGGCCTGCACCGGTTCGAAGAAGACGGCGGCGACGTCCCTCTCGGCGATGACCCGGGCCACCGCCTCCGGGTCGTCGGGGGCGATGTGCACGACGTCCCGCAGCAACGGCTCCAGTCCGGTGCGGAACCTGTCGTTGTGGGTCAGCGAGAGCGCCCCGAGGGTCTTGCCGTGGAACGCGCCCTCGACGGCCACGACCGTGGTCCGGCCGGTCGCCAGCCGGGCGAGCTTCAACGCGACCTCCACGGCGTCGGCGCCGCCGCACCCGAAGTAGACCCGGTTCAGCGTTCCGCCCAGGTATGCGGTCAGCTTCTCCGCGGCCAGCGGGGCCGCCGGGTTCTGGACCGTCCGGGTGGAGGTGGGCAGGACGTCCAACTGCGCCCGGACCGCGCCGACCACGGCCGGGTTGCGGTGCCCGAGCAGAGCCACGGCGTACGAGCCGAAGTCCAGCACGGAACGGCCGTCCGACAAGGTCACCCGACAGCCTTCGGAGGAAGCCTCGACGGCACCCTGCCCGCTGAACTTCCCAGCCACCGAAAGAGCGGGGGAGAAGTGCTTCTTCACCCGTCGGAAGGTTGCCTTGGCATCGTCCGCACGAAGTTCACTCATGATTTTCCCCCTAGACGCTCTGGCCGACGATGTCCCGCTGGTAGCCCTCGAGCGCCTTGGCCACAGCGGGGTGAATCATCTCGGCGACCATCGGCAGACCGATATCGAATTCCACCTTCAGCTCCAGGCCGGTCCCCTCCGCGTCCTCCACGACCTGCCAGTACCCCTCGTAGAGCGCGAGATCGCCATCCACCTGCCGAAACGCCACCCGGCGCCGCTCGGCGTCGATGACGTCCTCCTGCTCCCACTCCATCTCGGACCCCTTGAGCTCGACCACCCAGCTGCTTTCGCGGAGACCGTCCTTCTCGCCGGTTATCTCGACCTCGTTGACGCCTCCCATGTACGAGGGGAACGCCTCGATGTCCAGCAGCGCCTTCCACAGCTGATCAGGACTTCCGGCGCCCCGATGAATTTCATGCAGTACGGCCACGGGAATTTCCTCTCTTCGCTATTCACGTCTTCGCTCTTCGCGGAATTCTTCGGCGATCCGCATTTTAGGAGCGCCGACCGTCCGATCAGTTGGTCGCGAGGGCATACCTGACACGTCATTGACAGCCTGACGAGGGGCAGCGGACCGAACGCCGCGGCGGGCACGGACGCCCGCGCCCTCAGGCGGAGTCCCGCCGCTGCGCCGAACCTCCCCGCTCCACCAGGGCCGTCAGCCGGTCCAGCTCGGCCCGCATCGAGCGCTGCTCGCCGGACAGCTGGTCCACCCGGCGGCGCAGCCGCACCACCTCCAGGTCGTCCCCCTCCTCGTGCGGGTGCGCCCGGTCTCCGGCGACCTCCTCCCCGTCGTGCTCCAGCGCCCAGGGGCCGCCCCGGCCATGACCGGCCTCGTATATCTGCCGTACGGCGGAACCGTGCCCGCCCCGGTCGTCCTCGGGAGCGCGCAGCCTCCGGACCGTCGACGCGCCGCCCCGCTGGAGCGCGAGCGCCAACTGCTCGCGGAACCGCTCCCGCTGAGGATGTACGGAGACCAGCTCCTCCAACCGGCCGATCACCTGGCGGTGCCGGCCGAGCCGGATGGAGGCCTCGCACAGGTCCTCCACGGCCGACAGGCGTTCCTCCTCCAGCCGGGCCGCGACCCCCGCGCACAGCGGACCGTGCGAAGCGCCGTCCAGCGCCGGTCCGCGCCACAGCCCGAGCGCCCCGCGCAGCAGGGCGGCGGCGCCCTCCGGGTCCGTCGCCAGCTGCCGTCGCGCCCGTGCCGTCCGCAACCGGAACTGCACGCTGTCGAGCTCCTCGGGCCCGGCCTGGAGCAGATAGCCGGAGCCGCGCGCGATGAGACGGGGCGTGTTCGCCCGCGGCGGCTCCGCCTCGATCAGCTGCTGGCGCAGCCGTGAGACGTGCGCCTGCAGCGCGTTGATCGCCTTGTCGGGGGCGTTGCGCCCCCACAGTTCGTTGATCAGTGTGTCCGTGGGCACCACGGAGTCCAGGCGCACCAGGAGCACGCCGAGCAGCACACGCTGCTTGGGGCTGTTCAACGGAATGCTCCGCCGCCTGACATCGTCGTGGATCTCAGGGGCACCCAGTACACGGAACTGCATCACAGCCTCCACCGGTCCGCGCGGCCTGCACGGTGCCGCATCACCGAGGCCATCACGTCCCCGTGGTCCGCATCGTGAGTACCCAGGTACTCAAACCCCGGTCTTCTCCGTCCGCCCTGCCGCTCCTCGCCCGTGCCCGCACGATGCCTCCGGGGGCTCCGGGCGGTAGGGAAGCGGGTTCCGGAAGCTGAGTACCGGTTACTCACGCCCCGCACGCCGAAACAGTGATGGTCTGCGTCCCATGCACCGCGACAGCAAGGACAGGAGCGCCTGACATGACTCGGTGGGATGCGGAGGCGGCCGTCGTCGGACTCGGTTCGTGGGGGGCCTCGACCCTCTGGCGCCTGGCCGCCCGGGGTGTCGACGTCCTCGGCTTCGACCGGTCCGCCGTGGGCCGGGACGCCGACTCGCGGCAGCCGGGCTCCACCATGTTCCGGCTCAGCCGCTCCGAGCACCCGGGACTCGTCGCGCTGGCCCGCCGTTCACGGGAGCTGTGGGCGGAACTGGAGGACGTCGCGCGCACGCGGCTGTTCGTCCCCTCCGGCGGGCTCGTGGTCGGCCCGCAGGACGGCCCGACGGCCGGGGGCGCCCTGCGGACGGCACGCGAGCACGACATCGACGTCCGCACCTTCTCCGCCCGGGCGCTCCGCTTCCAGTACCCGCGCCACACCGGGGTCCCCGACCACCACATCGGCGTGTGGGAGCCGTCCGCCGGGCTGCTCCGCCCCGAGGCCGCCGTCCACGCCGCGGTCGGTGCCGCCCGGACCGCGGGAGCCCGGGTCTTCGAGTACACCCGGATCACGGCGATCGACCTCGTCCCGGGCGGCGTCGTGCTGCGCTCGGCCCAGCGGGACGTCCGGGTACGTCAGGTCGCGGTGACGGCCGGACCCTGGCTGTCGTCGCTGGTCCCCGAAGTCCCGTTGGAGACGTACCGCGCTCCGGTCACCTGGTTCCGCCCGCTCGAAGCGGACGCGGGCTTCGCTCCGGAGGAGTTCCCCGTCTTCGTGCGCGAGTTCGACGACGGCCGGGTCCTGCACGGCAGTGGGGCCGAGGGCGACCAGGACATCAGACTGAGCCTGGAGGACCGGGGGGTGGCCAAGCCGACGGACCCCGACGACGTGGACCCGGCCGTCCTGTACGACGACTGGTCCTCTCTCGCGAAGCTGCTGCCCGCGAAGCTGCCGGGACTGCACCCACTGCCCGCCAGGACCGCGACGTCCCGGACGACCCGCACCCCGGGCGCGCCCTTCGTCCTCGGCAGCCCGGTCGGCGACCCCCGCCTGATGGTCGCGGGCGGCAGCGGCGCCCGGGGGCTCCAGCACTCCACCGGGATCGGCGACGCCCTCGCGGACCTCCTCCTCGGAGCCGGGACCGGAGCCGGCACCGGAGCCGGCCCGGACGCCGCCGCGCGGGGCCGCCTCCGCTGAGCGCCCCGGAACACGGCCGAGCCCCACCCCACGAAGACGACCCGGTCCGGCCGCCCGCGGCCTCACCGTCGTCCGGGGCGACCGCACCGTCCTGCGCGCCCTCGACTCCACTTCGGCGCGGGCGCGTTCTGCGGCCTGTTCGCCCCGCGCGAGGCGATGCCCCCCCGTCCTGGAGGCGATCTCGAACGGCCTGCCCGTGTCGTACGCGGTCGACGGCATGTACCAGGTCCTCCACCACCCCGACGTCACCGGCGACTTCGTCCGCGACATCGCCGTGGTCGCGGGAAGCGCCCTCCTGGTCCGCTGCCTCGGCGCGATGACCCTCCGCCGCCGTACGCCGTGAGGGCCCCGGTGCGAGGATGACGGGGAAGACGGCGGGACAGCCGAACCAGACGCTCGGCAACAGAGCACAGCCCAGTACAGCCCAGCACCGCCCGGAGGGTGAACGCATGACCCAGACAGTCGCAGTCCTCGGCACCGGCAAGATCGGCGAGGCCCTGCTCAGCGGGATGATCCGGGCGGGCTGGCGACCGGCCGACCTCCTGGTGACCACCCGCCGCGGCGACCGGGCCCAGGAACTCCACACGCGGTACGGGGTCGAGTCCGTCACCAACGCGGAGGCGGCGAAGAACGCCGACGTCCTCATCCTCGCGGTCAAGCCGCAGGACATGGGCAAGCTCCTGGACGAGCTGGCCCCGCACGTCACCGCGGACCGCCTGGTCATCAGCGCCGCGGCCGGCATCACCACCACGTTCATCGAGGACCGGCTCACCCCGGACACCCCGGTCGTCCGGGTCATGCCCAACACCCCGGTCCTCGTCGACGAGGGCATGTCCGTCATCTCGGCCGGCAGCCACGCCACCGGCGCGCACCTCGCCACCGCCGAGGAGATCTTCGGCGGCGTCGGCAAGACCCTGCGCGTCCCGGAGTCCCAGCAGGACGCGGCGACCGCCCTCTCCGGCTCCGGCCCCGCCTACTTCTACTTCCTGGTCGAAGCCATGACCGACGCGGGCATCCTGCTCGGCCTGCCGCGCGCCCAGGCCCACGACCTCATCGTCCAGGCCGCGATCGGCGCCGCCGTCATGCTCCGGGACAGCGGCGAACACCCGGTCAAGCTCCGCGAAGCCGTCACCAGCCCCGCCGGCACCACCATCAGCGCCATCCGCGAGCTGGAGAACCACGGAGTACGCGCGGCCCTCATCGCCGCCCTGGAGGCGGCCCGCGACCGCAGCCGCGAACTGGCCTCCGGCAACGGCTGACGCCCAGCTCAGCCCCACCGTCCGCCTCCGGCCACCGGCACCACCGGCCGGGGGTTGACACACTCCGGCCCCGTCCGTAGTGTGCTCCGAGTTGTCCGACGTGAGCGCCGACCCCGGTCGGTCCCCGGACAGCCATTCCGCAGTAACCACGACAGGACGCGCGACCTCGTGTCGCATGCTTTTTCGTGTGCCTGCGCGAAATGAGGAATCCGCGTTCGAGAGAGCGCACCCCGATTAGCGTCGGGGCGCAGGATTCCGCTAAAGTCTCACTCGTCGGAACGGCCCAACAGCCGGGAAGACAACCCCCCGCTGACTGGGAATCAGGCCCGAAAGGATCTGATAGAGTCGGACTCGCCGGAAAGGGAAAGCGCGAAAGCGAAGGACCTGGAAAGCGAGATGCGAGGCCCGCTTCGACCGGGAATCGGACACGAAAGAGTCTGATAGAGTCGGAAACGCAGGACAG
>NZ_JBIWLQ010000034.1:0-50320 GCF_044766265.1 Streptomyces sp. NPDC102283
ACCACCCGCCGTAACAGCCACACCCCAGGCAGAGGAACCGACAGCGGCACCGCCAGCGACACCGGCCGAAGTGCCCGCCTCCCCTCCGACCACGGGCCCCGGGCCGCGTATGCCCGAAGCGGAACTGCCCGAGCCGGACATGCCTGAGCCCCCGCCCGTACCGCCGCCGCCCTCCCTCGCAACGCCCCCGCCCCCGTCCCCGCCACCCCCACTCTTCGTACCGCTGGTCCCGCCCCCGACCGCGCCCAAGCCCCCACCCCCGCCTCTCCCCCAGCCCGACGAACTGACCCCGGAACTCGACCGCGCCGCCACCGCGCTCCTCAGCGACCTACGCCGTAACACTCCGGAGTTGACCCTCTCCGAAGCCGACATCCGTCAACTGGCCCCCGGCGTCGCGGCCTGGCTCGAACGCGCCGCCCACCCCGACGCCATCCGCCGCACCCTCACCACCGACCTGCCCCACCCCCTCAGACGCCCCGCCCTGCTCCTCAAACACCGCCTCACCGCCCTCCTGCCCCCACCCCTCCCCAGCGCCCACGACCTCACCACCCCCACCCGCCCCCGCATCGCCATCACGCCCTTCCAGACCTGCGACGCCTGCGAACGCGCCTTCCGCTCCCCCACCCCCGGCCACTGCCGAGACTGCCGCGAGGACCGGGCACACCGCACGCACCGGAGGGAAGGCACCCGAACTGCCGCCGTCTGAACTGGCGAGCGCTGCCGCACGGACAGCACGACCGCATGGCTTTCGTCACAGCGAAGAGAGGGAATCCGAGAGCAACTGCGCGCTTTCGTGACGTCTGTCCGCTCCGGGTGACGCCTCCCCTCCCCCGGGCCCGGAATAATGCCCCGCCCCCCCTCACAGGATCCCCATACGATCGGCACAGGTCGCCCGCGTGATCGTTCCGCCGTGGCAGCCGCCCCACAACGTTTTCCGCCGTTCGGACCCGACCCAAGGGATCATGTGAAGATTCGCCGCGCTCTCGCCACCGCCGTCGCCGCCGCCGTGACCGCTCCCGCCGTGCTGCTCTCCGTCACCCCCGCGTTCGCCGACACCAAGCCGGTGACGCAGACGCAGAACAAGTCGAGCAAGCCGACCATCAAGGAACTGGAGGCGGCCGCCGCCGAGGCGCAGAAGGCGTACGACAAGGCCGTCGAGGCGAAGGCGGACGCCCTGCTGGTGCTGAAGGAGACGCTCGACGCCCTCGACACCACCCACCCCCTGGCGGTCGCCGCCGCGGCGGCCGAGCAGGCCGCCAAGGACGCCGCCACCGCGAAGACCGACGCCGACGAGGCCGTGATCGTCGCGAAGGCCGCCCTCGAAGCCCTGCCCAAGGACGCCACGGAGAAGGAGAAGGCCGACGCGGCGACCGCGGTCTCCGAGGCCGAGGCGATCGCGGCGACGGCTGCCACCGCCAAGACCGCCGCCGACACCAAGGCCGCCGAGACCGATGAGGCACGCGACGACGCCCGGGTCGCGGCGGCCCGCGCCTACGGCGTGTTCGGCAAGGCCGTGGACGACGCGCTCGCCGCGAAGATCGCCGCCGACGCGGCGCTGGCCCAGGCCAAGAAGGAGGCGGAGGAGGAGGGCGAGGACTGCGAGCCCGAGCAGGACCTCACCGCCGAGGTGACCGGCCTGCCGACCAAGCTCGTCGCCGGGACGACCACCGCCTTCTCCATCCGGGTGACCAACGGCTCCGACCGGCACATGGACGAGATCATCGCCTACACCGGAATCCACGCGACCGACAAGACCGGTCTCAAGGACACGGGCAAGTTCTTCAGCCTCCAGTGGTCCTCCGAGTCGTCCCCGAAGTGGAAGAACGTCAAGGACGACTACATCGACGCCGTCGGCGCGCTGAAGCCCGGCGCCCGGACCGACCTGAAGATGCGCCTCACCCTCGACAAGGCCACCCCGGCCGGCAACGGTGTCGCCTTCATCGCGGCCGACTTCTACAACGAGGACGGCTCCTGCGGCGGGACGCCCGGCGCGGACATGTACGAGTTCGACGTGAAGGCCGCCGGCAGCAAGCCCGGCAAGACCGAGGACGCCAAGCCCAAGCCCTCCACGACCACGGGGTCCGGCGGCAACGGCTCCGGCCACCAGCCGCAGGGCTCGACGTCGGGCACCCCGGCGGGCAACGGCAGCCTCGCCGCCACGGGTTCGTCCTCCGCCACCACCTCGATCGCCCTCGCGGGCGGCGCGGCCGTGCTGCTCGGCGCGGCGGCGGTGTTCGTCGTCCGTCGCCGGAAGACCGGTTCCGACGCCTGACGGTAGCTCAAAGAACTAACGCCTAGGGGGCGGTGGGCCGATGTGGCCCGCCGCCCCCTTCGCGCTGCGCTCTCAGCTCGTACGGGAGGTCCGGAACCTGCGCCGGTACTCCGTCGGCGTCGCGTTCAGCCGCCGCCGGAACGCCCGAACCAGGGTGTCCACCGTGCCGAACCCGCAGACGGACGCGATGCGTTCGAGAGTGGCGTCGGAGGACTCCAGTTCGTTGCGCGCCTTCTCCACCCGGACGGACTCGATGTAGGCGTACGGGGTGGTGTTCAGCTCGGTCCTGAAGATCCGGGTGAGGTGGCGGTCGCTGACGTGCGCGTACGCCGCGAGGTCGACGACGGTGAGCCGGCTGCCGAGGTTGCGCAGGATGTGGTGGCGCAGGTCCTCGATGCGCCGCGTCGCCGAGATCTGCTCCAGCGGAACGCTGAACTGGCTCTGGCCGCTCGGCCGCTTCAGATACATCACGAGCTGGCGGGCGACCCGCAGGGCGACGGCCTCGCCGAGGTCGTCGGCGACCAGGGCGAGCGACAGGTCGAGGCAGGCGCTGATCCCGGCCCCGGTCCAGATGTCGCCCTCGCGGATGAAGATCGGATCGGCGTCGACCTCGATCTCCGGGTGTGCGGCGGCGAGTTGTCCTGCGGTCGACCAGTGGGTGGTGGCGCGTATGCCGTCGAGCAGCCCGGCGGCGGCCAGCAGATGCGCCCCGACGCAGACGGAGGCGACCCGCCGGCTCCGCCCGGCGAGTTCCTTGACCCGCTCCACCACCACGGGGTCGACGAGCGCGTGCACCCGCCGCTCGCTGTCGACCTCCACCGAGCCGGGCACGATGAGGGTGTCGATGCCCCGCCCGGCAGCCTCCCGGAAGGTGAGGTCCGGAAGGACGCGGACCCCGGCGCCGGTGGTGACGGGGTCCATGGACTCGGCGGCCAGGACGACCTCGTATCCGTCCGCGTCGTCGGCTTCGCGCCGGGCGAGCGAGAACACCTCCGGCGGTCCGGTGACGTCGAGCAGGTCGACGCCCTCGAAGAGGACGATGACGACGAGGCGTCCGACCGGGCCCATGCCCATGCCCTCCATGCCGTCCATGCCTGACCTCCCTGATCAGCCGTACGTCCGGGGAGGGCGGCCGCCCTCGAAGGCGTATGTCGGTATCTGCATGTTAGACGTCATTGCAGACATCCCTGCCCGGGCCCTAGCGTCGGGAGCGGCTCGCCACCCGAGCGCATCCCTCCCCGACGTACGACACCCCGAGGCGGTACACCCGTGTCCCGAACCACCCTGCGCGAACTCAACGGCTTCGACGCGACCCCGGCCGCGCTCGCCGGCTCCACGCTGATCCTGGTCGACTACCAGAACACCTACACCCGCGGCGTGATGGAACTCGACGGCTGGCAGGACGCGCTGGACGCCGCCGCGCGCCTGCTGGCCCGGGCCCGGGAGGCGGGGACCCGGGTCGTCCACGTCATCAACGACGGCGGCGAGGGCACTCCGTACGACATCCGGGCCGAGATCGGGCGGATACACCCGGCCCTCGCCCCGGCCGACGGCGAGACCGTCGTCGTCAAGAAGGCTCCGGACTCCTTCCACGGCACCGACCTGGGCGAGCACGTCCCGGAGGGCGAGGACGTGATCATCGCGGGGTGGATGACCCATATGTGCGTGGCGTTCACCGCCCAGGGCGCGTTCCTGCGCGGCAACCGCCCCACGGTCGTCGCCGACGCCTGCGCGACCCGGTCGCTGCCGGTCGCCGGGACCGACCTCGACGCCCGCCAGGTGCACCGCGCCGCGCTGGCCACCATCGGCGACCTGTACGGGGTGGTCGTCCCGACGCAGGAGTCCCTGCGGTAGCCCGGGAGAGGTGGCCACGGGCCGGAAAATCCGCGCGCGCGCCCTCCGTACCGCGTGATACACCTCCCTGCCATGACCACCCGACCTGGTGACGCCATGCCCGACCTGGTGACGGAGCGGCTCGTCCTGCACCCGATATCCGTGGCCGAGGCCGAACGGATGGTGGCGGGCGAGCCGGCCGCCGACGCGGACTGGGAGCCGGGATTCCCGACCGAGGACGATGTGTCCGTGGCCCGGCGCTTCCTGGAGCGCTGCTCGACCACGGGCGATCCCCGGCCGTTCGGCCCGTACGCGATCCGCCGCCGCTCGGACCACCGGGTGATCGGCGGCGTGGATTTCCACACCCCTCCCGACGAACACGGCCACGTCACGATCGGCTACGGCGTCATCCCCTCCGCCCAGGGCAGGGGCTACGCCTCCGAAGCCCTCCGCGCGCTGCTGTCGTTCGCCCGGGCGGGCGGCGTCGTCGCGGTGAAGGGCGACGCCGACCACGACAACGTCGCGTCCCAGCACGTGATGACGGCGGCGGGAATGCTTCCGGTCGGGGAGGACGAACGCGTGAAGTACTTCGCCGTCACGTGGACCGATACGGCGAAGTGAACCCGGCCCGGCGAGGCCAGGCCCGGCCCCGAGGCTCAGCCGTTCCGAAGCTCCGGCGCTCGGCCGATCCGCCGCCCCGCCGCTCCATCGTTCCGTCGTTCCGTCGTTCCGTCGTTGCGCGTCAGCCAGTGGTACCGCCGTGGCGCCGCAGCACGTGCACGGCCCGGTCGAAGGCCGAGTCCCTCTTCTTCTCGAACTCCTCCTTCGTGAAGACCGGTTCGGTGAAGTGCGGCGGAATGCCCGTGCCGTCGAAGGTCCTGCCCGAACGGGTCAGGAACTCCTCGTTCGGCAGCCAGGCGGTCATGCCGCCCGGCAGCTTGCGCATCATGACGTCCGAGAAGACCCCCTGGGTGGGCTGCCCGATCCGGACCGTCCTGCCGGGCCGGTCCATGAGGGCCTGGACGAAGGTCTCCCCCGCGCTGAAGGTCGAGCCGCCGGTCAGCACGGCGACCGGCCCGGTGTGACGGGGGCCCTGGGCGGGAGTGACGTGCACGGCCTGGGGGCGCGTGTGCGCGGTGGGGTCCGCGGGGTCGTTGCGGGCGCGCTTGGAGTAGGCGACGTAGGGGGAGTCGGTGAGGCGCTCGGCGATGCGGATCCCCAGGGCGTCGGAGCCTCCGCCGTTGATGCGCAGGTCGATGATCAGGCCGTTCGGGCTCCGGGGGCGTTCCCGGCCGAGGGCCGCGTCCATCGCCCGGTCGAGCTCGGCCAGTTGGGCGGCATGGGAGGTGTCGGCGCCCGCGTAGCCGCCGAAGCCGGAGATACGCAGATAGCCCTGCCCGCCGGGAAGGTCGGCGTAGGTGATCCGGCCGGCGGCGAAGTCCTGAAGATTCCGGGCCTTCGCCAGGTCGCGCTCCAGGATGAACTTCTTGGTGTCGGCGTCCAGCTTCCCGTTGGGCACGACGGTGCCGGGGCGGGGCTCGGCGAAGATCCGGTCGCCGTCCTGGACGGCGACATGGGCGTCGTGGAGCGGCTCGACCATCTCGCTGAAGACGGCGAACAGCTCGTCCCGGGGCGTCCCGGCGTGCACCGCGGGCCGGTACCGGTCGCGTTGGGCGTGCCAGTCGACGCCCTTGGCGGAGAAGAAGGGGTAGTTCTCCTCGAAGGACTGCCAGAAGACGTCGAAGGCGGCGAGCGGCCCCTCGGGGGCCGTACGCGTGCAGGCGGCGGGCAACTCCGGGATCCGGCTCAGCTTCCGGTCGCCGACGGAGCCGTCCGCCCGCACGGACGCGCGGTCGCGTCCTCCGCCGACGTGCACGGTGAGGACCGTGCCGTCGGGCAGGGTGTAGGCGCCGGGTCCGGTGCGCTGCGCGGAGTCGCCCTGGATACAACTGACGGCGGTGGTCTGGTACTCCTGGAAGGTTCCGCCCTGGATGGAGACCACGGTGCCGTAGCCGTCCATGCGCCAGGTTCCGTCGGTGGCCGACCGGTGGGCGGTGGCGGTCGGCTGGTGAGTGGTGGCGGTCGACTGGTGGGCGGTGGCGGTCGGCGCGGCTCCACCGGCGAGGGCCAACGCGACAGCGGCGGCCGTGACCATCTGCACGATGTTGCCTTCTCTGTAGGCGACTTACTGCGACAGCCCCACGTTCCCCGACAAGGCGCTCTCCCGACCATCCGGCTGTCCGGATGATCGATGCTGGGGCCAGCACCACCCGCTACCGGGGGCACCCCCAGGAAGGCCGGCCGGCGTGCCGGACCGCCGGTGGTCGTTCACGGCCGGCCTCATCGCGTACGCGGCCGGCGCCCGGCGGCGCGTGACGTCAGGTCATCTCACCAGGCGTCCGTCGCGGCGCGTCCCGGTGCGTCCCGGTGCGTCCGGTCACCAGCACCGAGCGCAGATGAGCCCGCAGCGTCCTCCGGACACGTTCGTTGCCGAGTGATCCGTGCGGTGTGACCGCGTCGAGGATCAGACCGCCCAGGATCGCGATGAGCCGCTCCGCCTCCTCGGCGGGCTCGGGCACCCCGAGAACGTCCAGGGCCTGCGTGATCACCTGCCGCATGTCGGCGGCCATCCGCTCGGTCACCGGACGGAAGACCGGATTCACCCGCGCCGCGACGATGAACTCCATCAGCACGATCGACTCGACGCGCCGTTCGTCGTCGAGCGGCAGCAACTCCTCGACGAGAGCCTGCAACGCGTCCACGGCAGGTTCGCCGTCGAGTCCGACCAGGGTGTCGGTCGGACGGCGGGTGAGCCTCTTCCCCATACGGTCGCCGACTTCGTCCGCGGCCGCGACGAGAAGATTGCGGTGATCGTCGAAATAGTGACGCACCGACCCGATGTTCAGCCCCGACTCAACAGCTACCTTCCGCAGTGAGAGACCGGTTATGCCTTCGGCGACCAAGAGGCGAAAGGCCGCCTCGACGACATCTTTGCGGCGCTTTTCGAGATCGATCCGAGCTGGCATTCTTCAAAAATATCACAGCCGTGATAACAGGGTGTGGAGCTTGAGCGGAGCCCCTCACTCAGCCGCGCCGGCGCACGACGCGCTTCTCGTCCCACACCGGAGCGGGCGACTCGTAGACGGCGCCATCGGCACCGAAGACCAGGAACCGGTCGAAGTCCCGGGCGAACCACCGGTCGTGCGTCACCGCGAGCACGGTCCCTTCGAAGCCGTGGAGCGCGTGCTGCAACGCCTCGGCGGAGACGAGGTCGAGGTTGTCGGTGGGTTCGTCCAGCAGGAGCAGCGTCGTACCGCCGAGTTCGAGCAGGAGGATCTGGAAGCGCGCCTGCTGCCCGCCGGACAGCGAGCCGAACTCCTGCTCCGCCGCACCCGCCAGTTCGTAGCGCGCCAGCACCCGTGAGGCCTCCTCGCGCGGCAGCCCCTCCCGGCGCTCGTCCCCGCGGTGCAGGATGGACAGGAGCGTGCGGCCGGCGAGATCGGGCCGCCCGTGGACCTGGGCGAACCAGCCGGGACGCACCCGCGCGCCCAGCCGCGCCACGCCCCGGTGCGACACGGGCTCGACCGGAAGATCGCCCACCGGCTCGTGCTCGGGCTCGGGGGCGCTGCCTCCGGCGGCGAGCAGGCGCAGGAAGTGCGACTTGCCCGAACCGTTGGAGCCGAGCACGGCGACCCGGTCGCCGAACCGGACCTCCAGGTCGAACGGCCTCATCAGCCCGGTGAGCTCCAGGCCGGCACAGATCACGGCCCGCTTTCCCGTACGCCCGCCGCGCAGCCGCATCGCCAGCTGCTGCTCGCGCGGGCGCGCGGGCGGCGGGCCCGCGCTCTCGAACCGGTCGAGACGGGTCTGCGCGGAACGGTAGCGGGAGGCCATGTCCGAGTTGTAGGAGGCCTTCTGCCGGTACATCCGCACGAGCGCCTTCAGCTTGGCGCGCTCCTCGTCCCAGCGGGTGCGCATCTCGTCGAACCGCTCGAACCGGTCGGTCCGCGCCCGGTGGTAGCTGTCGAAACCGCCGGGATGGACCCAGGCGGTGTTCCCCGCCGCGCCGAGCTCGACCGTGATGATGCTCTGCGCCGTGCGTGCCAGCAGTTCGCGGTCGTGGCTGATGTACAGGACGGTCTTGGGTGTCTCCAGGAGGCGCTCCTCCAGCCAGCGCTTGCCGGGAACGTCCAGGTAGTTGTCGGGCTCGTCGAGCATCAGCACCTGGTCGGGGCCGCGCAGCAGCGCCTCCAGGACGAGCCGCTTCTGCTCACCGCCCGACAGCGAGTCCACCGAGCGCAGCCCGCACCGGTCGAACGGCATACCGAGGGCCTCGGTGGTGCAGACGTCCCACAGCACTTCGACGTCGTAGCCGCCGGCGTCGCCCCAGTCCGCCAGCGCTGCCGCGTAGGCCATCTGCGCCTTGGTGTCCCCGCTCGCATCCAGGGCCGCTTCCGCCGCGTCCACGGCGGCGGCGGCCCGGCGGATCCGGGGGTCCGCCACCGACACCAGCAGATCGCGTACCTGGTCACCCTCGCGGGCGATGAACTGCCGCATGACTCCCAGGCTTCCGCCCCGGCTCACCGCACCACTGTGCGCCGCGAGGTCCCCGGCGATGATCCGCAGCAGCGTGGTCTTGCCGGACCCGTTGGCGCCGATCAGCGCGGCCTTGGTCCCCTCCCCGACCCGGAACGCGATCTCGTCCAGTAATACCCGGCCGTCCGGCAGCCCGTAAGAGACAGAGTTGACATCGATATATCCCACAGTCGTGACATTATCACGGGTGTGATAAATGAAACCCGGGATTTGCGGCCGCCGCTGCGACCATGGTGCGAACGAACCTCCCCGCCGCTTTCCGCCGCTCTCCGCCGCACGGTCGATGGGACGCGAAAGGGGCGGCGGGCGCTCAGGCCCACCGCCCCCTCACCCAACGGGAGTTACTGGATGACCGTGATCCGGTCCGTCGCCGGCGGGGCCAGCGGGTCGGTGGCCGTGGAGTGGGCGGCCAGATAGGCGTTGAACAGGTCCAGGTCGGAGGCGCCGACCAGCTTGTTCGTGCCCTGGCCGAGGGCCGCGAAGCCGTCGCCGCCGCCCGCGAGGAACTCGTTCATCGCGACGCGGTAGCTCTTGGCCGGGTCGATCGCCGCACCGTTCAGCTTGATGGTGTCGGTGACCACGCGGGCCGCGCCCGTCTTCGTCAGGTCGAGGGTGTACGTCAGGCCCCTGGAGACCTGGAGGATCTTCGGGCTCGCCTCGTTCGCGCCGCTGACCTGCTGCTGGAGCGCGGTGACCAACTGCGCGCCGGTCAGGTCGACGACGTTCATCATGTTGGTGAACGGCTGCACGGTGAACGCCTCGCCGTAGGTGACGACCCCGTCGCCCTCACCGCCCGACGCCTTGTGCACCAGGTCCGCGCGGATGCCGCCCGGGTTCATGAACGCCACCTCCGCGCCGCCCTTGTCGGCAGGGGCCAGGCCTTCGAGCTGGGCGTCGGCGATGACGTTGCCGAGCGGCTTCTCGGGGGCCGTGGAACCGCGGCCGTCGATGTCGGCGCTGATCCAGCCCTGCGGCTTGCTCGCGATGGGCGCCGCGAGGGCATTCCAGCGGGTGATCAGGTCCGTCATGTCCTGGGCCCTGCGGTCCGGGTGACGGGTGACGATGTGGTTCGCGGACTTCACCGACGTACGGACGATGTCCTTGGTGCGGCGGTCGTAGGTGAGCGTGGTGTCCGTGTACAGCTTGCCGAACGACGAGGCCGAGGTGACCATGCGCGGCTTGCCCGCCGGGTCCGGGACGGTGCACACGTACGCCTGGTGGGTGTGGCCCGTGACCAGGGCGTCCACCTTCGGCGTGATGCCCTTCGCGATGTCGACGATCGGGCCGGAGATGCCGTCGCCCGCGCCGGGGCTGTCGCAGTCGTAGTTGTACGAGGTGGAGGCCGGGGCCCCGCCCTCGTGGATCAGCGCGACGATGGACTTGACGCCCTTGCGGTCCAGCTCGCGGGCGTACTTGTTGATCGTCTCGACCTCGTCGTGGAACTTGAGGCCCTTGACGCCGTTCGCGGTGACGATGTCCGGGGTGCCCTCCAGCGTCACACCGATGAAGCCGATCTTGACGCCGTTCTTCTTCCAGACGGTGTACGGCTTCAGCAGCGGCCTGCCGGTCTTCTCCTTGGTCACGTTGGCCGCGAGGTAGGGGAAGTCCGCTCCCTTGAACTTCCTGCCCTTCTCGTAACAGCCCTCGACCGGGTGGCAGCCGCCGTTCTGGAGGCGGGCCAGCTCGGCCGCGCCCTCGTCGAACTCGTGGTTGCCGACCGCCGAGACGTCCAGGTCGAGGCCGTTCAGCGCCTCGATCGTCGGCTCGTCGTGGAAGAGGCCCGACAGCAGCGGGCTCGCGCCGACCATGTCGCCGCCGGCCGCCGTGACGGAGTACGGGTTGCCCTTGCGCGCGGTGCGCAGCGAGGCCGCCAGGTACTCGACGCCACCGGCCGGGATCGCCTTCACCGTGCCGTCGGGCTGCGTCTCGGAGACGTTGCCCGCGGAACCGGCCGGCGGCTCCAGGTTGCCGTGCAGGTCGTTGAACGACAGCAACTGCACGTCGACGGTACGGGGCTTGTGCCCATGGCCGTGCCCGTGGCCCCGGTCCTGGGCGTCGGCCGGCATCGCGGCGACGAGCGCGCCCATGGTGGCCAGACCGGCCGCGGCGGCGAGCACCCGCCGTGTCGCACGGTTCTTCTGCGGAGTCGCTGACATCGGTCCCCTTGTGTGTCAGTGCTGTCGGTGGTGTCGGTGGTATCGGTGGGATCAGTCGTGTCGCTGGTGTCACGTCTGGGATCCTGCGTGCCGCAGCCTAGAGTCAACGCGCGTAGCGCAACAGGTGTTCGGGGTTACGGACTGGTTGCCATCCGGCCAAATGGCTCGTCAGGAACGCTTCCACCAGCACGCTCATCACCCGTATGGATCACATATCCGAGCAGAAACGTCACCTCACGCATCACCACCGGAAACCTGTACGCCATGGAGAACGAACTCACGGCCACGGCGAAGGTGCCGGGCCAGCAGCGACAACCGTCGGCAGAACACGCCGCCGGGCTTCCCGACGGCTTCCTCGACATGGTCGACGACCTCAAGACGATCGTCCGCGGCGCCCATGTCCGCGCACAGCTCACGGTCAACACCGAGATGCTCCGGATGTACTGGGAGATCGGACGGACCATCCTGGAGCGCCAGCGCGGGGAGAAGTGGGGCACGAAGGTCATCGAGCGGATCGCCACGGAGCTGCGGACGGAGTTCCCGCAGCAGCGGGGATTCGGCACGCGCAACCTTCAGTACATGCAGCAGATGGCCAGGATCTGGCCCGACTCAATTGCGCAACAGACTGTTGCGCAATTGCCCTGGGGTCACGTCGTCCTCATCATGGGCAAGTGCGCGACCCGCTTCGAGCGTGACTTCTACGCCCAGCACGCCGTCCACCACGGCTGGTCGCGTACGCATCTGGAATCGGTCATCCACCGGCAGCTGCACCTCGCCGAAGGAGCGGCCGCGAACAACTTCGACGTCAGCCTGCCCGGGAAGTCCGACGCCGTACGGCAGATCCTCAAGGACCCCTACCGCCTCGACTTCACCGAACTCACGGGCCGGCCGGCTGAGCGCGATCTGGAGGACGCGCTCGTCGACAACCTCGTGCGGTTCCTGACCGAACTGGGCGTCGGGTTCGCCTTCGTCGGACGCCAGTACCCGATCGTGGTCGGTGACTCCGAGTACCGCATCGATCTTCTCTTCTACCACTGCAAGCTGCACTGCTACGTCGTGCTGGAGCTGAAGACCCGTAAGGCACGGGCCGAGCACTTCGGGCAGCTCGGGTTCTACGTCTCGGTGGTGGACGACCTGGTCAGGGACAAGGAGCGGGACGAGCCCACGCTCGGCATCCTGATCGCCGAGAGCAGGGACCGGGCCATGGTGGAGTACGCCCTGCGCGGCTACAACACCCCGCTCGCCGTCAGCACGTACGCCGGGCTCCCCGAAGGGGTCCGGGAGCTGCTGCCCAGCGCGGAGGACCTCTCGCGCATCGCGGACCACGTCCTCAACGCCACGCCACCGCCCGAGGACGCCTGACCGCCCCTCCGTCCGGGGCAGTGCAGTGGCCCGGGCTCCCCCACCGTCACGCGGCACCGCCACCCCGCCGCGCCCCCGCCGAACGCGCCCGTCGCCGTACGCTCGGAGGCATGACGACTGACGCACCCCTCCCCGCTCCCGGACGCGAGGTCCACACCCTCGACGCACTCGACTCCGCGCAGGCCGACGCCGTCCTCGCGCTGCTCGCCGAGGCCGCCCGGTCGGACGGCCGGCAGGCGGTCTCCGAGCAGGGCAGGCTCCGGATCCGGGGCGGACACCGCGACGGCGTACGGCACTTCCTCCTCATCGTCGACGGCACGCTCGCCGGGTACGCCCAGCTGGAGGACACCGACCCGGTCGAGGCCCCGGCCGCCGAGCTGGTCGTGCACCCCGACCGGCGCGGCCACGGGCACGGCCGGGCGCTCGGCGCGGCCCTCCTCGCCGCGACCGGCAAGCGGCTGCGGGTCTGGGCACACGGCGGCAGCTCCGCCGCCCGCCACCTGGCCCAGGTCCTCGGCCTCTCCCTCTTCCGCGAGCTGCGCCAGCTCCGGCGGAGCCTGGTCCCGCTCGACCTCGCGGAGCCGGCACTGCCCGAGGGCGTCACCGTACGGACCTTCGAGCCGGGCCGGGACGACGCCGCCTGGCTCGCGGTGAACCGGGCCGCGTTCGCCCACCACCCCGAGCAGGGGTCCCTGACCCAGCAGGACCTGGACGACCGCAAGGCGGAGCCCTGGTTCGACCCGAAGGGCTTCTTCCTGGCCGAGCGGGACGGGGAGCTCGTCGGCTTCCACTGGACGAAGGTGCACGCCGAGGAACGGCTCGGCGAGGTGTACGTGGTCGGCGTCCTGCCCGAGGCCCAGGGCGGCGGCCTCGGCAAGGCGCTGACCTCGATCGGGCTGCACCACCTGGCCGCCGAGGCGCTGCCCACCGCGATGCTCTACGTGGACGCGGACAACACGGCGGCCGTGACGGTGTACGAGCGCATCGGCTTCACCACGCACGAGGTGGACCTGATGTACCGCACGGAGTCCTGACGCCCGCGTCCTGACACCCACGTTCTGACCCCCCGCCAGGACGACCAGGGGCGGCGTCACTTGACGCCGCCCCTTCTTTGCACCACCCTTTCACTACTCAATTAGTGAAAGGGTGGTGCAGCGCATGACAGCCGAATCCGCAGCGGTCGAGTTCCGCATCGACCGGCGCAGCGGCGTCGCCACCTACCTCCAGATCGTCCAGCAGACGAAGCAGGCCCTGCGCCTGGGCGTGCTCGAACCGGGCGACCGGCTGCCGACCGCCCGCGAGGTCGTGGAAGCCACGGCGATCAACCCGAACACGGTCCTCAAGGCCTATCGCGAGCTGGAGCGCGAGGGGCTCGTCGAGGCCCGCCGCGGGCTCGGCACCTTCGTCCGCAGGACGTTGGGCACATTGGGCACGCTGGGCGGCGCGGCCGCCGCGACCGCCGCCGACGCACCACTGCGCACCGAACTCGCCGACTGGGCCCGCCGGGCCCGGGCGGCCGGCCTGGAGAAGGACGACGTCGGCGCGCTCTTCACCGCCGTACTGGACAGCACGTACAAGGGGGACGAGGAACGATGACCGGCGTCGCGATCGAGGCACACGGCCTCGGAAGGACCTACGGGCGCGGTGGCGGCCGCCACCGCGCCCTGCACGACTGCTCGTTCCGGCTGCCCGCCGGCCGCGTCTGCGCCCTCGTCGGGCCCAACGGCGCGGGCAAGTCGACCCTGCTGAACCTGGCGGCCGGGCTGGACCGCCCCAGCGCCGGGTCCCTCACCGTCCTCGGCTCCACGGTCCCCGGCGACGTACGCGACCGCATCGCCTTCGTCTCCCAGGACAAGCCCCTGTACCCGCAGCTCACCGTCGCCGACACGCTGTGGGCCGGGGCCGAGCTGAACCCCGGGCGCTGGGACCGCGCCACCGCCGAACGGATCGCGGGACCGCTGCCGCGCAAGGCCCGCGTCCGCACTCTCTCCGGCGGGCAGCGGACCCGGCTCGCGCTGGCCCTCGCCCTCGGCAAGCGGCCCGAACTGATGCTGCTGGACGAACCGATGGCCGACCTGGATCCGCTCGCCCGGCACGAGCTGATGGGCGTCCTGATGGCGGAGACCGCCGAGCACGGCACCACGATCGTGATGTCCTCGCACATCCTCACCGAGCTGGAGGGCGCCTGCGACTTCCTCCTGTTCGTCGACGGCGGGCGCGTACGGCTCGGCGGCGAGAGCGACGACATCGTCGGCGCGCACGCCCTGCTCACCGGCCGGGCCCGCGACCTGGCCCCGCACACCGTCGTCGAAGCCCGCACGACGGGCCGTCAGCTCACCGCGCTCGTCAGGAAGGAGGGCCCCGTGGACACCACCGCCTGGGCCGTCACCGAACCGTCCCTGGAGGAGCTGCTGCTCGCCCACCTCCGCTCGCCGGACGCCCCGCCGCTGCTGACGCCGAGCGCGAGCGTCGTCGCGGGCGCGGCCCGTACGGAGGTGGCGGCCGCATGAGCACCCTCACGCCGCCGAAGCCTGAAGCGGCCACGACCGCTCCCGCCCGCGTCACCCTGCGGGGGCCCGTGCGGGTGCTGCTGCGCGTGCACCGCAAGGCACTCTGGGCGGGAGCCGCCCTGCTGGTCATCGGCATCGGCATCGTCGTCGCGCTCCGCGTCTGGATGGCCTCATCGAAGGTGCTGTGCGCCGACGGGGACACCACCCCGTGCGGCGACGACATCTACGTCTCCAGCTACGCCCACACGTCCACCGAGACCTTCCTGACCGACGGTGGTGGGGTACTGCTCCTGCTGGCCGGGCTCATCGGCGTCTTCGTCGCGGGCCCGCTGATCGCCCGCGAACTGGAGAGCGGCACGTTCCGGTTGGCCTGGGCACAGGCCGTCTCCCCCGCCCGCTGGCTCACCGCGCGGCTGGCCGTACCCGCCGCACTCACGGTCACCGGCCTGATGATCCTGGTCATCGTCTACCGCTGGGGGCTCTGGGCGCTCCGGGCGGGCCCGAACAACCCGGGGCTCAGGTGGTACGCCAGTGGGGTGTTCCCCGGCACCGGGCCCGCGATCCTCGGTTACGCGCTGCTGGCCGTGGCGGTCGGGGCCCTGTGCGCGGTGCTCGTCCGCCGCACCGTCCTGTCCATGTCCCTGAGCGCGCTCGTGCTCGCGGCCGTGGGCATCGGCCTCAGCACACGGCGGTACCTGCTGTGGCCCGCCGTCCTCCGTCAGGGCCAGGAAGGCCCCGCGCTGCTGCGTGACAGCGACTGGCACCTGGAGGGCGGCATGCTCACAGCGTCGGGCAGCAAGGTGTACTGGCAGGACTGCTACCACGCCGGCTCGGTGGACGGCTACGAAGCCTGTATGAGCGACCGGGGCGGGGTGACCCCGTTCGCCGAGGTGCACCCCGCCTCCCACTACTGGCCCCTCCAGCTCGTCGAGACCGGCATCCTGCTCGCCCTCGCCGCCCTCGCCGTGTTCGCCGCCTTCCGGGTCCTGCGCCGCCTGCACGGCTGAGCGGACCCGTCCGGCAGAAGACCGCCGTCCGGGCCCCGCGAGGGGTGGGCCCGGACGGCGGGCTGCTCCTCGGGCGCGTACGGCCCGCCCCCGAGGGGCAGCCCGGCGCACCGGACAAGCACGCCCGCCCCCGCTCGGCAACCCGGCGCCCCGAACACGTACAGTGACGGCGAGGCCCACCCGCAGGCACACCGCTTCCTGTACGTCATGTCGCCGTTACCGGCCATTCAGACGCCCTTGCGACCCTCACGGGATGCAGCCAGCTGTGCCCGCCCCCCGCCGCAACGGGAGAGCCCGGGGAAACGCCACTCAGGGCTCCCCCGGCCGTGACCCGGGGTTTCCCGGGCCTTCCGCGATCTTTCCGGGCTCCGACGCGCCTGAGGAGCGCTCAGCGCGGAACAATAGGTCCATGAGCCAGCAGCCCAGCTCCGAGGTCCCGGTCCAGCCCACCGCCCAGCCGTCCGTCGGTTCACTCGCCGCGCACCGGCCGCACGCCACCCCGGCGTCCAACGGGGTCGGCTTCTCCACCGCCGCCGATCTGGACCCCGATCTGGACGCCGACGCGGACGCCTACGAGCCCGACCGGGACGGCGACGAGCTGCCCCAGGGCCGCTTCCTGGACCGCGAACGCAGCTGGCTCGCGTTCAACGAACGCGTCCTGGAACTGGCCGAGGACCCGGCCACGCCCATCCTGGAGCGGGCCAACTTCCTCGCGATCTTCGCGTCCAACCTGGACGAGTTCTTCATGGTCCGGGTGGCCGGCCTCAAGCGCCGCATCGCCACCGGCGTCGCCACCCGCTCCGCCTCCGGCCTCCAGCCCCGCGAGGTCCTGGACCTCATCTGGACCCGCTCGCGCGAGCTCATGGCCCGGCACGCCGCCTGCTACCAGCAGGACATCGCCCCCGACCTGTCCGACGAGGGCATCCAGCTGATCCGCTGGCCGGACCTGACCGAGAAGGAACAGGCCCGCCTGTTCACCTTCTTCCGGCAGCGCGTCTTCCCGGTCCTGACCCCGCTGGCCGTCGACCCCGCGCACCCCTTCCCGTACATCTCCGGGCTCTCCCTCAACCTCGCCGTCGTCGTCCGCAACCCGGTCAGCGGCCACCGCCACTTCGCCCGGGTCAAGGTCCCGCCGCTGCTGACCCGCTTCCTGGAGGCCTCGCCCCAGCGGTACGTCCCCATCGAGGACATCATCGCGGCCCACCTGGAAGAGCTGTTCCCGGGCATGGAGGTGCTGGCGCACCACATGTTCCGGGTCACCAGGAACGAGGACCTGGAGGTCGAGGAGGACGACGCGGAGAATCTCCTCCAGGCCCTGGAGAAGGAGCTCATGCGCCGCCGGTTCGGCCCGCCGGTGCGCCTGGAGGTCGAGGAGTCCATCGACCCGTACGTCCTGGACCTGCTGGTCCGCGAGCTGAAGGTGTCCGACGCGGAGGTCTACCCGCTGCCCGGACCGCTCGACCTGACCGGGCTGTTCGCCATCGCCTCGCTGGACCGGCCGGAGCTGAAGTTCCCCAAGTTCATCGCGGGCACCCACCGGGACCTGGCCGAGGTGGAGTCCGCCTCGGCGCCCGACATCTTCGCCGCCCTGCGCGAACGCGACGTCCTGCTCCACCACCCGTACGACTCGTTCTCCACCTCCGTCCAGGCGTTCCTGGAACAGGCGGCGGGCGACCCGGACGTGCTGGCCATCAAGCAGACGCTCTACCGCACCTCCGGCGACTCCCCGATAGTGGACGCCCTCATCGACGCCGCCGAGTCCGGCAAGCAGGTCCTCGTCCTCGTCGAGATCAAGGCCCGCTTCGACGAGCAGGCCAACATCAAGTGGGCCCGCAAGCTGGAGGAGTCCGGCTGCCACGTCGTGTACGGACTCGTCGGGCTGAAGACCCACTGCAAGCTCTCCCTGGTCGTCCGCCAGGAGGGCGACACGCTGCGCCGCTACTCCCACGTCGGCACCGGCAACTACCACCCGAAGACGGCCCGGCTGTACGAGGACCTCGGCCTGCTCACGGCCGACCCGCAGGTCGGGGCGGACCTCTCCGACCTGTTCAACCGGCTCTCCGGCTACTCCCGTCGCGAGACCTACCGGCGTCTCCTGGTCGCCCCGAAGTCCCTGCGCGACGGGCTGATCGCCCGGATCAACAAGGAGATCGCCCACCACCGCGCGGGCCGCCCCGCCTACGTCCGGATCAAGGTCAACTCGATGGTCGACGAAGCGATCATCGACGCCTGCTACCGGGCCGCCCAGGCGGGCGTCCCCGTCGACGTCTGGGTGCGCGGGATCTGCGCGATCCGCCCCGGCGTCGCCGGGCTCTCCGAGAACATCCGGGTCCGCTCCATACTCGGCCGCTTCCTCGAACACTCCCGGGTCTTCTCCTTCGGCAACGGCGGCGAGCCCGAGGTGTGGTTCGGCAGCGCCGACATGATGCACCGCAACCTCGACCGCCGGATCGAAGCCCTGGTCCGGGTCACCGACCCCGCCCACCGCGCCGCACTCAGCCGACTCCTGGAGACCGGTATGGCCGACACCACCGCCTCCTGGCACCTGGGCCCCGACGGGAACTGGACCCGGCACGCCACGGACGCGGACGGCCAGCCGCTGCGGCACGTCCAGGAAATGCTCATCGACGCCCGGAGGCGCAGGCGTGCGACGCCCTGACCAGCAGACGACGACCCGGCCGACGCCGGACGCGGCCCCCGGCACCTCACCGGACGCGCCGCCCACCGAGGCCACGGGACCGGGGACACCGGGCCGGACCGACGCCACCGGAGCGGCCCGCCCCGCGGCCCCCACCGGAGCCCGTCCCACCGGGGACCTGAGCACGGAGGCGGCCCTCGCGCCCTACCTCCGGGGGCAGGCAGCCGACTTCCTGCGGAGCCTGCGCCTGCACCACGAGCACAGCGCCCCCGCGGACTCCGGCGGCCACGACGCCGCGGCCGCCACCCGCGCCCTGCGCCGCTCGGCCCGCCGGATCAGCGGCTGCCTGCACACCTTCCGGGCCGCGCTCGACCCGCTCTGGGCCGATCAGCTCCGCGCCGAGCTGGCCTGGCTCTCCGGCATCCTCGCCCGCGAACACGCCTACGCCGGCCGCCTCACCCGGCTCGTCGAGGCCCTGCACCAACTCTCGGGCCCGGCCCTCCCCGCCGCCCGGGGCATCCGCGCCGCCGGGGAGAGCGCCACCTCCGACGCCCAGGGCCGCGCCGCCCTCGGGGTCGGGACCGCTCGGGCCGGCGCGCTCCTGGAACGCCGCCTCACCCTCGCCCGGACCCGGTCCCACTCCGCGGCCCTCCAGGCGCTCGGCTCCTCCCGCTTCCACGCGGTCGCCGACGCCGTGGCGCTCCTGGCCTCCGACGTCCCGCTCGCCCCCGGCCCCGCCGGCCGGACCGCCGAGGCCCTCCTGGAACCCGCCGAACGCGCCGAGCAGCGCCTCCTCGCCGCCGTGGCCGCCCTGCCGCCCGAGGACACGGAGCCGTACAACGAGGCGCAGGACGCGGCGTGGCACCAGGCCCGCCTGCTGCTGCGGCTGCACCGCTACGCCCACGAGGTCGTCCTCGGCGCCGCCGACCCGGCCCTGACCGGCGCGGGCCACGCCCTCGACCTGCACCGGGACGCCGTGGAGGCGGCCGGGGCGGCGGCAGCGGCGGCCCGCACCCCCCGGATCGCCCCGGCCACGGCGTACGCGCTGGGCGTGCTCCACGCGGACCAGCGCCACGAGGTGGAGGCGGCACGGGCCGTCTTCCGGGAGACCTGGCCGTACGCCGCGGCCCTGAGCGCCCGATGAGCGGGGACCTGGGGGCCACCGGGCCCACGAAGAACCGCACCGGCACCGTCCTGGCCGCGGGCTGCGTGCTGTGGCGCCGCGCCCCGGGCGAGGACGGGGCCGGGGTGGAGGTCTGCCTGGTCCACCGGCCCCGCTACGACGACTGGTCCTTCCCCAAGGGCAAGCTGAAGCGCGGCGAGGACCCGCTGGCCGCCGCCGTACGGGAGGTCCTGGAGGAGACCGGCCATCATTGCGCCCCGGGGGACCGGCTGCCGACCTCCCGCTATCAGGTGGACGGCCGGCCCAAGGAGGTCGCCTACTGGGCGGCCGAGGCGACGGGCGGCTCCTTCGCCGCCAACGACGAGGTGGACCGCATCCTGTGGCTGGCCCCCGACGCCGCCCGCGTCCGGCTCACCCGGCCCCGCGACGTCCAGCAGCTGATCGCCCTGCTGGACGCCCTCGCCGCGCCCTGACGGCTCCCTCACCGGTCCGTGCCCCGAAGGCCCTGACCACCGCTCCGGTGCGGCCCGCACCCGCCTGCCCGACACGGTTCACCTGCCGTTCACTCTCTCCCGTTGGCGGCTTCACCTGTTCTGCCTAATTTCGGACGTACACGGTGCGCGGCGGCAAGCCACAGCACCGCTCCTCATCGCACGCCGTCGTAGAACGAACTGACCACGGCGGCTCCTGGAAGGAACACCCGAAAGTGAAGCTTCAGCGCAAGAACCGGCTTCGTGCCACCGCGCTCGGTGCCCTCGCCGTCTCCGGCGCCCTGGTCCTCACGGCGTGCGGTTCGGACGACAACACCGGTGGCGGTACGGCCGGCGCGGGCGAGAAGACGACCGCCGCGTCGAACGTCGACTGCGGCAAGGCCAAGGGCCAGCTGCGTGCCTCCGGCTCCAGCGCCCAGAAGAACGCCATGGACCTCTGGGTCAAGAACTACATGGCCGCCTGTTCCGGCGTGGAGATCAACTACAACTCCTCCTCCTCCGGCGAGGGCATCGTCGCCTTCAACCAGGGCACCGTCGGCTTCGCCGGCTCCGACTCGGCGCTGAAGCCCGAGGAGGTCGCCGACTCGAAGAAGATGTGCAAGACCGGCCAGGGCATCAACCTCCCGATGGTCGGCGGCCCGGTCGCGATCGGCTTCAAGCTGGAGGGCGTCGACAGCCTCACGCTCGACGCCTCGACCCTCGCCAAGATCTTCGACACGAAGATCAAGAAGTGGAACGACCCGGCGATCGCCAAGCTGAACGAGGGCGTCGAGCTGCCCGACAAGGCGATCCAGGCCTTCCACCGCTCCGAGGACTCCGGCACCACGCAGAACCTCGGCAAGTACCTCGGCGCCGCGGCCCCGAGCGACTGGAAGTACGAGGCCGAGAAGAAGTGGCCGGCCCCCGGTGGCCAGGCCGCCTCCGGCTCCTCCGGCGTCGCTGCCCAGGTCAAGCAGGTCGACGGCTCGATCGGCTACTTCGAGCTCTCCTACGCCAAGTCCCAGTCCATCCCGACCGTGGACATCAACACCGGCGGCGCCACCCCGGTGAAGGCCACCTCGGAGAACGCTTCCAAGGCCATCGCCGCCGCCAAGGTCAAGGGCACCGGCAAGGACCTGGCGCTCGACCTCGACTACACGACCAAGGCCGAGGGCGCCTACCCGCTGGTCCTGGTGACGTACGAGGTCGTCTGCGACAGCGGCAACAAGCCCGAGACGCTCGACACCGTCAAGTCCTTCCTCTCCTACGCCGCCTCCGACGACGGCCAGAAGATCCTGACCGACGCCGGCTACGCCCCGATCCCGGCCGAGATCAACGCCAAGGTCCGCGAGACCATCGGCTCCCTCTCGTAACACCCGGGGCGGCCGGGCCCACCCGGCCCGGCCGCCCACCGGCGTAACCGTCAGCGGCGCCCCGCGCCACCGACGCGACACGTCACCGGCAGGCCGGCCCGGCGCACCCCTCCGGACCGGCCCGCCTCCCGCCCACTCTCCATCCGGTGCACCGCCGCCAGGGGAGCACACCGCTCCCCCACACAGACCGGAAAGACCATGGCTTCCACCACACCGATAGACACGCCACCGGCGCCGCCGGTCCCGCGGCCCAGCCCCCGGAGCACCGGGCGCATGGGCGACAAGATCTTCCTGGGCCTCTCCCGCGGCTCGGGCATCCTGCTGCTCGTGATCATGGCGTCTATCGCCGTGTTCCTCACCTACCGCTCCGTCATCGCCATCTCGAAGAACGAGGGCAACTTCCTCACCACCTTCGACTGGAACCCGGCCGGCGACCCGCCGGTCTTCGGCATCGCGGTCCTGCTCTTCGGCACCGTCGTCAGCTCGATCATCGCGATGCTCATCGCGGTTCCGATCGCTGTCGGCATCGCCCTGTTCATCTCGCACTACGCGCCGCGCAAGCTGGCCGCCCCCATCGCGTACGTGGTCGACCTGCTGGCCGCCGTGCCGAGCATCGTCTACGGCATCTGGGGCGCGCTCGTCCTGGTGCCGTACCTGGAGGGCCTGAACCTCTGGCTCGACCAGTTCTTCGGCTGGACGTACATCTTCGAGAAGACCGAGGTCGGCGTCGCCCGCTCGCTCTTCACCGTCGGCATCCTGCTCGCGATCATGATCCTGCCGATCGTGACCAGCGTCAGCCGCGAGGTCTTCCTCCAGGTCCCGAAGATGAACGAGGAGGCCGCGCTCGCGCTCGGCGCCACCCGCTGGGAGGTCATCCGCCTCTCGGTGCTGCCCTTCGGCCGCTCCGGCGTCATCTCCGCCTCGATGCTCGGCCTCGGCCGCGCGCTCGGCGAGACGATGGCCGTCGCCACGGTCCTCTCCCCGAGCTTCCTCATCTCGATGCACGTGCTCAACCCGGGCGGCGGGACGTTCGCCCAGAACATCGCGGCCAAGTTCGGCGAGGCCGACGCGTTCGGGCGGGACGCCCTGATCGCCTCCGGCCTCGTCCTCTTCGTCCTCACCCTGCTGGTCAACGGCGCGGCCCGGCTCATCATCGCCCGCCGCAAGGAGTACTCGGGGGCCAACGCATGAGCCACGCACCCACCGGCGTCATCGAGCGCCCGACGCCCGCATCACCCGGTCCCCAGGGCAGCCTCGGCAGCCGCTCCCTGCCCCGCCTCGCCCCGCTCGGCTTCGCCGTCGTCTCGGTCGCGCTCGGCGTCGGCGTCTCGCTGGCCGCCGGCTGGGAGAGCCGCATCCAGTGGGGCATGATCTCGGCCCTGCTCTTCCTGGCCATCTCCTACGTCGCCACGACGGTCGTCGAGAACCAGCGCCAGGCCAAGGACCGCCTCGCCACCAGCGTGATGTGGGTCTGCTTCCTGATCGCCGTCGTCCCGCTGGCCTCGCTCCTGTGGACGACGATCGTCCGCGGCTCGGAGCGCCTGGACGGCTACTTCCTCACCCACTCGATGGCCGGTGTGCTCGGTTCCGAGGCCAGCGGCGGCGTGTACCACGCGCTGGTCGGCACCCTGGAGCAGGTCGGCATCGCCACGGTGATCTCCGCCCCGCTCGGCCTGCTGACCGCCGTGTACCTCGTCGAGTACGGCAAGGGCTCGCTGGCCAAGGCCGTCACGTTCTTCGTCGACGTGATGACGGGCATCCCGTCCATCGTGGCCGGTCTCTTCATCCTGTCGATCATGCTGATCGCCAACCTGGAGCCCTCCGGCCTGATGGGGGCGCTGGCCCTGACGATCCTGATGATCCCCGTCGTGGTCCGCTCCACCGAGGAGATGCTCAAGCTCGTCCCCAACGAGCTGCGCGAGGCCTCCCTCGCCCTCGGCATCCCGAAGTGGCGCACCATCCTGAAGGTGGTCCTGCCCACCGCGATCGGCGGCATCACCACGGGCGTCATGCTCGCCATCGCCCGTATCGCCGGTGAGACCGCGCCGATCATCCTGCTGGTCTTCGGCAGCCAGCTGATCAACACGAACCCCTTCGAAGGCGCCCAGTCCTCACTGCCCTTCTACATCTACGAGCAGTACAAGATCGGCGAGGCCGCGTCCTACGACCGCGCCTGGGCCGCCGCCCTGGTGCTGATCGCCTTCGTCATGATCCTGAATCTGGTGGCCCGCGGCATAGCCCGCTGGAAGGCCCCGAAGACCGGTCGCTGACGCGGCCACAGCGACCCCCGAAAGAAGCAGTGATTTTCCATGGCCAAGCGCATCGACATCAGCGGCCTCAACGCCTTCTACGGCAGCCACAAGGCCATCGAGGACATCTCGATGACCGTGGAGCCCCGCTCCGTGACCGCCTTCATCGGCCCCTCCGGCTGCGGCAAGTCCACCTTCCTGCGCACCCTGAACCGGATGCACGAGGTGACCCCCGGCGGCCGCGTCGAGGGCAAGGTGCTCCTGGACGACGAGAACCTCTACGACTCCAACGTCGACCCGGTCACCGTGCGCCGCACGGTCGGCATGGTCTTCCAGCGCCCGAACCCCTTCCCCACCATGTCGATCTTCGACAACGTGGCGGCGGGGCTGCGGCTGAACGGCAGCTACCGCAAGAGCGAGCTCAGCGACGTCGTGGAGAGGTCCCTGCGCGGCGCGAACCTCTGGAACGAGGTCAAGGACCGCCTCAACAAGCCCGGCTCCGGACTCTCCGGCGGCCAGCAGCAGCGCCTGTGCATCGCCCGTGCCATCGCGGTCGAGCCGCAGGTCCTGCTGATGGACGAGCCGTGCTCGGCGCTGGACCCGATCTCGACGCTCGCCATCGAGGACCTGATCGGCGAGCTGAAGGAGCGCTTCACGATCGTCATCGTGACGCACAACATGCAGCAGGCGGCCCGTGTCTCGGACCGCACCGCGTTCTTCAACCTCTCGGCGGTCGGCAAGCCCGGCCGGCTCATCGAGATAGACGAGACGGAGCGGATCTTCTCCAACCCGTCGGTCCAGGCCACGGAGGACTACATCTCCGGCCGCTTCGGCTGAGCCACCCCGGCCCACCCCACAGACAGCCTTGTGGTGCTGCATGGCGGTGCCACCGCAGGGCGAAAGGGTCCGCCCCCGTTCTCGCACGAGAACGGGGGCGGACCCACACGTGTAACCGACCCGGTCGCATCATCGCGACGCTGCGGCTCAGCCGAAGAGCAGGAGAACCGCTCCGTAGCTGAGCGCGGCGACCAGCGCCGCGGCCGGCATGGTGATGAACCAGCCCAGGATGATGTTCTTCGCGACGCCCCAGCGCACCGCGTTCACCCGCTTGGTGGCCCCGACGCCCATGATCGCTGAGGTGATGACGTGCGTCGTCGAGATCGGCGCGTGGAACAGGAACGCCGAACCGAACATGATCGAGGCGCCGGTCGTCTCCGCCGCGAAGCCCTGCGGCGGGTCCAGCTCGATGATCTTGCGGCCGAGGGTCCGCATGATGCGCCAGCCGCCCGCGTACGTGCCCAGCGAGAGCATCAGCGCACAGGCGATCTTGACCCAGACGGGGATCTCGTCGTTGGGGCCCTCGACGTCCGCGATGACCAGGGCCATCACGACGATGCCCATGGTCTTCTGCGCGTCCTGGAGGCCGTGGCCGAGCGCCATGCCCGCCGCCGAGACCGTCTGCGCGATCCGGAAGCCGCGCTTGGCCTTGTGCGGGTTGGACTTCCGGAATATCCACATGATGCCGACCATCACCAGATAGCCGGCGATCAGGCCGACGAACGGGGAGATGAACATCGGGATGACGACCTTCTCCAGCACCCCGGACCAGATGACGTCCGTGCCGCCGGCCAGCGCCGCCCCGACCATGCCGCCGAACAGGGCGTGCGAGGACGAGGAGGGGAGGCCGTAGTACCAGGTGATGAGGTTCCAGATGATCGCGCCGACCAGCGCCGCGAACAGGATCCCCATCCCCTTCTGCCCCACGGGCGTTGCGATCAGGCCCTCGCTGACGGTCTTGGCGACCCCCTGGCCCAGGAAGGCTCCGGCGAGGTTCATCACCGCCGCCATCGCCAGAGCCGCACGCGGGGTCAGCGCCCGGGTGGAGACCGAGGTGGCGATGGCGTTCGCCGAGTCGTGGAAGCCGTTCGTATACGTGAAGCCGAGCGCGACACCGATGGTCACGATCAGCGCAAAGGTGTCCACGAGGTTCAGGACTCCTTGACCGCGATGGTCTCCACGGTGTTCGCGACGTGCTCGAACGCGTCAGCCGCCTCTTCCAGCACATCCACGATCTGCTTGAGCTTCAGCACCTCCATGGCGTCGTACTTGCCGTTGAAGAGCTGGGCCAGCAGCTTGCGGTGGATCTGGTCGGCCTGGTTCTCCAGACGGTTGACCTCGATCCAGTACTCGGTGAGGTTGTCCATGGTCCGCAGCCCCGGCATGGCCTCGGCGGTCAGCTCCGCCGCCCGGGCCAGCACCTCGATCTGCTGCTCGACGCCCTTGGGGAGCTCCTGGACCTGGTAGAGGACGACCAGGTCGACGGCCTCCTCCATGAAGTCCATGATGTCGTCGAGCGAGGACGCCAGCTTGTAGATGTCCTCACGGTCGAACGGCGTGATGAAGGAGGAGTTCAGCTGGTGGAAGATCGCGTGGGTGGCATCGTCCCCCGCGTGCTCCGCTGCCCGCATACGCTCCGCGATCTCGACTCGGGAGGCAGAATCCGCCCCGAGCAGTTCCATCAGGAGTTTCGAGCCCGTGACAATGTTGTCCGCGGACGCGGAAAACATGTCGTAGAAGCTCGTCTCCCTGGGGGTCAGACGAAAGCGCACGTGGGGTCCTCGGGATGCTTTGGATTCGGTCAGGCTGATGCTAGGCGCATCATCCGGCCACGGCTAACCGGCGTTCTTCAGTGTCGCCCATCGGACACGACGATCAGCACGGACCCCCGGTCACGTTTCGGCAGGATTCGTTACGATATACCCGGCAGGGGTATAAGGACGGCAGGGTGCGACGGGTCGGGGCAGGGCGGCGAACCCGCCCGGCCCCGGCCCCGACGACATAGCAGCGGACCCGCGATTCCGCATTTCCGCGTTCCGACAGGGACACTTAGAGGACAACAACGGGAGGACGCAGATGACCACGACCGGGACCACAGGGACGGAATCAACGGGCGTGGCGGCCCCGGACGCGGGGGCGACCGCGCCTGTGGACATCGTCACCGACCACGACCGCGGCATTCACGGCTACCACCACCAGAAGGACGAGCACCTCAAGCGGCTCCGTCGCATCGAGGGCCAGATCCGCGGCCTCCAGCGCATGGTCGACGAGGACGTCTACTGCATCGACATACTCACCCAGGTGTCGGCGTCCACCAAGGCGCTCCAGTCCTTCGCCCTCCAGCTGCTGGAGGAGCACCTGCGCCACTGTGTCGCCGACGCGGCCGTCAAGGGCGGCGGGGAGGTCGACGCGAAGGTCGAGGAGGCCACGAAGGCCATCGCCCGCCTGCTCCGTACCTGAGGCGCGACCCCGTGCGCGGTGGCGGTGCGGAGGGAGCGGGCGTCACCCCCGGCGAGCGGCCTGCCGGGGGACCGTCGCCCAGCACTCCGCACCGCGTACGTCGAGGACTTCGTCGATCCGGTCGCGGCTGAGGCGTTCCTCGCCCGCCGCCGACGCGGCGATCATCAACTCGCCGCACAGCTCGATCTCGTCGAGGGCCACACAGTCCTGAGCGTTCGGAGCGCTGAGCGTCACCACCTGCGTCACCTCTCTCTGCCGTCTCCCGGCCGTCACCGGCCCCTGGCACACCGGCTTCCCAGCCTAGGGAGCGGGACAGGCGCCGCGCATGGCACGGACGGACCATTTTGCGCCCCCTCACAACCGGCCCCACCACCCGGCCCGTTCCGGCCTGTTGGCCGGTTGGTCAGCCGGTTGACCGCTTGACCGCTTGACGATCGATCGGCCGATCGGCCGGTCCTGGGCTCACCCCTGCCGGATCTCGCCGGTGTAGATGGCGTCCTCGTCCGGCAACGTGACCGTGACCGGCAGCCCGAACCCGTACAGCAGCAGCGTCGAGACCACCGACACCTCCGGGCCCTCGGCGGAGAAGGTGAACCGGAGCCGGACCTTCCGCAGGCGGCCGTCCTCGTCCAGATAGGCGTCGAACGGGACGGCGTCCTTGCTGAACCCTTTCGCCGCCGCGCGCAGGGCCCCGCGCGACTGCGGCGACGCGGCCCGGGCAGCCCGGCCCAGATCCGCGACCCCCCGGTAGTGATGCACCGTCACCCCGGCCAGCTCGGAACTCCCCGCGTAGGTCACATCGGCCGCGCCGCGCAGCAGTTCGGCCGCCGCCATCGGGTCGGTGACCCCACCGGTGAGGAGGTTGCCGTCCTTCAACGTGGTCGTGTCGATCCTGACCCACTTGTCGTCGGGCACCCCGGCGCCGCGGTTCTTCATGTACAGCGTCCCGGGGGCCAGCAGCTCGGTGATCGGCCGGTGGCCGTCCGCACCCGCGGCCTCCTCGGGCAGCACCACCTTGAGCCGCCCCAACTGCCGGCGGAAGTCGTAGGAGCCCTGCCCCCGGATCGTCACCCGCGTCCCGCCGGCCGCCGTCTCCATCGACGTACGGGTCTCCGCGCCGCCCGCCTCGACGAGGACGTCCGCCGCCCGGCCTAGCAGATCGAGCGGACGATCGGCGGCCACGGAGCGCTGCCCGGAACCGTCGCTCGCGCCGCTCCCCCCGTCCCCGCCGAGGCACCCCGCGCTGACCGCGATCGCCCCGGCCACGGCGAGGGCGCGAACAGCACGGGCCCCGCCTCCGTCCCTGTACTGCTGCACCACCATCGCCTGCCAACCCCCAACGACTACCGCCCGGCCGAGCCCTCACCCGCCCCGCATAACGACGGCCGCCGCCCCCCGTCACGCGCCCCCGGCGCGTTGCGGCCCGGCGGGGGAGCGTGGGCTCCGTCTCCGGTTCGGCGCCCTGCGGGCGGAGGCCCCGGGCGCGGCCCCCCGTTCGCCGGCTGTGGCCAGTACCGTGGTCGGGTGCATGAGGATCCCCCCGCCCCGGCCCGCACCACCACCCTCCGAGCCCGCGTCCGGGCAGCCCCGGCTCCCGTTCCGTCGGTGGCCCGCGTCGTGGCCCCGGCGGGCACCGCCGCGGGTCCGCCGCCCGCCTCCGCCCCGGCTTCCCCTCCCCCTCCAGGCCCGCCGCCCGGGCACAGCGCCACGACGATCGAACGCGGCTCGTTCTGCCTGGCCCGCTGCACCTGCGGCTGGTCGGGACCGGCACGCAGGTCCCGGGACCTGGCCCGTACCGACGCCGCGAATCACCTCGCCACCCCCTGACCCACACGCCGCGGGACCTGCTCGAAGCACGATCCCCCCGGACGCTCACAGGCGTCCGGGGGGATCGGGAGAACCGTTCGATCAGCTGAGGAGAAGGGCGAGGGAGAGCGGCCGGAGTACGGAGGCGGGACCGAGGTCGACCGAGATCGACGGGGGCTGCCGGGGCTGACGGAGACCGTCAGGCGGCCAGGTCCTTCTCCCCCGGGTCGCCCCGTCCGGAACCGGGCCTGGGCTCGGGGATGCCCCTCGACTCACCGTGCTCGTCCGCGTACGCGACGGCAGCGCTCTTCGACCGGACGAACCAGCCCACACGCGGCGAGCGGGCGACCGCCGCCATCAGCGGGGTCAGCAGGGCCATGGCGAGCGGGGCCAGGAGCAGGGTGACAGCCGTACCGAGGGCGAACCCGCCGATCACGTCGGTCGGGTAGTGGACGCCCATGTAGACCCGGCTGAAACCGGCGAAGAGCGCGAGGCCGATCGCGACGAAGCCGAACTTCCGGTTCGCCACGAAGATGCCGACCGCGATGCCCATCGCCAGCGTGGAGTGGTCGCTGACGAACGAGAAGTCCGTCTTGCCGTGGATCAGGACCTCAAGGCCGTCGTGGTCGAAGAACGGCCGCGGCCGTTCGACGAAACCGCGGATCGGGACGTTGATGAGGATCGCGATGGCGGCGGAGAGCGGCGCCCAGACGATGGCGGCGGCAGCCGTCACCGAGTCCTCGGCCGTCCCGCGCTTGCGCATGCTCCACCAGCACCACAGGCCCAGCAGAACCAGGCCGAACATGATCCCGTACTCGCCGACGAACTCCATGACCCGGTCGAACCAGGTCGGAGCGGCCTTCGCGAGACCGTTGATGTCGTAGAGCAGACTGACGTCCGGGTTCGACCCGTCGAGTTCGAGTCCAGCCATCTGCTGCGGCCCCTTGCCTTGTCTGCTTCTTCTGCTGCGACGCGCGTCCTTGCACGCCGCCGTGGTCGAACCCCCGTGTCCGGTGCTGTCCGCTACCGCACTGCACAGCATCGCTGTACTGCATCACCGCGGCGCATGGTCAGTGCGCATGCCGTTCCCGTCCCCCGTCCAGGGAACGGCCCGGCCGCCGTGTGCGTTCCGCTCTCCACCGAATGATCACCATGACGTTATCGAAGAGTGACTCGTCATCGCAGCTCAGGGCCCAGGCTTCACAGAGAGTTCCGGCCACGGCCGACTGCCCGTCAGCACCCTTGGCCGCTCCGGAAGCTCCGGACGGTACACCCGTACGGCAGCGCCGGGAGAGACCGGGGGACGCCGAGGGGCGTGCGGGAAGGACATCCGGGAGACATCCGTCACCCTGTGGGCAGATCCGTCGGAAGGGCGGCGGCACCGTCCTTGGTGACCCGTGTAGCACCGAAGTAGTCCGGAGTATCGATCTTGTCGAACCGGATGACCGATCCGGTGAACGGCGCGTTGATCATATAGCCGCCTCCGACGTACAACCCGACGTGGCGGATCGCACGGGAGTTGGTGAGGTCGTCGGAGAAGAACACCAGATCTCCTGGGAGCAGCTCGTCCCGCGAGGGATGCGGGCCCGCGTTGTACTGGTCGTTGGCGACGCGCGGCAGCTCGATGCCGACGGTCCGGTACGCCGCCTGGGTCAGCCCCGAACAGTCGAACCGGCCCTGCTGCTCCGGCGTCCCGTTGCCGCCCCACAGATACGGCGTGCCGAGCCTCTTCTGTGCGAAGTAGATGGCCCCGGCGGCCTGCCGGGAGGGCGCGACACGGCCGACGGGCCGGGCGAAGCTCTTCTCCAGCGAGCGGATGATCTTGACGTAGTTCTGCGTCTCCCTGTACGGCGGGACACCGCCGTACTTGATCACCGCGTAGGCGCCGGCGTTGTACGCGGCGAGCATGTTGCTCGTCGGGTCGCCCGGCACCTTCTTCACGTACCCGGCGAGCTCGCAGTCGTACGAGGCGGCCGAGGGGATCGCGTCGGCGGGGTCCCACACGTCCCGCCTGCCGTCGCCGTTGCCGTCGATCCCGTGCGTGGCCCACGTACCGGGGATGAACTGGGCGATGCCCTGCGCGGCGGCGTGGCTCTGCGCCTGCGGGTTCCAGCCGCTCTCCTGGTACAACTGCGCGGCCAGAAGAGCCGGGTTGATGGCGGGGCAGAGATTGCCCCACTTCTGCACCAGCGGCTGGAACCGCGCCGGGACCGCCCCTTTGGCCAGCGCGACGGCACCACCGCCCCCCGACCCGGCGAGACCGGCGGCGGCCGAGTACGTACCGACGACGAGCAGCGCCAGGAAGCACATGACCATGCCGACGCCGATGCCACCGAACACCCAGAATTTCCGCACCCCTCAACCATCCCCCATCGGGGCGCGCTTCAGAGCCGTTTTCGACGGTGTGTACGAGTCATCCGCGGCACACCACCGGCGCACCCGAAGCACACGGGGGCGCCGGCGGCTCACCGGCACCAGAGGTGACGCGGCCTCAGCCGCCCGTCCCCGACCAGAAGTCCGAGCGGACGTTGGGCCGGGGCAGCGGATAGACGTCCTTGTACGCCGGACCGTTCGGCTCGGCGGTGGGAGCGGCGACCTTCGACTCCTTCACGCACGGGCTGTCGGCCTCCAGGAAGGCCTGCCCCTTCCCCCGGAAGGAGACGCTGACACCGAACCCGCTCTTCGTGACCGCGTAGACCGCGGGGAACTTATCGTCCTTGTTGACCGCCTTGATCCGGTAGTCGTGCTTCCGCCAGAACGTCTCCGCACGGTCCAGGAACGTCTGACGGAGTTCAGGGGAGACGACGGTCATGACGGCCCGCCGACGGGTCACACCGCAGGCGCGGGTGGTGGTCGGCCCGTGCGCCCACCGCACATCGGGGTCGATGCCCTTCAGGACCGCGTCCAGCATCGCGTCGGACTGCTCGGCAGCCTCCTGCATGTCCATCCCGCGCTCCTTTCCGGTGCTCACGCCGCCGTCGCGCGCGCTTGCGTCCTCACGCCCGCACCCCGACAGCGCGACCCCCAGGGCAAGGACCACCGCGCCGAGGGGCAGAGCCCGCTTCGCTCGACTCACTTCGGTTCCTCCATCTTGAGCCGGTCGGCGTTGCCCGACACGATCAGGGCGATGCTGTCCGCGGACACGGCGTCGCGTTCCGGGCTGAAGTAGTTCGAGTGCGAGTCCAGACTGATGCCGCTCCCGCTGACGAGCGGCGGACCGTCGGCCACCGGGAAGCGCCGCGCCCCGAACGCCTTGCTCGCCGGATCCTTCCCGAACCACAGGTCGTCATCACCCGGATCGGCCAGATCGCCGGCCAGATAGGCCCCACCGGGGCCACCCAGGGCCAGCCCGATGCCGCCCACCACCACCTGGGTCTTCGACGGCAGCTTGGTCACCGGGTCGTTGGCGGCTGCCCCCACGAAGACGTGCTCGCTGCCGACGCCGAGGTCCACGGCGTGGTCGACGCCCACCCCCGGACTGCCGACCAGGATGATGTCGTCGACCCCGGGAATCCCGCCGGGCCGGGCCGCCGCGGCGCCCACGGTCCGGGACCCGTAGGAGTGCCCGATGGCCGTCATGTGCGGGTCCTTGTTCTGGTTGGTCACGGAGATCCCGCCCATGAAGTCGCGGTAGGCCGCCCCGCCCTTCTCCGCGCGTCCCGTGCCCATGACGGCGAAGTAGCCCGCCGCCCCGTCCTTGTCCGGCAGCTGCGGCGCGTCGTACCCGAGCCAGACGATGGACGCCGTGGAGTCGTCGTACCCCTGCGCCCCGATCGCGGTGTCCCGGGCCCGCCCGAGGTCGTTCTTGGCGAACTCCTCGTCGAGCGAGGTGTTGAGCCCCGGTACGTACGCCGACACGTGCTGGGAGGCATCGGGGTTGCCGAACGAGACGATGGCCCGCCCGTTGCCCTCGTCACCGATCCCGATGAGATACATGGGCGGCTTGCCGTTCTCCTTGAGCTGCCGGTCGATCTCCCGCAACCCGGCCAGCTGGTCGCGGGCCTTGTCGGTGTCGACCCCCTCCAGCTTGTCGATCAGCGCGGGGAGATTCCTGCGGTTGGCGGCGTCGCGCGCGAGGACCGGGATGCCGTCGAGATTGCCGATCCGCTCCGGGACCAGCTCGATGTACCGTTCGCGCTCCTCCGGCGAGAGCCCGTCCCACCAGGCCTTGTTCCCGGCGGGCGTGGCGTTCTGCGGGATCCGCCCGCTCAGGTGCGCGCGTTCGGCGTCCCGCACCTCGGCGTCGACCCGCGCACCCGAGCCGGGTATCGCGAGCCCTGCGCCGGCCCCGCCGACCGCCTTGTTCCAGTCCCAGACGGCGCCGACGTAGTCGCCCCGATCCCACTTCTCACCCGCGCCCTGGGTGTCACGCCCCCACTGGTCGACGATGCGCCGACCGCTCTCGCCCGGCCGCAGGACCGCGTCGACGACCCCTTGCACGTCGCCGCCCAGCCCGTCCCCGAGGAACCCGTCGAGGAACCCGCCGCCGTTGGGGCCCGCGGGTCTACCCGCGTCGACCGGCACGATGGCGTCGCTCGGGGGGAAGAGGTCGCCGCCCTGGTCATCACCTTGTTCGCCACCCTGGTCGCCGCCCTGGGGGGACGAGGCATTGCCCTGGGGACCGCCGCCACCGCTGCCGCTGCTGCTGCCACTACTGCCGCCAGTGCCTCCGGTGCCTCCGGTGGTCGCGGCCTCTCCGGTGGCGCCGCTGGTACCGGTGCTGCCGGTACCACCGGTGAGGCTGGACCCGTCACCGCCGACGTCACCGCCGCCACCAGCACCGCCATCCGCACCGGCGCCCGAAGAATCACCGGTACCGGCATCGCTGCCGCTATCGCCACCGGTATCACTGCCACTGCCGGTATCGCTGCCGCTGCCGGTATCGCTGCCGCTCGCGCTGCCGTCGGCGCTTCCGCCACCGGCCACGACGTCATGCCCCGGCGCCGGGCACGAGCCACCGGTGAGTTCGCAGATCGCACTACGGATCTCCGCGGTGAGCTGTCTGCCTGTTCCGGTGGCCATCAGCCCGCCGACGAGCGCGACGACCACGAGGACGAGGCCCAGATACTCCAGCGCGGTCTGCCCACCGTCGCGACGAAGCTTCATCATCCGGGCGAAGCTGAACAGCCGTTGCTCGGCCCGCTGCTCCAGACCGCTCCGGAACCAACGACGACTCCCCTGCCGGCACAGCAGCACGATGGCGGCCACCGGTATCACCAGCCGGGCGACACCTCCCGCCCCGGCCCCACCGCTCAACTCCGCGAGGGCGCCGAGGACGATCCACGCCTGAACGGCGAGAAGCCCGTACCAGACCCGGACGCCGCCCTTACGGACGTACAGCGACAGCACGAAGGCACCGATGCCGGGTAACGACGCGTACAGCAACAACCCGAGAAGGTACCCGTCGACCGCGTCCACCGAGGACGCCGTCGACAGGGCCCTGATCGCGCCCACCAGGGTGGCCACGAAGAGAACGTGAAGAAGGATCAGCACCGCCTGCAACGGCCGGGGCATCAACCGCCCCGAATCCGCTACGGCAGCGCTTACATCGACGCCGACAGGGACCGCGCTTCTTCGTATGCCGGACAAGAGCAGTCCCCTACCTCGTGAGTGGGCGGAACGGGCGACAGTTCAGTCACTCCGCGTATGCGACCACACGGGCAGGGGACACGACATGGGCCCCAGGACCCAATGCAGGGCTCAAAGCCCGCACACACCGGCCCAGTTGGGCCAACTTGCCCCGATCAGGACCCGCTCGCCGCACCCTCGGGGGCACCTGCCGACCAGAAGTCGGAGTGGATGTTGGGGCGGGGGATGAGCCGCGCTTCCGGATCGAGGAACGCGGTGGGAGGACTGGTGGAGTCGGCAACCTCGGAACGGCGAACGCAGGGGCTGTCCACGGTGAAGTGCACTTGGCCCTTATCGGCAACCGTCAGACTCACTTGGAATCCGTCCTGCGTCTTCACGTAGATCGCGGGAGCGTCGACATGGCTGTTGATGGACGTCACTCGATAGCCGCTCTTTCGCCAGAACCGATCCACCACCCCCAGAAAGCTTCCTCTCCGCTGGGCAGAGACAACCGTCATGACCGTCCGTCTCCGAGTAACCGTGCAGTTCCCCGCAGTCGTCGGCCCGTGAACCCAGAGCACACTCGGCTCGACCTCATCAAGAACGCTGTCAAGCATCTCATCAGCACGCTCAGCCGCATCCTGCATATCCATATCTCCGCCCCGATCCTCTGAACATCCTGACAGCAACACCCCCGAGAGGATGACCAAGACAAACAATCGAGCCCTATCCATTAACGTGGCTCTTCTCTCTGAATCCTGTTCGGGTATCCCGCGGCGATCAATGCCATATTCTCGACCGACGTTCTATCTACCTCGGGGTCAAAGTATTCCGAGTGGGCATCGGTCGTGACTTTCCCTTCCCCGACCAGCGGCGACCCATTCCCTACCTCGAAACGCTGAGCTCCGAAAGCTTCGCTGGCCGGGTCCTTGCCGAACCAGACATCATCACCCCCTCGGTCTGCCAAACCGCCGAAGACATGGGCTGCAACTGGTCCGCCGACCAGCATCCCAGCCGTTCCTACTGCGAACTCGCCCTTCGTTGGAAGTTTGGTCACAACATCGTTGGCAGCAGCCCCGACGAACACGTGGTCACGCCCTACCCCCAGCTCATCAGCACTGTCGACTCCCACCCCCGGGCTTCCCACGAACACAATGTCGTCAACACCAGGAATTCCACCGTGTTGCTGCGTAGCCGCCCCTACGGTCCGCGAACCGTAGGAGTGACCAATAGCCGTCAAGTGCGGATCCTCGTTGTCATTGGCCACCTCAATTCCGCCCATGAATTCACGGAAGGCCTGGCCACCCTCATCTGCTCTGCCATCCGCAGCGACTGAAAGAGTGCTGAGACCGTCCGGCGACTGCGGCGCGTCATACCCGAGCCACGTGATGGCAGCGGCAGGCGCACCATGCTGATTCGCGGCGATGGACAGATCACGCGCCCGCTTCAAATCACCGCCAGCAAAGCCCACATCCAACGAGGTATTCAACCCCGGAACATAAGCCGCCACATTCCGCGCCGTATCAGGATTCCCGTACGAGACGATCGCCCGGCCATTCCCCTGATCCCCGATCCCGAGCAGGTACATCGGCGGCTCCCCCGCCCGCGGCACAGCCCGCAGCTGCCGGTCGATCTCCCGCAGCGCCGCGAGCTTGGTCGCCGAATCCCCGTCGTCCCGCCCTTCCAGCTTCCCCATCAGCAACTGAAGGTTGTCCCTGTTCGCCGCATCCCGTACGAGGGCCGGAAGCCCGTCCAGGTTGCCGATCCGATCCGGGTACACCGCGAGGTACTCCTCGCGCTGTTCGTCCGTCAGGCCGGCCCACCACGCCTTGCGCTCCGCCGGACTCGCATCGTGCGGGATCGCGTTCTCCAGGTAGCTGCCCGCCGCCTGCCGCACCGCCGCCGCATCGGACGCGGCGTCCTTCCACGTCGCGGCCGGGACGCCCAGGCCCTCATGCGCCCTCAGCGACCGCAGGATCCTGCTGTACCGCCAGTCCGCGTCAGCCGCCGTCCGCACAGCCTGCGCCACCCGGTCCGCGATGTCCTGGGCCTTGCCGGCGTTCGGGTTGGGCGCCACGAGCCCCGAAGGGGTGACCATGCCCGGGTTCGGAACCCCGGACGCCGTCCCGCCCGCCAACGGCTTCCCGTCGACCAGGCCCTCGCCCGCGGCCGGATACGTCACCGAACCGTCCGCGTGCACCGTGAACCCCAGCGCCGCCGCATCGTCCAGCGCCCCCTGCAACACACGCTGCTGGGCCTTGATCTCATGGGCCAGGCTGTTCAATGTGGTCCGCAGCAGCCCGCACTCGGTATAGACGTACTGGAAGTTCGTCCCCAGCCTGCGCAACCGCCCCACGGCCGCGTCCACCGCCTCCCCCTTCTGCGTGTCGTGCAGGCTCGGCAGGAGCTGGCCCTCGATGCGGTCCCGGGCCGCGTCGGCACGGTTGCTCACCCGCCCCCAGCCGTCCGCCGCCCCCTCCAGTTCGGCGCACTTCACCTCACGTAACGCGCTCCAGGTCAGGGCGGAACCCGCGCCTCCGCTCCGCCCACTCACCACGCGCCGACACCACCCGACGTCTTCACCCCGTCGAAGCCGCTTTTCACCGCCTCGTTGACTTGCGCCTGGCCCCCGACGACGGCCCGCAGTTTCCCGGCGAGGCTCCCGCACTCGCGGCGCGCCTCCTCGATCCGGCGCTCCCACGAGGCGCGCACGGCACCCAGTTCGGCCAGCGCGTCCAGCGCTCCGGCCCCGGCGATCACGCCCCGGTGTGCCGCCTCCAGCTCACCCTTCACCGGGCCGAGGTGTGTGACCAACTGGTCGGCCGCAGCGGCGGCCCGAAGCCACGGACCGCCGCTGTGCCTAAGATCCCCACCCTCGGCCGCCCCCGCCGATCCGGCCGACGCCCCCAGCCGCCCCCAGCCATCGTCCGGCTGGCCGACCACGGTTACTCCGCCCACACCGCTCACCCCGTTCCTCCTGATCGTGGAGCGGCACTGTGCCAAATCCGCGGTACGCGACATGCCGTACGCAAAGCAGCTGAGCCCCGGCGTCGTACGCCCCCGGTCCCATGAATCCCGGCCGGGCAGAGCACGGCACCCTTGCCTGTGGCGCCGCGCGGTTCACCCGAACGAAGGGGGGCCGAACGCAAGCCCCTCGCCGTCACTCAGCCCCTCGCCGTCACTCAGCCGCACGGCTGCACGGCTGCACGGCTGCACGGCTGCACGGCTGCACGGCGAACGTGCCGCGTCGGCTGCGGCTGCGGCTGCGGCTGCGGCTGTGTCAGCCCGCCCCACACCTCCTGTGTCTCCACTCACTCCCAGCGCGCGTTTTCCCAACCACACCTGACGAAGCATCGAACATGAGGCCGACCGGCGCACCGACGGCTCTCGAACGGCGCATACGAACACGCCGTGCCCCGCGAACGCTGCAACCGCGTCAGGAACCCATGGCCATCGTCGTTGCCCCTGGTCACACCCCGTGATACACAGAGTAACTGGGCACATGCATGAAGAACCAGGACGAGCCGCAGGTCAGGACGGCCACCCCGGTCAAACGTGCGAGATCCGGGTAAAGAGACCCGGGAAGGCGTCGTGCGAGCACGGTTTCATCAGCGAAGATAGAAGGCGACCCGTGGCCGTACGGCACGGGCAGCGAACTACCCAACAGGGGCGGTGACTTACATGATCCTGGCAGCAGAGAAGGGCGACATCACCACCATCATCGGCGGAATCGCTCCGGACTGGGGGCCGTTCGGGACGCTGGGCAACGAGGCGCGCATCATGATCGAGGTGGTGATGGCCATCGCCATTCTGCTCTGCCTCGGCATCGCGATCTGGGGCGCGGCAAAGCAGCGCATCGGAGCGACAGCACTCCGCGACACGTTCAGCGCGGAGCAGGGCAAGGGCCTGATCGTGGCAGGGCTGACAGGGGTCTTCATCATCGGCTCCCTGGGGACCCTGTTCACCATCGTGTACGGAATGGCTGTCTGACCAACCGCCGGCCACCCCCTCCGGGCCGTCCCAGCCCGCTCCCCACCATCCGCCCGTCGCGCCCACCCGGCTGAGGTTGCGTTTCCCTGATGTCGAGTCACCACACCGCGCTCAAGCGGCAACCAGCACAGCTACCGTCGTCCTGCGCGGATCTGCACACGACCGAGGGAGCGAACGCGGCATGAGTCCCGGCGACGAGCACGACTACCGCGGCAAGGACCAAGGGAGCCGCACGGACGACCCGTACAGCACCCTCGGCGGCACCCGTCAGACCCGCACCCGTCTCCCCGACGGCGACACGGGACTCCCTCACGCGCGCCGCCCGGTCCGCAACTCCCGCTCCCTCGTGACGATCACCGGTGTCGTGGTGCTCCTCGTCGCCGCCATCGCATTCGCCAACCGCGGCGGTGGCAGCGACGAGGACGCCGCCCCGGACGCCAAGAAGCCCGGAACCACAGGAAGCGCCCCCACTGCGGCCACCGGCACCAAGCCCGTCCAGGGCAAGAACGGCACGATCGCCTCCGGCTTCGCCCACGACGAGCAGGGGGCGCAGAGCGCAGCGGCGAACTATGCGGTGGCGCTGGGGTCCGCGGAGATGTTCTCGAAGGAGAGCCGCCGCAGCATCATTCAGGCAACGCATGATCCAGCGGTGGCTCCGGAGCTTCAGGACAACCTGGATCGCGCCTATTCTCAGGCTTTTCTAAAGAATGTCGGCCTCAATGCCGATGGCAGCACGCCCACCGGGCTGGCTTTCGTCTCACGGACCGTCCCGGTCGGCACGAAGGTCGTCAAGATGGAAGCCGATGCCGCCACGGTGGAAGTCTGGTCCACCGGCCTCGTAGGACTGGCCGGACAAGGCTCCACCAAGCCTGTGACCGAGACCTGGTTCACCATCTCGCAAGAACTCAAGTGGGTCGGGGGCGACTGGAAGATCTCGTCGTCGACCCAGACGGAGGGACCGACACCGGTCAACGGTGACAACCGTGCCTCCACGGCCGACGAGATGGCCGCAGCGGTTGACGCGTACGGAGGCTTCACCTATGCCCGATAGCCGCCGATTCCGTCTCCCAGCGCTGATCGGTGCTGCAGGACTGGTGCCTGCAGCACTGGTCGTCATGGCACCACGCGCCTCCGCGGCTCCCACACCGACGCCGTCTCCCGGCGAGAGCGAAAACCCCTGCGACCTCATTGTCGGGCTCGCCCGGGACTACTGCGAGGACGGCGACAACGCTCGCAGCGGGTCACGCGCCCCGAACGACATCGATAATCCCACTGACCCCCTCTCCTCCCTGGCCCGAGGATGCGCCGACGCCGCCTCCTGGATCGTCGGCAAGCTCAGCGAGGCCGTCGAGTCCACGGCCAACGTCGACTTCACCAACCCCAAGTTCCTCCAGCAGTACGCCGTCATCTTCGCGGCCTCCACCATCCTCACCCTCGTCCTCTGGCTCCTCGCCGTAGCCAAGCGGGCCATCCGCGGCGTCCCCCTCACCACCGCGATCTCCGAGGCCGTCGGCTTCCTCTGGCTCACCGTCCTCGCCTCGGCCTTCACCCCGCTGATCCTCTACACGATCGTCTCCGCCACCGACGGCGTCACCGAGGTCATCTCCTCCGCCACCGGCGGCCAGACCGACGTCTTCTTCGGCTCGTTCGCCGAAGCCCTCAAGAAGGGCGAGGACATCGGCGGCGGGCCGATCATGCTGATCGTCGTCTCGCTCGTCTCGATCCTCGCCGCCGGCATCCTGTGGCTGGAGCTCGTCATCCGCGCCGCCCTGCTCTACGTCGGCGCTCTCCTCGGGATCGTCGTCTACGCCGGCCTCGTCGACAAGAACATGTGGGGCCACGTCCGCCGCTGGGCCGGCATCATGATCGCGGTGATCATGGTCAAGCCGGTCATCGTCATCGTCCTCGGCCTCGCCGGAGCACTCTCCACGGGCGACGGCCCCGACGCCTTCTCCGCCGTCGTCTCCGGCCTCTCCATCATCCTGCTGGCCATCTTCGCCTCCGCCATGATCTACCGCTTCGTCCCCGGCTTCGGCGACGAGATCCAGGGCGCCCGCACCAACCGCAAGCAGGCCACCGACGGCGCCCAGGCCGCCGCCATGATCAGCTCCCCGGCCGCCCTCGTCTCCCAGGGCATCAAGACCCACAGCGGCCGCAACGACCAGAACAGCGGTGGAGGCGGAGGCGCCCGCCCCGCCAACCCGGCCAGCGGCGGCGTCGCCGCCCACAGCTCCCGCACCACCGGCGGAGGCGGCGGATCCGCCGCCCCCTCGCCCCGCAGCGGGTCGGCACCCACCTCCGGAACCCCCCACAGCAGCCGCTCCTCCCGAGGCGGAGGCGGCTTCGGCACCACAGGTAACTCGAACACAGGAGGTGGAGGGCGTTGACGACCCAGTCCCACACGATGACGCCCCGCCGCACGTATCTCATCGGCCGCGCCCGGCCGAACGCGATCGTCGGCAAGAACCGCGAGACAGGCGAGATCGCCCTCATCATCGCCGGCGCGTTCCTCGGCATGATGAGCGGACTCCTCGTCCCGGTCCTCTCCCTCCGCATCGTCTGCCTCGTGGGCTTCCCGATGCTGGCCCTCGCCATTGTGTACGTCCCGTACAAGGGCCGGACCTTCTACAAGTGGTTCGAGATCAACCGCAGCTTCAAACGCTCCCTGCGCCGCGGCACCGCCTACCGCTCCACCGCCATGGAAGCGGGCGTCAGCAGCGACGGCCGTGAGGTCGAGATCGGCCCGCCCCCCGGCATCGGCCGGATCAGCTGGCTCGCCGCCCCCTTCGGCCCCGACGAGATCGCGGTGCTCCTCCACGCCGACCGCCGCACCGTCACCGCCGCCATCGAGATCGAGGGCCCCGGCGTCGGCCTCCGCGACAGCGAGGACCAGGAAGCCCTCGTCGACCGCTTCGGCACCCTCCTCAAGCACGTGGCCAACGGCGACGGCTTCGTCACCCGCCTCCAGATGCTCGCCCGCACCCTCCCCGCCGACCCCGACGCCCACGCCAAGGACGTCGCCCAGCGCGGCGACAAGGCGTCCCCGGGCTGGCTCCAGGAGTCCTACGACCAACTCCAGTCCATGGTCTCCACCTCCAGCGAGCAGCACCGCGCCTACCTCGTCGCCTGCATGCACTACAGCCGCGAGCTGGCCGCCGAGGCCAACGCCATGGCCCGCGCCGCCCGCCCCCACGGCGGCCGCAAGCTCGACCGCGACGCCGGTCTCGCCGTCGTCATGGCCCGCGAGCTCACCGACATCTGCGCCCGCCTCGCCGAGGCCGACATCCGGGTACGCCAGCCGCTCGGCCAGAGCCGCCTGGCTTCCCTCGTGCACTCCATGTACGACCCCGACCACGCCATCGACCACATCCAGGCCATGACCAAGCGCAACGCCTGGCCCGCCGAGTTGGACGCGGTCGAGCCGACGTTCCTCCAGGCCAAGACCCGCGAGTCCACCACCCGCGCCCCCTGGTGCCACGCCACGGCCTGGGTGAAGGAATGGCCGATGACCCCCGTCGGCGTCAACTTCCTCGCCCCGCTCCTCGTCCACACGCCCGACGTCATCCGCACCGTCGCCGTCTGCATGGACCTCGAACCCACCGAGGTCGCCATCGAACGCATGCTGACCGAGAAGACCAACGACGACGCCGAGGCCAGCCGCCAGGCCAAGATGAACCGCACCGTCGACCCCCGCGACATCGCCGCACACGGCCGGCTCGACCAGCGGGGTGAAGATCTCGCCAGCGGTGCGGCCGGAGTGAACCTCGTGGGGTACATCACGGTGTCGTCGCGCTCACCCGAGGCCCTCGCCCGCGACAAGCGCACGATCCGCGCCTCGGCCGGCAAGTCGTATCTCAAGCTGGAGTGGTGCGACCGCGAGCACCACCGGGCCTTCGTGAACACGCTCCCGTTCGCCACCGGCATCCGCCGCTGACGCGCGGGTCCCGTCACGGCGCCGCTGACGCGCGGGGCCGCCGCGAAGCCCGATCACAACCGCCCCACCCCGAACGACACGTACCGAACGGCACCTACCGAAAGGCGCCTACCGAAACCGAAGTGCCGAAACCGAAGTACCGAACCGCACCTACCGAAGCGCACGTACCGAACCGCACACCCCGCAACAAGAGAGGGCACCCCCACCATGCGAGACCCCCTGTCCGCATTGTCGGATGCCTTCACCTCCTTCCTCTTCGGCAAGGTGGAGACGACCCGCCTCCCCGTCCGTACGTCGACGGGCCAGGCCCAGGCCGTCTACCTCCCCACCGCCGCCCCCGGCCTCGGCGACTCCGGCGTGATCATCGGCCGCGAGGTCTACAGCGGCAAGGGCTACATCTACGACCCCTTCCAGCTGTACGGCCAACAGCTCCCCGCCCCCCACTGGCTCGTCCTCGGCGAGTCCGGCAACGGCAAGTCGGCGCTGGAGAAGACCTACGTCCTGCGCCAGCTCCGCTTCCGCGACCGCCAGGTCGTCGTCCTCGACGCCCAGGGCGAGGACGGCGTCGGCGAATGGAACCTCATCGCCCAGGAGCTGGGCATAACCCCCATCCGGCTGGACCCGACCGCGGCCCTCAACGGCGGCATCCGGCTCAACCCCCTCGACCCCTCCATCACCACCACCGGCCAGCTCGCCCTGCTCCGCACGATCATCGAAGTCGCCATGGGTCACGGGCTCGACGAGCGTTCCGGCTTCGCCCTGAAGGTCGCCCACGCCTACGTGACCGCGACCAACACCGACCGCCAGCCGGTCCTGATGGACATCGTGGAGCAGCTGCGCCACCCGGAGCCCGAGTCCGCCGAGGCGATGAACGTCGACATAGACGATGTACGGGCCTGGGGCCTGGACGTCGCCCTCGTCCTGGACCGCCTGGTCGACGGCGACCTGCGCGGCATGTTCGACGGGCCCACGACCGTCGGCATCGACCTCGACGCGCCCCTCATCGTCTTCGACCTCTCGCACATCGACCGCAACTCGATCGCGATGCCGATCCTGATGGCGATCGTCGGCGTATGGCTGGAGCACACCTGGATCAGGCCCGACCGCAAGAAGCGCATCTTCCTCGTCGAGGAGGCGTGGCACATCATCAACTCCCCCTTCGTCGCGCAGCTCTTCCAGCGCCTCCTGAAGTTCGGACGTCGGCTCGGCCTCTCCTTCGTCGCCGTCGTCCACCACCTCAGCGACGTGGTGGACGGAGCCGCGGCGAAGGAAGCGGCGGCCATCCTCAAGATGGCCTCCACCCGCACGATCTACGCCCAGAAATCGGACGAGGCCCGAGCGACCGGTCGGGTCATCGGCCTGCCCCGCTGGGCCGTCGAGATCATCCCGACCCTCACCCCCGGCATCGCCGTCTGGGACGTCAACGGCAACGTCCAGGTCGTCAAACACCTGATCACCGAGGCCGAACGCCCCCTGGTCTTCACCGACCGCGCCATGACCGAGGGGTCGACGGACGACCTGCTCCCCGAGGACATCCGCGCCGCCGAGCTGGAGGCGGAACAACGGGCGGCCCGGATCGAGCACCAGCAACGGATGAACGAGTCGTCAGAGTCAACGGTGGCTTGACATGGCACGCCAGCCGGCACGCGGCCGGGGCCCGGCCCATCACGACGGACACGACCGGCCCCAGGGCGGCGGCATCCCGGACGGCCTGCTGATCGGCCTCCTGGGCCTCCTCTTCGCCGCCACCCTGGTCGCCTGGACGGCCACCGGCCTGGCCGGGCTCTTCGCCCACGGGTCCTGGCCGGACGGCGTGACGTTCACCCGGTCCCCGCTCGCCCTGCGGGAACTGGCCACCGCCCCCCAGGACCTAGCCGCCGCCTGGCCGGGGACACCCCCGGCGCAGCTCTCCGGGTACGGCTTGTTCTGGGGCCTGTTCATCGGCGAGCTGATGGTGCTGGTGGTCCTCGCGGTGTTCACGCTCGGAGTCGTGGCCCGTGGCCGTGCCGTACGGGAACGGCGCCGCGAGGAACGAGCCTTCGGAGCGCAGGAGAAGCAGCCGCCCGCACAGAGCCGGCCCCCGATCCAACCCCAAGCACCGGCTCCGGCACCGGACCCGACACCGACACCGACACCGACGAAGACTCACCCCACCGCATCCGCAAGCACTCCCGCGGCCACAAAGACACCCACCCCCTTCGAGCCCCCCGAGCCTCTCGAGACCCCCGAGACATCCAGGACCTCCGAGATGTCCCCGGAAGTCGCCCCCTCCGACCCCTCTCACCTCCTCCCTCCCGCCCTCTCCCTCCCCTCCCCCCGCACCCCCCTCCTCGTCTACGCCGCCGCTTCCGCCCGGCGCCCCACCGTCGTCCGGGCCGTCCAGGACGCCGAAGGCCCCGCCCTCGTCGTCACCTCGGACCCCACCGTCTGGGCCGAGACGAAAGACGCCCGCGCCAAGCTCGGCCCGGTCCTCGTCTACGACCCGGGCCACCTCTGCGACACCCCGGCCCGCCTCCACTGGTCGCCCACCGCGGGCTGCGAGCTCCCCGACGTCGCCGCCGCACGCGCCGCCGCCCTGCTCGCCCCGGTACGCCCGCAGGCCTGGATCGACGCGGCGGTGGCCGACACCGCGCAGACGCTCCTCCAGTGCTGGCTGCACGCCGCCGCGGTGGACGGCCGCCCCTTCCGCCAGGTCCTCCGCTGGGCCTCCGGCTCCGGCGCCCACGAACCGGTACGCCTCCTCCGTACGCACCCCAAGGCCGCGTCCGGAATCGCCGGGCTGCTGGAGTCCGCCCTCACCGCCTATCCCGAACGCCGCGAAGTGGCCCAGGAACTGACGGTACGGGCGTTCGCCGCACTGTCCACGGTGCACATCCGCGAGGCCTGCACGGCGAACCGAGCGGATTCCCTCGCGCTGGAATCTTTTGCGGGCGAAGGGGGAACGCTCTATCTGGTGGGCGAATCCATCGAGGATCCCCGCTCCCGCCCCGGCGCGATGCCCCTCCTCACCGCGCTCGCCGCAGACGTGGTCGAGCACGGCCGCCGCATGGCCGCACGGTCATCCGACGGTCGGCTCGACCCACCAATGACGCTCGTCCTCGACGACATCGCGGCCGTGGCGCCCCTTCCCCAGCTCCCGGAACTGCTGGCGACCGGCCAGAACCGAGGCATGCCCACCCTGGTGCTGCTCCGCTCCCTGGAGCAGGGACGGGCCCGCTGGCAGGAACGCCTGCACGCCCCCGCCCCGGGCCCCGACTAGACGAAAGCCAGACGAAAGACAGCGGAGCGCCCGCCGGACGAAGGCACCGGAGCGCCGCTACTCCTCGCGCCCGAGGACGTACTCCAGCTCCACCTCGCCCGGCCCGCCCGGGGCCGGAATCCGCTGCCCGGAGGGGGCGAATCCGAACCGCCGGTAGAAGGCGGCGGCCCGCGGGTTCTTCTCGTGCACATAGAGGCGCACCCGCTCCAGCCGCGGCGAGGTCAACGACCAGGCCCACGCGACGGCCTCCCGGAACAGCGCGTCCGTCACCCCGGTCCCCCGCACCTCGGGCCGGACGAACACACCGACCAGGTGCGCCTGGTCCACCCCAGGGGCCTCCCCGAAGCGCACATCGTCCTCCGCGCTCTCGACGAGCACGGTGACCGACCCCACCCACGCCCCCTCGGGTGACTCCGCGACGAACTGCCGGACACGATCGCCCCCGCCCTCGGCAGCGGCCGCGGCACGCTCCTGCCAGAAGGCGTCCGGTTTCGCCGCGGCCTCCTCGTACGACTCCAGGTACGCCACCGGGGCCGCAGGGTCCCGCAGAGCGTCCAGCCGCAACTGCCTGACCTGCTGCCATTCATCGGCCCGCACCGCACGCATCACGTAGTCCATCCCCCGATCCTCACCCCCGCCCGCCCGACGTTCAACCGACCAACCCCACCGCGACCGCCGCCACCACCGGGGATGCCCACGCCACCACCACCCACAAAGCGACCGACACCGACCCCACCTCACTCTCACGCCCCCACACCCCACACCCCACACCCACCCTCCCCACCCGTCGTACCCCGGTACTACGCCTCACGCCCCACATCCAGCCCCCGGTCGGACGACCGGGCCGGGCCGGCTCCGTAGCGTCGACCGCATGATCAAGGCACACGGACTCACCAAGCGGTACGGCGACAGAACCGTCGTCCAGGACCTCGACTTCACCGTCCACCCCGGCACGGTCACCGGCTTCCTCGGCCCCAACGGCGCCGGGAAATCCACGACGATGCGCATGCTCCTCGGCCTCGACGCCCCGACGCACGGCCGCTCCACCGTCAACGGGCGCTCCTACGCCACCCACCCCGCGCCCCTCACCCAGGTAGGCGCCCTGCTGGAGGCCCGGTCCGTCCACCCGGGCCGGTCCGCTCTCAACCACCTGATGGCGCTCGCCCACACCCACGGCATCCCGCGCCGCCGCGTCGAAGAGGTCATCGACCTCGCCGGGCTGACCGACGCCGCCCACCGGAGGGTCAAGGGCTTCTCCCTCGGCATGGGCCAGCGGCTCGGCATCGCCGCCGCACTCCTCGGCGACCCCGCCACCGTCATCCTGGACGAACCGGTCAACGGGCTGGACCCCGAGGGCGTCCTATGGATCCGCACCCTCCTCACCTCCCTCGCCGCCGAAGGCCGCACGGTCCTCGTCTCCTCCCACCTGATGAGCGAGATGGCCCTCACAGCCGACCACCTGATCGTCATCGGCCGCGGCAGGCTCCTCGCCGACACCACGGTGGCCGAGCTGATCCGGTCGGCGGGCGGGGCATCCGTCAAGGTCGTCACCCCGCAGCCGGACGAACTGAGCGCACATCTGAAGGGCCCGGGCGTGACCATCACCGCCGCCCGCGTCCCCACCGCCGAAGCCCCGGCGGCCCACGAACTCCGGATCCGAGGAGTGGACGCGGCGCACATCGGAGGCGTGGCCACAGCCCACACGATCACGCTGCACGAACTGACCCCGCAGACCGTGTCGCTGGAGCAGGCGTTCATGGACCTCACCCAGGAATCGGTGGACCACCGGCCGCAGCAGCGTTCACCGGCGACTCCCGCCTCTTCCCCACTCACCGGAGCAGCCGCATGACCACGACCCGGCCCACCCTTCAGTCTCATGGCCCGACCACACCGCCGTCACCACCGTCACTGTCACTGTCACCACGGTCACTGTCACCATCACCGCAGTACCGCATCACCGCGCCCCGGATCCTGCGCTCGGAATGGCACAAACTCCACTCGCTGCGCTCCACCTGGATCAGCGTCGCCGCGGCGGTCGTGATGGTCCTGGGCGTCGGACTGATCATGGGCGGGACCTACACCTCCGGCGGCGGGGACTCCGACGTCGACACGATCGTCCTGACCCTGTACGGCAGCCTGCTCGGCCAGCTGTGCCTGATCGTCCTGGGCATCCTGATGACCGCCGGCGAGTACGCGACCGGCATGATCCGCTCCTCGCTCACCGCCGTACCCGCCCGGCTCCCCGTCCTGTGGGCGAAGGCCGCGGTGTTCGCCGCCACGGTCTTCACGGTCATGTTCGCGACGGCTCTGGTCACGTTCGCGGCGGCGCAGGCCTTCCTCCACGACACCGACCAGGCCGCCTCGCTCACCGACCCGGGCATCCTGCGCGCCCTGGCGGGGAACGCGGCCGCGCTCACCCTGCTGGGCCTGCTCGCTCTCGGTCTCGGCGCACTGCTGCGCTCGGTGCCCGGCGCGATCGGCGCGTTCATCGGCGGGGTGATGATCCTGCCGGAGATCCTCGGGATGCTCCCGTACGACGCCGTCGAGCGCGCCATCATGTACTTTCCCACCCAGGCCGCCGGTGCCCTGGGCTCCGCCACCCCCATCCCCGGCACCGTCTCCCCCGGCCCCGCCCTGCTCGCCCTGTCCCTGTGGGCGGGCACGACACTGGCCGCGGCAGCGCTGGTGCTCAAGCGCCGCGACGTCTGACCCACGAGGAGCGACCAGGTGACGGACCACCCCCGGACCGCCGGCACACCCTCGGCGCCCGACGCCGCCCCAGCACCACCCCCGCCCCCTGCCACCGACGGCACGGCCCCTCTCACCCGGATCATCCGCGACGCCCTGGACCGCCTCCGCGCCTTCGACCGACGCCGGCCACGGGTCTGGGACGCGGCGGTGACCGGGTTCTGGGTCGTGGCTGCGGTGCTCGACTACACCTCCGGCGGCTGGCGGAACGTCGCACGCGACGACGTGACGGCGTCAGAACCGCTGGTGCTCCTGATGAGCCTCTGCTTCTCGCTACCGCTGCTGTGGCGCCGGACGCACCCCATGGCCGTACTGGTGCTCATGGCCCCGGCGTCCCTGGTGAACATCTGGACGGGCGCCGTGGTCCAGGCCGCGCTCCTCCAGCTGATCCCGGTGTTCCGGACCGTCCTGCGCTCCTCCTTCCGTACGGTCGGGGCCGCGGCTGCGCTGTTCCTCGCCCCGGTCGTGGCCGTCGGCGTCCGCATCCCCTCCGTCTGGGGCCAGCAAGTGGTCTCGTACGTCTGGGGCCTGCTCTTCGTCGTCCTGCTGGGGATCGCGGTACGCACCCGTCGCGAATACACCGAGGCCCTGGTCGAGCGCGCCCACCGGCTGGAACACGAACGCGACCAGCAGGCCCGGCTCGCCGCCGCTGCCGAACGCACCCGCATCGCACGGGAGATGCACGACATCATCGGCCACAACCTGTCCGTCATCACGGGCCTGGCCGACGGCGGCGCGTACGCGGCACGGAAGAACCCGGAGCGCGCGGGCCAGGCCCTGGAAGCCATCGGCTCCACCAGCAGGCAGGCCCTGTCCGAACTCCGCCGCCTCCTGGGCGTCCTGCGCGACGACCGCCCCGAGGCAGAGCGCGCCCCGCAGCCGACGCTCGACGAACTGGCCCCCCTCATCGAACGCGTACGCCGGGCAGGCCTGCCCGTCCACCTGGAGCTCCACGGCGAACCCCAACCGCAGTCGCTCACCCCGGGCCGCCAACTCACCGTGTACCGCGTGGTGCAGGAAGCCCTGACCAACACCCTCAAGCACGCCACCCGGCCCACGTCCGCGACGGTCACGCTCACCTACGCACGCACCCACCTGGATGCCCGCATCACCGATACCGGCACCGGAACCGGCACGACCGCGGACGCGGAGGGAGCCGCTCTGCCGGCCCAGGGCATCATGGGCATGCGGGAACGCGCCGCGCTGTACGACGGCACCGTCGAGGCCGGCCCGCTGCCGAACCACGGCGGATGGCAGATACGACTCCGCCTTCCCCTGGAGGACACGCACTCGTGACGACCGTACTCATCGCGGATGACCAGCCGATGCAGCGCTTCGGCTTCCGCATGCTGCTGGAGAGCCAGGACGACATGACGGTCGTCGGCGAGGCGGGCAACGGCACCGAAGCCGCCGGCCTGGTCGCCCGCCACCACCCGGACGTCGTCCTGATGGACATCCGCATGCCGGGCCTGGACGGCATCGAGGCGACCCGGCGCATCACCACGTCGGGAGCCAGGACCCGCATCCTGATCGTCACGACGTTCGACCTGGACGAGTACGCGTACGAAGGTCTGCGCGCCGGAGCCAGTGGCTTCCTGGTCAAGGACGCCCTGCCCGAAGAACTCCTCGCCGGTATCCGCGCGGTGGCCGCCGGTGACGCGGTGGTCGCCCCGACCCTGACGCGCCGCCTCCTCGACGCCTACGTCCACCACCTCCCGGCCACACCCGGCGCACCGGCCGCAGCCGACCCGCGCATCACCGCGCTGACGGAACGGGAACGGGAGATCCTCACCGTGATCGGCCAGGGCTGGTCCAACACGGAGATCGCCGCCCGCCTCCACCTCGCCGAGTCCACGGTGAAGACGCACGTGACCCGCATCCTCGCCAAAACAGGCGCGAGGGACCGTGTCCAGGCGGTCATCCTGGCCTACGACACCCGCCTGGTCGCCCCGATGTGAGCGCTGTATGGACGGGACGGATCTCCTGGCCCGCTGATCCGTCCCGGAACGCAGAAAAACCCCGCACCAAAAGGTGCGGGGCTTTCCCGGAAAAATTGTTCGGCGGCGTCCTACTCTCCCACAGGGTCCCCCCTGCAGTACCATCGGCGCTGAAAGGCTTAGCTTCCGGGT
>NZ_JBIWLQ010000035.1:0-22279 GCF_044766265.1 Streptomyces sp. NPDC102283
TCCAACGTCAGGTCATCGGCGAACCGCCGGTCACCGGTCGCGTCGGGCACGTACTTCACACAGACAACGATCCTCAAGCTCACGCCGGCTCTCCTACTGCATCGTCATTTCCGGGCTGCCTTGTTGCACGCAGCATAGGCGCCTTCTCGGGCCGGATCCGGTCGGGACGACCGAGGCTCCGAGCCCGATATTACTCGCCAGTACACCCAGTCTCCTACCCCTGGGCAAGCGCTGCGCACTGTGACCTTGCCAACGCGGCGGGCCTGTGCGTGCGCGCCCTCAGTCTCGCAGAGACGTGAACCGTCCCTGGTGATAGACCAGCGGGCGACCGGCTCCGGAGGGCGCGCCCGCCACGGCCTCGGCGATGACGATGCGGTGGTCCCCGGCCGGGACGCGGGTCACGACGCGGCAGACGAGCCAGGCGGACACGCCGGCGAGCAGCGGAACTCCCTCGGGGCCGCTGCTCCACTCGGTCGACGGGCCGAAGCGGTCGGCTCCGCTGCGGGCGAAGGTCGCGGCCAGGTCCCGCTGGTGCTCGCCGAGTATGTGAACGCCGACGTAGACGGCTTCGGACAGCACGGGCCAGCTGGAGGAGGACGTACCGACGCCGAAGGAGATCAGCGGGGGTTCGGCGGCGACGGAGGTCAGCGAGGTGGCGGTGAAGCCGACCGGGTGCTCCCCCGCGGCGGTGATCACGGCCACACCCGCGGCGTGGCGGCGGAAGACCGAGCGGAAGAGTTCGGGTGTGGCGGCCGTCTGGGCAGGGGCGAGGTCGGGCGTTGCCGTCATGGACGTGTCCTTCTGCGAAAGTGGCGTACGGGTCCGCGGGTGCTCAGACACCCGGACAGCGCGCACTCGCGTGGCGTGCGAGGTCCACATGGACCCGGCCGTAAAGAAGGAGTTCTGGCGGCATAACGTCAGACTGACGATGCCGAGTGGGCGCAGTCAAGGGTGTTCCGGTATGTGGGAGATGCGTCACGGTCCGTCATATGGCGTGCCCCAGCGCCGCGACGACGTCGACGGTGCGGGGCTGGCCGGATGCCCGGCGGACCACCTCTCCCTCGGCGTCGAGCACCAGGACGGTCGGCGTCTTCGTGATGTCCAGCCGCCGCACCAGTGCGAGATGGGCCTCGGCGTCGACCTCGATGTGGACGACCCCGTCGACCATCCCGGCCACCTCGCCGAGAGTGCGGCGGGTCGCCCGGCACGGTTGGCAGAAGGCGCTGGAGAACTGGACGAGCGTCGCGCGTTTCCCGAGTTCCGCGCCGAGTTGGGCTGCGTCGAGCCGCTGTCCGTGTGTCCGGCGATCCACCTGGTGCCTCCTGATCAGAGCTCTTCGTAGGAGGTCAGCACCGGCCGCCGCGCGGACATTCCCGCAGCTCCCGGGACAGTCGCACGTGACGAGAATCTCGCGCCCCGCGTCCGCCGGGGCTGGCCAGCGGCTCTCCCATGGGGCACCATCGCCACAATGCCGAAAACCTACGGCTGCGTAACTTCCGCCGGGAGCATCCTCCCCAGGCGCTGAAGAAGGGTCTTCTCCAGATGGCAGAACTCGTCTATCGACCGGTCATCGGCGCCGCTCGCACGCTGTTCAAGGCGCTCGACCTGAAGATCGACACTCAGGGTTCGGAGCACATCCCGAAGACCGGTGGTGCGGTGCTGGTCAGCAACCACATCAGCTATCTCGACTTCATCTTCACCGGGCTGGGCGCCCTGCCGCAGAAGCGGCTGGTGCGGTTCATGGCGAAGGAATCGGTCTTCCGGCACAAGATCTCCGGTCCGCTGATGCGGGGGATGAAGCACATCCCGGTCGACCGCGACCAGGGCGAGGACGCGTATGCCCACGCGCTTCGGTCGCTGCGTTCCGGTGAGATCATCGGGGTCTTCCCCGAGGCCACCATCTCGCAGTCCTTCACCCTGAAGAGCTTCAAGTCGGGTGCCGCGCGCCTCGCCCAGGAGGCAGGGGTCCCACTGATCCCGATGGCGCTCTGGGGCACGCAGCGGATCTGGACGAAGGGGCGGCCGCGCAATTTCCAGCGCAGCCACATCCCGATCACCATCCGCGTCGGCGAGCCCATCGAGGCACCTTCCGACCAGTACGCCGGCGCCATCACCCGGCGACTGCGGGAGCGGGTCCAGGAGCTGCTGGAGGCGGCACAGCGGGCCTACCCGGTGCGCCCGAAGGACGCGAGCGACACCTGGTGGGTGCCGGCCCATCTCGGCGGTACGGCCCCGACGCCCGCCGAGGTGCGCGAGCTCGGCTGACGGCCGCCCCACGGCGCCCGCGGCGTCGAGCCGGTCGTTCGCCATGGGTGCGGAGACCCTCCAGGCGGGCAGAGGGCGCCGCTCGGGGCCGCGTTCAGAGGGCCGTGGGGAGGTTCCGCAACAGCTCCGAGCGGTCCCGGGCGCTCTTCAGCGCATGGAGGATCGCCTCGGGCGCTGCGGCATGAACCCCTGGATGGTCGACTTCGTCGAACTCCTCGCGCACCACCCAGGCCAGCCGCTCCTCCTCCAGCGAGAACTGCGCGTCGACTCCCGGCTTGTTGCCCCGCGGATCCACCCGCGCCCAGCCCCCGGCTCCGGGGAGCCGCAACGCGACCAGGCCGTGGATCACCGGGGTCACACCGTCCGCGCCGACCAGACGTTGGTAGCAGAGGCCGGCCGGGATGCCGCCGGCCCGCAGCAGCGCGGCGAGCGCGATCGACTTGGCGTAGCAGATGCCGGTACGGGCGGCGAGCACGTCGGAGGCACGCCAGGTGACGCGCGGATCCCCCGAGTCGGCGGAGTGCGCAATGGTGTCGCGGACGAACTCGAAGGCGGCCCGCGCGTATGCGTATGCATCGTCGACGTCGGGGGCGAGGCGGGTCGCCGCCTCCCTGACCCGAGGATGCTCGTGGTCGATGGCCTCGTCGGCGGCCAGATATGCGCCGATGTCCGGGGATTGCTGTGTCAGCTCCATGATCGAAGAGCGTACGAAGCGGCCGACCGGAAGTCCATCGTTTTCCGGTCAGCCGCATAGTCATGCACGAGCGCTAGCGCGCCATCTCTTCCTTGAGCGCCTGGAGGAAGGCGTCGACGTCGTCCTCGCCGGTGTCGAACGCGCACATCCAGCGGACGTCCCCGGCCGCCTCGTCCCAGAAGTAGAAGCGGAAGCGCTCCTGGAGCCGCTCGCTGACCGCGTGCGGCAGCCGGGCGAACACGGCGTTGGCCTGGACCGGGTAGAGGATCTCCACCCCGTCGACGGCCCGGACGCCCTCGGCGAGCCGCTGGGCCATGGCGTTGGCGTGCCGGGCGTTGCGCAGCCACAGGTCGCGGGCGAGCAGCGCCTCCAGCTGGACGGAGACGAAGCGCATCTTGGAGGCGAGCTGCATGGAGAGCTTGCGCAGGTGCTTCATCGCCCGGACCGCGTCCGGATTCAGCACGACGACGGCCTCGCCGAAGAGCGCGCCGTTCTTCGTGCCGCCGAAGGACAGCACATCGACGCCGACGGTGTTGGTGAACGTCCGCATCGGCACGTCCAGCGAGGCGGCGGCGTTGGCTATCCGGGCCCCGTCGAGGTGCACCTTCATGCCGCGCTCGTGGGCGTGGTCGCAGATGGCACGGATCTCGTCGGGGGTGTAGACGGTGCCCAGCTCGGTGTTCTGGGTGATCGAGACGACCTGCGGCATGGCCCGGTGCTCGTCGTCCCAGCCGTACGCCTGCCGGTCGATGAGCTCCGGAGTGAGCTTGCCGTCCGGCGTGGGCACGGTGAGGAGCTTCAGCCCGCCCACCCGCTCGGGCGCGCCGCCCTCGTCCACGTTGATGTGCGCGGACTCGGCGCAGATGACGGCGCCCCAGCGGTCGGTGAGCGCCTGGAGGGCGACCACGTTGGCGCCCGTGCCGTTGAAGACCGGGAAGGCCTCGGCGGTGGGGCCGAAGTGGCTGTGCATGACGCGCTGGAGGTGACCGGTGTAGTCGTCCTCGCCGTAGGCGACCTGGTGGCCGCCGTTGGCGAGGGCGATGGCCGCGAGGACCTCCGGGTGCGCGCCCGCGTAGTTGTCACTGGCGAAGCCGCGTACCTGCGGGTCGTGATGACGTCGCGCGTCGGTCCTCACGTTTGCGGGGTCAGCCACAGGCGCTTTCCGTTCACTTCGGGGGCGGGCTTGTCCCAGACGCCGGCGATGGCCTCGGCCAGCTCCCTGACGTCGGTGAAGCCCGCGAACTTCGCATTCGGGCGCTCGGCGCGCATGGCGTCGTTCACCAGTGCCTTGACCACCAGGATCGCAGCAGCCGCCGCGGGCCCGTCCTCGCCCCCCGCCTTGCGGAAGGCGTCGCCGAGCGCGAGGGTCCACGCCTCGGCGGCGGCCTTGGCGGCGGAGTAGGCGGCGTTGCCCGCGGTGGGCTTGCTGGCGCCCGCGGCGCTGATCAGGAGGTAGCGACCCCGGTCGCTGCGTTCGAGGGCCTCCTGGAAGGCCAGCGAGGTCGACTGGACGGTGCGGACGAGTAGCTTCTCCAGGGCGTCCCAGTCGGACAGCACGGTCTCTTGGAACGACGGGCTGCCGCGCCAGCCGCCGACGAGGTGGACCAGGCCGTCGATGCGGCCGAACTCCGCCTCGGTGCGCTTGGCCCAGTCACGGGTGGCGTCGAGGTCGAGCAGATCGATGGTCTCGCCGGTGACGGTCGCGCCCCCGTGGGCGTACCGAGCCGCGTCCACCGCCTCGGCGAGCCGTTCGGGGTGGGCGTCGCACCCGACGACCGTCGCCCCGGCCTCGGCGAGCCGCAGCAGCGTCGCCCGGCCGGCGGGGCCGGCCGCTCCGGCGACCGCGATCACCGCGCCTTCGAGCACACCGGACCCCTCGCCCGTGCCGTTCGCGTTCATGGCCACCGCCTCCTCGGGAGAATGGTTCACGCGGCTGCCCGCTCGTCGTTCGCCGCGGTGATTCCCTTGGCAGAGGCAATCACGTGCTTCAGCTTCTTGGCGAGCGCCTCATAGAACATGCTCAGGGGAAACTCGTCCGGAAGCACGTCGTCGACGAGCTTGCGGGGAGGAAGTGTGAGGTCCAGGGCGTCGGGACCCTTGGCCCAGCGGGATCCCGGGTGCGGGGCGAGGTAGCTGGACACGAGGTCGTACGCGGCGAACCAGTGGACCAGCTTGGGGCGGTCGATGCCGTCGCGGTAGAGCTGCTCGATCTCGCCGCAGAGCTGGTTGGTGACCTCCGGGGCACGGTCCCAGTCGATCTTCAGGGTGTTGTCGGTCCAGCGGACGACGTCGTGCTGGTGCAGGTACGCGAAAAGCAGCTGGCCGCCGAGGCCGTCGTAGTTGCGGACGCGCTCGCCGGAGACCGGGAAGCGGAACATCCGGTCGAAGAGCACCGCGTACTGCACGTCACGGCCGTGGGCGTTGCCCTCGGACTCCAGTTTCACGGCCTCCTTGAAGGCGGTGAGGTCGCAGCGCAGCTCCTCCAGGCCGTACATCCAGAACGGCTGGCGCTGCTTGATCATGAACGGGTCGAAGGGCAGGTCACCGTGGCTGTGGGTGCGGTCGTGGACCATGTCCCACAGGACGAACGCCTGCTCGCAGCGCTTCTGGTCGCCGATCATCTCCCGGATGTCGTCGGGCAGCTCCAGGCTGAGCAGGTCTACGGAGGCCTCGGTGACACGGCGGAAGCGGGCGGCCTCGCGGTCGCAGAAGATGCCGCCCCAGCTGAAGCGCTCGGGGGCCTCGCGCACGGCGATGGTCTCCGGGAAGAGCACCGCGGAGTGGGTGTCGTACCCGGCGGTGAAGTCCTCGAAGGTGATGCCGCAGAAGAGCGGGTTGTCGTAGCGGTTCGCCTCCAGGTCGGCGAGCCATTCGGGCCAGACCATCCTCAGCACGACCGCTTCGAGGTTGCGGTCGGGGTTGCCGTTCTGCGTGTACATCGCGAAGACGACGAGGTGCTGGAGGCCGTCGGTCCGGTTCTTCGCGGGCTGGAAGGCCAGCAGCGAGTCCAGGAAGTCGGGTACGCGGAAGCCGTCGGCGGCCCAGCGGCGCAGGTCGGTGACGAGCGCACGGTGGTAGGCGGCGTCGTGCGGGAGGAGCGGGGAGAGCTCCTCGACCGCTCCGGTCACCCGGTCGAGGACCCGCTCGACGACGGCCGGGGACGGGGCGCCCTCGGCCTCGAAGTCGATGGACCCGTCCTTGGACTGCCAGGGGCGGATTTCCTCGACGGCATCCTTGAGCACGGGCCAGGCCGGGTGCTCGACCACCCGCTGGGCCGTAGCTATCGCGCCGTCGGCGGCGTCGTGCACAAGAATTTCCGTCATAACACTTCCTCCACGGGAGAACCTCGCGTGCATTCACCGTAGCCGTGCGGGGTTCCTCCCGACAAGTGGAGCCCTGGAAATTGTCCTGCCTACCCCCATGTTCACCGCCGTTTTTCCTGTCGCATCCCGGGTAGGCGCACAGTTCACCCAGTCCTTCCCGGGCGCGGGCGACCGGACCCGCACGGCGGGGGACATCGTGGTTCCCGGCCGCTACCCTCCCCAGTGCCGTACTGCCGTGCCTCCGCTCGCCGCACCTCCCCGCGGGCAGGAGCAGTCGCGCGGGCAGGAGCAGTCGACGGACCGCCGCCGACGGAAACGAGGTCGCCTTGTCATTTCTCACCCTGGGCCATCGCGGAGTGATGGGCGTCGAGCCCGAGAACACCCTGCGCTCCTTCGTCCGCGCCGAGGCGTCCGGGATGGACGCCATCGAGCTGGATCTCCATCTCAGCAAGGACGGCGCGCTCGTCGTGATGCACGACGTGGACGTGGACCGCACCACGGACGGGACCGGACCGATCGCGGCCAGGACCCTGGCGGAGCTGCGCGAGCTCGACGCCGGTCGGGGCGAGCGGATTCCCGTCTTCGAGGAGGTGCTGGAGGCCGTCTCCTCCCCGCTCCAGGCGGAGATCAAGGACGTGGCGGCGGCCCGCGCGCTGGCGGACGTGATGCGGAAGCGCGATCTCGTCGGCCGGGTGGAGGTGTCCTCGTTCCACGACGAGGCCGTCACCGAGATCGCGCGGCTGGTGCCGGGCGTGCGCACGGTCCTGATCGCCAGCCGCTGGGGCGCGGACGTGGTGGACCGGGCGAAGACGGCGGGCGCGGCGACACTCGCGCTGAACATCCGCCGTCTCACCCTGGAGATCGTGGAGCAGGCGCACTCCGAGGGCGTGAAGGTGATCGGCTGGGTGGTGAACACCCAGGACCATCTGCGTCTCGCGCGGGCGCTGGGCCTGGACGGCGCGACGACCGACTTCCCGGAGATCCGCCGCGCCGGTCGCTTCACCGCCTGAGGGCGGGCTCCCTCAGGCGCCTTCCCCGGCGTCGCTCACCTCGAGGTTCTTGACGAGCAGTTCAAAGGCGAGGTCGTCGCGCTGCGGGATCCCGAAGCGCTCGTCGCCGTACGGGAACGGGGTGAGCGCTCCCGTACGGCGGTAGCCCCGGCGCTCGTACCAGGCGATCAGGTCCTCGCGCACCGAGATCACCGTCATGTGCATCTCGCCGACGCCCCAACTCTCCCTGACGGTGCGCTCCGCCTCGGCGATGATCAGCTTGCCGAGTCCGCCGCCCTGAAGTCCGGGCCGCACCGCGAACATGCCGAAGTAGGCCGCTTCGCCCCGGTGTTCGAGCTGGCAGCAGGCGACGAGCGCGCCGCCGCGCTCGACCGCGAGGAGTCGGCCGGCCGGAGCGTCGAGGACCTCGCGCACACCCTGTTCGTCGGTCCGCTGCCCCTGGAGGATGTCGGCCTCGGTGGTCCAGCCGGTCCGGCTGGAGTCACCTCGGTAGGCGGACTCGATGAGGGCCACCAGCGCCGGTACGTCGTCCTCGGTCGCGTCGCGGAAGGTAAGCCGGGCCGCGTCGGGGGGCGTGGCGGTGTCCATGGTGGGGTGCTCCGTTCGCTGTCGCTGTGCACACTTCTCTGCTGCCGTACACACTTCTTCACCGCTGTACGCGCTTCTCCGCTGCCGTGCGCATGGCCTGCATTGCCGTACGCATGGCCTGCCTGCCGTACGTGCGGTCGTGGCCTCCGCCTTCGCACGTGCGGTCGAGAGTAGCGCGACTCGGAGCGCCCCCGGCGAGCCCCGGCGCACCCCCTTCACACCCCCGTGCGCCGGATTCGGCGGCGACCGCCCGGGCATCGATGGGACGACCCGTAACAGTGCGTACGTCCGACCCGGGGGAGGCGCGCCGTGCACGGAGGGGCTCTGGCCGGCTGGCTGCTGATGGCGTTGTGCGCGGTGAGCGGCGCCTACTGCCTCCTGCGCGCCCGCGCGGGGACACCGCAGGAGCGCCGCACCGCACGTTCGGAGGCGGTCATGGGCTTCGGCATGGCGGCGATGGCCGTTCCGGCGGCGGCGCTGTCGCCCCCGGAGTGGGCCTGGGCGGTGTACGCGGCGCTGTTCGGCGCGGCCGCGCTGCGCGCGCTGCGGCCCGCTCTGGGCGGCGGCCACCATCTGCACCATCTCGTCGGCTCGCTGGCCATGGTCTACATGGCCGTGGCGATGGCCCCCGCGGTCACCGGGAGCGCCGGGGGCGGGCATGCCGGGCACGGGGCGGCCGCGGGTGCTGGAGGCATACCCCTGCTGACCGGGGCGCTGCTCGTCTATTACGCGTTCTACGTGCTGGGCTCGGCCGGCCGACTGCTGCCCGGGACCGCCGTGGCCCCGGCCGGTGGCACGGGCCTCGCCGCCCGGCACCCGGGCGGATCCGGAGGCGGCACGGACGGTCGACCTGAGCTCGCGACCGCCTGCAGGCTGACGATGGGCATCGGCATGTTCGCCATGCTGCTCACTCTGTGAGACAGGAAGTGGGACAGAACCCCCGGCAAACCGTGGTCTACGTCACTTGCCGGTCGCGGCCGTACCCCCGGCCGACCCGCCCCTCATAAGCTGAGGCCATGCTGGTCTCCCTCGCGCTGCTGCTGCTCGGTGCATTGACCGCCCTGGTGACCCCCCGCGTGATGGCGCGCGCCCGGTGGCCGGAGCGCGAGCCGGTCGTGGCCCTGTGGGTCTGGCAGTGCGTGGTGGCCGGGGTCCTCCTGTCGTTCGCCCTGTCCATGACGTTGAGCGCGGCCGCCGCCTGGCAGGCGGTGCGCGGCCATGTCTTCGCCCCCGCCCCGCACGCCGTCGTCGAGGCGTACGCCCTGGCGGCGTACGGGCCGTGGTCGGCGGTCGTCGCGGTGCTGCTGGCGATGGGCGGACTGTGGACCGGGGCGATGCTCCTGAGGGAGGTCCGGCGGGCGCGGCGTCGCCGCGCGCGGCGCCGGTCGGAGCTGCTGGTGCGATCCCCGCTGATGCCGGGCGAGGAGCCGGGCGCCGACCGTCTCGTGGTGCTGGAGGGCGAACGCCCCGATGCCTGGTGGCTGCCCGGCACGGCTCCCCAGCTCGTCATCACCACCGCCGCGCTCGGCCGCCTGAAGGGCCGTCAGCTCGATGCCGTGCTCGCCCATGAACAGGGGCACGCCGCGGCCCGGCACGACTGGCTGCTGCACTGCTCGTCGGCGCTGGCGATCGGCTTTCCGCAGATCCCGGTGTTCGCCGCGTTCCGCGACGAGATGCACCGGCTGGTCGAACTGGCCGCGGACGATGTGGCCTCACGCCGCTTCGGCCGGCTGACGACCGCGCTCGCCCTGGTCGGACTCAACGAGGACCGAGGGGTGTTCGGCCCCTGTCCCACCCCGCAGGCCCAAGTGCCCCTCCGGGTCAACCGGTTGCTGGCCCCGGTCGAACGGCTGACGGCGGGCCGCAGGCTCCGGCTGACGGCCGCCGCCGCGCTGGTCCCGGTGGTCCCGGTGTTCGTGGCCTTCGTCCCGGGGCTCCGCGCGCTGGGTTAGGGCGCGTCCGCCGGATCAGGAGCGGGAGCAACGGCGCCCACTGGGTCGCGCCCCGGGTTGGCCTTCGGGCGGTGTCCTCCGCGAGGATCACCCCATGTCGTCCTCCCCCCTGTTCCGCTTCCGCTCACCGGATCGCTCGCCCCGCACCCCGCCCGCCCTGCGGACCGCGGCCGTCGTCGGCGCGGCCGCTCTCGTGCTGCTCGTGCTGGTGGCGGCGCGCTGGTCGCCGCTGATGTCCCTGGACCGGTCGGTCGCCGACGCCCTGCACCGGCACGCGGTGACCGATCCCGGTCTGGTCCATGTGAGCCGGGTACTGACGGACTGGGTGTGGGATCCCTGGACCATGCGCGCCCTGATCGCGGTGGCGGTGGTCCTCCTGTGGTGGCGGGGCGCGCGCCCGCTCGCCCTCTGGCTGGCCGCGACGAGCCTGATCGCCACCCTGCTCCAGCAGGGACTGAAAGCGGCGGTGGGCCGGGAGCGCCCGCAGTGGCCCGATCCGGTGGACTCGGCCCATTACGCGGCCTTCCCCTCCGGGCACGCCATGACGGCCGTCGTGACCTGCGGACTGTTCGTCTGGCTGCTGCGGCTGTACGGCGCGGGCCCCGGCGCCCGGGGTGCGGCGCTGGCCGTGGCGGTGGTCTCGGCGGTCGGGGTGGCGGCGACCCGGGTGTACCTGGGGGTGCACTGGCTGACCGATGTGGTGGGCGGTGCGCTGCTGGGGGTGGCCGTGGTGGCGTTGAGCGCCGCGGCGTACGCCCGGTACTCGGTGGCCCGGGAGGGCGCCCTTGCCGGCGCGGGGACGGACCGGGAAGGATCGCGCCCATGACGGCCGAAGGCGTGCTGTTCGATTTCTCCGGAACCCTGTTCCGTATCGAGCCGGTCCGGGACTGGCTCGCCGCCGTGCTGCGCGAGGAGGGCGTCGACGTCACCCCGGAGGATTTCGAGCGGTACGTGAGCGGGCTCACGGAGGCCGGGGCCCTCCCGGGCGGCCCGTCCCCGGTCCGGGTCCCCGACCGGCTGACCGGGGCGATGTCCCGCCGGGACCTGAGCGCCGCCCTGCACCGCGAGGCGTACACGGGTCTGGCCCGGGGCGTCGCCCTGCCGGGGCCGGGGCTCTACGACGCGCTGTACGACCGCCATACGCGGCCGGAGGCCTGGCAGCCCTATCCGGACAGCGCCGAGGTGCTGGCGGGGCTACGGAGGGCGGGGGTCGCCGTGTGCGTGGTCAGCAACATCGGGTGGGACTTGCGCCCGGTCTTCCGCGCGCACGGGCTCGACGCCCTGGTCGACGCCTATGTCCTGTCCTTCGAGCACGGGCTCCAGAAGCCCGACGCGGGGCTGTTCCGCATCGCCTGTTCGCTGATCGGCCGGGACCCGTCGGACGTGGTCATGGTCGGTGACGACCGGGTCGCGGACGGTGGCGCGGCCGCCATCGGCTGCGGGGTCCGGTTCGTGGACCACCTGCCGGTCGCGGATCGGCCCGACGGTCTGCTTTCGCTGGGCCTCGTGCCGGAATGAGGCCCAGCGGCGAACCGAGGAGATCGGACCGGGGTGTGAGGCATATCCCGCCGCGGAAGGGGTAATGGGAGACGCTCGTGGCCGTAGCCTGGTGGACATGTCCCCGATGCCGTCGTCCGTATCCGCTCGTTCCGCTGCCGAGGTCAACGCGGAGATCCGCGACCTGTGGCAGCGTTCGGGCGGTTGTCTGACGCCGCAGGACGAGGCGGAGTACCAGCGGCTGCTGGTGGAGTGGGCCGCCGCCACCGGCGGAAGCGTCCGCACCGCGGCCTGACCGCCGTCTCCCGCGCCGAAAGCCCGTACGGAGATCGCGCCCGATCCGGCGATCCCCCGCGTCGCCGGATCCGGGCGCACCCGCGACGTGGCACGTGGGACACGGCCGCGGACCGCGCCGGGGACCGGAGTTGCGGAGTCCGCCGTCGCAGGGATCCAGCATGTCCCCACCCGGCTCATCGGTCAATGAATTTCCGGCGGCACACGCGGCGGGGCCGGTGTCTCCCGGGCGGACGTCCGCCCGGGAGACACCGGCCCCGGATGCAGGAGCACGTGGACTGCGGGACCCCTGACGGATCAGCGGTCGAAGTAGTCCGGCTGCGTCTGCGCGTTGAGCTCGTCCAGCTCGACCCGCTCGGCCGGGTCGGTGCGCCGGTCCTCCAGCTTCAGCACATCGAAGCCCTTGGCGATGTCGCTGGAGTAGATGTGGCCGTTGTAGTAGTACGCCGACCAGGAGCCGGCCGTGGTGACCCGGTCGAGCGTGACCGGGCCGCGCTCGAAGAAGGCGATCTCCTTGGGCTTGGAGGAGTTGGTGAAGTCCCATACGGAGATGCCGCCCTGGTACCAGGCCTGGACCATCAGGTCGCGGCCCTTCACCGGGATGATCGAGCCGTTGTGGGCGACGCAGACCTCGGCGTCGGCCTGGTGCCGGTCGATCTTGAAGTAGCTGCGGAAGACCAGCTTGCGCTGGTCGCCCTTGCCGACGATGTCGTAGATGCCGTCGGCGCCCCGCTCGGGCCCGATCTCCGCGTTGCAGGTGGCCGCGCCGCCGCCACCGAGTTCGTCGGTGAAGACGACCTTGTTCGCACCCTGGTTGAAGGTCGCCGAGTGCCAGAACGCGAAGTTCACGTTGTCCTGGACACGGTCGATGATCCTCGGGCGCTCCGGGTCCTCGATGGAGAACAGCAGACCGTCGCCCATGCAGGCGCCGGCGGCCAGGTCCTTGGACGGCAGCACCGTGATGTCGTGGCAGCCGGTCGTCTTGGAGACACCGGGGTTCTCCGGCGCTCCGGGGTTGCCGCCGTCCGGGAAGAGCACCGGGAAGTTGACGATCCGGGCCTTCTGGGGCGCCTTGACCGGCACCTTGATGACGGAGATCCCGTCGTGCGGCGGCTTGCAGTCCGGGAACGTCTCGTTGGGCGAGTACGAGGAGACGTACACGTACACGTTCTTCTTGCCGTCAGGCACCAGCGTGTGCGTGTGGGAACCGCAGGCGGTCTCCACCGCCGCGATGTACTTCGGCTGCCGCTTGTTGCTGATGTCGAAGATCTTCATGCCCTCCCAGGAGGACTTCTCCGTGGCGGGCTGGGAGGTGCTGGAGCAGGAGTCGTCGCTGCGCGAGGAGTCCGTCGACAGGAACAGCAGGTTCCCCGAGACCGAGATGTCGTTCTGCGAACCGGGGCAGAGGACCTGCGCGACCGTCCTGGGCTTCTTCGGCTTGCTGATGTCGTAGATGACGAAGCCGTCGTAGTTGCCCACGAACGCGTACTTCCCCTGGAACGCGAGGTCCGTGTTGGTGCCCTTGAGGGCGCCCTTGGGCACGTTCGTCAGGTGCTTGATGTTGGAGCTGTGGACGATCTCGTCCACGCCGGGGATGTCACCACCGGCTATCGCGGCCCTGGCCTCGGCCTGCTCGCTCTTGGTGACGGACCCGCGCTCGGCCGGGGCGTCGCCCGGGTCGGGGGTCGCGGCCGCTGTGGTGGCCGTCAGCAGCGTGGCGAGGAGTCCGGCTGCGGCTGCCACCGCACCCAGACGTCTGCGCCGCACGCGGGTGGTGTGCAACGAGGTCACTGCGTCCTCCCTTGTCTCCGTTCGGGGTCGAACGGTTCATGAACCCTGGGCAGTATCGTCCCTCTCATGTACACATCAACAGATGGCAACGCAGACGTAATGAAAGTTTTTGATCATCGCCCGGTGGAAGCGTGTTAGGACGGTCTGCAACAAACCCTGTGGCACAGGAGGTCACCGTGTTGATCCATCGCCGGTCCGCAGTTCTGCGCTCAACCGCTCTCGCGGCGGCGACGGTTGCCGCCGTGCTCGCCCTGGGAGCCTGCGACGCGGGCAGCGGTGACGGAACGTCGGACAAGGCGAAGGACTCAGGTCCGGGCGTGGTCGCGCCCGGCAGACCGGGCGAGCCCGCCCGGACGCTCTCCGCCGAGGAGGCCGTCGAGGAGGCCGGTCAGGACACCGCCAACTCCGCCGACTTCCGCTACGCGCGGATGATGATCGAACATCACGGACAGGCGCTGGTAATGACCGGACTCGTCCCGAAACGGGCGTCCGCCGACACCGTCGAACGGCTCGCGGATCGCATATCGGCAGGCCAGAAGCCGGAGATCGGCGCGATGGAAGGATGGCTGGAAAGGAACGGCGGCGACCGGCGCGAGGAGCACCACGACCACACCACGATGCCCGGCATGGCGACCGATGCCCAGCTCGACGAGTTGCGCGACGCCGAGGGCAAGGCCTTCGACAAGCTCTTCCTGGAGCTGATGATCACCCACCACCAGGGGGCCATCACCATGGCCACGGAGGCGCTCACCGAGGGGAACGACGTCATCGTCGAGGAGATGGCGAGCGACGTGGTCGCCCAGCAGACCGTGGAGATCAACCGGATGCGCGGGCTGATGGACTGAGCCACTCGGCCGATCGCCCCGTGCACACGGCGGTGCGGATCGGCCCGGCGGTGCCATCCTGGAGGGAACCTCCGGGAAGAGGTGCGCCGTGCTCTCCGTCGCCGTCGTCGGTTCCGGCCCCAGCGGGGTCTACACCGCTCAGGCCCTGCTCCAGCAGTCGCTCGTGCCCGATGTGCGCGTGCACGTCCTGGACCGGCTGCCCACCCCGTACGGGCTCGTGCGCTACGGAGTGGCACCCGACCACGAGAAGATCAAGTCGCTGCAGAACAGTCTGCGGGCGGTGCTGGAGGACGACCGGGTCACCTTCGTGGGCAACGTCGGCGTCGGCGGGGCGGAAGGAGTCGCCCCCGCCCGGCTCGCGGAGCTGTACCACGCGGTCGTCTACTGCGTGGGGGCATCGGCCGACCGCGCGCTCGCGGTGCCGGGCGAGAGTCTGCCGGGCAGCTACTCCGCCACCCGCTTCGTCTCCTGGTACAGCGCCCATCCGGACGTCGGCGGCGACCCGTTCGTCCTGGACGCCCGCACGGCCGTCGTGATCGGCGTGGGCAACGTGGCGGTCGACGTGGCCCGGATCCTGGCGCGCGGCGCCGACGAGCTGCGGGCCACCGACGTGCCCCGTGCGGCGCTGAGCGCCCTGGAGGAGAGCCGGGTGCGCGATGTGCACATCGTGGGCCGCCGGGGCCCCTCCCAGGCCCGGTTCACCACCAAGGAGCTGCGGGAGCTGGGGGCGCTGCCCGGAGCGCGGGTCGTCGTCGACCCGGCGGAACTCGCGCTCGACCCGGCGTACGCCGCTCCGGACGGCCTGCCCGGAGCGCTGCCGCTGCCCGCCGTGGTGCGGCGGAACCTGGAGGTCCTGCGCGGCTGGTCGGCGGAGGGGGAGCCGGCGGCGGCCGATGCCGGGCGCCGCATCCGGCTGCGGTTCTTCCTGCGGCCGGTGGAACTGCTGGAGCGCGACGGGCGGGTCGCCGGGGTGCGGTTCGCCCGGACGGCTCCGGACAGCGGGGGCGGGGTCCGGGACACCGGAGCGTACGAGGACGTCGAGGCGCAACTGGTCCTGCGGGCGGTCGGCTATCGCGGGGTGGAGCTGCCGGGGCTGCCCTTCGACCCGGTGCGCGGCACGGTGCCGCACACGGCGGGCCGGGTGCTGCGGGACGGGGCGGCGGCGCCGGGTGAGTACGTGGCGGGGTGGATCAAGCGGGGGCCGACCGGAGTGATCGGTTCCAACCGCTCCTGCGCCAAGGAGACGGTGGCCTCCCTCGTGGAGGACGCTGCCGTGCTGAGGCTCCGCCCGGCGGCGGACGATCCGCTGGCCGTGCTGCGGGAGTGGGGGCTGCGTCCGGTGGAGTGGTCCGGCTGGCTGTCGATCGAGCGCGCGGAGGCGGAGCTGGGCCGTTCGCTGGGGCGCGGCCCGGTGAAGATTCCCGACTGGCCCGGGTTGCTGGCGGCGGCCCGGGACAGGGACCGCTGAACAGCCGGCCGCTTCATCCCTCCCGGGTCGCCACCACCAGCCGGGCGCGCGGGCTGCCGTCGGGGCGCGGGCCGAGGTCGGTCAGCGGCAGCAGCCGCACGACGAATCCGGCCTGCGTCAGGTCCTCCAGCACGTCGCCGAGCCGGAACGTGCGGTAGTACATGACGAACCGCGGGCGCCACAGGGCGTTGCGGACCCGCATCGCCGCGTCGAAGCCGAACAGCGACCAGTAGGCGCGCGATCCCACCGGGGGCGGTGCGCCGATCGGGAAGACGAACTGCCCGCCGGGCCGCAGCGATCCGTACACCTCGGCGAAGAGACCGAAGCGTTCCGCGGGCAGGAAGTGGCCGAACGCGCCGAAGCTCAGGGCGAGATCGAAGGCGGGCGCGAAGGGCAGGGAGCGGGCGTCGGCCCTTACCCAGTGCACCGCCGGCCCCTCGCTCCCGGGCGGGAAGGCGGCACGGGCCTCGGCGAGCATGCCCGCGCTGAAGTCGACGCCGACCGCACGCTCGCGGCACAGCTGCCGGAGCACGCCGACCCCCGCGCCGGTGCCGCAGCAGACGTCGAGTCCGGTGTCGAAGGGGCCGAGCTCGCGCACCGCCCGGGTGACGGCGTCGAGCACGCGGTCGGGGGTGCGGTAGGGCGTCTCGTCGAACTTCGGGGCGAGGAGATCGTATCCGCGCTCGGTCGAGGAGAGCGCCTGAACGGCCAGTTCGCGCACGGTGGGGCCCTGTTTGGTGAACATCACGGGCCACCCTACCGACGCCGCCCACCCGCTGCGGCCGGTCGGGGAGGCCGTGCGCGGGGTCGGGCGGGACAGGGCAGGGCGGGAGCGTCAACGCCGCTGGGAAAGTCGCCGCTTGAGAGTGATGGCGGTATCGGCGGCGTACGCCTGGGTCCAGCTGCGGCCGGCCCCCGACTTCCAGGTGACGTGGACCGTGGAGCCGTCGGTCCGGGCGCTCTCTACGGTCATGGACCCGTCGCCGTCGCGCACGTCGCCGCGGCGCAGTTCGCCCGCCTCGACCGTGACGGGACGCTCCCCCGGCGCGTTCTCGGCCTCCTCGGCCGCCCGGAGGAGTACGGCGGCCAGCTCGCGGGCCGCCCCGGGAGCGCAGGACCAGACGAGCTCGCCGGCCGGGGGCGAGAGCCGGAGACGGACGCGGGGGCCCGGCTCCCCCGGGGCGACCGCGACCGGCGCGGGCTCGCCCGCGGTGACGTTGACCGGCACCGGGTGGCCGTCGGCGTCCGTGATCCCGCTGCCCATCGTCTTCTCCTCGGTGTCCCTGTGCCCGGCCGCGTCCGGGGCGTCGCCCGGGCCGTGGTCCGGACTGCGTCAGCATGTCAGCATCCGGCGGCGGAGCGCGCGAGCGGGGTCGGGCCCGGTGTGTGCCGACCGGGGACACCGATGGAGCGGGCTCAGGTCCGGTAGACGTCCAGGCGGCCGCACATGCCGAATCCGCCGTGTGCCGCGGGCACTTCGGCGTGGACGCGGGCGTCGGCGAGGTGGCCGGACTCCCCCCGGTCCAGCGCGTCGAGCTGCTCGGCGGTGGCGGCGGCGGCCGCGGCGGCCCCCTTCTTCCAGCGGCCGCGCCACTCGGGCGTCCGGGGGCGGACGAGCGCGGCGGCGGCGCGGTGGAACGCGGCCAGCGGCTCCGGGTCGCCGCCCTCCACGGCTTCGCGCAGGACGAGGAACCCCTCCACGGCGAGGTCGCGCCGGGCCCGCGCCGCCCGTTCCCGCACGGCCTCCGCGGCGTCACCGGGCAGCGTCGCCGCCGCGCGGTAGACGTCCGGGTCCGCGAGGCAGCGGGGCGGCAGGGTGAGCACGGCGTCGCCGGCCTCGGGCAGCCCGCTGTTCTGCATGAGCACGATGACGCGCAGCCCGTCGTCGTTGACCAGGCGGTGCACGGCGCCCGGGGTGAACCACACGAGCGCTCCGGGCGTCAGCGGGGTCTCCTGGAATCCGGCGGCCGTGAGGGTCTGCACGGAACCGCTGCCGCCGACCACGACGTACCCCTCCGAGCAGGTCAGGTGCAGATGCGGGGTGCCCCCGCGCAGCCCGTCGGCGGCGGGCCAGTCGTAGACGCTCAGGTGCGAGACGGCGACGGCGCCGGGCAGTCCTTCGAAGGTCACCACGGGGACTCCAGGGTCTCGGCGGCACGGGCCGCACGGCCGCGCGGGGGGGCGCGCGCCGCACCGGTCGCTCCGCAAGCGCTTTCTACGGCAGCTGAACGCTAGGGCCGTCGCCGGACGCCGGTCAAGGGCACCGCAGCCGCCCCGGCGGCGGGAACGCCGACCGGCCGGGGTCGCTGGCGTGTGCGCGGGCCGCTGTCAGTGGCCGGGTGCAGACTGGCACTGTTCCGACACAACGGCGTTTCGGAGGTCCAGGACCATGACCGACGTATTGCTCACCGCAGGCACCCGCAAGGGTCTCTTCATCGGCCGCAGGCGCGGCGGGACCTGGGAGATCGCGGGCCCGCACTTCAACGCGCAGGCGATCTACTCGGTCGCCGTGGACACCCGGGCGGACACCCCGAGAATCCTGGTCGGCGGGGACAGCGCGCACTGGGGGCCGTCCGTCTTCCACTCCGACGACCTCGGCGAGACCTGGACCGAGCCGCGACAGCCCGCGGTGAAGTTCCCCAAGTCCACCGGAGCGTCGCTGGAGCGCGTCTGGCAGCTGCATCCCGCGGGACCGGAGGCGCCGGACGTGGTCTACGCCGGCACGGAGCCGGCCGCGCTGTTCCGTTCCGAGGACCGGGGCGAGTCGTTCGAGCTGGTCCGTCCGCTCTGGGAGCACCCGACCCGCTCGCGGTGGGAGCCGGGCGGCGGCGGCGAGGGGCTGCACACCGTCCTGACCGATCCCCGGGACGCCCGGGCCGTGACCGTCGCCGTGTCGACGGCCGGAGTGTTCCGGACCCAGGACGGCGGCGCGAGCTGGGCCCCGTCGAACAAGGGCGTCTCCGCGGTCTTCCTCCCGGATCCGGACCCGGAGTTCAGCCAGTGCGTCCACAAGGTCACCCGGGACGCGGCCGACCCGGACCGCCTCTATCTGCAGAACCACTGGGGCGTGTTCCGCAGCGACGACTCCGGCGACCACTGGAGCGACATCGGCGCGGGCCTGCCCTCCGACTTCGGCTTCGCCGCCGTCGCGCACCCGCACCGCGGTGACACGGCGTACGTCTTCCCGATCAACGCCGACGCCGACCGGGTCCCGGCGGAGCACCGCTGCCGGGTGTTCCGCACGACCGACGCGGGACGCACCTGGGAGCCGCTCACCAAGGGCCTGCCGGACGGGGCTCACTACGGCACGGTGCTGCGGGACGCGCTGTGCACCGACGACGCGGATCCCGCCGGGGTCTACTTCGGCAACCGCAACGGCGAGTTGTACGCCAGCGCGGACGACGGGGACAGCTGGCGGCAGCTCGCGTCGCATCTGCCGGACGTCCTGTGCGTGCGGGCGGTGGCGCTCGGCTGACGGCAGTTGATCGGAGTGGTCGTATCAGCAGTAGAGTGCGGCCCGTGGCAGCAAGACCATTGAAAGAGATCATCGAGCCGGGATGGGCGGACGCCCTCGAACCCGTCGCCGAACGCGTCGCCGCTATGGGCGACTTCCTCCGCGCGGAGATCGCAGCGGGCCGCACGTACCTGCCCTCCGGGGCGCATGTACTGCGGGCGTTCCAGCAGCCGTTCGAGGAGGTGAGGGTGCTGATCGTCGGCCAGGATCCGTATCCCACCCCGGGGCACGCGATCGGGCTGAGCTTCGCGGTGGCCCCTGACGTCCGGCCGCTGCCGGGCAGCCTGGAGAACGTCTTCCGGGAACTGCACACGGACCTGGGGCTGCCCAGGCCGTCCAACGGCGATCTCACACCGTGGACGCGGCAGGGGGTGCTGCTGCTCAACAGGGCGCTGACCACCGCGCCGCGGCGGCCCGGCGGCCACCGCGGCAAGGGCTGGGAAGAGGTGACCGAGCAGGCCATCAAGGCGCTGGTCGCCCGGGGCACGCCGCTGGTGTCGGTGCTGTGGGGGCGCGATGCCCGCAATCTGCGCCCGCAGTTGGGCGACTTCCCCGCGATCGAGTCCTCGCACCCCTCCCCCCGGTCCGCGGACGCGGGCTTCTTCGGCTCGCGGCCGTTCAGCCGGGTCAACGAACTGCTGGAGCGCCAGGGGGCGCAGCCTGTGGACTGGCGGCTTCCGTGACCCGTCCCCCGGCGGCGCCCGGCGCGGCCGGACCCGGCACGTATGTCCTCGGGGTGGACTCCGGGGGCTCGGGCCTGCGGGTGGCGCTCGGCCGGGTGGAGCTGCCGGGCCCCCTGGCGACGACACTCTGCGCGGAGCCGGTGCGGACGGGGCCCGGCGGCATCGACGCCGGGCATCTGCTGGAGCAGCTGCTGCCCGCCGCGCGGGAGTTGCTGGACCGGGCGTCCGCCTCCGCGACCGATGGCGAACTGTCCGATGACGCCCCGACGCGTGAGGTGGCCGCCGTGGCGATCGGGGCCGCCGGCATGGCCACGCTGGGCGACCGGTTGCGTTCGGAGCTGCCCGGCGCACTCGCGGACGCGCTCGGGGTGCGCCGGCTGGCGCTGGCCGCCGACGCGGTGACGGCCTACGCGGGCGCGGTGGGACAGCGCCCGGGGGCGGTCGTCGCGGGCGGCACGGGCATGATCGCCCTCGGTACGGACCTGATGGAGTGGCACCGGGCCGACGGGTGGGGTCATCTTCTGGGTGACAGCGGCGGCGGCGCGTGGATCGGCCGTGCCGGGCTGGATGCGGCGATGCGGGCCCATGACGGGCGACGTGGTGGCTCCCCCGCCCTGCTGGACCGGCTGCGGGCCGTGTTCGGACCGGCCGAGGCGCTGCCCGGACTGCTCTATCCGCGCTCCGACCGACCGGCCGTGCTGGCCTCGTTCGCCCCGGAGGTGGCGGCGTGCGCCGGAGCGGATCCGGTGGCCGCCGGCATTCTGCGGCAGGCCGCCGGTCATATCGCCGAGGCGGCGGCCGCCGTGTGCCCGTCGTCCGCCGGGACGGCAGGGGGGGACGGCGAGGGCGGCGAAGTGGCTCTGACGGGTGGCCTGTTCAAGATGGGCGAGCCGCTGATCGCACCCCTGCGCGAGGAGCTGTCACGACTGTTGCCGGGGGCCCGGGTGACCTCGGCGGCGGGCGATCCGCTGACCGGCGCACTCCGGATCGCGCGCGCCATGACTGCCGGAGACCTACGCCTGCCCCTGCACCCGACGATGTTGTTCGTGCCTCAGGAGCACGGCAGCGGCAGCCCGACGGAACGGCGGTGCGCGACGCCCCCCGTACGGGGTGACGGTCGGCGCGACGGAGGCAGGCGGACGGAGACCGGCGGAAAGACGACCTGACAGACAGGGACACTCCGGCGGTACATCACTCATCGGACATAAGCGGATAGTTAACGCTCGACCGGACCCTCCCCGAACAGAGGGGCAGGCAAAACCAGTAGCATGCGGCGCCATGAGCACCCCCACTGGGCCCGCTTCCGGCCTGCCTGTACGAATGCCGCGACCTCGCCAGTCCGGACGGCACCGCCGCCCGGAGCCCGTGGTCGCACCCGAGGGCGCCGCCGCGCTCGTCCTCGCCGTTCCCGGTATCCCCTCCTCGGCCACGCGCAGCCTGGCCGAAGAGGTGATCAGCATCGCCCGTTCCGAGCTGCCCGGCCTCAACGCCCGGATCGGCTACCTCGACGGCGACGATGCCGAGTACCCGACCCTTGCCACCGTCCTCGCCCACTCCGCCGCCGAGCGGGTCGCGCGCTTCGAGCAGGCCGTCGCCGTCGGCCGTGAGGTCGCCGAGCCCGCGGGGCCGCCCGCCGTCGTGGTCCCGCTGCTCGCGGGTCCCGACAGCGCGCTGATCCGGCGGATACGGCAGTCCGTGATGGACAGCGGTACGCAGGCCGAGCTGACCGATGTGCTCGGCCCGCACCCGCTGCTCGCCGAGGCCCTGCACGTACGGTTGTCGGAGGCCGGGCTGGCGCGCGCCGACCGCGCCAGGCTGTTCACCGTGGCCACGGCCGCCGATGGCATCGTGCTGGTCACCGTGGGCGGCGAGGAGGCCGTACGCGCCGCCGGGATCACCGGCATGCTGCTGGCCGCCCGGCTCGCCGTGCCGGTGATGGCCGCCGCTCTGGACGTGGAGGGCTCCGTCGCCTCGGTCGCGGAGCAGCTCCAGGGCTCCGGCTCAGCGCAGTTGGCTCTGGCGCCGTACCTGGTGGGCCCGGAGGTCGACCCCGGCCTGCTGGACGCCGCCGCGAAGGAGGCGGGCTGCGCGACGGCCGAGCCGCTGGGCGCCTACCCGGCGATCGGGAAGCTCGTGCTGTCGCTGTACGCGACGACGCTGGGGATCACGCCCGCGACACCGCAGGGGGCTCAGGCTCACTGACCGGACGCCGTCGCCGTGGGGCGGCGGCTCGGGAAGCCGGACAGGGGGGGGGGGGGGGGGGGGGGGGGGGGGGGGGGGGGGGGGGGGGGGGCCGGCGCCCCGGGGGGGGGCCCCCCCCCGCCCCCCCCCCCCCGCCCGGCCAGGGCGCGTCCG
>NZ_JBIWLQ010000035.1:22288-38141 GCF_044766265.1 Streptomyces sp. NPDC102283
GGCTGACCGGTGCCCGGGGCCGCGGGGGGCCCCGCCCCCCCCCCGCGCCGCCGGGGGGGGGGGGGGGGGGGGCCCCCGCGCGCCCCCCCCCCCCCCCCCCCCCCCCCCCCCCCCCCCCCCCCGCGCTGTCCTGGGCGGCCACTGCCCGGCACATCGCCCCGGGGTGGCCGCTGTCAGACGAGGACGACGCAGGAGGCCGCGGGAACCTCGACGGAGCCCGCGTGCCGGGGGAGGCCCGTCCCGGCGTCCACGGCGAACCAGCTGACGTTCCCGGAGCGCTCGTTGGCCGCGTACAGCCATTGGCCGCTCGGGTCGAGGGTGAGGTCGCGCGGCCAGCGTCCGCCGCAGCCGACGGTGGCCACCAGGGCCGCCTTCTCGCCGCTCTCGTCGAGGGTGAGCACGGAGATGCTGTCGTGGCCCCGGTTGGCGGTCCACAGGAAGCGCCCGTCGTGCGCGACGACCACCTCGGACGGATAGGTGCGCGCCGCGTCGTCGGCCGCCTCGTGCTCGGGCAGCACCGGCGTCTCGCCGAGCACGTCGAGGCGGCCGGCCGTCGCGTCCCAGCGGCAGACGGTGAGGGTCGGTTCCAGCTCGCCCAGGACGTAGGCGAGCGAGCCCGAGGGGTGGAAGGCCAGGTGGCGCGGGCCGGTGCCGGGGCGCAGGGCCGTCTCGCCGTGCAGGCGCAGGGCGCCGGTCGCGGGGTCCAGGGCGCAGACGCGTACCGAGTCGGTGCCGAGGTCCACGCTGACCACCCACCTCCCGGAGGGGTCGGCGAGGACCTGGTGGGCGTGCGGGGCCTCCTGGCGGTCGGTGTCCGGGCCGCTGCCCTCGTGCCGGAGCACCGAGGCCGCCGCTGCGAGCGATCCGTCGGCGAGGACCGGCAGGGCGGTGACGCTGCCGGAGGTGTAGTTGGCCGTGACCAGGTGGTTCGCGGCGAGCGCGAGGTGGGTGGGCGCATCGCCGTCGACGGCGCGGACAGCTCCCAGGAGAGTCGGTACGTCGTCGTCGACGGTGAAGGCGGCGGCGACGCCCGGGGCGCTCTCGCCGACCGCGTACAGGGCCGTGCCTCCCGGGCCGACCGTGAGGAACGAGGGGTCGGGCACGGCGTCCGTGGACCCCAGCACCGTCAGCGCACCGGTGTCCCGGTCCACGGCGGCGGCGGTGATGCCGCGCCCGCCCGCCGAGGTGAACGACCCTATGAATGCCCGCCGGGCGCTGTTGCCGATCATCGCGCTACCCCTCTTCTCCGTCGCCGCGATCTTCACGGCCGACGGTAGCAGGCAGCCCGCTGCGGTCCAGACCAATGAGGTCGGAGGAATCCGGCGGGTACGGGCCCCGGGGGCGGAGGCCAGGCCGGTTCGGAGGTTCGGGCGGTCAGGCCGGTTCGGGCGCCACGGCCGGTGTCCGGCCGCCCCGGCCCTGGAGCGGCGTCGCCAGCGCGGCGAGTGCGCGCTCCAGGCCGTGCAGGTGGGCCAGGGCCGGGTCTGCGGCGGTCCCGGGGAGCTCGGGCAGGTGGAAGCCGCGGGAGCCTTCGGGCGCGGTCAGCGCCTCGACGGCCACCTCGACGCGGGAGCACGCGGCGGACAGCCGTGCGTCGTGCGAGGCGTCCGGGTCGGCGGCGATCGAGGCCAGGCCCCGGACCTCGGTCACGCAGTCGTCCAGCAGCGCGATCACCTGGCGGGCGCGTGCCTTGCGGGCCGGCAACGGGCTCAGGGGGTGCACCAGCGGCGCGAGGGAGAGCCGGACCCGGCCGAGCAGCACCTCCAGTTCGGCGACGCGGGGGCCGGGGTCGGCGAGCGTCGAGCCGGCGAGCCGGTCGGCCGCCTCGGCCGTGCAGGCGTGGACGCACCGCAGGGCCTTCTGGATCCACGCGTCGGTGATGGCGTGGGTGGTGACGGGGAGGACCAGCAGCACGGCGAGCACCGCGCCGAGCGAGCCGACGGCGGTCTCCGCGACGCGCAGCCAGAGCAGGGCCGCGTCCAGGACGCCCAGCACGCCGTAGAGCATGCCGGCCATCACCGTCACGAAGAACATCATCCAGCTGTACGAGACCGCCGCCGTGTAGAAGATGCCGAAGACGCTGACCGCGACGACGGCTGCGGTCGGGGCTCCCGCGCCGTCGAGCGGGATGGCCACGGCGAATCCCGCGACGATGCCGATCACGGTGCCCAGGACCCGCCGGAATCCCCGGACGAGCGTCTCGCCGCGCGAGGTGGTGTTCACGAAGACCCACCAGGTGGCGCCCACGGCCCAGTACCACCGCTGGTCGGACAGGACCTGCCCCAGACCCAGCGCGAAGGCTCCGCCCAGGGTGGCCTGGACGGCCTGCCGGGTGGTGATGCGCAGCGGGCCCGGGCCCTGTGGGGGAGCGGGCGCGGCCGCGACGGGCAGCCGCCGCTCGTAGCACCACAGGCCGAAGCGCACGGTGGACGAGGCGCCCAGGGACAGCAGCACGGCGACGTACAGCTCGGGCAGCTGACCGGGCACGGTGTGCAGGAACTGGGCGGCGAAGAACATCATGAACGCGAAGACGCCCAGCGCGTGCCCGCGCGGCCCCCAGCGCCGGGCGTACACGCCCGCCCCCATCACGGCGAGGAAGCTCAGGTCGCGGGCGACCGGCTGGTCGTGCAGTACGGCGGCCACGGCGAGGACGGGCAGTCCGAGCACCGGGAGCAGGGCCGTGGTGACCGCCTGGCCGCGGACCGTCGGGTCGGTCACGGTGAACAGGGCGAGCAGCGCCGCGAGGCCCCCCGTGACGGCCGCCACCAGCGAGTGCCCGGCGAGGCCGCACAGCCCGACCGCGAGGCTGATGCCGAGAACGCCCCGGCCGGCGAAGCGCAGCCGCACCCGCCCCGGGTCCGGCGCCACGAACACCCTCTTCAGCACACTTCCGCCCCTTCCGCGTCTCCGCAGAACTCGCATGAAAAAGGCGCCGCGGAAGTCCGCAGCGCCATCGATGGATCCATTGCAGCATCTATCGGGCTCTTGGATCAAACCGGGAGGAGAAGCATGTACCAATGGCACAGTGATTCTCGTTGACGTTCGGCCACCAGCATGCCAACGGACCACCCGGGGCGAGCGCCCCGCACGAACGGCGGGCGTACGCAGCGGACGGCCGGGCTCCGGTTCGGAGGGCGAGAGGGGATGAGTACGCGTACTCATCCCCGGACGGGACGGGCGGCGCACGATGCCGGCATGGACATGGACACGCGCACGGACGGGATCCGGGAGGGGCGCGAGCCGCGGAGCGGCGGGGCGAACCTCCTGGTGTTCCTGGCCGTGCTGCCGCTCGACGCGCTCGCCGGCGGCTACGCCTGGCTCGTGGTCGGCATCGGCGGCTGGGCCGACGCGCACAACGGTGCGGAAGCCACCGTTCCGGCGGTGGAGCTGGTAGCGAGCGGCGGGGTGCTGGCGGCTGTGGGACTGGCCCTGTGCTGGGGGCGCTACCGGGGCGCCGCCGTGGTCCAGTTCGCCCTGACAGCCTCACTGATGACCTGGCTGCTGTCCTCCTACGACTGACGCACTGTCGTACCGCCCCGGCGGCGCGGGGTCTCTCCCTCTGGGTAAGGTCGGGGCCGCACCGGACGGCTCGGAAGGAGATCTGCGGATCATGGCGGTGGACGCTCTCGACACCCGGATCCTGCGCCTGCTGATCGAGCAGCCGCGCACCAGCGCCCGGGAGTACGCGCGCATCCTCGGCGTGGCCCGCGGCACGCTGCAGGCCCGGCTCGACCGGCTGGAGCGCGACGGGGTGATCACCGGTACCGGGCCGACCCTCTCCCCCGCCGCACTCGGCCATCCCGTCCTCGCCTTCGTCCACCTGGAGGTCACGCAGGGGCATCTGGTCGAGGTGGGCGACGCCCTTGCGGCCGTGCCCGAGATCATCGAGGCGTTCTCGACGACGGGCGGGGGCGATCTGCTGACCCGTGTCGTCGCCCGGGACGCCGGGCACCTGGAGGACGTGATCCAACGGCTGATCCAGCTCCCGGGGGTCGTCAGGACCCGGACCGATGTGGCGCTCCGCGAGCGGGTGGCACACCGGGTACTGCCGCTGGTGGAATCCGTGGGGCGCGCGGCGGGCGACCGGGACCGGCCTGGTCCCGCACCCGGTCAGGGGTGACCGGGCCCGCCACCGCGGGCTGCGGCATGCTGGGGCCATGACTTCCCGCCCCGTGACCGCGCCCGGCCCTCACGTGATCTTCGATCTCGACGGGACGCTGGTGGACAGCGAGCCGAACTACTACGAGGCGGGGCGTCGACTGCTCGCCCGGTACGGGGTGCGGGACTTCGACTGGGAGGCCCACACCCGGTTCATCGGCATCGGCACCCGGGAGACGCTGACCGTCCTGCGCGCGGAGTACGGGATCGACGCCCCGGTCGAGGAGCTGCTCGCCGGGAAGAACGCCCTGTATCTGGAGCTCGCCGGGGCGTCGACCGAGGTCTTCCCGCAGATGCGGGTCCTCGTGGAGCGCCTGTACGCGGCCGGGGTGCCGATGGCGGTGGCCTCCGGTTCGTCCCGGGCCGCGATCGGGGCGGTGCTCGCGGTGACCGGGCTCGACGCGTACATCCCGCTGTACGTCTCCGCCGAGGAGGTCGTGCACGGCAAGCCGGAGCCGGACGTGTTCCTGGAGACGGCCCGGCGGATGGGGGCGGAGCCGGCGGACTGCGTGGTGCTGGAGGACGCCCCTCCCGGAGCGGCGGCCGCGCACGCGGCGGGCATGCGGTGCCTCGCCGTCCCCTATATGCCCGGGACGGCGTCCGACCCGGCGTTCGAAACCGCCGAACTGCTTTTCCGGGGCGGGCAGTCCGCGTTCACGGCCGATGCCGCGTACCGTCGGCTGCTCGGCTGACCCGAGGTCCGGCGGGCACTCCCGGCGCCGGAGCGGGCGAGCATGTGTACCGGGCCGTCAGCGGAGCTTGGCGAAAGGGCCGTCGGGGCATCGGGGCTCCGCCGGACCGATATCCTGATCATGTCATTCGCCACTCCGCCCAGGACTGCGCCGGAGACCGGGAACCACGGGGCCCGGCAGCCGGAGCCGGCCACAATTCGAGATAGGTGTACAGGTGCTGGTAGCTGGTCGGTACCGATTGGAATCCCCCATCGGTCGTGGCGGCATGGGCGAGGTGTGGCGCGCCACGGACGAGGTGCTGGGACGCGCCGTGGCCGTGAAGCTGCTGCTGGGGGACCAGGCGGACGCCTCGTCGACCGCCCGCTTCCGGCTGGAGGCGCAGACCGCCGCCCGGTTGAGCCATCCGCACCTGGTGGCCGTGTTCGACTTCGGGGCCTGGGAGGACCGGTTCTTCCTGGTGATGGAGCTGGTCGAGGGGCAGAGCCTCGGAGACCTGCTGGCAGCCCAGGAGCGGGTCCATCCCGAACAGGTCGCCCTGATCGCGGGCCAGGCGGCCGCCGGGCTGGCCGCCGCGCACCGCCAGGGCATCGTCCACCGCGACATCAAGCCGGGCAACCTGATGCTGGACGCGGACGGTTCGGTGAAGATCGGCGACTTCGGGATCGCCCAGTTCGTCGACGACCCCTCGACCGCGCTGACGACGGCGGGTCACATCGTCGGCACGAGCCTCTACCTGGCCCCCGAGCGGGCCCTGGGACGTACCGCCGACTCCGCGTCCGACATGTACTCCCTGGGCTGCGTCGTCTATCAACTGCTCCTCGGACAGCCTCCGTTCCGCTCCGACACGGCGACCGCGACGCTGTACCAGCACGTCGACACCCCGCCGGTTCCGCTGCGGCAGCGGGGCGTGGAGATCTCCGCCGCCTTCGACTCGTATCTGCTCGGACTGCTGGCCAAGCAGCCCGAGGAGCGGCCCACCGCCCAGCAGGTCTCCGACTGGTTCCGCACCGACGCCTGGCGCGGCCGGCCGGAGCCGCTCCCCCTGCAGACGCCGGCGTCCCACCGGGCGTCGGCGCCCATGGCCCCGAAGCCCTCCCCCGCCGCCCCGCCGGCGCCGGCCGGCCCGACGACGTACCGACTCCCGGGGCCCACGGGGCGAAGACGGCAGGCGCCGACCCGGTCGGCTCCGGCCCGTCGCCGCAGTACCCGTGAGGCGATACGGCGGCGGCCCAGGGTGGCCAGCGCCATCGCGGGCACGGCGACGTTCCTGGCCGCCGTGTATCTCGGAATGATCCTGTTCTCCCCGGACTCCAGCTCCGCCGGTACGCCGGACCAGAGTCCGTCCTCGGGTCCCTCGCAGGACGTCCGCGACGGCGGTGGGCAGCAGGAGGACCAACAAGGCCAGCAGGACGGCGGCCGACAGGGCGGGGACGACGAGCAGGACGACTGAGTCCCGCCCGTCCCTCCCCCGCCCGCTCCGGCCCGCCCCGCCGTCACCAGCGGTCGTGGACCTCCGCGCGGATCGACCGGTCGTACAGGTCCCGCACCGCGTCCAGCGCGGACTGCGGCAGCGGTGGCAGGGCGGCCGCCGCCGCGTTGGCGCGGGCCTGTTCCACCGAGCGCGCGCCGGGGATCACGCTGGTCACGCCCGGCTGCTGGATGATCCAGCGCAGCGCGGTCTGCGCGGGGGTGGCGCCCTCGGGGGCCAGCTCGGCGAACTCGGCGGCCGCGGCGACGCCGGTCGCGTAGTCGATACCGGAGAACGTCTCGCCCCGGTCGAACGCTTCGCCGTGCCGGTTGTACGTACGGTGGTCCTCGGGGCCGAAGACCGTGTTCTTGGTGTACCTGCCGGAGAGCAGGCCCGAGGCGAGCGGAACCCGGGCGATGATGCCGACGCCCGCGGCTGCCGCCGCCGGGAGAACCTCGTCCAGCGGCTTGAGGCGCAACGGGTTGAGGATGATCTGCACGCTCGCGACGCCGGGGCGCGCGATGGCGGTCAGCGCCTCGGCGCAGGTCTCGACGCTCACCGCGTAGGCGGCGATCCGCTGCTCGGCGACCAGGGTGTCCAGGGCGTCGTAGACGGCGTCGGAGGAGTGGACGCCGCTGGGCGGGCAGTGCAGTTGTACGAGGTCGAGCGTGTCGGTCCCGAGGTTCGCGCGGGAACGGTCGTTCCAGGTACGGAAGTTGTCCAGGACGTAGTTCTCCTCGACCTGGTCCGCGCGGCGGCCCATCTTGGTGGCGACGAGAACACCGACGCCGGGGCGGTTCTTGAGGTAGCGCCCGATGCGCTGTTCGCTGCGGCCGTCCCCGTACACGTCCGCGGTGTCGAAGAAGGTGACGCCGGATTCGACGGCCGCGTCGAGAACCCCGAACGCGTCGTCCTCCGCGACCTCGCCCCAGTCGCCCCCGAGCTGCCAGGTGCCCTGCCCGACGACCGAGACGTCACGGCCGGTCCTGCCGAGTGTGCGCTGTTCCATGAGGATCATGCTATTCCGCTTCTCGGGTCGGGGGGTGGACGGCGGCAGGAGCACCTCTGCCGCCGTCCACGTTTCGGGGCCGCCCCCGGGGCGGGCCGGTGATCAGTCGCCGGTCGTCACGCGGACGTGGTCGATGACCATCTGCTGCGGGAACCGCGTACTGCCGTCGGGGTCGCCGGGCCAGTAGCCGCCGACCGCGAGGTTCAGGATGAGGAAGAACGGCTTGTTGAACACCCACTGGTTGCCGCCCAGGTCGGCCGGGGTGCGCCGCTGGAAGACCTGGCCGTCGACGGACCAGGTGATGGAGTCGGGCGCCCAGTCGACGGCGAAGGTGTGGAAGTCGTCGGCGAACGCCTGCCCGTTCGGCAGTGTGTACGCGGCTCCGATGCCACCGGAGCCGGAGTATCCCGGGCCGTGCAGGGTGCCGTGGACGGTGCCGGGTTCGAATCCGACGTTCTCCATCACGTCGATCTCGCCGCTGTTCGGCCAGCCGACGTTGCCGAAGTCGTCGCCCAGCATCCAGAACGCGGGCCAGATGCCCTGGCCCCGCGGGATCTTGATGCGCGCCTCGACGTGACCGTAGGCGGCGGCGAACCTGCCGGAGGTGTTGAGCCGGGACGAGGTGTACTCGCACGCCCCGTACCAGCACGGGTAGTTGCCCGGGTTCTCCTTCCGGGCGGTGATCACGAGGTTGCCCAGGCCGTCGAGCGCGGCGTTGTCGTTGCCCGGGGTGTAGTACTGCCGCTCATGGTTGTTGACGTTGTCGCCGGTCTCGATCTGCCACTTGCCGCCGTCCACGGCGGCGCCGGCCGGTCCGTCGAACCCGTCCTCGAAGGCGACGACCTGCGCCCCGGGCCCGGGGGCCGGGGACCCGGCGGCGGGTGCGGCGGACGCTCCGCCGGGGAGCGCGGTCAGGACGGCGGAGCAGCAGAGCAGAGCAGCCGCGTGGAGAGCGCCGCGGCGGCGCCGGGAGACGCTGCGCGCCGTGGAGTGCGTGGGGTGCACGGTCATCACATCACTTCGCGTGGGGGCATGTGCATGACAGGTTGACGCCGAGAGGTGAACGGTAGGGGCGATCACCTCGGGCGCATATTTCAATACTTGATTTAAGGGAGTGCCACAGGAGCCGTCAATAACCTGGTCCAGACCGAAGAGGGAACGGCATGCCCTGGGGGCATATGCGCCTGAAGGCGGTCGGCTCATCGTGCGGTTCGGCCCCTGCAGCCGCAGAGTGGACGTACGGACCGGCGGAACGGGCAGGGACCGCGAAGGGAGCACGACGTGGAGAACGACGGCACACCGCGGCCCCACTTCGTCGTGCAGATCCATGACGCGCGGCGCCTGCACTTCGACTTCCGGCTGGAGGTCGACGGCGTACTGAAGTCCTGGGCGGTGCCGCGCGGGCCCTCGGAGAACCCCAGCGACCGTCGGCTCGCCGTGCCCACGGAGGATCATGCCCTGGAATACCGCGAGTTCGAAGGGGTGATCCCTCACGGCGAGTCCGGCAGCGGCACGGTCATGGTCTGGGACCAGGGCTCCTACCGGCCGCTCGGGCACGACGGACAGGGCGACTCCGTCCCCTTCGCCGAGTCCCTGGCGCTCGGCCACGCGACGTTCTGGCTGTACGGGGCGAAGCTGCACGGCGAGTTCGCGCTGACCCGCGTCCACAAGGGCGACGAGCCGGACAGCGGCGGCCACGAGGCGTGGCTGCTGATCAAGGCGAACGACCGCCTCGCCGTGCGCGGCAGACCCGGTTCCCCCGACCCGTACCACGCCCGGTCCGCCCGTACGGGGCGGACGCTGCACCAGGTCGCCGCGGCGGCGGCCCGGGGGCCCGGCGGCTGACCGCACGCCGCCGAAGTGGCGCTCGTGCGCCCCGTCAGACCCCCGCTCCGGAGATCTCGGCGAGCACGTCCGTGTAGAGCGGCCGCCGGTCGGGCCGGGCGTGGGCCGCGGTCCTGCGCAGGACCGGGACCGCCGCGCCGCCGAAGCCGACGAGCGCGTCCCTGGCGGATCTCCGGACGACCGGCTTCGCGTGGTCGAGGAGCCGGACGAGGTCGGGCAGCGCGGGCTCCCAGGCCGCCCGGGCGAGCGTCCGTGCCGCCATGCGCACCACGTCCGGCAGCGGATCGGACAGCAGGAGCGTGGTGAGCCGCGCATGGGTGTCCCGGTCGAACAGGGCGCGCGAGGTCCGGTGTGCGTGCAGGCGTACGCCGGCGCTCGGGTGGCTCAGCAACTCCTCCACCAGCGCGTGCAGTTCCGGGTCCCGACCGGCTCCGGGCGCGGGTGCGTACTCCTCGACGAGGCGGGTGAGGGCCTCGCGGGTCCGCTCGGGCGTTCCCGCGCGGGCGAGGTCGAGCAGTTCCGGCAGCGACGGACGGTCCGCCGGGGCGGCCGTCGTGCTCCGGAACGGGGTGCGCAGGGCATCGAGCGCGGCGGCGTCCTCGGGTTCGGCCCCGGGGGTGCGCAACGGGCCGTCGACGAGGACGAGCGCGTCGGCCAGGGCATCGCGGCCTTCGGTACGCAGCCGGTGCTCGGCCCTGGTCAGCTGGGGGGTGCGGAGCAGCCGCAGGCCGGTCAGCAGGTCGAGCAGCCCGAGGTCGCCCGCCTCGACGCGCGGTGCCAGGTGGTGGGCGAGGGCATCGGCGGGAACGTAGGGCAGCGTGGCGCGGGCCGCCTCGTGCACGGCGGGCGAACCGTGTTCCCACCACCCGACGATCAGCGGGACGAGCGGGAGCAGGTCGTCCTCGGGCAGCCGAGCCGCCCAGCACAGTGCCCGCTCGGGCAGCACCCCGCGGGCGGTCAGTTCCACGACGGCGGGGTGCCGGTCGCCGCCCTCTGAGGCGTGGGCGCCGGGGTGGGCTCCGGCGCGGCCCTCCGGGTGGGTGAGGAGATCCAGGGTGGCGGTGGCGGGGAGCACGTCGACCCGGCCGCGCAGGTACGCGCGCAGCACGGCGCGCGCCACCCCCGGCTCGGGCCAGTCGAGCAGGGCCCCCGCGGCGGCGTCCCGACGGTCCGGCTTCTTCGCGTCCAGCATGGCCAGCAGCCGGGTCCGCTGGGCGGCCGACCGGGGCTGGTCGAGATCGTCCGCCCGCACCGGGCGCGACGAGTCGCCGGAGGCGGTGCGCGCCGCCCTGGTCTCGGCGATGGTCCACTCGGGCGCGTCGAGCGGCTGGAGCTCGGCCATCCGGTCGACGAGGCGCCCGCGCACGCCGGGCGCGGCCCCCGGGTACGCCTCGACGAGCGCGGAGAGCAGTTCCCGGGACGTCGGTGCGGCGGAGGTACGCCCGGCGCCGTCCGTACCGGCGGCGGGCCGGAGTCCGGCCCCGGCGGCGACATCGCGTCCCCAGAACTCCGCCAGCGCTTGCGGCGTCCGTACCGCCTCGGTCAACTCCGTTCGCCAGAGGGCCGGTTCATCGACGATCGACGACTCCTCCGGTACGCCGAAAGCCGCCCGGAGCACGGCGGGCGCGGCGCTCCAGGGGTCGGCACCGCGGTGGGCTGCGGCCAGGGCCCGGTCGAGGTCGGCGCGGACGAGCACCGCGCCCAGCTGTCGGAGCAGCATGAGGACGGAGGCGGCCGCCCCGGGCCGGGGCCGGCTGTCCGGACCGGAGGGCGGCAGTGCGCGGAGCCCCTCGACGACGGTGAAGCGCTGGACGGTGGACAGGTGCGGTGCGACGGCGTGCAGGACGTCGATCAGCTCTCCGGTCCACCCGGCCGCCGCTTCCACGGCTGTGGCAGGAGACCCCTCCGGCCCTCCCCCGCCCGTGGCGGCGTCGAACGCGTCGGTCACCGTGGCGGCGTGCCGGGCCAGCACCGTCACCTCGTCGGCGGACCACGGCCCCGGGCACAGGCGCAGGGCACACCGCAGCAGGCGGCTGCGGAGCCCGGCCTCGACGGTGCTGCCGGCCAGGTCGAGCCAGCGGGCCAACAGGGCGCGTGCCGCCGGGCGTTCGTGGTCGGCAACGGCGTCCAGGGGTGCGGGCCGCCGGGCGATGCGCAGGGCGAGCGCCGGGTCCCAGCCGGATCGCAGCAGGGCCGCCACCTCGGCGTCGCCTCCCTCCGGCGGCCCGCCCGGGGCGGCGGGCCGCGCCGGCACACCGTGCCGGGCCAGCGGTTTTGCCAACTCCTCCACGGAACCGGCGGCGAGCCGCACCCCGCCGTCGGCGACGAGCGACAGCAGGGCGGGGACGACCGGCGAACCCCCCACGTCGAGGGCGAGCACGGCGCGGGCGGTCACCTCCTGGTCGAGGGCGCGGAGCAGGAGGCGGCCGGTGCGCTCGTCACGAGCCGCTTCGGCGGCGGCGAGGAGGGTCGCGGCGTAGGCGCCGCCGACGACGGCGCGCAGCGCCCGTGTCAGCGCGGACCGCAGCCCGGGGTTGTCGTCGCGGCCGAGCGCCCGCAGGAGATGCGGGACTGCGGCCGGCGCGCCCGCGTGGAGCAGGGTGGCCGCCGCGGTCTTCCTGATGTTCGTGTTCGGGTGGTGGAGGCAGGCGGCGACCGCCCCGCCCGCCCAGCGGGCCCGTGCCGCACCCAGGGCCAGCAGGGCCGCTCGTACGGTCCGGATGTTCGGGTCACGGGTCAGCGGGACGAGCGTCGCGGACAGCGCCCGCGCGTCCTCGCCCGAGGCGTCGTGGGCCAGCAGGGCGATGACGTGCTTGCGCACGTGCGGGTCGCGGTCCCGCAGCAGGCGGTGCACCCGGGCCCGGGTGGACGGGGTCGCCGGGACCTGGAGCAACGCCTTCAGCAGCACGGCCCGTTCACCTCCGGTGAGCCCGGGCCGCTCCAGCAGGCCGAGCACCGTGGAGGTGAGGAACGCGTGGCCCGCGCCGGTGTCGTCCGGTGCGTCGAGCAGACAGACGGGCCTGATCCGCCGCCGCCTCCACAACCGGCCGCCGTGGGCGCGCATCGCCTCCAACACCTCGGGCGGCAGCTCCGGTTCGGCGCCCGGGCGGGCCGGTCCCGCGGGTGCGAAGCCGGGGCACGGAGCGTCCGTCCCCGGCCCGGGCCGGCCGGCTGCGAGGTCGCGCACGATGCGCAGGAGGAGGTCGGCCAGTGGGACGCCCTCCGGGGGCAGGGTTCCCGTACCGGCGTGCGCCGCGATCCGGCAGAACGCCGCCACGGGGTCGTCCACGTCCACGCGGGCGCGCAGAACGGCCAGTTCCCGTTCCTCGGGGGCTCCGAGGTCGGCCTCGATGGCGTGCGGGAGGTCCTGGGGGTCGAGCCGGGAGGCCAGGTCCTGCCGCTGCCCCGGTTCGCGGGTGAGGTGCCACAGGAGTGCCAGCGCCCGGTCGCGTACGGGGCGCAGTTCGGGTGCGACCGGGAGGTGTCGCGGGCTGTCCGGGGCCCCGGGCGGTCCGTCCGCCGGGGTGTCGAGGCCGAACGCCCGGGCCAGCGCCGATCGCGTACGGTCCGCGCCGATGGCCTCCAGTGCGTCCAGTGCGGCGGACGGGGCCGTGGGAAGCAGGGCCAGCACCGCTTCCTCGGCGGCGGGCGGTCGCAGGACGCGGATCGCGGCGAGGAACGGGCGCGGGAAGGGCGCGGCCGGGAGGAGTCGGGCGACGGCCTCGCCGATGGGGACGTCGGCGGCCCCCTGCCGCGACAGGGCGACGAGCAGTTCCAGACGGCGTGGCCAGTCCGGGGCGGTGGGCGGGGCGTCGGTAAGGGCGTCGAACAGGGGGCGACGGCAGGTGTAGAGGACCGTGGCGACGTCCTCCGCCGGAAGTGTGTGGTCGGCCAGGGCCAGGGCGAGGAGCGGGCCGACGTCCGGGGCAGCCGGGAAGTGGCCGCGCCGGTGCAGTGCGCGCAGACAGGTCAGCACGGGCCCGGCGAGCAGGAGGGGGTCCGTGGCGGCCAGGACCACCAGCCGGCCGATGTCGGTGCGTTCCGCCTGTTCGCCCAGGAGTTCCACGGCCTGCCCGCGCAGGGCCGGAGCCCCGCCCGGATCCTCCGCCGCGCTCCACAGCACCGTGTGGTGACCGTGCCGGGCAGCGGCGACGAGAGCGGCCGCCGCGAGCGCCGTCGACGTGGCGCCTCGGTCGGCACGCCGGCCGTCCCGGGCCCCGGTCGGCCGGGTCAGCGGTGACGCGTCCAAGGGAATCACCGCCGCCCAGGGCTCGGCGAGTTCGCGCAGCGCAGCGGTCACGACATCACGGTCGGGCCTGTCGAGCAGTCGGACCAGCAGCCCGCGCGCGAACGCCGGCCTCAGCAGTCCGGCGTGCAGCCCGTCGCGGACCAGCCGCAGCGCCTCGGTCCCGAGGACCGGGTCCCCGGTGTCGACGAGTTCGGCCACGAGCCGGTCGGGGCGGTGCGCATCGGCGGCGGCGCTCTCGCGTACGGCCCGGTAGAGGAGTTCGCCCGCCGGTTCCGTGCGAAGGACGGTCGGGTCGCCGAGGATCTCCGCCCGCAGCCAGGCGATCCGCACCCGGGCGGGCAGCGCGGCCGCACGCCAGTCGGGCAGCCGGTGCGGCGGCCTCCGCGCCACGAGCCGGGCGTGGAGGCCCGCGAGCAGGAGGGACTCCTCGGGCGACGCCCCGGGGCGATCGGGCAACAGGCGGGCCACCAGGGCGAGAGGCCCGGCCCCTGTCCCGGCCTCCCCCTCTCCGTCGGCGTCCGGGGTGTCCGCGCGTTCGGTGAGGAGGGCGAGGCCGAGGTGCCGTATCCGGGGCGTGGGGTGCCGGACCATCCGGCCGAGCACGTCCGGCGGGCAGGTGCGGGCGTCGAGGCGCCGGGCGAGGAGAGGGGCGTCGGCGCGGTCGAGTGCGTCGATGATCGTTGCGTCCGGCGGAGTAGTCACCGGCGGAGCGTAGACGGCCGGTTCACTCGGTCGCCTGAGGTTTTCCGACGCCTGGTACCGCCCCGGGCCGTCCTGATCGATGATGTTGCCCTGGGCCACCGCCCCGGCAGGAGCAACGGCCGCCTGGACGAAGGGGTTGTGATGCGGGAACTGCCACCGGACCCGACGACGACGGACACGCGGAAGGCTCCCCGTACGGGAGACGTCCGGAAGGCTCCCCGTACGGAAGACACGCGGGAGGTGTCCCGTGCGGGAGAGGACGCCCAGGTCGTCGTGGTCGGTGCGGGACCGGCCGGCTCCTCGGCCGCGTATCACCTGGCGCGGGCCGGAGTGGACGTGATCCTGCTGGAGAAGGCCCGTTTCCCCCGGGAGAAGGTGTGCGGCGACGGTCTCACCCCGCGTGCGGTCCACCAACTCATCCGGATGGGCGTCGACATCACCGCGCCGGGCTGGACGCGTGTCCGCGGTATGCGCTGGGTGGCCGGGGAGCACCGCGTGCACATCGACTGGCCCGCCCTGGGGCGCTATCCGGACTTCGGGCTCTCCCGCAGCCGGCACGACTTCGACGACATCCTGGCCCGGCACGCGGTGGCGGCCGGGGCCCGGCTGTACAGCGGCTGGAAGGCGGAGCGCCCGCTGACGGACCGGGCGGGCCGGGTCACGGGGGTCGCCGCGTCCTCGGACTCCCCGGACGTCCCGGAGCCGGTCGACTTCCGCGCGCCGGTCGTCATCGCCGCGGACGGGGCGTCCGCCCGCCTCGCCCTGGCCCTGGGCCTGGAGCGGGACCCCCGGCGGCAGATCGCGACGGCCGCCCGGCGCTACTACCGCAGTCCCGAACGCTCCCAGGAGGAGTACCTGGAGCTGTGGGCCGACCTCCGCTTCCCGGACGGCGGCCCCTACCTTCCCGGCTACGGCTGGATCTTCCCGATGGGCGACGGCAGGGTCAACGTCGGGCTCGGGGCGCTTCCCCACCGGCGGCACGGCAAGGCGGACCTGCGCGCCACTCTGGACCAGTGGCTGGCCCGGACTCCGGAGGAGTGGGGGCTGCGCGAGGAGAACGCGCAGGGCCCGGTCCGCAGCGCCGCCCTGCCCCTCGGTTTCAACCGCCATCCGCTGTACGCGCGCGGGCTGCTGCTGGTCGGCGACTCCGGCGGGATGGTCAGCCCCTGGAACGGCGAGGGCATCGCCCAGGCGATGGAGGCGGGCGAGGTCGCCGCCGAAACCGCGGCCCTCGCCCTGGCCCACCCCCGAGGGCCCCGCCGCGAACAGGTGCTGCACGGCTACCCGGTGGAGATGAACCGCCGCTGGGGCCGCTACTACCGCCTCGGCAACACCGCCGCCGACCTGATCTTCAGTCGCTCGGGTTTCCAGCCGGTGCTCAACCGGTACGTCATGGGCTCGCCGTTCCTCCTCAACACACTGGCCCGGCTGCTCACCGACCTGACGGACAAGCCCTCGCGCGATGTGATCGACCACGTCCTCAACACGGCGTTCCGCCTCGTCCCGGCCCCGGCCCGTCGTCCGGGCGCAGGACGCGGCGGGCGGCCTCGACGAAGTGCTCCTTGATCTGTTCGAGTTCGTCGGGGCGGGCCTGCCTGCGCAGACCGTCGACGATGGCGCAGGCCGCCCGGTACACCTAGTCTTCTGAGTCAGGAATTCTGTTCAGATGTATAGGCTTGGTCTGTGGCGCGTACTGGGCGGCCGAAGGCCGAGTTGATCCTGTCCGACGA
>NZ_JBIWLQ010000036.1:0-28819 GCF_044766265.1 Streptomyces sp. NPDC102283
CGGCCCCTGCACGACGCGAGTTCATTCGCCCTCATACCAGCAGGAAACCACCAACACGACCACTTGCCCAGAGATGTAACAAAGCCCTACTAGGACATGTCCGGGCGATCATGATGCTGGTTAGGGTACGAGCGTGGCCAAGACGAGCGTGACAACGAGACCAGCAGCGTGGTCTGCCTGTGAAAACCACCGCTAACCAACCACCGACGTCCCGTCGAGCGTCTCGCGCAGCAGGACCGCTTCCTGGTCGAGGTGGCGGAGCAGCGCTTGGAGAGCGGGGGTCCGTGTCCGGCGGGCTGCTTCGGTGGTGCCCACCGTACGCCCCACCGAAGGGAGTTCGACCGGGAGCGCGGCGAGGTGCTCGTCCTCGCGCAGGACCAGTTCGGGCAGGAGCGCCACCATGTCCGTCTGGAGCAGCAGCGCCCGCATGGTGAGGATGGACGTGCACTCGACGCGGTCCGCGGGCGGCGTGAGGCCCCGGTCGACGAAGACGGCACCGAGTTCCTGGCGCAGGGCGGTCTGCTCGACGGGCAGGATCCAGGGGAATCCGAGGGTGTCCGCGAGTGTGACGTCCACGGTGTCGAGGAGCGGGTGGCCCGAGCGGACGGCGAGCCGGATCGGCTCCCGGTAGAGCTTCCGTTGGCGCAGCCCGTCCCCTTCCGTGGGGGTCGATCCCACTCGCCCCACGATGACGTCCAGTTCGCCTGCCAGCAGTGCCGGGTGGAGGACGTCCGGGGTCCCCTCCCGAACGACGACGGTGAGCCGGGGCCGTTCCCGTTTGAGCCCTGCGACCGCCCGGGGCAGGAGCACATTGGCTCCGGCCAGCAGGGTACCCACGGTCACGGTGCCGTCCCGTCCCTGCCGGAGTCCGGTGAGGTGGTCCCCGGCCCGGCGAATCTCGGCGACCACGGCGCGGGCGTGCTCCGTCAGGGCTTCGCCGTAGACGGTGGGCCGCATCCCGCGCGGTACACGGACGAAGAGCGGCAGGTCCGCGAGGGCCTCCAGCTCATGAAGGGTGCGGGTCGCGACCGGCTGGGTGAGGTGCAGCGATTCCGCGGCCCGTACGACGCTCCCGTGCTCGTACACCGCGATGAGCAGAATCAGGTGCCGGAACTTCAACCGGCCGTCCAGAAGGTCCATCGCGGCGGGCTCCTTCCGGGTACGGAGGGCGGTTCCCCCCTACCATACCAGGATCGTTATAGCTGACGCGCCGATTGGCATTGGATCGGCATAGCTGGGCGGGTGCACTATACCGGCACACCCGAGGGCGACTTTCGGACATGCCCCGGCTGGATGACGGAGGTCCACAGCGTGAGTTCACCCGTACGGCATTACGTAGGAGGCGGGTTCGACGCGTCCGGCGTGCCGCTCCCGCTCGTTGACCCGGTTACCGGGCGTGTTGCCGGCGAGGTACCGCAGGCGTCCCGGGAGGTGGTCGACCGGGCGGTTCGCGCGGCCCGGGAGGCGTTGCGCGGGCCGTGGGCGGTATGGAGCCCGACCGAGCGGTCGAGGTTGCTGCACCAGATCGCCGACGGGATCGAGGACCGCTTCGAGGAGTTCGTCGCGGCCGAGTGCACCGACACCGGCAAGCCGCGCGCGTTGGCCTCGACGGTCGACATCCCCCGGGCCGTGGCCAACTTTCGCTCCTACGCGGGGCTCCTGACCGGGCGTGGCGAACGGTCCTGGCACACCGCCACCCCGGACGGCCGGGGCGCGCTGAACTACACCGTCCACAAGCCGCTCGGCGTCGTCGCGGTGATCTCGCCGTGGAACCTGCCGCTGCTCCTGCTCAGCTGGAAGGTCGCGCCTGCCCTCGCGACCGGCAACACGGTGGTGGCCAAGCCGTCCGAACTCACCCCCGGCACGGCCTGTCTGCTGGCCGAGGTGCTGGCCGAGGCGGAGGTTCCGCCAGGAGTCTTCAACCTCGTGCACGGCCCGGGCGCGGACGCGGCCGGCCAGTGGCTCACCGAGCACCCGGGGGTGGACGCCGTCGCCTTCACGGGCGAGTCGCGCACCGGATCGATGATCATGCGGGCGGCTGCGGAGCGGTTGGCGCCGGTCTCCTTCGAACTGGGCGGCAAGAACGCCGGACTCGTCTTCGCCGACGCGGATCTGGAGCAGGCGGTCGCCGGCACTCTCCGCTCCGCCTTCACCCACAGCGGGCAGGTCTGTCTGTGCACCGAGCGGTTGTACGTGCAACGGCCCGTCTTCGACGCGTTCGCCGCCGCGCTCGCCACAGGCGCGAAGGAACTTTCCGGCTACGGCCCGATGGTCTCCGCCGCCCACCGGGACAAGGTGCTGGGCCACCTGGAGAGGGCCGCCGCCGACGGGGAGGTCCTGGCGGGCGGCGGGGCACCGCGCTTCGGGGACGAGCGGGACGGCGGCTTCTGGGTGGAACCCACCGTGCTGGCCGGACTACCGGAGGACCACCCGGCGGTACGGGACGAGATCTTCGGCCCGGTCGTACACCTCGCGCCGTTCGACACCGAGGACGAGGCGTTGACCCTCGCCAACGCCGGCCCGTACGGACTGGCCGCCACGGTGTGGACCGGTGACGTGAGCCGCGCCCACCGCGTCGCCCCCGCCCTGGAGGTCGGCACCGCGTGGGTCAACACCTGGAACCTGCGTGACCTCCGTGCGCCCTTCGGCGGTGTGAAGGCGTCCGGGATCGGCCGTGAGGGCGGCGACCACTCCCTCGACTTCTTCTCCGAACCGATGAATGTGTGCGTGAAACTGTGAGTACGACGGACTCCACCGCGACCAGGACGGGCGCCCCACGCGACCCGGTGACGGGGGCCGCCGAGCGGCTCGACGAGGCGCGCCGCACAGGCGTTCCGTGCGCACCGGTCCGTGACCTGCTGCCGCCCGGTGACCTGGAGGCCGCCTACGCCGTCCAGTCCCTCCTGACCGAAGGACGCCTCGCCCGCGGCCGGCGCATCACGGGTTGGAAGATCGGTCTCACCTCGACCGCGGTACAGCGGCAACTCGGCGTTGAAACGCCGGACTTCGGCGCCCTCCTCGACGACACCGCCGTACCGGACGGCGCCGAGATCCCCTGGGGCTCGGTGCTCCAGCCCAGGGCAGAGGCCGAGGTCGCCCTGGTCCTCGAGAGTGACCTCGTACACGAGCGGCACACGGTGGCCGACGTGATCCGCGCGACCGCATTCGTGCTGCCCGCCATCGAGGTGGTCGGCAGCCGGATCCGCGACTGGGACATCTCCGCCGTGGACACCATCGCCGACAACGCCTCCAGCGGCGCGTACGTGCTGGGCACACGACCCGTGCTCCTGCGGGAACTCGATCTGCGGTCCGCCGGCATGGTGTTGGAGCGCCGTGGCGAGCCCGTCTCCACCGGCGTGGGTGTCGCCTGCCTCGGCAACCCACTGCACGCGGCCGTCTGGCTGGCGGACACACTCGTCCGGCTCGGCAGTCCGCTGCGGGCCGGGGACACGGTGCTCACCGGCGCGCTCGGTCCCATGGCCGCCGTCGAGCCGGGTGATGTGTTCGAGGCCCGGATCGACGGGCTCGGGTCGGTGCGCGCGGCCTTCGGGCGCGTCGACACGGAAGGGGCGGTCCGATGAACATCACGGCTCTGGCCGAGTCCCTCGACCGTGCGGCACTGGACGCGCGTCCGCTGCCGGGCGGTGCCACCGGACTGGCGGACACCGCCGAAGCGTACGCCGTTCAGGACGCCCTGATCGTGCGGCGGCTGGACCGCGGCGAGCGGCTCACCGGCTTCAAGCTCGGCTTCACCAGCCTCGCCAAGATGCGGCAGATGGGCGTTGCGGATCTGATCCACGGACGGCTGACGGATCGGATGGAGATCCCCGACGGGGGGCGCTACGACATCTCGGGGCTGATCCATCCGCGGGTCGAGCCGGAAGTGGCGTTCCTCCTGGGGAGCACCCTCCGTCCGGGCGCCGATCCGTTGGCGGCCGTCGCGGCCGTGGCGCCCGCGCTGGAGGTCATCGACTCCCGGTACGACGGCTTCCGGTTCTCCCTGCCCGAGGTGATCGCCGACAACACCTCGGCCGCGGCCTACGCCGTGGGGCCCTGGAGCGAACCGGGCCCCCCGAACACACTGGGCAACCTGGGCGTCCTGCTGGAACTCGACGGACGTCCGGTGGAGACCGGTTCCACCGCGGCGATCCTCGGTCATCCGCTGCGCGCCCTCGCGGCGGCGGTCCGGCTCGCCGGCTCGCTGGAGCCGGGCACCGTGATCCTCGCCGGCGCGGCGACCGCCGCCGTACCGCTGCCTCCCGGTGCACATGTACGGGCGTCGGTCACGGGACTCGGTGCCGTCCAGTTCACCAGCACCACCGCTTCGAGCATCACCGAGGAGGACGCGTGATCGTCCCCGGCGCCGCGCCGCCCCGCGGCCGTTTCCCGCATCTGAGACGCGCGGGCGACTTCGTCTTCGTCTCAGGGACCAGCTCCCGGCGCCCCGACGGCACCTTCGTCGGCGCGAACGTCGACCCGATGGGCGTGAGCGACCTCGACGTCCGGGCCCAGACCAGGGCCGTGCTCGACAACATCGCGGCGTTGCTCGCCGCGGCCGGCGGCGGCCTCGACGACCTGGTGTCGGTCACCACCTACCTCGTCAGCATGAACGACTTCGGAGGCTACAACGAGGTCTACGCCGAGTACTTCGACGAGCACGGGCCGACCCGCACCACCGTCGCCGTCCATCAGTTGCCCCATCCCCACCTCCTGATCGAGATCAGCGGCGTGGCCCACCTCCCCCGGAGCGGCCACCACAACCAGAGCAAGGAACAGCACCGATGACCATGAGACCGTTCAACCTCCAGTCGTGGATCGAGGAGAACCGGCACCTGCTCAAGCCGCCGGTGGGCAATGTCCAGATCTGGCAGGACGCCGATCTGATGGTGACGGTCGTGGGCGGCCCCAACCGGCGCACCGACTTCCACGACGACCCCATCGAGGAGTTCTTCTACCAGCTCAAGGGCGACATGATGCTCCGCGTCATGGAGGAAGACGGCCGGCCGCCGCGCGACATCCACATCCGCGAGGGAGACGTGTTCCTCGCCCCGGCACACCTGCGGCACTCCCCGCAGCGGCCGGAGGAGGACAGCATCGGCCTCGTCGTCGAGTTCGCCCGACCGCAAGGACACCGCGACGCATTCGAGTGGTACTGCATGGAGTGCCACCACTTGGTGCACCGCAGCGAGCTCCAGCTCACCTCGATCGTCGACGACCTGCCCCCGGTGTTCGACGCCTTCTACGCCGACACGGCCGCGCGCACCTGCCCCCGCTGCGCCGCCGTGCACCCCGGCCGGGACTGGCCCGAACGGCTGCGTCCACGCACCCGCCGCGACGAGGAGGCAGGAGCGTGACCGTCGTCGACGTGCACGCCCACGTCTTCCCGGAGATCGGCCGCGCCGAATCCCGGCTGCTCACCGGCTCCGACGACGGCCCCTGGCTGCGCACCAAGGACGGACCTGGCACCGGAATGATGATGGCCGGTCCCACCGAGTACCGACCGGTGAGCCGTACCCTGTGGGACCCGGTGGAACGCGTCGCCGACCTGGACCGGCTCGGCGTGGACGTCCAGGTGCTGTCCAGTACCCCCATGCTGTTCGGCTACGACCTCGAACCCGAGCGCGCCGTCGAGTGGTGCCGGACGGTCAACGCACATCTGCTGCGGTACGCCGAACACGCCCCGGACCGGCTGGCCCCGCTCTGCCAGGTGCCCCTCCAGGACACCGAAGCGGCCTGCGCGATGGTCAGCGATGCCATGGGACAGGGCTTCCGCGGCGTCCACATCGGCAACCACCTCGGCGATCACGACCTCGACCACGGTGCGCTGATCGAGTTTCTCGCCCACTGCGCCGAAGAGGACGCGGCCGTCCTGGTCCACCCCTGGGACCTGCCGTCCGGGCCGAGGTTCTCCCGGTACATGCTGGCCTGGCTCGCGGGCATGGCCGGCGAGACCCATCTGACCATCCTCTCGCTGATCCTTTCCGGTGCCTTCGAACGCCTCCCGGCCTCGCTCCGGCTGATGTTCGCCCACGGCGGCGGCAGCTTCCCGTACCTCCTGGGACGGGCCGACAACGCCTGGCGCCGCCGGGACCTCGTACGCGCCGACAGTCCGCACCCGCCCTCGTACTACACCGACCGCTTCTCCGTGGACTCGGCCGTCTTCGACCCCGGCGCACTACGGCTCCTCGTGGACGTGATGGGAGGGGAGCAGGTGATGCTCGGCTCCGACCACCCCTTCCCGCTCGGTGAGGAGGAGATCGGCCGGCTCGTGCGGGAGAGCGAACTCTCCCCGGCGGAGAGGACCGCCGTCCTCGGCGGCAACGCCGTCCGCTTCTTCGGTCTGGCCCCGCTGGCGAAGGAGGCCGTCCGATGAAGGCAGCCGTGATCGGATCGGGCAACATCGGCACCGATCTCCTCATCAAGATCATCAGAGGATCGGGGAACGTCACCGCCGCCGCGATGATCGGCATCGACCCGGAGTCGGAAGGGCTCGCACGGGCCCGCCGCCTCTCCGTGCCCACCAGCGCGAACGGAGTGGCCGGGCTCCTGGCCCTCGACGGATTCGACGCGATCGACGTGATCTTCGACGCCACGTCCGCCGCCGCCCACCACCACAACGCCGCGGCCCTCGCGCCGTACGGCAAGACGATCGTCGACCTGACCCCCGCGGCGATCGGCCCGTACGTCGTACCGTCCGTCAACCTCGACGAGCACCTCGACGCACCCAACGTCAACATGGTCACCTGCGGCGGCCAGGCCACCGTTCCCATCGTCGCCGCCGTATCGGCGGTGGCACCGGTCCACTACGCGGAGATCGTCGCCTCGATCTCCTCCCGGTCGGCCGGCCCGGGCACCCGCGCCAACATCGACGAGTTCACCGAGACCACCTCCCGCGCCCTCGAACAGGTGGGCGGCGCGGCCCGTGGCAAGGCGATCATCGTGCTCAACCCCGCCGAACCACCGCTGTTGATGCGCGACACCGTCCACTGCGTCGTCGACGACTGCGACCCCCAGCAGGTGACCGCCTCCATCCACGCGATGGTCGACTCCGTCGCCGCATACGTACCCGGCTACCGGCTCAAGCAGGAACCGCAGTTCCGCGCCCTGGCGTCCGACGATCCGCTGACGGCACTCGGCCCGGGCGGGCGGCTCCTCGTCTCCGTCTACCTGGAGGTCGAGGGCGCCGCCCACCACCTCCCGGCCTACGCCGGAAACCTCGACATCATGACCTCCGCCGCGCTGCGCACCGCCGAGCGCCTGGCCGAACGGAACCGGGCCCCCCGATGACCAAGGTCTACGTCCAGGACGTCACCCTGCGGGACGGCATGCACGCCGTGTCGCACCGCTACACCCTCGAACAGGTCCGGGCGATCGCCGCCGCTCTCGAAGCAGCCGGTGTCGACGCCATCGAAGTCGCCCACGGCGACGGCCTGTCCGGCTCGTCCGTCACCTACGGTCCCGGCGCACACACCGACGAGGAGTGGCTGGAAGCCGCGGCCGACGTGCTCGACCGCGCCAGGCTCACCACCCTGCTGCTGCCCGGCATCGGCACCGCCGACGACCTGCGCCGCGCCCACTCCCTCGGCGTCACCTCCGTCCGCGTCGCCACCCACTGCACCGAGGCGGACATCTCCGCCCAGCACATCGGCCTGGCCCGCGAACTGGGCATGGACGTCTCGGGCTTCCTGATGATGTCCCACCTGACCCCGCCCGCCGAACTGGCCGCACAGGCCCGCCTCATGGAGTCGTACGGCGCACACTGCGTCTACGTCACCGACTCCGGCGGCCGGTTGACCATGGACGGCGTACGGGACCGGGTCCTCGCCTACCGCGACGCCCTCGATCCGGCCACCGAGATCGGCATCCACGCCCACCACAACCTCGGCCTGGGCGTGGCCAACAGCATCGTGGCGGTGGAAGCGGGGGCGTACCGCGTCGACGCCTCCCTCGCCGGGCAGGGCGCCGGCGCCGGCAACGCGCCGTTGGAGCCGACGGTGGCGGTGTTCGACCTCATGGGCTGGGAACACGGCTGCGCGCTGTTCCCGCTCATGGACGCCGCCGAAGAGCTCGTACGACCGACGCAGGACCGGCCCGTGCGTGTCGACCGGGAGACCCTCACCCTCGGGTACGCCGGGGTGTACTCCAGCTTCCTGCGGCACGCCGAGAACACGGCCCTACGCCACCGGCTCGACACCCGTGACCTGCTGGTCGAGGCCGGACGGCGGCGGCTGGTCGGCGGGCAGGAGGACCTGCTCACGGACATCGCGCTCGATCTCGCCGGGGACCGCGAAGCCACCCCTGCCCCCGGGCGCGCCCCCTCACACGACGACGGAGACACCCCATGCTGACCGAACGCGCCACAGCACTCGACGCCGCCGACCCCCTCGCCCACGTCCGCGCCCGCTTCCTCCTCCCCGAAGGCATCGTCTACCTCGACGGCAACTCCCTGGGCGCCCTTCCCGCCGCCGTCCCGGCGGTCGTCGAGGACGCCGTGCACCGCCAGTGGGGCACCGACCTGATCCGTTCCTGGAACGGCAACGGCTGGTGGGAGGCGCCGACCCGGACCGGCGACGCACTCGGCCGACTGATCGGCGCGGCCCCAGGACAGACCGTCGTCGGAGACTCCACCAGCGTCCAACTCTTCAACACCCTGCTGGCAGCCGCCCGGATGCGGCCCGGACGCCGACTGCTGCTGACCGATCCCGACCACTTCCCCACCGACCAGTACATCGCCGACTCGGTTGGCCGACTCCTCGGGCTCGACGTCCGCCGAGTACCGGCCCGCGAGGCCGCCACGGTGCTGGCCGACGAAGCCGGGAACGTCGCCGTGGCCGCCTACGCCCCGGTGGACTACCGCACCGGCGAGCTGTACGACATGGCCGCGCTCACCGCCGCCGCGCACGCCGCCGGCGCCCTGATGCACTGGGACCTGTGCCACGCGGCCGGCGCCCTCTCCGTCGAACTCGACTCCATCGAGGCGGACTTCGCGGTCGGCTGCGGCTACAAGTACCTCTCCGGCGGCCCCGGGGCGCCCGCCTTCGCCTATGTCGCCCGGCGGCACCAGCCGGACTTCGACCACCCCCTCACCGGCTGGCACGGACACGCGGAGCCGTTCGCCATGGCAGGTACGTACACCCCTGGGGCGGACATCAGCCGGGCCCGGATCAGCACTCCGCCGCTGTTGTCACTCCTCGCCCTCGAAGCCGCGCTCACCGCCTTCGACGGGGTGGACATGACGGCGGTACGGGAGAAGAACCTCTCCCTGACCGGGTTCTTCCAGGAGTGCGCCGACGAACTCCTCGACGGCCTCGGCTTCACCATGGCCACCCCGCGCGACCCGGCCCGCCGCGGCAGCCAGGTCGCCCTGCGCCACTCGGAGGCGTACCCGCTGGTGGCCGCGCTCACCGCCCGCGGTGTGATCGGCGACATGCGTGCCCCGGACCTGCTCCGGTTCGGATTCAACGCCCTCTACGTCACCCACGCGGACGTCCTGCACGCCGTCCGCGAACTGCTCGCCGTCGTGACCGACGGCGACCACCGCAGCCCCGAATTCCGGCAGCGCCCCACCGTCACCTGATTCGTCCCGCGCGCCCGCCCCAGGGGCACACGGCACATCCCGCTCCCTTCCTGCTCCGATTGGACCGTCAGATGCGTCCCCTCCGCAGAAACGCCGCCCTCGCCGCGGTGGTCGCCGCCGCCACCACGGCCACTCTCCTCGCTCCCGGTGTCTCCGGCGCGGACACCACCGGCGCCACGGCCGTCGCCGCCACCGACCCCGACATCCTCGACGCGTGCGAGGACCGCCGCCCCGGGCCGGCCGACCCCGGCTCGTACGGCATGCAACTGGACGGCAGCTTCCGGCATCCCGCGCTCACCCCGGTCGACGAGCAGAACGAACACTCCTTCCCGGGCCGCAACAAGAAGTACGACACCCGTTCGTACATCAAGAACATGAAGGTCGAAGCCGCCTACGAGGGAGCCGACTTCACCCCCGACTACTTCCATACCTGGCAGAACATCGTCGACTTCGACGGCCGCCGCTACCTCTTCCAGTACAGCCGCTCCGACGGCCGCGTCTACGACATCACCGACGTCAAGAAGGTCAAGGTGGTCGAGAGGATGAGCCGCGAGGACGTGGGCGGCGACGAGACCCGGGCGAACGGCGACTGGGCGGCGCACGACTACTGGGGCGCGTCCACCATCCAGTGGAACAAGAAGCTGAACGCGTACGTCATGGTCCAAAGCTTCGAGAGCAGACGCAAGATCTCGGAACTCTCCGACCACCCGCCCAAGGACAAGTTCAACAACCCGGAGGGCGTCGCGAAGCTGCGGGCCAAGCCGGGGCTCAAGGGGTTCAAGGTCTTCCGCCTGGACGGCCCCCGCAAGAAGGACTGGAAGCTGCTGACGACGGTTTCCACCGACTCCACCCAGGCGAGCCCCCTGAACACCGACCCGGCCACGGCACAGCAGGGCTCCGGCTCGATCGACGTGCCGCACTGGACCGGCGAGAAGTACATGTTCATCGCCGCGGCGCCGAACGACACCTACTCCGGCACCGAGTACCCCACCAATCTGCACTCGGCGGGCTACCAGTCCTGGGACATGTCCGACCCGGCCCGTCCGAAGCTCCTCGACACCTGGCACCTGCCGGGCCAGCGCACCGGCGAGGAGGCCGCGTACCGGAACAACCCGCGCTGCGGGAACCGGACCAGTTGGATGGGCGCCCGGATGCCGCTCTTCCTCCCCAAGCCCGTCGAGAAGGGCGGACGCTACGCCTTCGCCGCCATGGGCGGCTACGGCCTGACGGTACTGGACGTCTCGAACCCCTCGAACATGAAGACCGTCAGCCACCTGGACCTGCCGGCCTCCGTCGCGGGCACCGAGGGTGACAACATCGACGTCTCCCAGTACGAGAAGACCGGAATGATCTACTACTCGGGCTACCCGCTCACCGAGGACTGCTACGAGCCCTACAAGGACGTCTACCAGATCGACGCACGGGATCCGAAGAAGCCCCGCGTCGTCGGCGTCCTCCCCCGCCCGACCCCGCCGAAGGCCGCCGGCATCGACGACTACTGCCAGCGCCGCGGCAGCTTCGGACCCAAACGCACCGGCTACTACACCAACCCGGGCCGGCACACCCCCGGTGTCCTGAGCTACGGCTTCTACAACGCGGGCGTGCAGTTCTTCGACGTCTCCAAGCCCGCGTCGCCGGAGATATCGGCGTACTTCGTCCCGAAGGCGTACGGCCCCTCCACTGCGGACTACGCCTACGGCAACCAGACCCACGGCGTGTACGTGGAGTGGGACCGCAACATCGCGTGGACGCTGACCAACCACGGCATCTACGCACTGTCGTCGCCGAAGGTCCTGGGCAAGCCGGACCTGAACGCACCGGCGGAGCCGTTCCGCACCAGCGAATTCTGAGTCGCTGCCCCTCTCCCTCCCCCATCACCTTCCAGAAGGGCCCCACCGCCATGGCCGCACCCAGCGACTCCGCACCGCTCGCCCCGCCCTCCGAAGCCGACGGCACCAGACCGTCGCCCGCCGGTGAAGGACTGGTCCGCTCCCTCACCCACCGGCAGACCACCATGATCGGGCTGGGCTCCGCGCTCGGCACCGGACTCTTCCTCGGCTCCAGCACCGCGATATCCGTGGCCGGCCCCGCCGTGATCGTCGCGTATGCGATCGGCGCGGTCCTGGTCGCCATCATCGCCGTCCTGCTCGGCGAGATGTCCGCCGCCCATCCGGTCCAGGGTTCCTTCGGCACCATCGCGCACCGCTACCTCGGCCCGTGGGCCGGGTTCCTCAGCCGCTACCTGTACTGGTTCAGCGCCGTGGTCGTCATCGGTACGGAGGTCGTCGCCTCCGCGCTCTACATCCGCTGGTGGTGGCCCGAGGTGCCGATGTCGGCGGCGATCCTGGTGGTCGCCGCGATCGTCCTCGCGGTCAACATCATCAGTGTGAAGTCCTTCGGCACCACGGAGTTCTGGCTCTCCAGCATCAAGGTGATCGCGCTCTGCGCGTTCATCCTCTGCGCCGCACTGCTGGTCTTCTTCGGTCTGCCCGACACGGAGGCTTCCGGCTTCGCCAACCTCTCCGACGACGGTGGCTTCATGCCGCACGGCCTGGAATCCATCTGGCTGGCCATGTCCGTCGTGATGTTCGCGTACGCCGGGTTCGAGGTCGTCGCCATCGCCTCCGCGGAAGCGGTCGACCCGCAGCGCACCATCCGTACCGCGATGCGCCAGCTGGCCTGGCGGCTGAGCTTCTTCTACCTTCTCGCCATCACCCTGGTCCTCGCGCTGATCCCGTGGCGCAAGCTGGCGGAGGGGGACGGAAGCGTCGAGGCGAGCCCCTTCGTGCGGGTCTTCTCCGAGGTCGGCGTGCCGGCCGCGGCGACCCTCACCAACGCGGTCGTGCTCATCGCGGCCATGTCGGCCGCCAACGCCCACCTGTACGGCGCATCCCGGCTGCTGCACTCGCTCGGAGACGACGGCCTGGCCCCGGCGCCGACGGCCAAGCTGAGCAAGCGCGGCGTCCCCGCGATCGCCCTGGCCGTCTCGTCCCTGGGTATCGCCGTCGCCGCCTTGCTGGCCTTCTACGACGTCAGCGGCCTCTTCAACATCATGATGTCGATCGCCATCTTCGCCGTCCTCCTGGTGTGGCTGCTGATCGTCGCCTCTTACATCGCCTTCCGACGCCACCGCAAGGCGAACCCCGGGGAGTTCACCGGATTCAGCGTTCCGGGCGGCGGGAAGCTGGCGGTCGTGGCCGTGGTCGGGGTGCTGACCGTCGCCGCCACGGCGGTGGAGGTCCCCGACATGCGCCAGGCCGCCGGTATCGGCCTTGCCTTCACCGCGGTGCTCTTCGCTTGCCACGGCCTGCTCACCTTGCGCCGGACACGGCAGAGGTAGAGGCCCGCCCAAAGGGCACTACCCCCGCTCATCCAACCCTCGAAAGCCGCACGGTACGCGTCTCACACCTCGCGGGGCGTCGCTGTTCCCCGGCGGCGCCCCGCGGGACGTCCGGGCCGATCACGCAGCTGGATGGAGCCCACGCGGTGAGCCCGGGAAGTGGCCTTCCCCGGTCCCGCGAAGTAGCGGTCCAGCATCGTCGGAGAGAGCTGCCACGGCACGAGGTCATGGTGCTCGTGGATCTCCAGCACTGGCTTGACCAGCTGGTCGACCGTGGACGGCATCAGCCCGGCTGCGTCGCGCGCCCACTGGTACTCCCCGCTCGTCCTGCTGCTCGGCTCGGCCGGCGAGGCCGGTTCTGCCAATGGCGTCGAGCGTGGTCAGCAGGCTCGACAGCGTCAGCTCCGCATCGGCGGCCGACCCGTCGTCGAACGCGGTCCCGTGCGCGCGGGCCGAGACCGCATGGCGTCGGCGCTCCTGGCCAGTGAACTCACATCGGCGGTCGGCAGTCCAGCGCGTCAGGTCGAGGCACGATCCGTGGAGCCCTGTCAGCACACCCCTCGTCCGCGTGCCAGCTCGCCGCCGTCACGGGTCAACGGTCAGGCTGGCGCTCCCTGGAAGACGCCGGGCTTCTTCCAGGAGCACACAAGAAGGCACCTGACCTGGTATTTTCCCCGTCAGGCGCCTTCCGTACCCAGGTCAGGGGAAAGGGTCCTTCAGATGCTCTTCCAGGACCAGTGTGCTGCCCCGCTCGATCTCGGCCTGGTAGCGGGCCTTGCCCAGCGCATCCCTGACCCGGGTGGTGATGCGGTCCACGTCGAAGCGCTCGCCGCCCCGCAGGGGTGCCTGGACCGACTGCCTGGCCGCCGTGGCCGCCCCGAGCAGGCGGGCCGCGTGCTCGGAGTGCCCGGCCAGTGACTGTGCCCCGGCCAGGCCCTCCAGGGCCAGCGCCACCGCCCGCGGGTTCCCGGTGTCGCGGGCGGCTGCGTGGGCGTCCAGTTGCAGGGCCAGGGCGGCCGGGGCGTCGCCCCGGGCCTCCGCGACGAAGCCCAGCTCGGCCAGGATCACCGAGGGCCTGGCCGGTTCGTAACCCATCTGCCGGTGCAGGTCGAGCACCCGGGTCAGATGCCGCTCGGCCGCGTCGAGGTCTCCCGCCCTGCGCGCCCCGAGGGCGAGGCCGATCTCGGCGTACTGCTCCCCGAAGCTGTCCGACTGCCCGGCGGCGAGCCGTGCCGCGCGCCCATGCAACTCCGCGGCACGAGGCAGGTCCCCGGTCAGCAGCGCGACCCGGCCGAGGCCCGAGAGCTGGAAGGAGGCCTGCGGCCAGAGCTCCAGGTCCTCCGCCATCCGCAGGCCCTCCCGGTACAGCCGTCCGGCCCGCTGGTAGTCGCCCACGGTTTCGGCCAGCGTCCCGAGCGGCACCGATGCCTGGAGCTGCCCCCACTGGTCGCCCAGCTCACGGAAGAGCGCGAGGCTCTGCTCCCCGTCCCGCCGCAACGCGTTGAGGTCGCCCCGCCTGTTCGCGTGGAAGGTCCGGCTGCCCAGGGCCGCCGCCATACCCCAGCGGTCGCCGAGCGACCGGAAGGTGGCCAGCGCCCGGTCGACCAGCTCCTCGCTCGGCCCCACGTCGCCGATCCCGTAGAGGCTGGACCCGAGGAACCACTGGGCCCGCGCCCGCCCGCCCGGATCATTCAGCTCCTCGTACGGCCGCAGCGCCGTGCGGTACTCCGCCACCGGGTCGGCGACGCCGCCGAGCACCAGTTTGAAGCCGCCCAGCAGGGCCGCGGCCTTGGCCACCGCGACCGGCGCCGCTCCACCGAGGGACAGCGCCACGGTCAGGGATCGCTTCGCCTCGTTGCTCCGGCCGCGCAGGTACCAGTACCAGCTGAGGGCGTTGGCGAGACGCAGCGCGCAGTCGGCGTCGCCCAGCTGTGCCGCGTAGTCGAACGCGGTACGCAGATTCGCGGTTTCGGCGTCCAGGCGATGCAGCCACTGCCGCTGGCCGTGGCCCCGCAGATGCGGCTCGGCGCCCTCGGCGAGATCGGTGTAGTAGGCGCAGTGCCTGCGCCGGAGGTCCTCGAACCCGCCGTTCTCCACGAGGCGTTCGACGCAGTATGCGGTGACCGATTCGAGCAGCTGGTACCGGGGCCCGTCCGTCCCGTCGGTCATGACCACCAGCGACCAGTCCACCAGCCGGGCGACGACGTCGAGCACCTCCGTACGGTCCAGGTCGTCCGCCGCGCAGATCTCCTCGGCGGCGTCGAGGGTGCAGCCGTCGGCGTGTACGGCCAGCCGCCCGAGCACCACCCGTTCCTGGTCGCCGAGGAGCTCCCAGCTCCAGTCGATCACGGCCCTCAGGGTGCGTTGCCGCGCCGGGGCGCTGCGCGCGCCCACCGCGAGCAGGCGGAACCGGTCGTCCAGGCGCGCCGCCAACTCACGTACCCCCAGCGCCCGCACCCGGGTGGCGGCCATCTCCAGGGCCAGCGGAATGCCGTCGAGGCGCCGGCAGATCGAGACGACCTCCTCGACGTTGCTCGCGGCGAGTACGAAATTCGGGGCCGCCGCGGTCGCGCGCGCCACGAACAGCTCCACCGCGCTGTACCGGCGTACGGACTCGGGGTCGAGTTCCGCCGCGGGCTCGGGCCGTCGCAGCGGCGGCACCTCCTGGAGATGTTCGCCGGTGATGCCCAGGGGCACCTGACTGGTGACCATGATCCTCAAGGCAGGCGCGGCCTTGAGAAGTTGGACGGTCAGCTCGGCGACTGGGCCGACCACATGCTCGCAGTTGTCGAACACCAGCAGGGCCGGCCGCTCGCCCAGTGCCTGGGCGACACGGATGGGCATCGAGGGCGCCGCGCCCCCGGACCCCGGTCCCGAGGCCGTGTCGTCCCGGACCCGGAGAACCGATCCGAGCAACTCGTACACCGCGACCTGCGCGGCGGCATGCTTCCCCCGGTCGGCGCCCGACGGGAAGGGGTCGAGCGCACCGAACTCGACCAGCCGTACGCCGCCGGGGAACTCGGCTCCGGCCTGCGCGGCGGTCGAGAGCGCCAGCTGCGTCTTGCCCACCCCGCCCGGACCGATGAGCGTGACCAGCCTGTTCGCGCCCAGCAGCTCCCGGAGCTCGACGAGCGCCTCGGCCCTACCGATCAGTCCGGTGAGGGAGGTCGGCAGGTTCGTCGGCCGGCCGGCCGCGGCGGTGTCGGGTTCGGGGGCAGCGGTCAGCGCCGCGTCCTGGGTGAGGATCGACTGGTGCAGGGCCGCCAGCTCGGGGCCGGGTTCCAGACCCATGGTTTCGGCCAGGTGTCTACGCAGGTCGGCGTAGCTGCTGAGGGCCGCACTCTGCCGGCCCGCACGGTAGAGCGCCCGCACATGAGCGGCGCGCAGCCGTTCCCTGAGGGGGTGCAGGTCCACCGCATCAGCGAGCTCGTCGGCTACCAGCGCGTGTTCACCGAGGTTCAGCCGGGCCTCGGCCTGCTCCTCCAGCGCGGTCAGCCGCTGCTCCTCCAGCCGGTCCCGCGCGGGCCGGGTGAACTCCTCGTCGGCGAAGTCGGCGAAGGCGGGACCCCGCCACAAGGCCAGCGCATCCGCCAGCAGGGCGGCGCGCACCCGGAAGTCCTCGGTCTCCCGCGCCCGTGTCACCAGGTCGTGGAACCGGTCCGCGTCCACCGCGTCCGCGCCCGCACGCAGCCGGTATCCCGGCGCGTGGGACACCACGAGGTCCCGGCCGCCCGGCTCGGCGTCCTCAAGCGCCCGCCGCAGCTGCCACACCTTGTTCTGGAGCGCGCCTGCCGGGTTGTTGGGCGGCCTCGTGGCCCATAGGTCGTCGATCAGCCTGTCCGCGGAGACCACTCGTCCCCGGTGGGCCAGAAGGCATGCCAGCAGGGCGCGGACTTTGAGTTCCGGGATCCGGACCGGTCGCCCGTCCCCCGTCCACACCGCTAACGAACCGAGAACCCCGAAATGCATGTGATCACGCTAACCCAGCTCAGCGGGCAATGACAGGACGGTACTGGTCCGGCGGGCGGCCGGGGCCGGCCCGGACCGTGAGGTCCGGGCCTGCGTCCTCCCTCTGGTTCCCGGTGCCTGGTTCCCCGTTCCGCCGGAGGGGCTCAGGTGGTCGAGAGCGAGTCCTCGGCCTTCTCCTCCTGCTCCTTCGGAGCGCCGCCGGACGGGACGGCCCCGCGGCTCCTGCGCAGCAGCGTGAACGCGGACGTCGCGCTGATCGCGGTGACGACGGCGCAGGCGATGCCGATCGCGTTCAGTCCGCCGGCGTAGGCGTCCGATGCGGCGGCCAGCAGGCTGTCGGCGGCATCGGACGGCAGTTCGCGAGCGGCCTTGAGCGCGCCCTCCATGCTCCCCTCGGCGGAGTCGGCCGCGCCGGACGGTGTGCCGTCGGGCACGTCGAGCGAGCTGCGGTAGACGGCGGTGCCGAGGCTGCCGAGCGTAGCGATGCCGAGTGCGGTGCCCAGGTCACCGCTGATGGAGGAGAGTGCCGCCGCGGAGCCGCCCCGCTCCGGCGGGACCGACCCGACGACCAGGTTGGTGCCGAGCGCCCCGAAGGTGCCGACGCCGATGAAAGTGATCACGAAGCCGGTGATCAGCAGCGGCATCCCGCCGACCGGGCCGACGAAGATGAGGAGCACGTAACCGATCATGCCGATCACCAGGCTCACCCCGATGACGGTGCTGAGGGGGTGCTGCTTGGCGAAGATCGGTGCCAGCTGCGCCGCCAGGATCGACGCGACGGCCGCGGGCACCATCCACAGGCCCGCTTCCAGCGGCGAATAGCCCTCCACCATCTGGACGAACCCGGTGATGAACAAGTAGCCGCCGCCGGTGCCCAGCATGGAAACCATGAGGATCAGCAGTGCGGCGCTGAAAGCGCCGATCTTGAAGAGCTTCAGGTCCAGCAGCGGATCGTCGAGCTTGCCCTGACGTGACAGGAACACCGCGCCGACCGCCAGGCCGAGGACGATCGAGAGGGCCGGCACCAGTTCGAAGCCGTAACGCGCGAGTTCCTTCAGCCCGTAGATGATCGCCAGGATCGACACCAGCGACAGCAGGACGCTGAGCAGGTCGATCTTGCCGGGGTTGGGGTTCTTGTACTCCGGCAGGACGAAGGGAGCGACGATCAGCAGGACCACCATGACGGGCACCCCGATGAGGAACACCGAGCCCCACCAGAAATACTCCAGCATCGCGCCGCCGACGACCGGCCCGAGCGCGGTACCGCCCATGAAGCAGCTGGCCCACACCGCGATGGCGCGGCCGCGCTGGTACGGGTCCTCGAACATGTTGCTGATGAGGGCGAGGGTGGACGGCATCAGAGTGGCGGCAGCGATGCCGAGCAGGGCGCGGGTGGCGATCAGACCTTCCGCGCTGGTGGAGTAGGCGGCGGCGATCGAGGTGATGCCGACGGCCGTCGCACCGATCAGCAGCAGCTTGCGGCGGCCGATCCGGTCGCCCAGCGTGCCCATGGTGATCAGGAAGCCGGCGATCAGGAAACCGTAGATGTCCATGATCCACAGCGTTTGGGCACCGGTGGGGTCCAGCCCCTCGGCGAGGTGGGGCAGGGCCAGGTACAGCACGCTCTGGTCGAGGGAGATCAGCAGGGTGGGCAGGGCCAGCGCCGCCAGCCCCACCCATTCCCGCGTCCCGGCCTTCCGGACCGGGGCCTCGGGGGCGTTCGTTGACATGGCTTTCCTTTCTTCCGCCTGGTACGTGATCAGGCGTGGTTGCGTACGCGTACGGCCGCGGGGTCCAGGGCGCGCCCGGCGGATCAGGACCGGACAGGCCCTAGCCCGGATACGGCTGCCGGGCACGGGCGTCACTCAGGACGTGGCCCCACCAGGCGAGTTGGTCGAACATGGTCTTGGCCGCCGTTGCACAGCCCTCGGGGTCCGCGGGCCTGCCCTCGGCATCGAAGTGGTCCTGGTAGTTCGGGAAGCAGACGGAGTCCCGGACGGTGACGCTGTGCAGCCCGGGAAAGATTCCCCGCAGGTCGGCCACCGCGCGCAGCCCGCCGGCCATGCCGCCGTAGGAGACGAAGGCGACCGGCTTCACCTTCCACGCGTCGACGTACCAGTCGATGGCGTTCTTCAGGGAGGCGGGGAAGCTGTGGTTGTACTCCGGTGTGACGATCACGAACGCGTCCGCCCTGTCCAGCCAGGGGGCGAGGTCGGTCACAGCCTGCGGCAGCGGGCGGTCGAGGCTCTCCGGCAGCACGTCGGGCAGCCACACCTGGGCCAGGTCGATCACATCGACGTCGAAGTCGTCGCGCTTGGCCGCCTCGGCGGCGATCCAGTGGGCGGGGACGGGGCCGAAGCGGCCGGCGCGGGTGCTGCCGATGAGTACGGCCAGGTTCAGTCTGCGTTCACGCATCACGGTTCCCCCTCGGGCTCGGTGCCTGCACGCCATACGGTGCGCCGTGCCCCTCGTGATGCGCTCTCGGTCCGCTGTCGGTTCCCTGTCCGCCGGAAAATCGCCGCGTCGCGCAACGTGCAACGGGGTGCGGGAGTACGTGATCGATCCCGCACCCCCGCGGTGGTGACCGGCATCGGCACCGTGGTGGCAGCAGCCGTTGAAAGATGGAATCCAGACGCCGACGGAAGTCGATCCGGCCGCGGTACGTGTCCTGGTGGACGCTGTCCCCGCCGTGACGTCCGCGCCCACAGCGGTGCGCCTGCCTCCTGTGGAAGCGCGGGTATCAAACCCCTGATCGCCCGACGCGGCGTCGCCCACGGCTCCGGACCGGGCAAGGTTCGATGGGTGGCCGAGCGCGCCTTCGCCTGGCTCCAACAGTTCGAACGGCTCCGCACCCGCTACGAACGACGAGCCGATCTCCACCAGGTTCTGCTCGAACTGGCCTGCAGACTCATACGCCTGCGCCGCCTGCGAACCTCAGCGTGAACGATCAGCCGGCTGCGCTCAACCATCCCGGCCGCACCTCGGTCAGAAGCGGTTGCAGCGACCGCACGGCGGACCGCAGGTCCTCATCCGTGACGTCAAGAGGCTCCGGCAGGCTCAGTCCGCAACAACGCAGCCGCCGGAGATCGAAGACTTCGTTCCCGTCGGCAGCGAAGTCCACATCGACCTCAATTCCGTTGTCGCTCACGAAGCGGCACCCTGCCCCGTGAACGGTGTAGAAGTAGGTGCCGACGTGCCCCGGGCGCCCCTGACTGCCTGTGAGGGCTCATGCATCGTACTGCCGCACGGGCGGGTCTACCGCCTGTGTCCCTGTCGTTGCGAGCCGGGGGTTACCGCCTGCGTCACGGCTCTCCATGTCGCCCCCGCCCACGGTCGGCCTCGCGTCGGGTCTGGGTGCGGTGGCGTGCTGCGGGGGTGCGTTCCAGGACGTGCCGGCCGGCCGGGCCGATGCCGGGCCGGGAAGGCGTTTCCGCCGAAGTGTCGGTCCACAGCCGCGGGCCGCCCCGATCTCGCAGACGACGCAGGAAAGACAGAACGCCGGCGCTTCCGGTCGCCCAGCCCGGTCCTGATGCTGCAAGGGTGTTGTCGGGGAACAGCGGCTTCCGCATGGTGCCACCGCTGCGGGCCAGGATCAGTCCTGCCACGTCCTCGGCGGCTCGATGCAACCGTTCGTCGCCAGTGACGGCCGCAGCGTCGATGAGCAGTTCACCGACACCGGACAGTCCGCAGCACTGGGAGACAGGGCTCATCCGGGGCGCGAGATCACGGCACGCCCAGGCGCACCGTACGCCCAGATCCGCTGCGGGCAGATCCGCCTCATACCTGCCCGTCTCGATCAGAAGGGTGCCGATACCTGCGAGCCCGCGGCACCAGGATCCATAACGCCGGTGGGCTTCGGGACGGGCCGCCAGTGCCAGCAACCTCGGTGTGTGCGAGATCAGTTCGGCCAGATCCTGGCGTGCGGCCGCACCGGCGGCCGGATCGCCGGTGAAGCGGTGGTAGGCGTGCAGGAAGTGGATGACACCCGCGCGGCCGTGGGCAAAGCCCAACGTGAACGCCGCTTCGGAGTCCGCCGCCGACCTCTGCGGTTCGGCGCGCGCCCTCCCGGCCCGCGCGGCCAGCAGTCCTCGGACGCACTCTTCCGCTGCGGCCAATCGCGCGCGTGCCTCTTCTTCGCGACCCGCCGTCCGGGCGCGCTGGGCCAACGTCAGCAGTCCGGTCCCGGCGCCGGCCGCGCCGCTGATCTGATCACCGGTGTCGTCGTAGGAGAGCACGCTCTGCGGAGGGGCAGGCGCCGGTGCGTCGTTCAGCAGGGCGGCGGAGTCGAGGAAGAGGTCGACTCCGGTACGGCCGATGTGGAGCGCGGCAGTCAATGTCGCCAGCGTGGGGTGGTGCACGGCCCGGTGGGCGAGGTCCACCACGGCCTGGGGCACTCCGGGCTGCTGCGTGTGGTGCAGGAGTTCCAGGCCCACGCCTGCCGCTCCGTCATAGAGCGTCAGCCCGAAGCCTTGCTGCCCGTCTCGGGCTGGTCCTGTGGGGAGTTCGGCGACGGCTCTCACACAGGTCGCCACGGTGTGTGCGATCAGGTCGTCCAGCATGCCCGGAGTCACCCTCGGGGGCGGAATCCTGCGCTCAGGGGCCAAGGGAGGTGCCTGCGCACGCCACCGTTGCACGCAGGCTGCGCGCGGTGCCGGGTCGGGGTGCATGAGCCCGGCGACGAGTTCGCGTACCGGCCGGTGCGCGGCGCCCGGGAGTGCGGCAGCCAGACAGGTGAGGGTGCGGTCGCGGTTGATGTCGTCATCACCGTCGACGACTACCGGATCCATGCCGGTCAGAGCGAAGTGAAGGGTCGCTCCCAGCGCGTACAGGTCGTCGGCCGGTCCGGCCGGCCTGCCCGTGCGGTACACCGGCATCGAGTAGCCCGGGGTCGCACCGGTGGGCCGGTCACCGTGCAGCGCGCTGACGCCGAAGTCCACGAGGTGCGCGGCACCGTTGTCGCCGAGCACGACGTTGGAGGGTTTGAGATCGCCGACCAAGACGCCTCGGGCGTGCACGCTGTCGAGTATGCCCAGCAGACGGCGTGCCAGCGCGGTGATGCCGCGGCCGGTCGCGATCCTGTCGGCGGGTTCTGAGCCCGTGGACAGCATCGCGGCACCTGATGGGAAAGGGCCGTGGGCCAGTACGTCGCGGCGCAGGTCGCGGGGACCGCAGTCGGTGGTGACCAGGTACTCGTCGTCACCGTGCCGGAGGTGTTCGCGAACCTGGGGGACGCCGTCGACGCCGGTCAGGGCCGCCAGGACTGCGTGCTCGTGGCGCAGGCGGCCGCGGGCATCGACACCGTTCGCGTCCTCACCGGCGTGGGCCCTGGCCTGTTTGACGATCAGATGCTCGCAGGTTGCGATGTCCACCGCGCGGTAGACGTCGCCGTGCGCGGAACGGGTGATGCCCGTGGTGAGCCGGTACCGCCCGCCGATCAGACGGGCGGGGCCGCCGGGGGGCGGGTCGGCAGGACGGAACGGGTCGGCGGCCCACGGAGGCTGACGGTAGCGGGTACCGGCGCGCCCGGGAAAACGCGATCCGTCGGGGCCGGTCATGGCAAGCGCGGCATCGTCGACGCCCGCGGCCCGGAACGGACCGTAGCGGTAATAGACGGGAGCGTCGGGCCGAATCCGCCGGTCACTGAGCACTCGGGGGCCCGGCCGCCCGGACAGCAGATCAGCTAGTTCAGCGCCGAGTACCGTCACATCCTCCACGCGCGGATAGACGGTGATTGCCTTCCCGACGAGCGCGGGATCCCGATCACCGCTGTTCATGGCACCCAGCACCTCGGCATCACGGGCGAACTTGGCGTCGCAGAGGTAACGCAGCAGCACGGGAACGACCAGATCCACGAGTGGTGGCAGGTCGTTCGGGCGGGCGGAGATGTGCAGCTTCCAGCCGTGGCCCGGGATCTGATCCCCGAGAGGGCGCGGGGCGAACAGGCAGAGCCACTGACCGTCCATGACGAGACGCCGCCCGCGGTCGGCGAGCAACATCTCGATCCGCTGTGCGATGCCGCGGTTGCCGCCGGGCTCGACAGCACCGTGCGACGAGACCGTGCGCACGTCGCCCGTGCCCACCCCGGCGAGGGCGGGCACGGGCGACGTGCGCTGTCCTCGCCTAGTCGCAGCCAACGCGGGTCGTCGCGGTCGGGAACGGCTCGGGCAGACACGCCTCGATACCGCGGCCGGGGTCGGCCTGGTCCTCGAACGGGATCTCTTCTTCCTCCACGGCCACGTCGAGTGGGCCGGCGTCGCGGATGCGCACTGCCAGAGAGCTCATGACGGTCCTTTCCCCTACGAAGAAGGAAGGTGGGCGTTCCGTCCTGTCGGCGAGTACCGACCCCCCACCACCACGACCGACCAGCATAGAACCGGGCAGCCGTTTCCGACTCCGCCATTTGGGTGACGCCAACTACCACCGAACGTCACCATTACGTTCTATTACGCCGAAATATCCACGACTTCGCGGAACCTGCAGCGGGCCGGCCGGGGCGTGTATGAACGGGCGCATGCTGCAGCCCGACACCTTCGGGACCGGCACCCGACGGCGGCAGTCCGGTCACCTCGTGGCAGCCATGACCACAACGGCCGGGCCAGGTGAGCAGGGGCAGCCGTGGCCATTGTGGCTGACGCTCACCTGACGCCATCACCGATCCCGTCGAGGAACGCGGTGGCATTGTCGACGTTGCCGGGCGTGAGCACGATGGACGAAGGCAGGCCCCGGCCGTCGACGGCGAGGGCCACCTTGATGGTCAGCCCGCCTCCGGACCGGCGGAGGGCCTGGGGCGTCTGCAAGCGGCACGGACCGTCCAGTTCGACCGCGTCAGCATCACCTCGCGGGCGCCGGCAGCATGCTGGTGGGCACGGTCGACCGTAGTCGGGCGAACCGGTCCACTCCACCCGGCCCACCGCGTCGTCACGGCTCCGATCGCGCCCACGCCGCGTCCCGCGTCCGTCGACTCACCTTGAACTGTCACAAGATCGATTATCAGAACGACCCTTGGGGATACGACCAATCACCTCGGGTCAGGTCGGCTCGCAATCTCGCCGGACAGATGCTGCACGCGGGCGGGGTCCACGTGGATCGCCGTTGGCCTCCCGCCAGTCGACGAGAACGCCGAGCGCAAGCGCCCCCGTACGCGGTTCCGCATCGCGCTTCCGTGCATCACTGCTCAGGAGCGGATTCGGGACGACGCCCGGGAAGTCGGACCCGACGCCCACAACTCAGCTACACAGCAGAGGTGTTGACGATGCCATGCCCACTGAGCGGTGTCACCGCCCCGGAACCGTACGACCGCCGGTCGCTCCGAGGCAGACGAACAACGGCAGGCCCGGCGCCCCTGCGACCTGCCGCGCCCGAGAAGCCGGCGGCGCGACGCGACGCCGTTCGGGCCGTGACCGATCGCCATGCTCTGAGCCGTGACCCAGACATCCAGGCACAGCGGCCGGGTTGACGAGGGGCAGCCCGGCAGATCGGTCGCGAGGCACTGAAGGCCCGCACGGAGGCGCGTCGAGCTTGCCGCGCACGCCTGAACGGCCGTCACCGGGGACCGGCTGCACACACAGAACCGGTCCACAAGAGGGCTCCTCCGGACGTATTTGGGCCGTCATGCCAGTTCCCCCAAGGCGGAGGGAAGCATTCAGCCACCCAGAGGGTGCAGCAAATGCGCAATTCATCACCATAACTCCCCGATCACCTTGCCAAGGAAGCCGGTAGCCAATGCGCCTCGATGGTTCCTGCACGCCATCCACGAGACTCCCCGCAGGGAATGAACCATAAGCAACCTTAGCGCAATCGAAGGTAACGGAATGTAAAGAAGTGATAAATTCGACACGGCCCACGACTTGCCGCGACCATTTGCCGCACCCGAGCGCGACGCCCGTCCGGCGAATCCCTTCACATATGGCCCAAATTCCCTTTTGGTGGCACTTATGCGAGATGAATAAGGTCTACCACCACTCGCCGGCCTCCATCTTATTCCGGGCTCGCGGGCGCAAATCCGACCTTGCGTCAGAGACCATCGCCGTCAACGATTCCAGCGTGCAACTTGGCAGGTTCACGCTCATAACCCACTGGGTGGGAACCTCGCACACCCACAGCCCCACCTCACCCGACCAGGGATGTCCCCCCATACCTCGGAGGATCTCGTGACCTTCAAGCGTTTCTCGCCGATCAGCAGCACGTCAAGACACGCACGGCTCCTCGCCGTGGCGTCCGGCCTGGTGGCCGCCGTGGCCCTGGCCGCCCCCTCGGCCGTCGCCGCTCCTGAGGCGGAGTCCAAGGCGACCGTTTCGCAGCTCGCCGACGCCAGCTCCGCCGTCCTCGCCGCTGATGTGGCGGGCACCGCCTGGTACACGGAGGCGAGCACGGGCAAGATCGTCCTCACCGCTGACAGCACCGTATCGAAGGCCGAACTGGCCAAGATCGGAAGTGCTCTGGCGGACTCCAAGGCGAAGCTGACGGTCAATCGCGCCGAAGGCAAGTTCACCCCGCTGATTGCCGGCGGCGAGGCCATCACCACCGGTGGCAGCCGCTGTTCGCTCGGCTTCAACGTGTCGGTCAACGGCGTCGCCCACGCGCTCACCGCCGGCCACTGCACCAACATCAGCGCCAGCTGGTCCATCGGTACGCGCACCGGAACCAGCTTCCCGAACAACGACTACGGCATCATCCGCCACTCGAACCCGGCGGCGGCCGACGGCCGGGTCTACCTGTACAACGGCTCCTACCAGGACATCACGACGGCGGGCAACGCCTCCGTGGGCCAGTCCGTCCAGCGCAGCGGCAGCACGACCGGGCTGCGGAGCGGCACGGTCACCGGCCTCAACGCCACGGTCAACTACGGTTCCAGCGGGATCGTGTACGGCATGATCCAGACCAACGTCTGTGCCGAGCCCGGCGACAGCGGCGGCGCGCTCTTCGCAGGCAGCACCGCTCTGGGTCTCACCTCCGGCGGCAGCGGCAACTGCCGGACCGGCGGCACGACGTTCTACCAGCCCGTCACCGAGGCGTTGAGCGTCTACGGGGCGACAGTCCTGTAGCTGATGCCACCGGGTCTTCGGGCCGACGGCCGACCGAGCGCCCGGGGCCCAGCGCAACGCGCCACCCCGGCGGACCGTGCTCTCGCGCGGTCCGCCCTCGTCGTGCCGCGAACCTCACCGAGGCATGGCGCATGAGCCGTGGGCGCGTTGACTGGATTCGCGCCCATGGACGGGAAGCCGAGGATGGTCAGCGTGAACGACCATCCTCGGCCCTGGGCAGCGCCTGATGAACCCGGTCAACAGACGAAGAACCTGTTGGTGTCGTACTCACCGAAGAAGCCGGGCTACTTCCAGGCACCGCACAAGGGCGCCTGACCAGGTGATTTCCCGGGCAGGCGCCCTTGGTTGCGCACATTGGACCCATGGGTCGAATTACGAGGCTGCCGTCCACGCCTTGCCGGCCCCCACGACATCGCCCTTGAGGTTGAGAAGACCCCACCCGTCGACCGGCAGGCGGCACTGGGCGTGCCGCAGGTGCATGACCTCAACGGGGCGCACGGCGGCGTAGAACATGCAGCCAAAGAATGCATGAGGTGCGGGCCACGACCAGGCAGAGCCTTGACCGCGGACAGCAGGCGAGCCACCTGAGACGGGTTGGGCACGCACTCTGTATCGACCTCGTCGGCAACCGTCGGAGCAGACCACCGAAGGCCGGTGAGTGGATCCGCGTTGAAGCACCCGTGTTCTAGGGGGTTGAGGAACGCGCCTGCGGCTGTACCGCTGGTCTCCGATTCCGGGAAGGCGCCCCGCCCCCGGTCAGCGTCGGCGATCGCCCGGCGCGAGCAGGCTGGTGACTTCGGCGATCGCCTCCGGGGAGGGGTGGAAGTACTTCCGTACGTTCTCCGCTTTCTTGTGCCGGGACTTCGCCATCAGCATCAGCAGGCTCGCCCCTTCCTCGCCGAGGTGGGTCAACCCGGAGTGCCGCCACTCATGCAGATCCCATCCCGTGCCCGGCTCACTGCCGAGGGCTGTGTGCTCGTCCAGCAGCATCCGGGCCTGCCCCCAGGAGAGGCGGGCAAGCCCGGTGTCCGGGCAGATGTCGCGCGGGCCGACGACCTTGCCGGGACCTGGCTTGCGGTGGGTGACGAACACCGGCCCGCGCGAACGACCCTTGAGTAGGCGGGGCAGCAGCCGGGCGGTGCCCGCGTCCCAGTAGACCGTCTCCAGAACGAAGTTCTCGCGGACGGCGCCGCGGCGACGGGTACGGGGGGCGGGCACCCTTGGCTTTCACCGGGGCGCGGCGCCCGGCGAGGTCAAGCTCCTCGATGTTGACGCCCAGGATCTCCTCGGCGCGGGCGACGGTCTCGTAGAGCATCCGCCACAGCGTCTTCTCCCGCAGGTGCACCTCCCGCCGCGCGATCAGCCGGTCGATCGCCATCTTCGAGCGGGCCGGGGTCTCGGAGTCCGGCGGGGTGAGCCGCTTCGCCCAGGCCGGGACCGCCGGGCCGTCGTACCCGCGCTCACCGCACCAGCCCAGCCACGAAAGCACCGACGCACGCCGGGCATTCCAGGTGTTCACCGCGGAGCTGCCCCACAGCTGCTCCAGGGCCTCGCCGATCTCGTCGTCCGCGACGGACCCCAGCGGCCGGCCCTCGCCGAGCCGCTCGGCGGTCTTGCCCACCCCGATCCCGTAGTTGCGGACCGTGTTCGGGTTACCGAGCGAGTCGAGGAACACATCGGCCGCCGCGCGGACAGTCAGCATCTTCCCTGCGGGCAGCTGTACGACGGCTGGCACCGTTTCCCCTTCCCGCAGATAACGAGGTCGCTCCACGCACGACCTGGCGGCTGTGCCCGCAGGTCGCGACCAACCTTCCCCCAGATAATAGGGCGCTATTTGCGGAAGACTTCGAATCGGTCCCGCGACCGACGTCCCGTCAGCCGCCCACCAGGGCCAATAGATCCTTAGCGCCGGTTTTCGTTCCGATGTTCCTCAGCCCCCTTCTACCGCAGTACCGAACACCTCGTTGACCGCAGCCTTCTTGCGCTTGACTGCCTTCGCAGCAGCAGCACTCCCATCGGCCTTGCGGCACAGAACATCGATATCCCGGCGAAGTACGTCGGGCTCCTCCAACTCGCTGACCGGCAGCGAGTGACGCTGCAGCCAGTCGAGCGCAGCGCGGCCTGCCACCCCTCGGGAGGGTCTGCCTTCCAGGCGTGCTTGTTGAACGCCCACGAGCACAGCGCCCGGCGCAGTTCGCGAGGGGCGCGGGACATCAGCTCGGGCTCAACGAAGGCCAGGGTGATGGTCGCGAGGGCTACCCGGAAACCGGCCGGTGGGGCACCGGGCCGCCGATGAGTCTGGCCGAGGACGTCTTCGCCGCCGATTCACGCTCTGGCCGGCCAGTTCGCACAGAGCACACGTCCCAGCCAACAGGTTCTCGCCGCCGCCAACTTCGTGGCCCTTGCCGTCGCCTTCACCGGCAGCACCACAACCGGCATGGACTGGCTGATCGGCCACGGACGGATCAGCCACCCGCACCCCCTGGACCGCACGGTGCTCGGTGAGGCGGTACGTCTGGCCGATCCGACCGACGACTGGACTGGCCTGCTTGCTGCACCGGAGGAGCGGCCATCGTTGACGCCTGGAGGGAGCGCGACGAGGTCCTGGCCCGCTATCGGCAGCTGCTGGACGCATCTGGCGGCACAGATCAGGGCCTCGTTCTCGACTCGCTGCACTCGCCTTCAACGACCCAGTACGCGAAAGCATGGCCGAGGTCCCCTTCTGCGCGCAACGTCGGACCCCGACCAGCTCGGCGCGATCCCGCGTCCGGGTGGGACACCTGCTTTCCACCAACTAGTAGGGCTTTGTTAGGTGGTGTCGTAGTGCTGCCATGGGGTGGGCTGTCTGCAGGTCGGGCAGGTTCCCGTCCAGGTGGCTAACAGGTGTTG
>NZ_JBIWLQ010000037.1:0-28291 GCF_044766265.1 Streptomyces sp. NPDC102283
CACCCGCTACGACAAAACCCGCGAATCCTACGAAGCAGCACTCACCATCGCGTCACTCCTAATGTGGATATGACCCTTTGAAGACAGGCCCTGGGACGAATACCTGATGGCGGCGGGTACGCGGCCGGTCCGCGCCTGCGGGCAGTCGTTCCAGGGCGGCGGCCTCGCGCCGGTATTCGCGGTTGATGCGGATCAGTCCCCAGACTCCGAGCGGGAAGACGATGACGACCAGCCAGGCGCCTTCGGTGAACTTCGTGACGGCGAAGATCAGCACGACGGCGGCGGAGAGACGATCGCCGCGAGTGCGTTGACTGTGATCTTCAGTCGGCGCCGTGGTTCATGCCTGCGCAGGTGGTAGGCGGTGAGGCCGGCCCCGGCCATGGTGAAGGCGGTGAACACGCCGATCGCGTAAAGGGCCACGAGCCTGTCCACGCTGGCGCCCGTGACGAGAAGGATGGCGAGTGAGAGAGCGGAGAGGGTGATGATGCCGCTGGAGAAGGCCAGCCGGTGCCCGCGCCGGGTGAGCACACGTGGCAGGAACCGGTCCTGTGCGACGAAGCTCGCCAGGTACGGGAATCCGGTGAAGGGGGTGTTGGCACCGGTGTAGAGGACCAGGGCGGTCGCCAGCTGGACGAAGACCAGCCCGATCGTCCCCACCGTCCCGTTTCCGAAGGCGAGCCGTGCTTCCTGTGCGATGACGGTCGGGGTCCCGTCGGTGTACGGGACGGCGTGGGTGAAGTGCGCGAGGACGGAGACGCCCAGGAGCAGGACGGCGAGCACGCAGCTCATGGTGATGAGGGTGCGCCGGGCGTTGCGGCCCTGCGGTTCGCGGAAGGCGGAGATGCCGTTCGAGATCGCTTCGAGCCCGGTGAGCGACGAGCCGCCGTTGGCGAGGGAACGCAGCACGATGAAGAGCGACGCCCCGTAGAGCCAGCCGTCGCTCGATGCTCCGAGGGGCACCACCCCTGGAGCGGTCAGGTCGGTGCGGCAGCTCGCCTGTCAGTGCGCGTACCGCCGCGACGAGGAAGACCAGGCCCATCGCGGCGATGAAGAGGTAGGCGGGCAGCGCGAACATGCGGCCGGCCTCGCGGACTCCGCGCAGATTCCCGTAGGCGAGCAGCACGATCACCAGCACGGAGAACGGGAGCTGGAGATGGTCCAGCCCTGTCCAGCCGTTGCCGACCAGATGGGCGAGGGAGATCAGCGCGTTCGTGCCGGCCGACACCTGGACGGCGACGGTGACGACGTAGTCGACCAGCAGCGCCACGGCGGCGACCTGCGCGACGTTCGGCCCGAAGTTCTCCCGGGCGACCACGTAGGAACCACCGGCCCGGGTGTAGATCGTGACGACATCGCTGTAGGAGATCGTCAGAAGCAGCAGTACCAGCAGGATCGCACCGGTCACCGGCACGACCGGAGTGAAGGCGGCTGCGCCGACCACCGGCACGAGGACCCGGAGCATCTGTTCGGAGCCGTAGGCCGACGAACTGATGCAGTCGGACGCGAGCACACCGAGCGCCGTCCGGTTGCTCAGCTTCTCCTCACTGACACGTTCAGTGGTGAGCGCCCGTCCAAGGAGCCGCCGCTTCACGCGGTACATCGGCCGATCAAGAGTCATGCCACCATCAGAATGGGCGGCTGCCCCGATGCCGGGCAGGCTCCACCGGCATTCACCCCGGCATACTCGCCGTACCGGACCTGCCACGTTCCGGCCGGGGCTGCACACGCCCACGATCGTCCGCATTGTTCGGGGAAGCCCCGGCCTGCGGCGGGTCGCGGAGGTCCGCGGACGAACGCTGGTGTGGGTGAATCGCTCGCGATCAGCGATTATGCGAGGGGCGTACGAATGAATGACCGACTGTCCTACGAATTGCCCTGTGATGGCCGGGGACGCAGCATGTAAATCACCTCGGCGGGAGGGGACCGGCCCAGCCGCTCGCGGCCCTCGACGACGGAGGACCTGGATGGCATCGTATTTTGAGAACGGTGACGACACCCTGGTGCCGGACGCCCTGCGGGGCTTCGCCCGTGCCCACGCGGATCTGCTCACACTCGACCCCGGCCACGGTTTCCTCCTGGCCCGCGACCCGGCCCCCACACGAAGGGTCGGCCTCCTCTCGGGTGGAGGGTCGGGGCACGAACCCCTGCACGCCGGATACGTCGGGCGGGGCATGCTGGACGTCGCCTGCCCGGGGCTCGTCTTCGCCTCACCGCACAACCGGCAGGTGTACGAAGGATCCCTCGCTGCCGCCCGGTCCCAGGGCGTGCTGCACATCGTGAAGAACTACACCGGCGACCGGATCAACTTCGGTATCGCCGCCGAAAGGCTCGCCCACCGCGATATCCCCTGTGCCCGCGTCCTGGTCGACGACGACCTCGCCACCGACTCCGAGGACATCGCCGCCGGCCGCCGGGGCACGGGCGGCACCGTCCTGATCGAGAAGATACTCGGGGCGGCGGCCGATACCGGCCTCGGTCTCCAGGAACTTCAGGAGCTCGGCGCCCGTCTCGCCGCGAGCTGTCGCACCCTGGCCGTCGCCTCAGCCGCCCACACCTCGCCCACGACCGGCAGGCCCGCTTTCTTCCTCGATCCGGAGGAACTGGAGTACGGCGTCGGCATCCACGGCGAGCGCGCCCCGAAGACCATCCCCCGTGGGCCCCTCGGCCCTCTCGTCGAGCGCATGGCCCTAGCGCTCCTGGAAGCACTCTCCCCGGCCCGCGAGTCCTCCCTCATCGCCCTGGTCAACGGCCTCGGGGCCGTCACCCCACTGGAGCTGTACGCGGTCCACGCCGAGCTCGGCGACCTGCTCGACGACCGCGGCATCGAACTTGCCCGTTCCCTCGTCGGCGAGTACATCACCTCCCTGGACATGCGCGGCTTCTCCATCACCCTGCTCGCCGCCGACCACCAGATCCTGCGCCTGTACGACGCACCCGTGCGCACCGCCGCACTGCACTGGTGAGGCGGCAGCACACGGCCGTCCCCGACACAGTTCCCCCGAGCACGGGAGGCACCCATGACGACCAGCACGCCCCCCGACGCGTTCTCCACCGACGCCTGGATCCGCAGGTTCGCGCAGTCCGCCCACACCGCGAAGGACCGCCTCACCTCATTGGACCAAGAAGTGGGCGACGGCGACTTCGGCATCAACCTCAGCACCGGAGCACACTCCACCCTTCGGCATCTCGACGCGGACCCCGCATCCCGCAGCAACCCCGCCGCACCTCTGCACGCCGCGGCCACCGCCTTCCTGGACGAGGTCGGCGGCACCAGCGGGCCGCTGTTCGGCCTGTTGTTCCAGGCGCTGGCCGTCGCCGTGGCCGGCGCCGAGGGCGCCACCACGCCCGCTCTCGCAGCCGGAGCGGCGGAGGGACTGGCGGCCATCCGCCGAGTGGGGGACGCAGCGCCCGGCGACAAGACCCTCGTCGACGCACTGGGCCCGGCGGCCGAGGCCCTCCGGACCGCCCCGGCGGACACCCCGCCGGCAGAAGCCCTGGCCCGGGCCGCCGACGCCGCCTGGGCCGGCGTATCCGGGACCGCGCGCCTGCGCGCCCGGATGGGACGCTCCAGCTACCTCGGCAGACGCGCCGAAGGCGTTCCCGATCCGGGCGCAGTGGGCATCGGACTGCTCTTCGCCTCCGCCCGAGCAGTCGTGGAGGATCTCAGCACCCGGCTGGACTGAGGGGCTGCCGGCCTACTCCCGCGCCCCGCGGGCCGCCCAGGACTCCACCCAGGCCGACAGAGCGGGAGCGTTCAGGACCGGCACCCACAGGTCGGCCCGGGCCGCATCCTCGGGCCGCGGGCGGGGGCCCACCCCGACCACGCGCAGCCCGGCCCGCAGGGCCGACTCGATTCCCGTCATCGAGTCCTCGACAGCGAGGGCCCGCTCAGGTGCGGCACCGCAGAGGCGGGCTGCCGTCGCGTAGACGTCCGGCCAGGGCTTCGGGCGTACGGGCTTGCCGTTCCCGTCTCCGGGGCTCTCTTCGCTCGGGACCACAACGTGCTCGAAGTGGCCAAGCAGACCGGCCCTGTCGAGGCTCGACTCCACCGCCCGCAAAGGACAGTTACTCGCCACGGCGAGGGGCAGGCGGCCGGAGAGCCGGCGGACGAAGTCGGCGGCACCGGGCATCGTGACCGGGTCCTTGGCGACCCGAATCATGAAGTGGCGCAGCAGCGAGTCGGTCATTTCCGCTGCCAGCTTGGGCTTGTCCGCCTCCCGGGCCATCAGCCGGCCGCAGTCGATGTAATGGACACCCTTGGCCCGTTCGGCGAAACCCGGCGCGGGATGGATACCGAAGTCCCGGAAGACCTGGTTGCGTGCGTCCTGCCAGTGGCTTTCGTTGTCCATCAAGGTGCCGTCGCAGTCGAAGACGACGGCCTCGGGAGACCAGCCGGTCAGGGCGTTGGTTGTGTCGGTCATGGTGTGCCGCTCCTGAAGGAGGGAGGCGGTCAGGCTCGTGGCGGGACCGCGGATTTGTGGTGGCGCGTTTCTTTGAGGCGGCTCGGAGGGCTTGCTGTGCCCATCGGCCCCATCGATGTCCGGGGACGTGTTCCCGTCCGCATCGTGAAACGTCACCGCGGCCACGCTATGGCTGTGTTGTCGTGTGGTGCAATCACTGCTTTGCGTGCTCGTCCGCGCGGGATCCGAGGTGTAAGGGCCGACCCGAATGTCTTTCGCGAAACGTTCTAGCTCTCATGCCAATGCCGCGCAGTGGAAGGCGAGTTGGCGCATGAGTGAAGGGGAGTCTCCGTCCGGGATCCGGCGTGGAGTGATTCACCCGTATGGCAAGCCGACCGCCAAGAATTCGGCTGAATTCACTCTTGGGCGTGCACGCTCGAAAGTAGATAACAATACGTCGAAAGAATTGACTATCTACCACCGGCGCACGCGGGCGCACGAAATTCTCGCATCAAGCGCGAAATGAGCGGGCGCAGTGAGCCGGTATGTCGGATTCGGCGGGTGGTACGGGCGCCGAGGTGAGGCGTGCCGTGCTCGACGGCGGTCGCCGCCCCCGGGTCTCCGAGCGCCGATCCCGAACACGCGACCGGGTACGCGCGGCTCGCAGCAGCAGCATCAGAGACAGGTGTCGACCGGCCCCGACCTGTGGTCATCGAGGAGGCGTGGGCCGGTCGCGTGCGAGTCCGGGTCACCCGTCGGCTCCTTCAGGCCGACGTGCTGCCCGAGGGCTTCGGAGGCAGGTCGGAGGCCGCGAGCAAGCTACGGGCGGAAGCCAGGGCCTTCGACTCGTCGCGAATACCGGTCAGCACGCATAGCGTGTAGAGCGTGCCTTCAGTCCCGGGCCTGACCGTGCAGTCCAAATAGGATGCGTCAAGACGCTGCAAATTATCGTAGCGGTTGACCAGCTCGCGCAGGATTCTGGGATCGGCTTGTAGCACCATAGCTCCTCGGGTCCGATTCACATCTGGCTTCCCCACGATGGTGCAGTGCGCAACACGGTTACCGCCACCGCGAACCGCTGGACATGGTTCGACCGCCATGATCCACATTCTTCGCTTGCTCGTGCACGTACGTTACTAACGGCTTTCCTGGAATCAACACGTTGACGTGATCCCTGCGAGTCTTTAGGCGGGCGTGCCTGTGCACCGGGGGCGCTAGACCGATGACCTTGTCACCTCCGGTGCTGAAGAAGTCGATCCGGCGCATCAGGCCAACGGCATCTAAGGCAATGAGGAAAGCTCCGAAGATTCCGGCCCGGGCGCGATAGAGGCGGCTCAGACGGTGATCCGCCGGCAGGTGCTTGTCGAGCCGCGCGTCCGCGGCACGTGCCGTCGTCGTGTTATTGCCCCATCGTGCGGCCCTCAGGCCTTCGCTCACCTCATCCGCCCTGTACGAGGCTTCGGGTGCCCCGATTATCGGCTTAGCGCGAGTGATTCGAAGCTGCCCCGGCAAAGGATGGGCACCAGAACCCTGCAAACCCGCTCCGCCGGACCAGCCACGGCCGGACGGGGACCACGAGGACGCGGGTGGTGTGCCCTTCGCTCCGAACCTGCCGACGGGTCCTCGACTCGCGATGAGCTTTGCCATGTCATGTTCGGTTCCCTCTTTACACCTGAGGTTCCCCTGGGGTCGACCCGGGACATCCTCATCACCTGCCACGTCTCGGCGACAGGCAAGGCCAAGCTCCACGGAAGCCCTGAGTGCCGCACGCTGCGGCAGCCGCCTCCGTGAACCAGATCGACGTCCCCTTCGGCGAAGCCGTGGTGCGGCTCTGTCCGAGATGTCGGTGGCCTCTGCCCACAGAGAGCCTCATCATGCCGCTCGGCGCCGCTGTGAGCGAGGTGAATTCACTCGCCATCAGGCTCGGCCGGGAGTCCAAGGACGAGGAGGACCCCCGAGGCCGGGCGCGACGACCGCAAGCGGTTGGGGTTGCCTCCGCCGCACCTGTGGCGGGGCCCGCAGCGGCGCCGCGCAGCCCCTGCGCGCCGTCCGTCGCGGGTTCGGTACCGGGCTGGGCACGGACTGCGACAGGACAATGGAGCGGTGCCGTACTGGGCGGCGCGGCGGTGGGATCACCGATGCCGGCCCTCACTCCGTACTCCTCCTGGCCGAACTGCCCCTGACATCGGGGCGGTGAATGTCAGGGTGTGGAATGGGCTAAGGACTGTTCGCCATGCTGCGTCGAACGACTGGAGGGCTATCGAGTACGGAGGCCGGGGGGCTGGGCGTGGAGAGAGGGGCAAGTTCCCGCCGTGGCTGGAGCTGCTGTAGAAGGTGAGGTAGGCCGCGCGGTCAGTGACGATCGCACGGCAGGTGTTGGGGAGCTTGAAGCTGCGCAGCTCGACGTCGAGTTGAGCGCGGGTCACCTGTACGACGTAGCCCCCATGTTCGCCTGAACCTGGTTCGTGAGCAGGTCGGGCGTGAAGCCAGGATCGAACAGGCACAGATCCTGTGAGCGCCGGTCGAGCCAGGAGTCGCCCGGCGCAAGCGTATGGGGCAGCGGCGTATGGACGGACCTCGGGGACAGCTCGCCCGACCACAGGGGCGCAAGGGGGACACCCGCCAGGCACCGACGACCGGGGCCAAGACGTGAGCGAAGGGCCCTTGGCCCGTGGAACAGGAATCCTTCGGTCGGGGAGCTTCCGTTGACGACGGCCCGGGCGCTCCTGGTCGAGGAGTCGAGGCCGGACATCTTGGCCGGGAAAGGTCACGTGAAGCTCCAGCCCCACACGAGCCGCAGCGCCTCGAGCGAGCCGCGAACGGTCTTGTCGGGGACGGTCAGGCCAGCCGTGCCGCCGGGCGGTTCGTACCAGGGGGTCTTGCCGCGCAGGAGGGTCGCTACCGCACTGACCTTCTTCGTTGTGTCATCGCGCCCTCCTCCCCGTTTCCACCGGCAAAGGTCTCCTGACCGGGGGACCTCCGCCCCCGGGACACTCGCCGACAGCCCTGGTCGGATGCCCCCGGTAACGTGCCGTTGCCCAGGGGTGACGGGTCAGTAGAGGCCCTCGGGGGACGAATTGGTGGTCTGGAGGGGGCGGACGTTGGCGACGCCGTCGGTGGGCCAGTGGTCGGTCGGATGGCGGAGGGCCTGGTCGCGTTCCAGGATGTTGGGGAGGAAGAGGTCCTCGTGGAGGACAGTGAGTTGGACCCGGCCGAACGTGCCGGGGTCGACCGGGGTCGAGAGGTCGCCCTTGTCGACCACCGCCATGGTGACCTGGGGATAGTTCGGAACGTAGCTGATCAACTCGCCGTCGTGCTCGATGTCCAGGCAGGCCGCGTTGCCGAAGGTGTTGCCGTAGGTCAGTCCGCAGATCCCGCCCTGCAGGGCGGTGGTGAAGGTCCGGTACATGTCGGCGCTGATCTGGGTGCCGCTCAGGCGTACGCCGTCCAGGGCGGCGACCAGTTCGGGCCGGCGCTGGCGGAGGGCCTGGAAGAGGGCCGGGGTGGTGTTGAGGTAGTGGACCCGGCCCTGCTTGAGGACGTCGGTGATCTGCTCCAGCAGGTGGGTGGTGTAGTCGCCGACCTCGGCCAGGCGTCCCGCCCGGATGAGGCGCTTGACCCACCGGGGGTCCATGTCCACGGCGTACACCTGACCGGCGTGGAGTTCGGAGACCTCCCGGACTCCGTTCCCGATCAGGTGCGGTCCGGTGGGGGTCGCCTGCAGCCAGGTGCGGCCCGGTGCGAATCCTTCCCGTACGAAGGACCAGCGGCGCCAGAGCGCCCTGTGCAGCAGCATGTCTGGGGTGTAGAACGCCCGGCAGGGGGTTCCGGTGGTGCCTCCGCTGTCCCAGATCCGTCCGGCGAGCGGCCTGGGCGCCGACAGCGGGACGAGGTCTCCGGGGTCTTCCTCGCGCAGCCGGTCGAGCGGGAACGGACCGAAGGCTCCGAGCTGGTCGTAGCGGGTGATGTCGCGGGGGTCGAAGTCCAGCCGGGGAGCCTGCCCGAGCCAGTAGGGGCTTCCGGACACCGGGTCGAAGTGCCGTCGGACCACGGTGCGGGTCCACTCGTCGAGGTCGGTGTCCAGCCATCGCGCGATCTGGGCGTCGGGGTCGGCGCGGGTGGCGGCGGTCACGACAGGGCCGAGGCGCCGGAGAGGTCGATGCCGAGGTCGTAGGCGGTGTTCAGGGCCTGTTCGATGTGCTCGGGCTGCTCGATGTGCACCACCGGGAAGGGAAACGCGAGGATGCCCTCGGGTATCGAGGGGCCCATCACCAGCCCGAGTTGTACACCCTGCTCCTTCATCCCGCCATAGACGTCGACCAGGCTGATCGGGTCTGTGGAGTTGCGCTGGAAGAGGTCCCTGACATCGGCTGCGGTGCGCAGGACCTTGGGCTCCAGGCAGGACAGCAGGGGGATCTCGGGGTCGGTGAAGGGGATCGCATCGATCCTCGGGGCCATGAAGTCGCGGTAGGGCCGACGCAGCGGGGTATGGACGGCAATGGTGCGTCCGGGGAGCGGGACGACCGTTCCCGGTGGGACCTCGGCGGCGAGCACGCCGAGTGCTTCGATGTGGCCGGCGAGCATCATGATGCGCTGGGTGCCGTCGGCCGTGGGGCCGAAGTCGCCCGCCAGGTAGATACCGGGGACGCCCTCGCCGGGGTGGGAGGGGGCGCCTTCGGCGAGCGAGCCGAAGGCGATGGCTATTCCCTGCTGCGGGTCTTCGGCGGGCGGTTCCGGGCTGTCGCGGGAGCCGGCCAGCATCTCGAACAGCTCCCGTCGCCCCAGCGATCCGGCGAGGCAGCTGGCGGTCATCGCGCCGAGGCTGAGGCCGCCGATGGCCGCGGGGCGCAGGTTGAACGAGGCGAGTACGTCGTGTACGCCGATCGCGAGGGCGGCTTCGCGGATGGTGCCGACGCTCTGGCGCTCCTCCCGGGCGGTCGGAAGGTCTTCCTCCAGTATCTGTCCGACCGTCAGCCCGGTCCACGCGGAGACCTGTTCGTACCAGCCCTGCACGACCTCGTAGGTCCGGTAGAGCTCCAAGCCGTGCGGCTCGGTCCCGACGCCGCCGCCGAACAGGTACCCCAGACTCATGACAGCTCCTGTGAATTGGTGTGAAAGGAGGGGGCGGTGGTGCGGACCGAGCGTAGTGCGGCGGAAGTAAGCCTGACAACACACTGCGCAGAATCCGGAGTTCGGCCGGACATTCGAGAACTCGTCTCTTGGCGCGATATCGATATGATATCCAGGCCTGGGAAAATCTCCGAAGCCATGCCGACGGAGTCTGTTTTCCGCCTTCGGAAGGGACTTTTTCGACACTCCCTCCGGGAGGGATCTCACGGAGGGAGATCGAGGAACAGTACGCCCTGCCCTCTTCCGAACAGTGCACCCCGCCCTCTTCTAGGACTCAAGGAATTCCGGGAGGACGCGGGGTGGCCATGCCCCGACGCTCAGCACACCGAGGGAGTGCGCCCGGGAGACCAGAGCAGGCCGGTTCGCGGCCTGGAAATGGCGCATCATCAGCCCGATGCGGTACTCGATGCCCTGCGGGCTCAGATAGAGCGATGCCGCCAGCCGGAGGGTCGAGGTGCCGACCGCGACACCTTCCAGGATGCGGACATCCACGGCGGTCAGCCGCCGGACGCACGCGCCGCCGGACGGGCCCCCGCCCGCCGGACCGGCGTCGCCGGCGGGTTTCGACCTCGGCGGCCGCTGCGCGGGCTTGATCTCCTCAGAGGTCGCTGACGGTGTCACTTCCCGGTCCCCCTTCTCTGTCGTCCGTGGTCTCAGGTGCGCGGTGTGCCGGCGAGGTGGTCACGGAGCATGCCGGTCACCTCGTTCGCCCGGCTACTGAGGTAGAAGTGCCCGCCGGGGAAGACCTTGAGGTCGAACGCGGCCGTGGTGCGGTCGCGCCAGTGCGCGGCCTCGGGGACAGGTGTCCAGGGGTCCTGGTCCCCCACCACAGCGGTGACCGGGCAGGTGACCGTGGCGTCGCGGTCGGCCCGGTAGCCCCCCAGGGCCCGGTAGTCGGCGCGCAGCACGGGCAGCACCATCCGCAGCAGTTCCTCGTCCTCCAGAAGCCGGGCGTCGGTGCCGCTCATGGCCCTGACCTCGGCCACGATGCCCTCGTCGTCAAGTGGGTGGGAGAACTCAGGCCGGTCCGCGGACGGCCCCTTGCGGCCCGAGACGAAGAGGTGGTCCATCCGGCCTCCCCCGCGCTCGATCCGCCGGGCCACCTCGAAGGCGACGAGCGCGCCCATGCTGTGCCCGAAGAGAGTCAGAGGGAGGTCGTCCCAGCGGCGCAGCGCTTCGAATACTTCGTCGGCCAAGCGGTGCAGGTCCTGGACACCAGGTTCCTCCCGGCGGTCCTGCCTCCCGGGGTACTGCACGGCCAGGAGGTCGACCGGGCCGCGGAGTGCGGCGGATACCGGAAAGTAGAAACTCGCCGATCCGCCGGCGTGCGGAAAGCAGACCAGTCGGCGCGTGGCCGTCGGCGAGGGATGGAAACGACGGCACCACAGGTCGCTGTCCAAAGAGAGCGAGGTCATATCGGCCTTTCATTCCTTTCTCGGAATCCACGCAGTGCCGATGGGCGGGGTGCGGTGATCACGTGTGACACCCTCCGCACCGGTGGGTCGGCTGGTACGCGCTAATACGGGGAGCGCCGATCGGCGATGATCGGCGAGTCACGGGCACCGCATATGGCAGCCTGCCATGTCCCTCTGAATTTCAGCAAGTCTGCATCGGGGCACATCCGGCCACGCATGTCCGGGTTCAATTTCGGCTGTTTCTTCGGTGAATGGCGAGAACGTTGCGGTGCGGAGCGATCCTGTGGGATCTACTTGGCTCCGGCTCAGCAGCAACGGTCGCGGCAGCCGGACCTCGCACCGCGAATCCGGCCGAGGAGCCGAGGACACCTCATGGCAAGGCTGTACGCCGTCAGCGATCTCCATGTCACGCGTCCGGAGAGCATTCCTCCTGTACGACTACAGCTTCCGGCCGCCCGGGGTGGTGGACGCGGGGACGGCGCCGGCCCTCGCGGGGGCCGCCGGCGTGGTGTGCAGCGAGGAGTTCCTGCTGCACCCGGACCCCTATCCGACGCGGGCCGACTGGTGCCGCGCGCGGGTCGCCCGTACCCAGGCGCGCCAGGCCGCCTGCGATCCGGCGTTGCCGACGCCTGCTGGTGAACCATTTCCCCTGATCAAGGAGCCGACAGAGGTGCTGCGTCATCCGGAGTTCGCGCTGTGGCCCCGCACCACAGCGCGAGCGCGGACTGGCCTCCGCCGTGGTCTACGGGCACCTGCACATTCCGCGGACCATCCGCGCGGCCGGGGTGCGGCATCAAGAGGTGTCCCTCGGGTATCCGCGCGAGTGGAAGTGGTGGGGCAAGCCTGATCCGCTGCTGCGCGAGGGCTTCCCGTCCGGGGAGCAGCGGTGACGGGCGCCGGCCGGTGATCGAAGACCTGTGGTTCCCTCTGACGGGGCGGCCGTTGGACATCCTCGACGCATTCGTGCGGCTGGATCCCGCACGGGGGTGTTCCCGGCCACGCTGATGGTGCCGGGTCACCGGGCCGACGACGGTGCGGTGGTGAGCGGTTTCACGGGCCGCTGGGCCGTGACGGGCGGCCTGGTCCTGACCCGGCCTGACCGCCGTTGTGGTGCCGCGCAGCGTAAACCCGGCATGAGCGCAAGACCTGCGCTCTAGGAATACATCTAGATACGACAGGACCGCGTTGACCCCTACATGGTCACCCAAGACGCTGGAAGCAGTCTTGCCCACCGGTCGTGCGATGAAGAGGACTCCCGTGAACTTTCTGTTGCTGGGCCCGCTTTCCGTCCGGTTGAACGCGCGTGAGGTGCACGTGTCGGCGCCGAGGCAGCGCGTGGTCATGGCAGCGCTCCTCCTCAACGCCAACCGGGTGATCTCGGTCGACCGGATCGCCGAGTACGTCTGGGACGGCGCCCCGCCGCCGAGTGCCGCCGCGACCGTCCGCACCTACGTGATGCGCCTGCGGCAGTCCCTGGGCGAGCACGCCTCCGCCCGCATCCTCACCCGGGCCCCCGGCTACCTCCTCGAACTCGGCGAGCAAGAGAGCGATCTCGGACAGTTCACGGCCCACCGCCGGCGCGCGGCGGAGCTGGCCGAGCGCGGAGACCTGGAGAGCTCCTCCGCCGAGCTGGCCGAGGCACTCGCCCTGTGGCGCGAGGAGCCTTTGGCGGACATCCCGTCGCGGACGTTGCGCGATGTGGAGGGCCGCTATCTCCAGGAGCTCCGCCTGCAGACCATGGAGCTGCGGTTCGACGCGGAGCTGGCGCTGCTCCGGCACGCCAAGGTCGTGCCGGAGCTGGTGCGGCTGGTGCGGAAGCACCCCTTACGGGAGGCCCTGGTGGGCAAGCTGATGCTTGCGCTGTTCCGCTCGGGCCGGCAGTCGGAGGCCCTGGATCTCTACCGGCGCACCCGGACGCTGCTCGTCGAACAGCTCGGCGCCGAGCCGAGCGCCGATCTGTGCGAGGTCCACCGGCACATCCTCTCGGCCCGCGACCGGCCTCGTACGCCTGACCCGCTGGAGCACCCCGCGAAGGCCCCGGAGTCGGCCGTCGCACCGGCGCCGGCCGCTGCCTGGGAAAGGTCCTGCTGGCCTAGTCCGGCGCAGCTTCCCTCGGTGCCGCTGCCGCTGTCGGCCCGCTCCGATGCGCTGGCGCGGGTGCAGCGCTTCCTCACGAACGGCACGATGCCCGCGGGCATGGTGGCGACGGCAGTGGTGACCGGCCGGGGCGGTGTCGGCAAGAGCGCCTTGGCCCTGCACGCGGCGCACGCCGTGCGCGGTTCCTCGACGCACGGCCAGCTCTATGCGGATCTCGGCGGAGCGGAGCGCCCGCTGACCTCCCGGGCGGTGCTGCCGCGGTTTCTGGCGGACCTCGGTGTGCCCCGGGGTGAGATACCCGAGGAGGAGTCGGAACGGGAGAGCCTCTACCGCTCGCTCACCGCGGGCCGCCGTCTGCTGGTGGTACTCGACAACGCCTCCAGCACCGCGCAGGTGCGGCCATTGATACCGGGCAGCGGCAGCAGCAGGCTGCTGGTGACCAGCAGACGGCGGCTGGCTGATCTGGAGGGGGCGCGCACCCTCCAGATCAGCCCGCTGGACAAGGCCGGGTCGCTGGAACTGCTGGGCAGCATCGTCGGCCCGGCCAGGATCGGTGTCGAACCGCGTGCGGCCCGTACGGTGCTGACGGTCTGCGCGGGCCTGCCGCTGGCGATCCGCATCGCGGGGACCCGGCTGCTGGAGCGCCCGCACTGGAGCATCGGGCATTTCGCCCGGCGGCTCACGGAGGCCCCGCGGCTGCTGGACGAACTGTGCGCGGGCGACCTCGGTGTGCGGCCCTGCCTCGACGCCGACCACGCCGGGCTCCAACGGACGGCGCCGGCCGGGGTCGACCCGGCCGAGGTGTTCACCGCACTGGGAGCCGCCGGAGCGTGTTCGGTCTCCAGCAGCAGGGTCGCAGTGATGACCGGCTGTTCCGAGGCACAGGCCGAGGAGGCCCTGGACTCTCTGGTCGAGGCGAACCTGCTGGGTGCGCCGACGGCGGGCCACTACCAACTGGACGCGCTGCTGCGGGCGTACGCCCGCGAGCGGGCGCAGGCAGTCGCCGTACGGCAGCACGGTCACCCGTACATGCGCGCCGGGTGACCGTCCCGGTGCCGGGTACCCGGCGGCCCTGTCCCCCTCGCCCCGATCCTTTTCGACCCGATTCCCTTCGACCCGATCTCCTTCGAGAGGACCCTCGCGCCATGGCCGACCAGACAGCAGCGACCCACGACCTTCTCGCCTACGTCCGGAAGGTCTCCCTCCGTGACGACGATCTCCTCAGGGAGCTGCGGGAGACCACCGCGGACCTACCGGGCGGGACCGCCATGCAGGTGATGGCGGAGGAGGGCCAACTGCTCGCTCTGCTGGTCGGATTGACGGGGGCGCGGGCAGTGCTGGAGATCGGCACCTTCACCGGCTACAGCACCCTGTGCATGGCCCGCGCGCTCCCGGCCGACGGCGTGCTGGTGTCCTGCGACATCGACGACCGGTGGCCGGCCATCGGCGCCGACTTCTGGAAGCGGGACGGGGTCGACTCGCGGATCGACCTGCGGATCGGCGATGCCGCCGCGACCCTGGACGCACTGCTGGCGGAGCGCGGGCCGGAGAGCTTCGACCTGGTGTTCATCGACGCGGACAAGGCCAACTACGTTGGTTACTACGAGACGTCGCTGGCGCTGCTGCGCGCCGGCGGTCTGATCGTGGTCGACAACACCCTCTTCTTCGGCCGGGTCGCCGATCCGGCCGCCGTGGACCCGGAGACCGCCGGGGTCCGGGCTCTGAACCTGGTGTTGCACAAGGACCCTCGGGTGGAGCAGTCACTGCTGGTGATGGCCGACGGGATCACCCTCGTCCGCAAGCGCTGAGGGTGGGGGGCCGGAGCCCGGGAGCACCGGCCGCCGCGGCGGTCACGACGTTCCCGGGCCCCCTTCCGGCATGCTCAGGTCGGGTGCGTCCACGCTCATGACGGTGGACACCACGCGCGGGCCGGGCACCAGGTGGAGGCGCTGGAGTCCGGTGCTCTCCGGAGCCGGTGCGAGGACGGCGGCGCACGGGCACGGGGTTTCGTCCAGGCCCTCGAAGCCCGCGAACCGGTAGGCGATCTCCATCATCCGGTTGCGTTCGGTCGCCCGGAAGTCCGCCACCAGGTGGACTCCGGACCGGGCGGCTGCGTCGGCCAGCCAGTTCAGCAGGGTCGCGCCGGCGCCGTAGGCGACGACCCGGCAGGAGGTGGCGAGCAGCTTGAGGTGCCACAGGCCCGGGTGCCGCTCCAGGAGCAGGACGCCGACCGCGCCGTGCGGGCCGAACCGGTCGGTGAGGGTGACCACCAGGACCTCGTGCCGGGGGTCGGTGATCAGGCCGCGCAGCACCGCGTCCGGGTAGTGGACCCCGGTCGCGTTCATCTGGCTGGTGCGCAGGGTGAGTTCCTCGACCCGGGAGAGCTCCTCGCCGGTGGCCCGGCCGATACGCATCCGCAGGTCCAGGGAGCGCAGGAACTCCTCGTCGGGGCCGGGGGCGGCGGCCCGCTCGGCCTCGCGGCGGAAGCCCGCCTGGTACATCCGGCGGCGCCGCCGGGAGTCGACGGTACTGGTCGCCGGGGTGAACTCGGCGAGTTCGGGGAGGGCGAGGACCTGCTCGGCCGGGTAGCACCGTACGTCGGGCAGGTGGAAGGCCACTTCGGCCCGTTCGGCGGGCCGGTCGTCGACGAAGGCGATGGTCGTGAGCGCGAAGTTCAGCCGGTCGCCGATCCGGCGCACCGACTGGGACTTGGCGCCCCACCCGATCTCCGGCAGGACGAAGTACTCGGCCACGCCGAATGCCTCCAGCCGGGCCCAGGCGTGCTCGTGGTCGTTGCGGCTGGCGATGGACTGGAGGATGCCGCGGGAGTCGAGCTCGATCACCACCTTGCGCACCTCGTCCGGCAGGTGCACCTCGCCGTCCTCCAGCAGGGTGCCCTGCCAGAGGGTGTCGTCCAGGTCCCAGACCAGGCACTTGACGGTCTCGGCCATGTCGTCCTTCCTCGTCTCGTCGGCCGCGGGCCCGCTCACGGTGCCCCCGGGGCGGAGAGGGCGTGCTGGGCCAGCATCAGCCGGCACAGCTCGCTGCTGCCCTCGATGATCTCCATGAGCTTGGCGTCCCGGTACGCCCGGGCCACCGCGTGCCCGTCCCGCGACCCGGCCGAGGCCAGTACCTGGACGGCGGTCGCCGCGCCCCGGGCGGCCTGCGTCGCGCCGACGTGCTTGGCCAGTACGGTCGCCACCACCTGGTCCGGCGACCCTTCGTCCCAGCAGCGGCTGGCGTGCTCGCAGACCCGCGCGGCCACCTGCTCGGCCGTGTAGATGTCGGCGATGTGCCCGGCGACGAGCTGGTGCTCCGCGAGCGGTCTGCCGAACTGCTCCCGTCCGGCGGCGTGCGCGGTGGCCGCAGCCAGACAGGCCCGCAGGATGCCCACGCACCCCCAGGCGACGGACATCCGCCCGTAGGCCAGCGCGGTCGTCACCAGCAGGGCGGTCGGCAGCCCGTGACCGCCCAGGACGCTGTCGGCCGGCAGCCGCACCCCGTCGAGATGTACGTCCGCGTGTCCGGCCGCACGGCAGCCGAGCGGGGCGGCGATCCGCTCGATCCTGACGCCGGGCGTGCCGGTGGGCACCACGACGGCCACCGCGCCGTCCTCGTAGCGGCCGACGACGACCAGCAGGTCGGCGTAGTGGGCGGCGGTCACCCACTTCTTGTGTCCGTCGACGACGACCGCGTCGCCGTCGCGGCGGACGGTCGTCGTCATCGCCGAGAGGTCGCTGCCGGCGCCGGGCTCGCTGAAGCCGACCGCCGCCAGTCCGCCGCCGGTCAGCCGGGGGAGATGGGCGGCCGACTGCTCGGCGGTGCCCAGGCGTTGGATGGTCCATGCCGCCATGCCCTGGGAGGTCATCACGCTGCGCAGCGAGCTGCACAGGCCGCCCACGTGGGCGGTGTACGCGCCGCTGTGCATGCTGCTGAGCCCCCAGCCGCCGTACTGCTCCGGGATTTCGGCGCACAGCCGGCCCTCGGCGCCCAGGTCGCGGAGCAGGTCCAGCGGGATGAGGCCGGTCCGGTCCCACTCCCCCGCCAGGTCTCCGACCCGAAGGGTGACGGAGGTCATGGCGCCGCTCAGGTCCTCACCCATGCCGGCCCCCGGCGGTGGGCACCTGGAGCCGGTCCACCAGCTCCGCCATCCGCCGTACGGTGCGGAAGTTGTCCAGTCGCAGGTCCGCGCCGCGGACGGCGATGGCGTAGGTCTTCTCCAGGTGCACCACCACCTGCATGGCGAACAGGGACGACAGGCCGCCGGTGTCGAACAGGTCGGTATCGGCGTCCCAGGCGGTTCCGGTGCGTCCTTCCAGGAATTCCAGCAGTTCCTTCTCCAGGTCGTGGGTGTTGGGCGTGTTCGCTGTGGTCATGACCGTCTCCTCGTCGGGGTGATCAGGTGTAGTCGTAGAAGCCGCGTCCGGACTTACGGCCCAGTCGGCCCTCGCGGACCAGCCGGAGCAGCAGTTCGGTGGGACGGCAGCCGTCGTCGCCGGTGCGTTCGTGGAGCACGGTGAGGGAGTCGACGAGATTGTCGATGCCGATCAGGTCCGCGGTGCGCAGCGGGCCGGTGGGGTGTCCTAGGCAGCCCTGCATCAGAGCGTCGACGTCCTCGGCTGTCGCCGTGCCCTCCTCCACGACGCGGGCCGCGTCGTTGATCATCGGGTGCAGGATGCGGCTGGTCACGAAGCCGGGTGCGTCCCGGACGACCACCGCCCGCCGCCTCAGTGCCGTGAGCAGGGCCGCCACGGCGGCCATCGCGGGGTCCCCGGTCCTGGCGCCGCGGACCACTTCGGCGGTTCCGATCAGATATGGCGGGTTCATGAAGTGGGTGCCGACCAGTTCTTCCGGCCGTTCCAGGGCCCCGGCCAGTTCGTCGACGGGGATGGAGGAGGTGTTGGTGATCAGCAGGGTTCCGGGCCGGACCAGTCCGGAGACCTCGGACAGCACGGCGGCCTTGATCGCGGCGTTCTCGGTGACCGCCTCGACGACGGCCCTGGCTCCGGCGACGGCCTTGAGCGAGGTGTCGGTGGCCAGGGTTCCGAGGGGCGTCCCGGCGGGCAGGGCGCCCATCAGCTCGGCCAACCGGAGTTCGCCGTCGATCAGGTCCTCGGCTCTGTCTAGCCGTTCCCGGTCGATGTCGACCAGGTGGACCGGCAGGCCGTGTCCGAGGGCGAGGACGGTGATGCCGACGCCCATCACTCCGGCTCCCAGCACGGTGAGGGCGGGTCGCTGGGACGGGTCGTCGTACGGGGCCGCGGTCAACGGGTTCTCCTTCGTTCTCACAGGTCGTCGGGGGTGCGGAGAGTGGTGCCGAGCCAGTCGGCGACGGCGTCGCCGGTTGTCGCGACATGCTGTTCCATGATCGAGAAATGGTCTCCGGGAACGTCGACGACGCTGTCGGCACCGGCCCAGGACGAGCGCCAGTCACCGGCTTCGGCGGACGGGCGGCCGAGCGGGGTGGAGGCGCGGACCAGCAGCAGCGGGGCACGGACCGCCGGAGGGTTCCAGTCGTCGAGCAGACGGAAGTAGCCGCCCATCGCGGTCAGCCGGGTTCCGTCCATCGGGGCCGCCCGGTCCTCGCGGGCGAACATGCCGCCCAGCAGGACGTCGTTGAACTGGGTGATGCCCTGATTGTCGGAGAGGTAGGTGTCCAGCAGCACCACGGCCGCCGGGCCTCCGCCGCGCTGCTCCAGCGCGGCGGCCACTCCGTGGGCGAGCGTGCCGCCGGAGGAGGAGCCGGCCAGGACGAGCGTCCGTCCGGGCAGTTCCCGGAGCAGTGTCGTCGCCTGGAAGTCCAGCAGGGCCGGCATGTCGGCGGGCAGTTCCTCCTCGGGGGTGAATCCGGGGGCGTCCAGGGCGGCGACGGCGTAGCGGTCCCGGAAGCGGGAGGCGAACCGGGCGTACTGGTGGGCGCCGCCGAGGGCGACGACGGAACCGAAGCAGACGAGTACGGGGGCGTCGGCGCGCTCGTTCAGGCGCACCAGCCGCGGGCCGGTGCCGACGGCCGCGAGGTCGCTGCCGCTGTGGAAGGCCGGGCGCAGGGCGGAGGCGTTCTTGATCAGGGCGATGCCCTCGTCGATCCGGCCGAGTGCGCAGGCCCGGCGGAACAGCACGCTCACCGGGTCGGTGTCGGCGGCGTCGGTGCCGGGTGCTCCGGCTCCGGTTGCCGTTTCGTCTCCGGTTGCCGTTCCGGTTCGGGGGGTGTCCTCCGTCGGGGCCTCGGCGGCGAGGCGCGCCGCGAGCGCGGCGGGGGTGGCGCTGTCGAAGACGGCGGAGGGCCGTAACCGCAGTCCGGTGATGGCGGCCAGCCGGTTGCGGAGCTCGACCGCGGTCAACGAGTCGAATCCGACGGAGAGGAAGGGCACTGTCGCGGACAGCGCCCCTGAGTCGGTGTGGCCGAGGACTTCGGCGGCCTGGGCGACGACGAGTTCGCACAGGACCAGCTCGCGGTCCTGTGCGTCGGCGGCGGTGTCGAGCCGGTGCCGCAGCGCTGCGGCGGCGGTCGGCGTCCCCTTCGCTCCGGTCGTCGCGGTCGGGCTGCGCCGGACCAGGGAGCGCAGCATCGGGTGCACCGGACCGCCGCCGCGCGCGCTGAGGTCGAGGTGGGCCAGGACGACGGGGCTCCCGTCTCCCGGCGGGGCGGCGTCCACGGCGCACACGGTGTCCAGCAGGGCCATGGCCTCATCGTCGGAGAGGCCGCGGGCACCGCGCCGGTCGATGCGTCGCCGTTCGGCATCGCCGAGATCCGCCGTCATCCCGCTCACCCGCTCCCAGGGCCCCCAGGCCAGGGACAGGCCCGGCAGCCCGAGCCGTCGGCGTTCCGCGGTGAGGGCGTCGAGCGCGGCGTTGGCGGCCGCATAGGACGCCTGGCCGGGGCTGCCCAGTACGCCCGCGGCGGAGGAGAAGACGACGAACGCCGAGAGGTCCGCTCCCCGCGTCAGCTGGTCGAGGTGGCGGGCGGCGTCGAACTTGGGCCGCAGGACGGCGGCCATCCGCTCCCCCGTCAGCCCGTCCAGCAGACCGTCGTCGAGCACTCCGGCGGTGTGGACCACGGCGGACAGCGGATGGCGTTCGGGGATAGCCGCGAGGGCGGCGGCCAATTCCTGATGGTCCGACACATCGCAGCTGACGGAGGTCAGTTCGGCTCCGGCCTCGGCCAGCTCCGCCGTCAGTTCCGGCATGCCGGGGGCGGCGGCGCCGCGGCGGCTCAGCACGAGGAGGTGGCGTACCCCGTGCGCGGCGACCAGGTGGCGTGCCAGGACGGCCGCGAGAGTGCCGCCGCCGCTCAGCAGTACCGTCCCCTCGGACGGCCCGAACGAGCCTGGCGACCGGGTCGCTGTCGCGGGGCCGGGGGGCGTGGTGGAGGTGGTGGCCGTCGGCCGTATCAGCCGGGGCGCGTACAGGACGCCGCCACGCAGGGCCGCCTGTGGTTCGCCCGTGGCCAGGAGATCGGCGAGCGCGTCGCCGAGACCGTCCGGGTCCGGCCCTTCGGTGTCCAGCAGCACGAACCGGTCGGGGTGTTCGAGCTGAGCGGTCCTCAGGATGCCCCAGACGGCCGCCGCGCCGAGGTCCACCGGCTGCGGCCGCGCGCCGAGCGGGCCGGTCGCACCCCGGGTGAGCACCACCAGGGGCGTACGAGCGGTGGTGTCGTCGGCCAGGTGGGCCTGGATGCGGCCCAGGACCCCGGACGCGACCGCGTGCACCGCCTCGGGGCCCTCGTCATGGGCAAGAACGTCCGCGGTCGCACCGTCCGCGGTCACGGTGTCGGCGGACGGGGGGCAGGTCAGCAGCATCGCGTCGGGTGTCGCGGACAGGGGTTCGGCGGGTAAGGCGACCGGCAGCAGCCGCTCGTCCCGCGGGCCGAGGAGGCCCCAGCGGGTGACGGGGCGCGGGCCGGGCCCGGCAGTGACCGGCGTCCAGCCGACGTGGAAGACGGAGCCTGAGGACGCCCGCAGTGCGGCGGTGGAAGCCGTGCGCAGGGTGAGCGAGCCGACCGTCGCCACGGTACGCCCCGAGAGGTCGGTGATCCGCGCGGCGACGGCGTCGGGGCCGTCGGGGCGCAGCCGGACGCGCAGCACCGGCTCATCGGAGGTTTCGATCGCGACGCGCTGCCAGGAGAACGGCAGAGGGACGCCGTCAGCGGGCTCCGCGGTCCCCGCGCTTTCGCGCAGACCGGCCGTCTGGAGGGCTGCGTCCAGGAGGGCCGGGTGCACTGCGAAGCCGTCCGCTCCGGTACCGGAGAGGTCATCGGGCAGGGCCACTTCGGCGTGGATCGCGTCCGTGGTGCGCCAGGCGGCGCGCAGGCCCCGGAACGCCGGGCCGTAGGCGACGCCCCGGGCTTCGAGCAGCCCGTACAGTTCGTCCACGTCCAGGGGGACGGCGTCGGGCGGGGGCCACGCGCCGGCCGGTTCGGCCGTGTCGTCCCCGTCGGCCGAGGGGTCCCGGGGGCCGACCGTGCCGGTCGCGTGCCGGGTCCAGGTCCGGGCGGCTGCGCCGGGAGTGGCCTCGGGCCGGGAGTGGAACTCCACCGGGCGCCGCCCCGTCCCGTCCTCGGCCCCCACCCGTACGCGCAGTTGCACGGCGTGGTCGTCGTCGGCGTCGCCTGGCAGCAGCAGCGGTGCGGCGAGGGTCAGTTCCTCCACGAGAGCACAGCCGAGGCGGCGGCCCACGTGCGCGGCCAGCTCCACGAGGGCCGCGCCGGGCAGGATCACGGCTCCGGCCACGGCGTGGTCGAGGAGCCAGGGGTGTGTGGCCGAAGAGAGCCGGCCGGTGAAGAGGGTGCCCGCGTCGTCGGGCAGTTCGACCTCGGCGCCGAGCAGCGGGTGGTCCACGGCGGACTGGCCGGTGGCCGCCGGGTCCCGGTCGGCCGGCAGGGCGTCGAGCCAGTAGCGGCGTCGCTGGAAGGCGTAGGTGGGCAGGTCCACCCGCTGGGCGCCGGTTCCCGCGAACAGCCGCTCCCAGTCGACGCGCAGGCCCCGGACGTGTGCCTCGGCAAGGGCGAGCTGGAGCCGGCGGAGCCCTCCGGCCCCGCGCCGCAGGGTGTCGAGCACCAGCGTCTCCGGGGCGCCCGCGTCGGCGGCCGTGTCCTCGATCCCGTACATCAGGGCGGGCTGAGGGCTGGACTCGATGAAGACGCGGTGCCCGGCCGCGAGGAGCGAGCGGGTCGCCCGCTCGAACTCGACGGTCTGCCGGAGGTTGCGGTACCAGTACTCGGCGTCCAGGGCCTTCGTGTCCAGCAGGCCGCCGGTCACGCTGGAGTAGTACGGCACCGCACCCGAGAGGGGGGTGATGCCGTCCAGGTCGGACAGCAGGCGCTCGCGGATCTCCTCCACGTGCGAGGAGTGCGACGCGTAGTCGACTTCGACGGGACTCGCCCATACCCCTTCCGCCAGGAGTTCCTGCACCAGTGCCGTGACCGCGTCCGCGTCGCCCGACACCACCGTCGACGACGGGCCGTTGACCGCGGCCACCGACAGGCGGCCCGCCCACGGGGCGGTGCGCTCCCGTGCCACGTCCACCGGCAACGGCACCGAGGCCATGCCACCGCGGCCCGCCAGCACCCCCACCGCACGGGAACGCAACGCCACCACACGGGCCCCGTCGTCGAGGCTCAGGCCGCCCGCCACGCAAGCGGCCGCGATCTCGCCCTGGGAGTGGCCGACCACAGCGTCCGGAACAACGCCGAACGCACGCCACACCTCCGCCAACGACACCATCACGGCCCACAGCACCGGCTGCACCACGTCGACCCGCGCCAGCAGCCGCTCCGAGCCCAGCGCTTCCGCCAACGACCAGTCGATGTACGGCGCCAGAGCCCGCCCGCACTCCGCCATCCGTTCCGCGAACACCTCCGATTCGCCCAGCAGCTCCGCCGCCATCCCCACCCATTGCGAGCCATGGCCAGGGAACACGAGCACCGAACGGCCCGGGAGCAGCCCGGCGCCGGCCACCACGCCCGACGAGCCCACTTCCCGTGACAGGGCGGCGACACCGGCCAGCAGCTCATCCCGGTCCGCCCCCACCACCACGGCGCGCTCCGCGAACCGCGAACGCCCCACCACCAGCGAATGACCCACGTCCACCACGCTCAGACCTGGTTCCGCCACCACCCGCTCGTGCAGCGCCGCCGCCTGTGCGCGCAGCGCATCCGGGGTACGCGCCGACAGTATCCAGGGGACGGCGGTGGGCACCGGCTCCGGCGTGGCGGACCGGTCAACCGGCCTGTCGGTGGCGGCCGTTGAGCCGGTGGGGGCGGGCGGGGCGGCGGGGGCCTGTTCGAGGACGATGTGGGCGTTGGTCCCGCTGGCACCGAAGGAGGACACCCCGGTCCGGCGCGGCCGTCCCGTCTCCGGCCAGGGGGTGGCCTCGGTGAGCAGGGAGACGGCTCCCTCGGTCCAGTCGATGCGGGGCGAGGGGCGGTCGACGTGCAGGGTGCGCGGCATCACGCCCTGCCGCATCGCCAGCACCGACTTGATCACCCCGCCGACGCCCGCGGCGGCCTGGGTGTGGGACAGGTTGGACTTCAGCGATCCCAGCCACAGCGGACGTCCGGCGGGCCGGTCCTGCCCGTACGTGGCCAGCAGCGCCTGGGCCTCGATGGGGTCGCCGAGGGTGGTGCCGGTGCCGTGCGCCTCTACCATGTCCACCTCTGACGGGGCGAGTCCCGCACGGGCGAGCGCCTCGCTGATGACGCGCTGCTGCGCGGGCCCGTTCGGGGCGGTCAGCCCGTTGCTGGCGCCGTCCTGGTTGACGGCCGAGCCGCGGATGACGGCCAGGACGGGATGCCCCGCGCGCCGGGCGTCCGAGAGCCGTTCCAGCAGGAGCAGGCCCAGTCCCTCCCCGAACCCGGCGCCGTCCGCCGCGGACGAGAAGGACTTGCTGCGACCGTCGGGGGCCAGGCCACGCTGGCGGCTGAATCCGACGTACAGGCCGGGGGTGGACATCACGGTCACCCCGCCGGCCAGGGCGAGGGTGGTGTCGCCGGAGCGCAGCCCTTGGCAGGCGAGGTGGACGGCGACCAGGGAGGACGAACAGGCGGTGTCCAGGGTGACCGCCGGGCCTTCCAGGCCCAGGGTGTAGGCGATCCGGCCCGAGGCGACGCTGGGGATGGTGCCGGTACCGAGGAAACCTTCCACTTCGTCGGGCACCTGGTCGAGCCGGGACGCGTATTCGCTGTAGATCACCCCGGTGTAGACGCCGGTGCGGCTGCCGCGCAGGGTCGTCGGGTCGATGCCCGCACGTTCCACCGCTTCCCAGGACGCTTCCAGCAGCAGCCGCTGCTGCGGGTCCATGGCAAGGGCCTCGCGCGGGGAGATGCCGAAGAAGCCGGGGTCGAAGCCGGTCGCATCGTGGAGGAAGCCGCCTTCACGGACGTAGAAGGTGCCGGGGGCGTCGGGGTCGGCGTCGAAGCCGCCCTCGACGTCCCAGCCGCGGTCGGTGGGGAACGGCGAGACCGCGTCGCGTTCCTTGACCAGCAGCTCCCACAGGTCTTCAGGGGTACGCACGCCGCCGGGGTAGCGGCAGCTCATCGCCACGATGGCGACGGGCTCGGCGGAGTCGTCGCGGAGCCGTCGGTTCTCCTGCCGCAGGCGCTGGTTGTCCAGCAACGAGGCACGCAGGGCGGTGACCACCTGGTCAGTGTCGGTGGGCATGGGGTTCGGCTTCTCCTTCTGCGGCTGTCGGTCAGTCACGTTCGCCGCCCAGGGCCATCCGGACGAGTTCGCCGACGGTCATGCCATTGATGTCGTCGGCGGCGGGAGCCGGCGCCTCCGGTCGGTCGGCGAGGTCCAGGAGCGCGTCGAGGAGACCGGCCCGGCGCAGTGCGGCGGGTGGGATCGCGGCGAGCAGGGAGCTGATCTCGTGGTCCTCGCGGTCCGCCCGGCCCGGCGTCCCGGCGGCCTTCCCGGTGGCGGCGGGGCCGCCCGGCCCGTCGGGTACCAGGCGCCTGGTGAGGTAGGCGGCGACGGCGGCCGGGGTGGGGTGGTCGAAGACCAGGGTCGCGGGAAGCCGGCGGCCGGTGGCGGCGCTGAGCCGGTTGCGGAGTTCGACGGAGGTGAGCGAGTCGAAGCCGAGGTCCTTGAACGCCTGGTCCGGTTCGATGCTCCCGGCTCCGCCGTGGCCGAGGACTTCGGCGCCCCGGCTCCGGACCAGGTCGAGCAGGGTAGCGACGCGTTCCTCCGGGGTGAGGGCGGTCAGCCGGCTGCGCAGCGAGTCCGCTTCCGCGGCGTCCGCCCCGGAGGCGGGGCGGCGTGGGGTGCCGGGTACCAGAGCCGAGAGCAGGGCCGGGACGGGTGCGGTCCGGGCCGCCGTCCGGAGCCGGCCGAAGTCGATCTTGACCGGGACGAGCAGCGGTTCGTCCAGGGTGAGCGCCGCGTCGAACAGTGCCAGACCTTCTTCGCTGCCGATGGCCGAGGTGCCTCCCCGGGACATGCGCCGCAGGTCAGCGGCGGTGAGCGTCCCGGTCATCGTGCTGCGGTGCGCCCACAGGCCCCAGGCGAGTGACTGGGCGGGCAGTTTCAGGGCCCGGCGATGCTGGGCGAACGCGTCGAGGAAGGCGTTGGCTGCCGCGTAGTTGCCCTGCCCGGCGTTGCCGACCGTGGCGGACGCGGAGGAGAACAGGACGAAGGCCGACAGCGGCAGATCACGGGTGAGGGCGTGCAGGTTGAGGACCGCGTCGACCTTGGGCCTCAGTACGTGGCGCATCCGCGCGGGGGTCAGCGACTCGACCGTCCCGTCGTCCAGGACGCCGGCCGCGTGGACGACCGCGCTCAGCGGACGGCCGACGGGGATGCCTGCGAGCAGGGCGGCGAGCGCGTCCCGGTCGGCGACGTCACATGCCTCCACGTCCACCCGGGCGCCGAGTCCGCGCAGTTCGGCGGCAAGGTCGGCCAGGCCCGGGGCGTCCGCACCGCGCCTGCCGACGAGCAGCAGGTTCCGTACGCCGTGCGCGGTCACGAGGTGCTGTGCCACCAGGCCGCCGAGCGCGCCGCCGGCCCCGGTGACAAGGACGGTTCCCCCGTTCGCGGCGATACCGGACGATGTGTCCGGGTCCGAGCCCGAGAGCACGCCCGTGCCCGGGTCCGGGTCCGGGTCCGTCGCGATGGTGGCCCTGGTGAGACGGGCCGCGAGGAGCTGTCCGACCCGTATCGCCAGTTGGGGTTCCGTTCCGGCCAGTGCCCGGGGCAGCAGACCGGTCACGGCGGCCGCGTCGTCGGTATCGATCAGCAGGAAGCGGTCCGGATGCTCGGACTGGGCGGAGCGGACGAGGCCGCGGACCGCGGCGCCGGCGAGGTCGGTGACCTCCTCACCGGCTGCCGTGGAGACCGCGCCCCGGGTGACGATTACGAGCCGGGTGCCGTCGTCCCACCGCGGGTCGGCCAGCCAGTCCTGGACGAGCCGCAGGACATCATCCAGTGCGGTGTGCACGGACGCGGCGTCGGGCGGGGACGGGAGGTGCGGGGTGCGGTCGCACCAGGCCAGCACCACGGCGGGCGACGGCGCTCCCCCGTCCAGCTCGGCGCCGAGCGCGGCCAGGTCCGGATGGCTGTCCGGGAAGAGTTCCCCGCCGCCGAGGACGACGCAGTGTCCGAGAGGGTCGGCGGGTGCGGTGGCGGGCGCCGCCGACCACTGCAGTCGGTAGAGGGACTCCGGGCCTCCGCCCGGGCGGAGGGTGTCGAGATCGATCGGGCGGACGGCGAGCGCCTCGACCGACGCGACCGGAAGGCCGTTCGGGTCGGTCGCGTCGATCGACACCGATCCGTCCGGCCGGAAGCCGAGCCGCACCCTGAGCGCGGTGGCTCCGGAGGCGTACAGCCTGACTCCGCTCCAGGAGAACGGCAGGCCGGCGGACGGCCGGTCCGGGCCCGGTCCGGTTTCCGGCTGAGCGCGCAGAAACAGCCCCTGGAGGGCGGCGTCCAGGAGGGCGGGGTGCACACCGAAGGCGGAGGCGGACCGGTGCTGGTCCTCGGGCAGGCGTACCTCGGTGAAGATGTCGTCGCCTCGGCGCCAGGCCATGGTGAGCCCGCGGAAGGCGGGTCCGTAGCCGTAACCCGAGGCGTGGAACCGCTCGTACAACTCGTCGACGGGGACCGGGACGGCGCCGGGCGGGGGCCAGGAGCCGACGCCGTCCGGTGCCGGTGCGGACGGCCGCTCCCGGGTCGTGGCGTCGGCGGTGAGCACGCCGGTAGCGTGCGCGGTCCAGTGCGGGGTCGTCGCGTCCTCGCGGCAGGAGAACAGGTCCAGGGAGCGGTTGCCGCACGCGTCCGCGACGCCGACCCGCGCTTGCAGGCGGACGGCGGTGTCAGCGGGTATCAACAGCGGTGACTGGAGTGTCAGTTCCTCCACCGCTTGGCATCCGGCCTCGTCCGCCGCGCGTACGGCGAGTTCCGCGAAGGCAGCGCCGGGCAGCAGAACCGTACCGGCCACAGCGTGGTCGGCGAGCCAGGGGTGGGTACGCAGCGACAACCGGCCGCTGAGCAGCAGCTCGCCCGTGTCGGCCAGTTCGATGGCCGCTCCGAGGACGGGGTGGTGGGCCGGGTCGAGCCCGGCCGAGCCCACATCGGCCGCCGTGGTGGGCGCCGGCTCGGGCCAGTAGCGGTTGCGCTGGAAGGCGTACGTCGGCAGCTCGACGCGCCGCGCCCCCGGGAACACACCCGACCAGTCCACCTCCAGGCCGCGCTCCCACGCACGGCCCACCGCACGCAACACCTGAGCCAGACCACCCTCATCACGCCGCAGCGTCCCCAGCACCGCGGCATCCACACCCGCGGCCTCCACCGACTCCCCCACCGCAACACCCAGCACCGGATGCGGACCGGCCTCCACGAAGAACCGGAAACCCTCCCCCAACAACGCGCGGGTGGCCTCCTCGTACCGGACCGTCTCCCGCAGGTTCCGGTACCAGTACTCCGCGTCCAGAGCCTTCGTGTCCAGCCAGCCACCCGTCACCGTCGAGAAGAACGGCACCGAACCCGAAACGGGAGCGATCCCCGCCAGATCGGCGAGCAACCGCTCACGGATCTCCTCCACATGCAAGGAATGCGACGCGTAGTCGACCTCGACACGACGAGCCCGGACACCCTCACCGGTAAGTTCTTCAAGGAGCCCCGCCACCGCGTCCGCGTCACCCGACACCACCGTCGACAACGGACCGTTCACCGCCGCCACCGACAACCGACCACCCCACCCCGCAAGACGCCCAGCCACCACACCCACCGGCAACGACACCGACGCCATACCACCCCG
>NZ_JBIWLQ010000038.1:0-28156 GCF_044766265.1 Streptomyces sp. NPDC102283
CCCCCCCCCCCCCCCCCCCCCCCCCCCCCCCCCCCCCCCCCCCCCCCCCCCCCCCCCCCCCCCCCCCCCCCCCCCCCCCCCCCCCCCCCCCCCCCACCCCCCCCCCCCCCCCCCCCCCCCCCCCCCCCCCCCCCCCCCCCCCCCCCCCCCCCCCCCCCCCCCCCCCCCCCCCCCCCCCCGGCCCTGCGCTGCGTGGGAGGTCAGCCGACCGGGCCGACCTCCACCGCCGCCAGGTTCTTCTTGCCCCGGCGCAGCACCAGCCAGCGCCCGTGCAGCAGCTCCTCGGTGGACGGTGCGACCTCGCCGTCGACGACCTTCACGTTGTTCACGTAGGCGCCGCCCTCCTTCACCGTGCGGCGCGCCCCCGACTTGCTGGGCGCCAGACCGACCTCCACCAGCAGGTCCACCAGCGGACCCAGCTCGGCGACGGTGGCGCCCGGCACCTCGGACAGGGCCGCGCTCAGCGTCGCCTCGTCCAGCTCGGCCAGGTCGCCCTGCCCGAACAGCGCCTTCGACGCCGCGATGACGGCGGCGCACTGCGCACCGCCGTGCACCAGTGTGGTCAGCTCCTCGGCCAGCGCGCGCTGCGCGGAGCGGGCCTGCGGCCGCTCCTCGGTCAGCTTCTCCAGCTCCTCAAGCTCCTCACGGCTCTTGAAACTGAGGATGCGCAGGTAGCGTGAGACGTCCCGATCGTCCACGTTCAGCCAGAACTGGTAGAACGCGTACGGCGTCGTCATCTCCGGATCGAGCCAGACGGCGCCGCTCTCGGACTTGCCGAACTTCGTCCCGTCCGCCTTCGTCATCAGCGGCGTCGCGAGCGCGTGCACGACCGCGCCCGGCTCCAGCCGGTGGATCAGGTCGATGCCCGCGGTGAGGTTGCCCCACTGGTCGCTGCCGCCCTGCTGAAGGGTGCAGCCGTACCGGCGGTACAGCTCCAGGAAGTCCATGCCCTGGAGCAGCTGGTAGCTGAACTCCGTGTAGCTGATGCCCTCCTGCGACTCCAGCCGCCGGGCGACCGAGTCCTTGGTGAGCATCTTGTTGACCCGGAAGTGCTTGCCGATGTCCCGCAGGAACTCGATCGCGGACATGCCCGCGGTCCAGTCCAGGTTGTTGACCATCGTCGCCGCGTTCGGGCCCTCGAAGGTGAGGAAGGGCTCGATCTGCCCGCGCAGCCTCTGCACCCAGGCCGCGATGGTCTCCGGGTCGTTCAGCGTGCGCTCGGCGGTGGGCCTGGGGTCACCGATCTGACCCGTCGCACCCCCCACCAGGGCGAGCGGCCTCAGCCCGGCCTGCTGGAGCCGCCGCATGGTGAGCACCTGCACCAGGTGCCCCACATGCAGGCTGGCAGCGGTCGGGTCGAAGCCGCAATAGAAGGTGACGGGACCGTCCGCGAGAGCCTTGCGCAATGCGTCCTCGTCAGTGGACTGGGCGAACAGCCCGCGCCACTTCAGCTCGTCGACGATGTCCGTCACGGTTCCGGTGCTCCTTACGAAGGTGGAAATCTAGGTGTCAGTCTAGGCGGGTCACACCCCCGGGCTGACCGAGCTCATGTTGAAGTCCGGGATGCGCAGCGCGGGCATCGCGGCCCGGGTGAACCAGTCGCCCCACTCGCGCGGCAGCGTCTTCTCCGTACGCCCCGCCTCCGAGGCCCGGGACAACAGGTCCACCGGCGACTCGTTGAACCGGAAGTTGTTCACCTCGCCGACCACCTCGCCGTCCTCGACCAGATAGACGCCGTCCCGGGTCAGCCCCGTCAGCAGCAGCGTCGCCGGGTCCACCTCGCGGATGTACCAGAGGCAGGTCAGCAGCAACGCCCGCCCGGACGTCGCGGCGACCATCTCCTCCAGCGACCGCTCGCCGCCGCCCTCCAGCAGCAGATTGTCGATGGCCGGGGCGACCGGCAGCCCGGTCAGGCCCGCCGTGTGCCGGGTCGTCGTCAGCCGCTCCAGCTTCCCTTCCCGGACCCAGTCCGTCGGGGCCAGCGGCAGCCCGTTGTCGAAGACGGAACCGCTGTCGCCGGAGGAGTGCGCGATCACGAACGGCGCCGACTCCAGACCCGGAGCATGCGGGTCGCTGCGCAGCGTGAGCGGAAGCGGGGCGAGCCTCTCGCCCAGCCGCGTACCGCCGCCCGGCGTGGAGAACACCGTCCGGCCCTCCACGGCGTCCCGCGCGGTCGACGACCAGAGCTGGTAGATCAGCAGGTCCGCGACCGCGGACGGCGGCAGCAGCGTCTCGTACCGTCCGGCGGGCAGCTCGACGCGCCGCTCCGCCCAGCGCAGCCGCCGCGCCAGCTCCACGTCCATCGCCGCCGGGTCGACGTCCTTGAAGTCCCGGGTCGCCCGGCCTGCCCACGCGGAGCGCGTACGGTCCGGCGACTTCGCGTTCAGCTCCAGCGTCCCGTTCGGCTGGTCGTGGCGCAGCCGCAGCCCCGTCGACGTCCCCAGGTAGGTGGAGGTCAGCTCATGGTTCGCGAACCCGTACAGCTCGCGGCCCCCGGCCCGGGCGCGCGCGAAGGCGTCGCCGAGCGCCGGGGCGAAGTCGGCGAAGACCTCCGGGCCGGTCTCGGCGGGCGCGTCCGTGAAGCCGGGGGAGGAGGGCGTCCCGCTCAACAGCGGCTGCGCGTCCTCAGCCGGATCCGCGCCCCGTGCGGCGGCCTCGGCGGCCCGCACCAGCGGCTCCACGTCGCTTGTGGTCACCGCGGACCGGGAGACGACGCCGGACGCCGTCCCCTTCGCCCCGTCCACGGTCGCGATGACGGTCAGGGTCCGCCCCCGGGTCACCCCGTTCGTGGTGAGCGTGTTGCCCGCCCAGCGAAGGTTCGCGGACGACTGCTCGTCGGCGATGACCACCAGACCGTCGGTGGTGGACAGCTCCAGAGCACGCTCGACGATCTCGTACGGCTTGCTGACGCGGCTCATCGTCCGGCCTCCTGCGTCGTGTTGAGGATGTTGACGCCCCGGAAGAGGGCGGAGGGGCAGCCGTGCGAGACCGCCGCGACCTGGCCAGGCTGGGCCTTGCCGCAGTTGAACGCGCCGCCCAGGACGTAAGTCTGGGGGCCGCCGACCTTCTCCATCGAGCCCCAGAAGTCCGTGGTCGTCGCCTGGTACGCCACATCGCGCAGCTGCCCGGCCAGCCGTCCGTTCTCGATGCGGAAGAACCGCTGCCCGGTGAACTGGAAGTTGTAGCGCTGCATGTCGATCGACCAGGACCGGTCGCCGACCACGTAGATCCCGCGCTCCACCCCGCCGATCAGGTCCTCCGTCGACAGCCCGCCCGGATCCGGCTTCAGGGACACATTGGCCATGCGCTGCACGGGGACATGGCCCGGCGAGTCCGCGTACGCGCAGCCGTTGGAGCGGCCGAGGCCCGTCAGCTTCGCGATGCGGCGGTCCAGCTGGTAGCCGACCAGCGTGCCGTCCTTCACCAGGTCCCACGACTGCGCCTCGACGCCCTCGTCGTCGTACCCGATCGTCGCGAGCCCGTGCTCGGCCGTACGGTCACCGGTCACGTTCATCACAGGGGAGCCGTACGCCAGCTTGCCCAGCTGGTCGAAGGTGGCGAACGAGGTCCCGGCGTACGCCGCCTCGTACCCCAGCGCCCGGTCCAGCTCGGTGGCGTGCCCGATCGACTCGTGAATGGTCAGCCACAGGTTCGAGGGGTCGACGACCAGGTCGTACGTTCCCGCCTCGACGCTCGGCGCGCGCATCTTCTCCGCGAGCAGCCCGGGGATCCGCTCCAGCTCGTCGTTCCAGTCCCAGCCGGTCCCGGTCAGATACTCCCAGCCCCGGCCCGCCGGCGGTGCGATGGTCCGCATCGAGTCGAACTCACCGCTCGTGCCGTCCACCGCGACGGCGGTGAACTGCGGGTGGATCCGCACCCGTTGCTGCGTGGTGACGGTGCCCGCCGTGTCCGCGTAGAACTTGTTCTCGTGCACGGTCATCAGGGACGCGTCCACATGCGCGACTCCCTCCGCGCCCAGCAGCCGCCCGCTCCACTCGGCGAGCAGGGCCGCCTTCTCCTCGTCCGGTACGGAGAAGGGGTCGACGTCGTACGCCGAGACCCAGGTCCGCTCGCCGTGGACCGGCTCGTCCGCCAGCTCCACCCTCCCGCCCGTCTCCCGCCACCGCCCCTCGGCGGAAGCGCTGCGCGCACTTTCACCGGAACCGGCGGCCGCGATCACCTTCGCCGACAGCTTCGCCATCGCGACGGCCTGCGAGGCCACCTTCGCGGCGGCGTCCATCGTCAGGTCGACGCCCGAGGCGAACCCCCACGCACCGCCGTGCACCACCCGCACCGCGTACCCGAGGTCCGTGCTGTCCGACGCGCCGGCCGGCCGGGCGTCCCGCAGCCGCCAGGAGGCGCTGCGCACCCGCTCCAGCCGGAAGTCGGCGTGGGTCGCGCCCAGCGCCCGCGCTCTGGCGAGCGCCGCGTCGGCCAGCGCGCGCGACGGCAGGGCCAGGAATGACTGATCTACCTCGTGGGGCACAGGGAGTTCCCTTCTCGATACACCACGGCAGTGAACCATGCCGGAGGGTGACCACACCGGGGGATATCGAGGACGCGTGGGCCGACCACGTAACCGCGCGGACTGTAGGAACCCGACAGCGCCCCGGACGAGCCACTGTCAGGGCCCGATTCCTCGATCGGCGCACGGTACCGATAGGTTTTTCGATGTACCACACCGCCAAGGAAAGGGTGATCCGTTGAGCCGCTCGGTTCTCGTCACCGGAGGAAACCGGGGCATCGGCCTCGCCATCGCCCGCGCCTTCGCCGACAACGGCGACCAGGTCGCGATCACCTACCGCTCCGGAGAGCCGCCCCAGGTGCTCACCGAAGCCGGTGTCCTCGCGGTGCGCTGCGACATCACGGACGTCGAGCAGGTGGAGCAGGCCTACAAGGAGATCGAGGAGAAGCACGGTCCCGTGGAGGTGCTGGTCGCCAACGCCGGCATCACCAAGGACCAGTTGCTGATGCGGATGTCGGAGGAGGACTTCACCTCCGTCCTCGACACCAACCTCACCGGGACCTTCCGGGTCGTCAAGCGCGCCAATCGCGGCATGCTGCGCGCCAAGAAGGGCCGGGTCGTCCTGATCTCCTCCGTCGTCGGCCTCCTCGGCTCGGCCGGCCAGGCCAACTACGCCGCCTCCAAGGCCGGGCTCGTCGGCTTCGCCCGGTCGCTGGCCCGTGAACTCGGTTCGCGGAACATCACGTTCAACGTCGTCGCCCCCGGTTTTGTCGACACCGACATGACCCAGGTGCTCACCGAGGAGCAGCGCAAGGGCATCGTGTCCCAGGTGCCGCTCGGCCGCTACGCGCGGCCCGAGGAGATCGCCGCCGCGGTGCGCTTCCTCGCCTCCGACGACGCGTCGTACATCACTGGAGCCGTCATTCCCGTTGACGGCGGATTGGGCATGGGTCACTGATCACCATGAGCGGAATTCTCGACGGCAAGCGCATCCTGATCACCGGGGTGCTGATGGAGTCGTCCATCGCGTTCCACGCCGCGAAGGTGGCCCAGGAGCAGGGGGCCGAGGTCATCCTGACGGCCTTCCCCCGCCCCACCCTGACCGAGCGCATCGCCAGGAAGCTGCCGAAGCCGGCCAAGGTCATCGAGCTGGACGTGACCAACCAGGAGCACCTGGACCGGCTCGCCGGCCTGGTGCGCGAGGAGCTCGGCTCCCTGGACGGCGTCGTCCACTCCATCGGCTTCGCGCCGCAGGACGCGCTCGGCGGCAACTTCCTCAGCACGCCGTTCGAGTCCGTCGCCACCGCGATGCACGTCTCGGCGTTCTCCCTGAAGTCGCTGGCCATGGCCTGCAAGCCGCTGATGAGCGAGGGCGGCTCGATCGTCGGCCTCACCTTCGACGCCCAGTACGCCTGGCCGCAGTACGACTGGATGGGCCCGGCCAAGGCCGCGCTGGAGGCCACCTCCCGCTACCTCGCCCGTGACCTGGGCAAGGACGGGCTGCGCTGCAACCTGATCTCGGCCGGACCGCTCCGCTCCATGGCCGCCAAGTCCATCCCGGGCTTCGAGGAACTGGCCGACGTCTGGAACACCCGCGCCCCGCTGGCCTGGGACATGAACGACCCGGAGCCGGCCGGCCGCGGCATCGTCGCCCTGCTCTCCGACTTCTTCCCGCGCACCACGGGCGAGATCATCCACGTCGACAGCGGCGTGCACATGATGGGCGCCTGACCCGCGAACCACCCCGCCGACGGCCCCCGGCCGCGTACCTCCTCCCGGTCCTCCGGAGGCGGTACGCGGCCGGGGGCCGTCTCGCACCCCGTGGCCTCCCGCTGCCGCTCCGGTCGAAATGTCGGCCGATCCACCGCAGAATGAGGAGGAACCGGACTTCTTGTCAGGCTGCGGGAGGGAGATCGCCGTGCGTCCCACGCGCCGCCGGACCCGTCTCCTACTGGCCGCCCCGGTGGTCATCGCCGCACTCGCCGTACCCCTGGGAGTCCACGCCGCCAGAGGAGCCGACTCCGGTACGCGGGCGGAGCCCCCGAAACCCGAACCGGCCGGCTCGGAGTGCCGTACGTCCGTCGAGGGCTCCCGGGTCGTCGCCTACTGCCACAACCCCTACCCCTCCACCGACCTGGTCCGGCTGCACACCGAATGCGACCGCTGGTGGGACGTCGACGCGGACGGCGCCGCGGTCGCGGTGGAGCCCGGCCGCACCGTACGCCTGGAGGACCGCTGCTGGAAGGAGATCGCCACGGCCTGGGTCAGCCACCGTCCCGGCCCCGTCTGATCGGAGCGCTGCCTCCGCCTTCGCCGTACGCGGTCCGCCGCGCCGCTACACCCGGTCCGTCAGGCAGGTCAGCGCGTGGCTCGCCGCCTCGGCCGCCGCCGTCTCCGCGTCCCCGGACCGGATCGCCTCGACCAGTCGGCCGTGGTCCATGTGGTTCTCCGGCCGCAGCTCGGGCCCCACATCGCCCCGCAGGTAGTCGCGCAGCAGATCCCCGAGGTCGGCGTAGAGCTCGGTCAGGACGTCGTTGTGCGAGGCCGCGACCACCGCCAGATGCAGCGTCGCGTCCGCGGCCACGAACGCCTCCGCGTTCCCCGACGCCCAGGCCTCCTCGCGGCGGACCATCAACGTGTCCAGCTGTCGCAGATCCCGCTCGGTGCGCCGGGACGCCGCCAGCCGGGCCGCCGACGACTCCAGCGTCGAGCGCAGCTCCGCGATATGACGCGGATCGGCCGCGGCGAACCTGCGGTGCATCACCCCGGCCAGCTCGCTCGTGGCGATCACATACGTGCCGGAGCCCTGCCGGATGTCCAGCAGCCCGTTGTGCGCGAGGGCACGCACGGCCTCGCGGACGGTGTTCCGGGCCACGCCCAGCTGCTCGACCAGCTCGGGTTCGGTCGGAATCCGCGAGCCGACCGGCCACTCGCCCGAGGTGATCTGATTCCTCAGCTGGGCGATCACCTGGTCGGCGAGTGCCGAACGCCGCGGAGACGTCAACGCCATGGTGCTCCTTGCTCGTGAGCTGTCGGATCCGACCCGGATTCTCTCAGGGAATCCGGGAGCGTCACGTGATTGGACAATCAATCATCCCATGATTCTATGATGGCTCCATGCCGGACGACGAGACACAGACCCCGACCCTGAACCGCGGCCCCGCCGCGCGCACCTCCCACGAACTCCACGCCCAGCGGCTCCCCGGCGCGGGCGAGGCCCCCGCACCCTGGCTGCTGCGCCTCATCGCCGTGGGACTCGTCCTCGCCGCACTGAACCTCCGCCCCGCCATCACCAGCCTCGGCGCCCTCCTCGAAGAGGTCCGCGACGGGCTGCACATGAGCGGGAGCGTGGCCGGGGTCCTCACCTCCGTACCGCCGCTCTGCTTCGCGGTCTTCGGAGTCATGGCACCGCGCCTGGCCCGCCGCTTCGGGGCGGGCGCCGTGGTCTGCGCGGGCATGGCCGCCATCGCCGCGGGCCTGGTCATCCGCCCGTACATCGGCTCCACCGCCGGGTTCCTGGCCGCCAGCGCCCTGGCCCTGATGGGCATCGCCGTCAGCAACATCCTGATGCCGGTGATCGTCAAGCGCTGGTTCCCGGACCGCGTCGGCACCATGACCGGCCTCTACTCCATGGCCCTGGCCCTCGGCACCGCCCTGGCCGCCGCCGTCACCGTCCCCGTCACCGGGGCGCTGGGCGGAAACTGGCGGACGGGTCTGGCCGTCTGGGCCGTGCTCGCCGCCGTCGCGGTGCTGCCCTGGATCGTCCTCGTACGCGACCGGACCCCGGCCCCCGGCCAGTCGGCCGCCGCTTCGGGTCCGGCCGCCGCGCGCACCGAGGCGCCGGCCCTCCGGATCACCCGCAGCCGCACCGCGTGGGGCCTCGCCTGCTTCTTCGGGCTCCAGGCGACCGCCGCCTACATCACCATGGGCTGGATGCCGCAGATCTTCCGCGACGCCGGGGTCTCCGCCGGCACGGCCGGACTCCTGCTCGCGGTCACCATGGCGATGGGCGTCCCGCTCGCCTTCGTCATCCCCCGGGTCGCCTCCCGGCTCAAGCAGCAGGGCCCCATCGTCGTCGTCCTCGGCCTGTGCGGCCTGATCGGCTACGGCGGGCTCTACCTCGCCCCCGCCGCCGGAGCCTGGGCCTGGGCCCTGCTCCTCGGGGTGGCCAACTGCGCCTTCCCCCTCGCCCTCACGATGATCGGCATGCGGGCCCGGTCCGGGGCGGGCGTGGTCCGGCTCTCCGCCTTCGCCCAGTCGACCGGCTACCTGCTCTCGATCCCCGGTCCGCTGCTCGTCGGCGTGCTCTACCAGCACAGCGGTGGCTGGGGGCTGCCGATCGCGCTGATGGCCGGCCTCATGATTCCCCAGATGGCGGCCGGGATCCTCGCGGGCCGGGACCGGACGATCGAGGACGAATGCTGAGATGCGACACTGGCCTCATGCCAGTGCTCGATCCGAATCCCCAGAACGGCCAGAAGAAGCTTCTCCTCGTGTTCGGGGCGATGCTCCTCATCACCGTCGTCATCGGTGTGATCGCCACGATCGCCTCGCCCTGACGCCCGAGGACCCGCCCGCGGGACCCTGAAGACCCCGAGGGGTGGGGCTAGCACCCCCTTCCCCTAGGGGGCCAGGGTCAGGGTGAAGTGGGTGGGTCACCGGATGGGGCCCGCCGCCTCCGGTCCGTAGGTTGTTCGGTGACGACCCGATGACTTGACGGAGGCGGACATGCCGACACCGACGCACACCAGGTCCCACCGACCGGCCGCGGACGGTGTCGAGATCCGGCTGCCCTGGTGGGCCGTCGCCCTGCCCGCCGTCGCCTTCGCCGCCCTGCTGCTGATGATTCTCAGCCCCGGACAGGCCCAGGCCGCCACCACCGGCGACCCCGCACTCGGACAGCTGATCGAGCGAACCCTCCAGCTGCTGTCCCGGTGAGGCGAAGCAGCCCCGGACCAGCGCGCCAACTCCTCGGACGAGCACGTCAACACCCTGCGCCGGGGGCCGCGTTTCATGCGAAGCTGAGGTGTATGAGCGTCGAGACACCTCGCAGGATCGTCCTTCTCCGGCATGCCAAGGCGGAATGGTCACAGGCTTCCGATCATGAGCGCCCGCTGGCCGAGCGCGGCCGCAAGGACGCGCCCGTGGCCGGCCGCAGGCTCGCCGATTCCGGCATCGATTTCGACCTGGCCCTCTGCTCCAGCGCCGCCAGGACGCGGGAGACCTGGAAGCTGGCGGTCCATGAATTCTCCCAGCGCCCCCGGACCGTCTACGAGGAGAGGCTGTACGAGGCCTCCCTCGGTGAACTGATCGCCCTGTTCAACGAGACCCCGGACGAGGTGCGCAACCTCCTGGTCATCGGCCACAACCCCGGGATGCACGGGGCCGCCGACGCCCTCTCGGGATCGGCCGAGGGCGACACCCTGGCCCGGATGACCCGGGACGGCTTCCCCACGGCCGCCTACGCCGTGGTCGAGTTCCCCGGCTCCTTCAAGAGCGTGGAACACGGAGCCGGCAAGCTCACCGAGTATTGGACGCCGAACGACTGAGCGCCGTACGCGTGAACGGTCAGGGCCCCGGCGCAGATCCCGTGCCGGGGCCCTTCCTCGTACGGCCGCGCACGACCACGTGGGACGGTGTGCGGTGCCGGGACCGGCGGCCCGGGGGCCGTCAGTCGACGAGACCGTCCGCCGCCTCGACCTCTTCACGGGTGATGCCGAGCAGATAGAGCACGGTGTCCAGGAACGGCACGTTCACCGCGGTGTGCGCCGCCTCGCGGACCATCGGCTTCGCGTTGAACGCGACGCCGAGCCCGGCGGTGTTCAGCATGTCGAGATCGTTCGCCCCGTCCCCGATCGCCACCGTCTGGGCCAGCGGCACCCCCGCCTGCTCGGCGAAGCTCCGCAGCAGCCGGGCCTTGCCCGCCCGGTCCACCACTTCGCCGACGACCCGGCCGGTGAACCTGCCGTCCACCACCTCCAGGGTGTTGGCGGAGGCGAAGTCGAGGCCGAGCCGTTCCTTCAGGTCGTCGGTGACCTGGGTGAAGCCGCCGGAGACGACGCCGACCTGATAGCCGAGCCGCTTGAGCGTACGGATCAGGGTGCGGGCGCCGGGGGTGAGCCGTACCTCGGTGCGGACCTTGTCCACCACCGAGGCGTCCAGACCGGCCAGCAGCGCGACCCGGGCGTGCAGCGACTGCTCGAAGTCCAGCTCGCCGCGCATCGCCTGCTCGGTCACCCGGGCGACCTGTTCCTCGCAGCCCGCGTGGGCCGCGAAGAGCTCGATCACCTCGTCCTGGATCAGCGTGGAGTCGACGTCCATGACCACCAGCCGCTGGGCCCGGCGACTCAGCCCGGCCGAGACCACCGCGACGTCCACGCCGATCTCCGCCGCCTCGGTCGCCAGCGCGGTCCGCAGCTGTTCGGTCCCGGTCCCCGACACCGCGAACTCGACGGCGGTGACCGGGTACTTCGCCAGCCGGAAGATACGGTCGATGTTCCCGCCGGTCGAGGTGATGGTGGCCGCTATGGCGGCGGTCGACTCCGCGGTCAGGGGGTGGCCCAGCACCGTCACATGGGAACGGCCGTCACCGCGCGGGCGGTTGTCGCCGATGCCGGAGATGATCTCGGCCTGCAGCGTCAGCGAGTCGGCCCAGCTGTGCACGGTCGCCCGCAGATCGCCCTCGGTGGTCCCGCCCGCGGTGGGCGAGGTGACCAGAGCGCACAGCACGATGCGGCCCCGCGTGACGACCTGCTCGATGTCCACGACGTCGACCGCGTACGCGGCGAGGGTGTCGAAGAGGCCGGCGGTGATGCCGGGACGGTCCTTGCCGAAGATCTTGACGAGAAGCGTGGGTGCGTCGCTGCCCGGAGGAGGCCCGCCGCCGGTGCCGTCGGCCCGACGGGGCTCAGGGGGCTCAGGGGGCTCAGAGGGCGAGAGGGGCTGAGGTGGCTGAGATGCGCTCATGGTGCTCCCACCGTATCGGTCCCGTCGCCTCCTCCGGCCGCCCGTCCCGAGTGCCGGACGGAATCGCCCCGGTACCGTCCGCGGCTCTCGGCGGTCTCGGCCCGGAGGACGCGGGGCGTCGTGGATCTGGCCGGTACGGGTCTTGCGCTCGGGCGCGCCAGGTGTCTCGTATCTGCCGTTATCCCGTCGATGTGCGTTCTCTGTGCGCTAACCGGACCTTCATCCGGACTTCGTTCGTTACCTGCCTGTTTCGCCCCCCGGTACCGGGGCGTTCGCACAGGTCTCCGCGCGCTCTTCACCCGCCCGGCTTTCGGATCGGGGACTGGTCCTGGAATAGTTCCCCACGATGTTCAGCATCCCTAGACTCCCTGCGACGGGGGTAACACGGGGGACAACTAGTGGGGCGCGGAGTGCCGGAACTCGTACTGGAATTGAATGGCAACACCTGGACGCTCGATCCGTCCAGGTCGTACACCCTTGGACGTGATCCGCAGGGCGACCTGACGATCGACGATGCCAGGGTGTCGTGGCGGCATGCCACGATCAGCTGGAGCGGCCGTAGTTGGTTCATCGAGGACCACGGCAGCACCAACGGCACCTATGTGCAGGGTCAGCGGATCCAACAGGTGGAAATCGGCCCCGGCTCGGTGCTGCGTCTGGGCAACGCCACCGACGGGCCCCGGGTGAGCCTCAGCACCGCCGCCGGCACCGCCGCCGGGCACGCGGCCGCTGCTCAGCAGGCACCCGTGCGGCAGCCCCACCAGCAACAGCAGGGTGGCGGCGCGGGCTGGCACGGACAGCAGGCGCCCGCGCACCAGGCCCCTGCCCAGCACCAGGCCTCTGCCCCGCACCAAGCTCCTGCCCCGCAGCAGGCCTGGCAGCAGCAGGCACCGCAGCCGCAGGTCCCGCAGCAGCCGCCCTCGCACCAGAAGGTGCCGCACCAGCAGAGCCCCGGGCATCCGGCCGGACCGGGACAGGGCGGTGCCGCGGGGGCGCCGCCGGTCTACGGCGACCGCAGCCCGACCACGTTCCACCAGCTGGCCCTCGGCCGGGTCATGCGCATCGGTCGTGCGCTGGAGAACGAGCTGGTCGTCTCCGACCTCCAGGTCTCCCGCCATCACGCCGAGTTCCACGCGACGCCCGACGGCCGCTTCGAGATCCGCGACCTCGGCTCGCACAACGGCACGTACGTCAACGGTCTGCCGCTCCACAAGTCCGGCTCCGCGCTCATCGGAGCCAATGACATCGTCGGTGTCGGCCACTCGACCTTCCGGCTGGTCGGGGACCGGCTGGAAGAGTTCGTCGACACCGGTGAGGTCTCCTTCTCCGCCCGCCACCTCACGGTGACGGTCGACGGCGGGAAGCAGATCCTCAAGGACGTCTCCTTCGGCGTCCCCGAGAAGTCGCTGATCGCGGTCATCGGCCCGTCCGGATCCGGGAAGTCCACCCTGCTCAAGGCGCTCACCGGCTACCGGCCCGCCAACCAGGGCGACGTCCTCTACGACAACCGAAACCTGTACAAGCAGTTCGCCGAGCTGCGCCAGCGCATCGGTCTGGTCCCGCAGGACGACATCCTGCACAAGGAACTGACCGTCACCAAGGCCCTCAAGTACGCGGCCAAGCTCCGCTTCCCCGCGGACACCACCGAGGCCGAGCGCCAGTCCCGGATCACCGAGGTCCTCGCCGAGCTCAAGCTCGACATCCACAAGGACAAGAAGATCACCTCGCTCTCCGGCGGCCAGCGCAAGCGCGTCTCGGTCGCCCTGGAGCTGCTCACCAAGCCCTCGTTGATCTTCCTGGACGAGCCGACCTCCGGCCTCGACCCGGGCATGGACCGCGATGTCATGCAGCTGCTGCGCGGCCTCGCGGACGACGGTCGCACGGTGCTCGTGGTCACGCACTCGGTCGCCGAGCTGGCGATCTGCGACAAGCTCCTCGTGATGGCCCCCGGCGGTTCCGTCGCCTACTTCGGTCCGCCGGAGGAAGCACTGAACTTCTTCGGCTACACCAGCTGGGCCGACGTCTTCTCCGCCTTCGAGAACTACCGCGACTACGACTGGGCGGGCCGCTGGCGCGGTTCGCAGCACTACCAGATGTACGCCGCCGACATCGACGCGGTCGCGGCCCAGCCGGTCAGCATGCCGCCCCCGCAGCAGATGCGCCCGCCGAAGCCGCAGGGCTGGATGGCTCAGCTGTGGACGCTGATCCGGAGATACTCCTCCGTCATCGCGTCGGACAAGGGCTTCATGGGCCTCATGCTGATCCTGCCCGCCGTGCTGGGCGTGGTCAGCGTGGTCATCCCGGCGGAGTTCGGTCTCGCCGAGCCCGACCCGCCGTCCCGGTTCAACGGCAAGGCCGGAACGATCATGCTGATCCTCGCGGTCGGCATGTGCTTCTCCGGTGCCGCCAACTCCGTACGAGAGCTGATCAAGGAACGGGTCATCTACGAACGGGAGCGGGCCACCGGCCTGTCCCGCTCCGCGTACCTGATGTCCAAGGTGATCGTCCTCGGCGTGATCACCGCCTTCCAGGGCGTGATCATCTGCGGCATCGGCTTCGCCACCCGCGATCTTCCCGCGGAGGGCCTGATCATGCCGCCGGCCGTCGAGATCTGCCTCTCGATCATCGCGCTGGGCTTCACCTCGATGATGTTCGGCCTGGTCATCTCCTCGCTGGTGAAGACCTCCGAGAAGACCATGCCGCTGCTGGTCATGTTCGCGATCATCCAGGTCGTCTTCACCGGCGTGCTCTTCCAGGTGTACGGGTCGCCCGGCCTGGAGCAGTTCGCCTGGCTGATGCCGTCCCGCTGGGCGATGGCCGCGGCCGGCACCACGCTGGACCTGGCGCACCTGATGCCGCCGTGGGACCCGAAGAACCCCACCGACCTCGACCCGCTGTGGGAGCACACCGCGAGCCAGTGGGGCATCAACATCGCCGTGCTGCTCGCGCTCGGCGTGATCTGCGGCATCGTGGTCGCGCGCCTGCTGCGCCGCCACGAGCCCGAGGTCATGCGCAAGTAGGGTCCCGCCAGGACGGAACGACGCCGGAGGCCGGCACCCCCAAGGGGTGCCGGCCTCCGGCGTGTGTACGGCTGGGCTCAGTACGCGCTGTCGACGTTGTCCATGGTGCCGTAGCGGTCGGCCGCGTAGTTGCAGGCGGCGACGATGTTGGCGACCGGGTCGTACAGGTCCTTCTTGGTGCCCGCCACGTGGTAGCGGTCGAAGGTCGGCTGGATCACCTGGAGCAGGCCCTTGGACGGGATGCCGTTCTGGGCGTTGATGTCCCAGTTGTTGATGGCCCAGCGGTTGCCGCTGGACTCCCGGATGATGTTGCGGTGGATCCCCTCGTAGGAGCCGGGGATGCCTTCCTTCTTCATGATCGCCATGGCCTCGCGGATCCAGCCGTCCAGGTTGTTCGCGTAGACGGGCTTGCGCGGGGTGGAGCGGTTCGCGGCCTCCGTGCCGCGCTTCTTCGCGTCCGCCTTGGCCTTGGCGGCCTTGTCCTTCGCGTCGGCGGCGGCCTTCGCCTTCGCCTTGGCGTCCGCGGCGGCCTTGGCCTTCGCCTCGGACGCGGCCTTCGCCTTCGCGGCGGCGGCCTTGGTCTCGGCGGCGGCCTTCGCCTTGGCGGCGTCGGCGGCCTTCACCAGCTGCTCGGCGGTGGAGTGCTGCTCCAGCATGCTGTTCTGCACGGTCTTGGCCTGGGCGGAGCCCGCGGCGCTGGTGAAAGCCACGGGCGCGGCGGCGGCCGCCGCCTGCGGGGCGATCTCGGCCTCGGCGTTCGACGGGACGAGCGAGAAGGTCAGGGCGGCGACTCCGAGGGCCGACACACCGGCCACGGAGATCTTCTGGACCTTGTTCAGACGACGGACACGGCTGGGTATGCGAGTCGCAGACATGTAGGGCTACCTCTTCGAATGCTCAGGGTGTCCTCACGGAGGACGAGACCGGAGGCGGTGATGCGTACCTCCGTCGGGGACGAGAGCAATTCTTAGCGGCAGCAAAATCGTGTGGCAAAGGTGTGACGTACGAAGGTGAGTAGTGGAACAGGGTCCTGTTCGTCCAGATTGACCCCTCCCCGTTCCTGCTCAAATCGCCCTTATGTGCCCACTAGGCGCGTTCGTAAGTGACGTAGGCCCTATGCCTGGGCTCACATCGGCGACGTGGCGGTCTCACCGCTCGTTGCTAGCGCAATTCGGAGCGTCACGTTCCTCATCCGGCAGGATGAGGTGGACGTCCCCGAACTCGTGCCAGAGGTACCGCTCCCGCAGCGCCGCCTCGTACCCACGGCGCAGCGCCTCGCGCCCCGCCACCGCCTCCAGCATCAGCAGATGCGAGGCCTCCGGCTCGTGCAGCCCGGTCAGCAGCCCGTCCACCACCCGCACACCCCGCCGCGGCGTCACCACCAGCTCCGTCCACCCCCCGGCCGGGCGGACCACCCCGTCGTCCCCGGCCGCCGACTCCAGCGCCCGCACGGCCGTCGTCCCCACCGCGATCACCCGCCCGCCCGCCGCACGGTCCCCACCCCGCGCCGCCCGCACCGCGTTCACCAGCCACGCCGACGCCGCCGGCACCGCGAACCGCTCCGGGTACGGCGGCTCGTGCGCCTCCGCCGAAGCCACCCCCGTATGCAGGGACAGCGGAGCGAACAGCACCCCCCGACGCACCAGCTCCGCCACCAGCGCTGCCGTGAAGGGGCGCGCGGCACTCGGCATCTCCGCCGAACCGCTCCCGTCGGGCGAGGGCGCCGCGAACACCGTCCGATACGCCGACAGCGGCTGATCCCGCTCCGTGTACCCGTACCGGATCGGCCGCCCGTACCGCCGCAACAGCTCCGGCACCGGCTCCGGCGTCCGCGCCCACCACAGCCGGGCCCCCGCCGCGGGCCCCAGCGGCTCCTCCAGCACCAGGGCCCGTCCGCCCGGCAGCCGCACCACCGCCCCCGCGGGCCCGCCCGGACGCGGCCCCGTGACCCCCGCCCCGCCGGGGGCCCGCAGCTCCACCGCCCACCGCCCGTCGGCACCCCGCGTCGAGAAGTGCACGACGACCCGCTCCCCGCCCACCCGCCCGTTCACGGCGGCGGGCAGCGTCATGGACGTGTTCACCACCAGCACGTCCCCGGCCCGCAACTGCCCGGGCAGCTCCCGGAACGCGTGGTGCGACACCGCGCACCCGCGCGACACGAGCAGACGTACGTCGTCACGCCCCGAACCCCGCTGCTCGGCCGGCACCCGGGCCGACAGAGTGGCGGGCACCCGCCACGCCACCGGGCCCCCCGGCCCGCCGCCCCCGGCCCACAGCCGCGCGGCTCCGTCGGTCGGGCTCTCGCCCGTCGCCGGCGGACCGGGCCGCGGCACGGGCACATCGGTCGGGCTCTCGCCCGTTCCCGCGGAGCCGGGGCCCGGCGCGCCGGTACGCGCCCCGTTCGTCGGCACTCCGTCCGGGCCGGGCGCGTCCGTCCCACCCCGGCACCGCTCCCGCGCGCTCACCGCGGCCCCCCGCCCGGCCCGGCCGGCCCCTCCAGCAGGGCCGGAGCGGCGAACCGCCCGCTGGCCGGCCGCTCCCGCACCAGCCGCAGGAACGCGGGCGCCACGCTCTCCGGCGTCGGCCGCACCTCGTCCGCCTCCTCCGGAACCGCCGCGGCGTACAGGTCCGTCGCCATGTCACCCGGGTCGACGGCCCACACCCGCAGTCCGGGCTCCTCCTCGCCCAGCACGGCCGCCAGCTGGTCCAGCGCCGCCTTCGACGCCCCGTAGCCGCCCCACGTCGGGTAAGGCTCCGCCGCCGCGTCCGAGCTGATCACCACCACCGCCCCCGCCTCCGCGGCCCGCAGCGACGGCAACGCCTCCTGCACGAGACCGAGCGCCGCCACCACATTCGTCTCCAGCGCCCGCCGCAGCCCCTCCAGCGGCAGCGCGTCCAGCCGGACCAGCGGTTCCGCGCCCAGCACGCTCGCGTTGCTCACCAGCAGGTCGAGGCCGCCCAGCGCACCGGCGGCCGCCACCAGGTCCGCCCGGTGCGCCGCGTCCGTGACGTCCCCCGGCACCGCCACCACCCGCGTCCCGAACCGCCCGCGCAGCTCCCGCGCCGTGTCCTCCAGCACCCCGGCGGTCCGTGCGTCCAGCACCAGGTCCCACCCCTGCCCGGCCAGCGCCCCCGCCAACGCGCGCCCCAGCCCCTTCGAACCACCCGTGATCATCGCGACCGGCATGGTGACCGTCCCCTTCGCACCCTCGGCGTCCGCCGGGAAGCCCCGGCGAATCCACCGTAGGAAGCCCCGGCCGCACCGCGCCTCGCCCGGGAGCCGCAGGCGCCCCCGGTACTTCGGCGTAGGTCCCGAGCAGTCCTACGACCTTCGGCCGAGAGGCCCGCCGCCCGGACCTAGGCCGCCCGCACACCGGCCACCGACCCCGGCCCGATACGACCGCGCGGCCCCCGCCGGTACGGTGATCCCATGAGTCATCGCCCACCGTCGGGCCTCGCCGCGGTGAGTGCCGCGCTCCTCGCCATGAGCCGGCACCTCGAAGTGGGCGACGTCCTCAAGACGATCGTCGCCTCCGCCCGTGAACTGCTCGACGCCCAGTACGCGGCCCTCGGCGTCCCTGACGACCACGGCGGCTTCGCCCAGTTCGTGGTCGACGGCGTCAGCGACGAACAGTGGAAGGCCATCGGCCCGCTGCCCCGCCAGCACGGCATCCTCGCCGCGATGCTCCACCAGGCGAAGCCCGAACGGCTCGCCGACGTCCGCGAGGACCCCCGCTTCGAGGGCTGGCCCGACGCCCACCCCGACATGTCCGACTTCCTCGGTCTGCCCATCACGGACGGCGACGAGATCATCGGAGCGCTGTTCCTCGCCAACAAGCTGTGCCCCAAGCCCGAGGGCGGCTGCGGCTTCACCGCCGAGGACGAGGAGCTGCTCCAGATCCTGGCCCAGCACGCCGCGATCGCGCTCACCAACGCCCGCCTCTACGAGCGCAGCCGCGAGCTGACCATCGCCGAGGAACGCTCCCGGCTGGCCCACGAACTGCACGACGCGGTCAGCCAGAAGCTGTTCTCGCTCCGCCTCACCGCCCAGGCCGCCACCACCCTGGTCGACCGCGACCCGGCCCGCGCCAAGGGGGAACTCCAGCAGGTCGCCGCTCTCGCCGCCGAGGCGGTCGACGAGCTGCGGGCCGCCGTGGTGGAACTGCGGCCCGCCGCACTCGACGAGGACGGACTCATCGCCACCCTCCGCACCCAGATCCAGGTCCTGGACCGCGCGCACGCCGCCGAGGTCGCCTTCGAGAGCTGCGGAGTGCGCGCGCTGCCCGCGGCCCAGGAGGAAGCGCTTCTCCGGGTAGCGCAGGAGGCCCTCCACAACGCCCTGCGCCACTCCGGCGCGGAGCGCGTGAGCGTCAGCCTCGCCCGACGCGGCGCCGACACCGTCCTGCGCGTCACCGACGACGGGAGCGGCTTTGACCCCACCGCCGTCCGGCGGGCGGGGCGCCACCTCGGCCTCGTCTCCATGCGCCACCGGGCGAACAGCGTCGGCGGTCGACTCACCGTCGCCTCGGAGCCCGGCAAGGGCGCCACGATCGAGATGGAGGTTCCCGGTGGCTGACAAGATCATCAGGGTGTTGCTGGTCGACGACCATCAGGTGGTCCGCCGCGGACTGCGCACGTTCCTGGAGGTCCAGGAGGACATAGAGGTCGTCGGCGAGGCGTCCGACGGCGCGGAGGGCGTGGCCCGGACCGAGGAGCTCCGCCCCGACATCGTGCTGATGGACATCAAGATGCCCGGCACCGACGGCATCGAGGCCCTGCGCCGCCTCCGGGAGCTCGACAACCCCGCGAAGGTCCTCATCGTCACCAGCTTCACCGAACAGCGCACGGTGGTCCCCGCCCTGCGCGCGGGAGCCTCCGGTTACGTCTACAAGGACGTCGACCCGGACGCCCTGGCCGGGGCGATCCGCTCGGTGCACGCCGGGCACGTCCTGCTCCAGCCGGAGGTCGCGGGAGCGCTGCTGGCCCAGGACGACGCGGGCACCGGCACCGGCCGTGGGAGCACGCTCACCGAGCGGGAACGCGAAGTCCTCGGCCTCATCGCGGACGGGCGTTCGAACCGCGAGATCGCCCGTGCGTTCGTCCTGTCGGAGAAGACGGTCAAGACGCATGTGTCGAACATCCTGATGAAGCTCGACGTGGCCGACCGCACCCAGGCGGCGCTGTGGGCGGTACGCAACGGGGCGGCGGGCTGACGTCGACGCCGCCGGGGTCCCGTCCGGACTGAGATTCATACTGTCGGGTGTATGTCACCCGAACGGCGCATCCTTCCGGGCCGCACGGCGTTCTCCAGGACGTGCTGCGGCGGCTTGCCGCAGCCTCTCTAGGAGGATCCTGAAGTGAAGAACCTGAAGAAGGCCGCCGCCGTCACCATGATCGCGGGCGGGCTCATCGCCGCCGGCACCGGAGCGGCCTCCGCCACCGGCCACAGCGGCGCCGACGCCCACGGCGTGGCCACCCACTCCCCGGGCGTCGTCAGCGGCAACCTCGCGCAGGTTCCCGTCGCGGTCCCGGTGAACGTGGTCGGCAACACGGTCAACGTGGTGGGCCTGCTCAACCCGGCCTTCGGCAACCTCGGCCTCAACCACTGACCCAAGCCCTCCCGAAAGCCGGACGCCCCTGCATCCCCCAAGGGCCCGTCCGGCTTTCGCCGTCCTACTCCAGCGGGCCCGGCACCCCACTCCGGCCGCCCCGGAACACCACTCCAGCGGGCCCCGCACCACTCCAGCCCGTCCGGCGCTTGAGGACGGAACCCTCGTGACCGAGTCCCCGAGCGCAAAGAGCGGCACGCCCAGGGGCCCCGAATCAGCCCGTCCGGCGCTTGAGGACAAAGGCCCGTGGCCCTACCGCCGAACCTCCCCGCCCTCCACGTACGCGTTGTACGCCGCCACCAGAGCCCGCCGAGCCACCCGCTCCACCGGCCGCAGCGCCTCCCCCCGCGCCGCGATCTCCGACGCGCTCACCGCACCGCCGTGCCCGTTCTCGTACGCCACCGAGACCAGCAGCCCCACCCGCTGCGCCATCTCCAGCACCCGCACCGCCCGCGGCGGATACCCGGGCGCCAGCACCTCGCGCCCCTGCTCCACCCGCGCCCGGTACGCGTCCACCGCGGCCTCCGCAACCGGCCCGGAACCGGCCACGTCCAGCCGCGACAGCACCGCCGTCGCGTCCCGCAACGCCTCCGCCAGCTCCCGCTCCGCCTCGCCCAGCGACGGCACGTCCGCGGGCGGCGCCTCCCGCACCGGCAGCACCCGCCACACCACCTCGACGTGCAGATCCCCGGCCGGCCCCGCCTCGGTGACCTCCGGCACCAGCCCGTACGGCACCCCGTACGCGACCACCGCCTCCTCCGCCTCCAGCGCCCGCGCGTTGAAATCGGGCGGACCGCTCAGCCCCAGCGGATGCCCCGGCACCGGCAGCGCTACCCGGAACCCGGTCGCCCCCAACCCCCTCAGCCGGCCGAGCGCCAGCGTGAGCCCGACCGGCCCCGCCTCACCCGGCAGTCCGTCGACGCGGTGCACCGCGTCCTCCCCGACAATCGCGAGGGCCGCCTCGTCCGGCGAGACGAGTCCCGCCAGAAGCGCGTTTCCCCAAGCGGCCAACAACCCTGAACGTGGTTCGACAAGCATGCCGACAGCCTAGGCAACGCCTGGGAACGGCCCTCACGCCTGAAGCACTCGCGCGGTGGCGTAGGTTTTCCCTGGGAGCCGTGCCCACCGGCACGCGACGATCGACGAGACTGCTTGGGGAGACAACGCGCCATGAGCGATGTACTGGAGCTGGTGGACGTATCCGTGGTCCGCGACGGACGCGCTCTGGTGGACGATGTCTCCTGGTCGGTCAAGGAGGGGGAGCGCTGGGTCATCCTGGGCCCCAACGGCGCCGGCAAGACGACCCTCCTCAACCTCGCCTCCAGCTACCTCTTCCCGAGCACGGGAACGGCCACCATCCTCGGCGAACAGCTCGGCGGCGTCGGCACCGACGTCTTCGAGCTCCGCCCCCGGATCGGCATGGCCGGCGTGGCGATGGCCGACAAGCTGCCCAAGCGCCAGACGGTGCTGCAGACGGTCCTCACCGCCGCGTACGGCATGACCGCCACCTGGCACGAGAACTACGAGGCCGTCGACGAGGAGCGCGCCCGCGCCTTCCTCGACCGCCTCGGCATGACCGAGTACCTGAACCGCAGGTTCGGCACGCTCTCCGAAGGAGAGCGCAAGCGCACCCTGATCGCCCGCGCCATGATGACCGACCCCGAACTGCTGCTCCTGGACGAGCCCGCCGCCGGGCTCGACCTCGGCGGGCGCGAGGATCTCGTACGCCGCCTCGGCCGCCTCGCCCGCGACCCCTTCGCCCCCTCCATGATCATGGTCACCCACCATGTCGAGGAGATCGCGCCCGGATTCACCCACGTCCTGATGATCCGCCAGGGCAAGATCCTCGCGGCCGGCCCCATGGAGACCGAGCTCAGCTCCCGCAACCTCTCCCTCTGCTTCGGTCTGCCGCTCATCGTCGAGCACACCGGCGACCGCTACACCGCCCACGGCCTCCCGCTCTCCTGACCGCCCCGCCGTGCGCCCCGCGCGCCCCACGTCCACCCGCAGCCCCAGGGGCGGCACGGCAGGAACGGAGCCCGGGGCGACCGGGCATGGCAACAGGCCACGGCAACAGGCCCTCGGCCCGCGATCGGCGGGCCGCTCACCGCAGTTGACCGCCCGTGCGCCCTGTCGGTGACGCGCCGACAGTCCTACGATGACCATGTGGACATCGACGCATGGGTGTGGTGGCTGATCGGCGCTGTGGGGCTGGGCATCCCCCTCGTCCTGACCGCGATGCCCGAATTCGGGATGTTCGCCGTCGGGGCGGTGGCCGCATCGGCCGTCGCCGCCCTCGGCGGCGGAATCGTCGCCCAGGTTCTGGTCTTCGTCCTGGTCTCGATCGCGCTGATCGCCGTCGTGCGCCCGATCGCCGCCAGACACCGGGCCGGACAGACCGGGCACGCCAGCGGTATCGACGCCCTGAAGGGGCGTCAAGCGGTCGTGCTGGAACGGGTGTCGGCCTCCGGGGGCCGCATCAAGCTCGCCGGTGAGGTCTGGTCGGCCCGCACACTCGACGCCGACCAGGTCTTCGAACCCGGCAGCCAGGTCGATGTCGTGGACATCGACGGAGCGACGGCCGTCGTCATGTGACCGAAGCGTGCACGGGGCGGGCCCCGGTCTGCCAGACTTGAAGTCGATCATGTCGATCATCATGAGAACCCGGACCGGCCCGCAACGCGCCGACCACCGGCCCCACATGAGGACCGACCCCGATCATCGCGATCCACCGGCCAACCGAAGGGCACGAGAGACACCATGAATTCGATCGTCATCGTTCTGATCATTCTGGTGGTGCTCGTCTTCATCGCCCTGATCAAGACGATTCAGGTCATCCCGCAGGCCAGTGCCGCCATCGTGGAGCGGTTCGGCCGCTACACCCGCACCCTGAACGCGGGCCTGAACATCGTCGTCCCGTTCATCGACTCGATCCGCAACCGGATCGACCTCCGTGAACAGGTGGTGCCCTTCCCGCCGCAGCCGGTGATCACCCAGGACAACCTGGTCGTCAACATCGACACCGTCATCTACTACCAGGTCACCGACGCCCGCGCCGCGACCTACGAAGTCGCCAGCTACATCCAGGCGATCGAACAGCTCACCGTCACCACCCTCCGCAACATCATCGGCGGCATGGACCTGGAACGGACCCTCACCTCCCGCGAGGAGATCAACGCGGCCCTGCGCGGAGTCCTCGACGAAGCGACCGGCAAGTGGGGCATCCGCGTCAACCGCGTCGAGCTCAAGGCCATCGAGCCGCCGACCTCCATCCAGGACTCGATGGAGAAGCAGATGCGCGCCGACCGTGACAAGCGCGCCGCGATCCTCACCGCCGAGGGCATCAGGCAGTCCCAGATCCTCACCGCCGAGGGCGAGAAGCAGTCCGCGATCCTGCGGGCCGAAGGCGAGGCCAAGGCCGCCGCCCTGCGCGCCGAGGGCGAAGCCCAAGCCGTCCGCACGGTCTTCGAGGCCATCCACGCCGGAGACCCGGACCAGAAGCTCCTCTCGTACCAGTACCTCCAGATGCTCCCGAAGATCGCCGAGGGCGACGCCAACAAGCTCTGGATCGTGCCCAGCGAGATCGGCGACGCCCTCAAGGGTCTCAGCGGCGCCTTCGGGAATCTCGGCGGCGGCATGCCCGGCTTCAACACCGGCGGCAACGGCGGCGGCAACGGCGGCGGCTCCATTCCCGCCCCGGTGGAGCGACGCGAGGAACCCCCGGTCTCCTGACCCGAAAGCCCTTTCGTGCATGATCAGTGAGGCCCCTCGACCTTCATGGCGGGGAGGCGTCACTGACCAACGAAGGAGATGGCCTTGTCCATCTGGGAAATACTCGCCGTCTTCGCGGCCGGCGTCGGAGCGGGCACGATCAACACGATCGTCGGCTCGGGCACGCTGATCACCTTCCCCGTCCTGCTCGCCACCGGCCTCCCGCCGGTCACCGCGACCGTGTCCAACGCGCTGGGCCTCATCCCCGGCTCCATCAGCGGGGCCATCGGCTACCGCAAAGAACTCGCCGGACAGCGCCGACGCATCCTCAAGCTGGGCGTCGGCGCGGCGATCGGCGGCCTCTGCGGGGCGACCCTGCTCCTCGCCCTGCCCTCCACCGCCTTCGAGACGATCGTCCCGGTCCTGGTCGCCCTGGCACTCGTCCTGGTGATCCTGCAACCACGCATCAGCAAAGCCGTCCAGCGCCGCAGGGAGCACACCGGCGCCACGCCCCGCACCGACGGCGGCCCGCTCCTGTTCACCGGCCTGATGCTCGCCAGCGTCTACGGCGGCTACTTCACCGCCGCCCAGGGGATCATCTACCTGTCGCTGATGGGCATGCTGCTCGACGACACGATGCAGCGCCTCAACGCCGTCAAGAACGTCCTGGCGGCCGTGGTCAACACCATCGCCGCGCTGTTCTTCCTCTTCGTCGCCGACTTCGACTGGACGGCCGTCGTCCTCATCGCGGTCGGCTCGGCCATCGGCGGTCAGATAGGCGCCAAGGTCGGCCGCCGCCTGAGCCCCACCGTCCTGCGCGCCCTCATCGTGGCCGTCGGCACGATGGCCATCGTCCAACTGCTGCTCCGCTGACACACGTGGGCCCGCCCCTTCACCTCAGGTTCAGGGACGGGCCCGCTGGTACACCACCCGACGTACGCCGACTACGCCGCCGCTGCCCGGTCCAGCCACTCGGGCAGCGCCGAGCGGTCGCCGGCCCCCATCGCCAGCAGCATCGCCTCGGCGGGGGAGGGGACGAACGGCTGCTTCAGCAGCGGCATCCCCGCCTGCTCCGGCGTCCGGGCGGCCTTGCGGTGGTTGTCCTCGGCGCAGGAGGCCACCGTGTTCAGCCAGGTGTCCTGCCCGCCCTGGGCGCGCGGCACCACATGGTCGACGGTGGACGCCCGCCGCCCGCAGTACGCGCACCGGTGCTGGTCCCTTATCAGCACCCCTCTTCTGGACCACGGCGCCTGTCTTCGGAACGGCACCCGTACGTACCGGCAGAGCCGGATCACCCGGGGCGCCGGAATGTCCACGGCGGCACCACGCATACGGAGCTCGGGATGCGACTGCTCGACGACGGCCTTGTCCGTCAGGATCAGGACCACCGCACGGTTGAGCGTCACTGTCGACAGCGGCTCGAAGCTCGCGTTGAGAACCAGCGTGTCACGCATCCTGCCCACCTCCCGTGTGCCGCCCGCCCCCTGGCAGGCCCGGATCAACTCTGGCTGGGCAGGCCGCGATGGACAACGCAATAAAAAATGCCCTGCTCTGATCTCTCCAAGACCAGAGCAGGGCAAACAGCGAACGAACTAATCGCCGGAGGGAGCCTCGTACTCACCGATCAGCTGAGCACGGCCCAGCGTGTGGAACCGAAGATTGAATCCGGCCACCGCGGGAGACGCGTCGCTGTCGATCCCGAGCTTCTCGGTGTCCACCGCGTACACGGTGAACACATAGCGGTGGTTCTCCCCGGGCGGCGGCGCGGCACCGCCGAAGTCCTTGGAGCCGTAGTCGTTACGGGCCTGGACGGCCCCGTCGGGGAGCCCCTCGAACGCTCCGCTGCCCGCGCCGGCCGGAAGCTCCGTCACCGAGGCCGGGACATCGAAGAGCACCCAGTGCCAGAACCCGCTGCCCGTAGGGGCATCCGGGTCGAAGCACGTGACGGCGAAACTCTTGGTCCCCTCGGGGAAACCCTCCCACCGCAGCCGCGGCGAAGTGTTCCCGCCCGCAAGCACCTGGGCATCGCCCAGCACGGCCCCCGGCGCCAGGTCGTCGCTCACCACGGTGAACGCCGCAACCTCCGGATGGAAGTCGTGCGGCAGCGGGGCCCTCTTCGGCTCGGTCACGTCTCGCACCTCTCCTGATCGGTTCGTCTGCCTTCCCACCCGACCTTAGGGGGCGGTGCCGTCCCCTAAGGTCTTTCGTTTGGATCATGTCGGGCTCGCGGGGTCCGGTGCGCGCATCTGCGGCGTTGTCGTCGGTCGCCCATGCTCCGCAGTGACTCCCTCCTCCGCCTTGCAGTTGCACGCACCGGACCCCGCTCCCTGATCCGACCTGATCCAAACGAAAGACCCTAGAGCCAGTTGCGCTGTCCGCCGACCTGGGCGAGCCACTGGTTGAGGTAAGCGGCCCAGTCGGTCTGCTGGTAGTCGTGCAGCCCCACCTTGAACGCACGGTAGGAATCGCTGCCCTCGCTGAACAGCCCCGGCTTCTTGTCCATCTCCAGGACGACGTCCATCTCGCGGTCATCGGCGACGAACGTCAGCTCCACCTGGTTCAGACCGCGGTACTGCGTCGGCGGCACGAACTCGATCTCCTGGTAGAACGGCAGCCGCTGACGCGTACCGCGGATGTGACCGCGCTCCATGTCCGCGCTGCGGAAGCCGAAGCCAAGCTGCCGGAAGGCGTCCAGGATGGCCTCCTGCGCCGGCAGCGGGTGCACGTTGATCGGGTCCAGGTCACCGGAGTCCAGCGCGCGGGCGATCTCCAGCTCGGTGGTCACCCCGATGTTCATCCCACGCAGCTGCTGGCCGCCGAACATGGTGATCGGCGTCTCCCACGGGATCTCCAGGCCGAACGGCACCACGTGCACCGCGCCCGCCTGCACCTCGAAGGCGCCCCCGAGACTCAGCTTGGTGAACTCGATGTCCTGCTTGGTCTCCTGGTCCCCGCCCTCGACCTCGACCCGCGCCTGGAGGCCGACGGAGAGCCCCTCGATCTGCTGGGCGACCGAACCGCCCTGGATCCGCACCTCGCCCTGGACGACCCCACCGGGGACGACGTTCACCTCGGTGAGCTCGGTCTCCACCGAGGCACCGCCGGCACCCATGCTCGCGAGCAGCCGCTTGAAGCCCATAGTCACTCCTTCTAGGTTCTGACCCCTACATACGCGCCACGACGGTAGCCGGTTCCCGTCCGCGTGATCCCAGTACCCTCGGTCGCCATGACCAAGACCCCGGACCGCGCCCCTCTGACACGAGAGTTCTTCGACCGCTCCGTACTGGAAGTGGCCCCCGACCTCCTGGGCCGCACGCTCGTCCGCCGCGGCGCGGCGGGCACGATCGAGCTACGCCTGACCGAGGTGGAGGCGTACGCGGGCGAGGTCGACCCCGGATCGCACGCCTTCCGGGGCCGCACCGCGCGCAACAGCGTGATGTTCGGTCCGCCCGGCCACACGTACGTCTACTTCACGTACGGGATGTGGCACTGCCTCAACCTGGTCTGCGGCCCGGAAGGCCGTGCGAGCGGAGTGCTGCTCCGGGCGGGCGAGATCAACGTCGGCGCAGGCCTGGCCCGCGACCGACGCGTCTCGGCCCGCAATGACAAGGAACTGGCCAAAGGCCCGGCCCGCCTCGCCACCGCCCTCGATGTCGACCGGGACCTCAACGGCAGCGATCTCTTCGGCGGCCGCGCCCCGGCCCTGTCCGTACTGCACGGCACCCCGCCGCCGCGTGACCTCGTACGCAGCGGCCCCCGCACAGGCGTGGGCGGTGACGGAGCCCACCAGCCGTGGCGCTTCTGGATCGAGGGAGACCCCACGGTGAGTCCGTACCGAGCCCACGCACCGCGCCGCCGACCGAGCGGCAAGGCGACTTGACGCACCCTCGGCAGACGCCTAATGTAGTCCGAGCCGCTTGACACGGGTACAGCTCTCGGCACAGTCCATCGGACCGGACCGAGCCACTCGAAGCGGCCAAACCACTACCTACGACTCACCCTGGCGGGTGCGAATTCGGCATGCCCGTAATTCGCCCTATCGACTCGATTATGAGTTGCCAAGAGGATCCGCTAACGTAGTGAACACGCCGAAAGGCAAGGCCGCCCCGCTGGCCACCGGAAATCAAATTCGGACCGGAAACGGACCGGAAAAGAGTCTGGTAAAGTCGGACTCGCCGGAAAGGGAAAACGCGAAAGCGAAGGACCTGGAAAGCGAGATGCGAGACCCGCTTCGACCGGGAATCGGACACGAAAGAGTCTGATAGAGTCGGAAACGCAGGACAGCAAGATAAAGCAGTAAACGAAGGGAAGCGCCCGGAGGGCCCCGGTGATACGGGACCGAAGGAAGCGTCCGTTCCTTGAGAACTCAACAGCGTGCCAAAAGT
>NZ_JBIWLQ010000039.1:0-27851 GCF_044766265.1 Streptomyces sp. NPDC102283
CGCCAGGACTGGAGTGGATTCCCGGACAGTGACCCGGTGCGTCGGCTGGATCCGGCGCACCCGGCGTATGTGATCTATACCTCGGGTTCGACGGGGCGGCCCAAGGGTGTGTTGGTGTCGCACAGTGGTGTGGCGAGTCTGGCCGCTGCTCAGCGGGACCGGCTGGGGGTGACCGCGGACAGTCGGGTCCTGCAGTTCTCGTCGCCGAGTTTTGATGCGGCGTTCTGGGAATTGGTGATGGTTTTCGGTAGTGGTGCGACGCTGGTTGTTCCTGGTCGGGACGGGCTGTCGGGTGAGGGGCTCGGCCGTGTGCTGGGTGAGGGTCGGGTTTCGCATGTGACGTTGCCGGCGTCGGTGTTGGCGTCGGTGCCGGTCGGTGTGGAGGAGCGGCTGCCGGATCTTGCGGTGGTGGCGTTGGCGGGTGAGGTGTGTCCGCCGAAGTTGGTGGCGCGTTGGGCTCGCGGCCGTCGGGTGGTCAATGCGTATGGGCCGACCGAGTCGACGGTGTGTGTGTCGATGAGTGGGCCGTTGTCGGCGGGTGGGCCGGTGCCGATCGGTGGGCCGGTGACCGGTACCAGGGTGTATGTGCTGGACGAAGGGCTGCGACCGGTTCCGCCGGGCGTGGAGGGTGAGTTGTATGTCTCCGGTGTGGGAGTGGCGCGCGGTTATCGGGGTCGTGCGGGTCTGACTGCTGAACGGTTTGTGGCCTGTCCCTTTGAGGCCGGTGTGCGGATGTATCGCACGGGAGATGTGGCGCGGTGGAATCACGATGGTGAGCTGGAGTTCGTGGGTCGTGCCGATGAGCAGGTGAAGATTCGCGGCTTCCGTATCGAACCGGGTGAGATCGAGGCTGTGCTGGCCGAGCATCCGGAAGTGGCGCAGGCGGTGGTGGTCGCCCGGGAGGACGCCTCGGGGGATGCGCGGCTGGTCGCCTTCGTGGTTCCCGAAGCCCCGAGCGAACAGGGGCGGAAAGAGGGCCAGGTCCGCGACTGGCAGCAGATTTACGAATCGGTCTACTCCGGCGGCACCGAGGAAGAATTCGGTGAGGATTTCACCGGTTGGAACAGTTCCTATACCGATGAGGCGATTCCGCTAACCGAGATGCGGGAGTGGCGCGACGCGGCGGTGAGGAGGATCAGAGAATTCCGTCCGCGCCGCATGCTGGAGATCGGCGTCGGCTCGGGTCTGCTGCTCGCGCATCTGGCCAAGGAATGTGAGCAGTACTGGGCGACGGATTTTTCGGCGAATGTGATCGGTCGGCTGGAGCGTCAGGTCGCGGATGCGGGTCTGGCTGACCGGGTGTGGTTGCGGTGTCAGGCCGCCGACGACACCGAGGGTCTGCCGGATGGTTATTTTGACACGATCGTGCTGAATTCGGTGGTGCAGTATTTCCCCACCGGTGACTATCTGGCGCGGGTGCTGGATGCGGTTCTTCGGCTGCTTGCTCCGGGCGGGCGCATTGTCCTGGGTGATATCCGCGATGTTCGTATGGCCCGGCAGTTCCAGGTGGCGATTCAGGTGCTGCGGTTCGGCGCGGATGCGGATTCGGCGCGGTTGGATGCGGCGGTGGAGCAGGCGCTGCGTGCGGAACCGGAGTTGTTGGTGGCGCCGGAGTTCTTTGTCGATTTCGCACGGCGTGATGACCGTCTGGGTGCGGTGGATGTGCGGTTGAAGCGGGGTGGGTATCACAATGAGCTGACGCGGTACCGCTACGAGGTGGTGTTGCATTCCGCCGACGCCGCGACCACCTCGGTCGCCGAATTGCAGGAACTCGTGTGGGGCCGGGATGTCTCCGATCTCGCGGATCTGCGGTCGCGGCTCGGCGGACCGGACACGGGCCTGCGGGTGACCGGCATTCCCAATGCCCGGCTGGCGGACGAGTGCCGAGGAGCGGTCACCGATTGCGGTGCGGTCGACACCATGGACCCGGAGGTGTTCGCCCACTGGGGCGAAGAACATGGGAAGCAGGTGGTGTTGACCGGGTCGCCGGACGGACCGGAGTGGTTCGAGGCGCTGCTGTGTCCTGCGGGGAGCCGGGCGGTGTCGGGTGCGTACCGGCCGGTGGCCGAGACGGGGCCCTGGGTGAACAATCCGGCGGGCACACACGCGGCGGGCACGTTGGCCGCCACGGCACGGGCCCATGTGGCGGGTCTGCTTCCCGGGTTCATGGTGCCGTCGGTGGTGGTGGTGCTGGACCGGTTGCCGCTGACTCCGAACGGCAAGCTGGACCGCAAGGCCCTGCCGGCTCCGGATTACGCTGTCGTCAGCGGTGGCCGGGCCCCGCGCACACCACAGGAAGAGGTGTTGTGCGGGCTGTTCGCCGAGGTGCTGGGTGTGCCGCGGGTCGGTGTCGATGACGGATTCTTCGACCTGGGCGGGCATTCGCTCCTCGTCACCCGGCTCGTCAGCCGTATCCGCAGTGTGCTGGGTGTCGAGGTGGCCATCGCGACGGTCTTCGACGCCCCCACGGTCGCGGAACTGGCCCAGCGGCTGGACGGCGACGGGCAGGTGCGCCCTGCGCTCGTCCGGATGCCGCGCCCGCACCACATCCCACTCTCCTTCGCCCAGCGCCGCCTGTGGTTCCTGCACAAACTCGAAGGCCCCTCACCCACCTACAACATGCCTTTGGTACTGCGGTTGCGGGGCTGGGTGGACCCGTCGGCGCTGCTCGACGCGCTGCGGGATGTGGTGGAGCGGCATGAGTCCCTCCGTACGGTCTTCCCCGCACAGGACGGTCGGCCGGAGCAGGTGGTGCTGGATCTCGACGACATTGAGTTGGGCTGGACGGTGCAGTCGTCGACCGAGGCGGAACTGCCTGCGGAGCTGGAGGCTGCGGCGAGTCATCCTTTCGACCTCGCCACGGACATTCCCGTTCGCGGCCGCCTGTTCGACTGCGGCGACGAGCAGGTCCTGATGATTCTCGTCCATCACATCGCCGGCGACGGCTGGTCGGTGGGGCCGCTGGCGCGCGACATCGTCACGGCATATTCGGCCCGGTGCGCCGGAGTGGTTCCGTCGTGGACCGAACTGCCCGCACAGTATGCGGATTACACGCTGTGGCAGCGTGAACTCCTGGGAGACGAATCCGACCCGGACAGTGTCTTCTCCGGGCAGGTCGACTATTGGATGGGACAGCTGGCCGGCTTGCCTGATCTGCTGAGTCTGCCAGCCGACCGTCCGCGGCCCGCCGTGTCCTCTTATCAGGGCTCGTACGTCACCTTTGCGATCGGCCGTGAGCTCCACCGGGATCTCGCCGCCTTGGCGAGCGGCAACGGTGCGACCGTTTTCATGGTGCTGCAAGCGGCAACTGCGGCATTTCTCACCCGGATGGGAGCGGGAACGGATATTGCGCTCGGTACACCGGTCGCCGGCCGTACCGACGAGGCCATGGACGATCTCGTCGGCCTCTTCGTCAACACGTTCGTGCTGCGAACCGACACCTCGAACGATCCGACTTTCCTGGAGCTGATGGCCCAGGTCCGGGAGACGAGCCTGGCCGCGTACGCGCATCAGGACGTGCCGTTCGAGTACTTGGTGGAGGTGCTCAACCCACGGCGTTCGCTGTCGCATCACCCGCTCTTCCAGGTGATGTTGGCCTTGCAGAATGCACCCTCTGCGGACTTCGAGTTGCCCGGACTTCAGGTCAGCGCCGAACAGGTGGACGTGGGAGTGTCGAAGGTCGACCTCTCACTCAATGTGGTGGAACGGCACGATGAGTCCGGCGCCCCGGCTGGGATCGACGCGCTGCTGGAATATGCGACGGATCTGTTCGACCGGTCCACGGTCGAGTCGCTGGTCGCGCGGTGGTTGCGGTTGCTGGAGCACGCGGTCTCCGACCCGGGGCGGCCGATCAGCGAGGCGGAGATTCTGCTCGAAGGTGAGCGGGACCGGCTGTTGACCGCCTGCAGCGACACCGCCCCTGAGACCCCCTTCGCCACCTTGGCGGACCTGTTCAGCGAGCGGGCGCGGTCGGTGCCGGATGCGGTGGCGGTGGTTGGCGGTGATGGGGTGTCGGTGTCGTACGGGAAGCTGAATTCCCGGGCGAACCGGCTGGCGCATCATCTCATCGAGCGGGGCGTCGGTCCTGAGCGGGTTGTGGGGGTGCTGTTGCCCCGGTCAGTCGAGATGGTGGTCGCCGTCTTGGCCGTGCTCAAGGCTGGGGGTGCGTATCTGCCGCTTGATCCGGCATACCCGGCCGAGCGCCTGGAGTTCATGCTGACCGACGCCAGGCCTCTGTTGGTGCTGGACCAGGACTTTCTCGCCGTCGACAGGAGCGCCTACCCGGCCGAGGATCCGCAAACACGCCTGGAGCCCTCGCATCCGGCCTACCTCATCTACACCTCCGGGTCCACTGGCCGTCCCAAGGGCGTACTGGTCTCCCACTCCGGGGTGGCCGCCATGGCGGCCACCCAGCGGGAGCGGATGGCGGTGAGTGCCGAGAGTCGGCTTCTCCAGGTCGCCTCCCTCAGCTTCGATGTCTCCTTCGCCGACCTGTGCACCGCATTCGTCGCGGGCGCGGCCTTGGTGCTGCCTGGCCGGGATGATACGGCGGGCGAGGCATTGCTCGGCGTACTGGCCGACCGGCGGATCACGCATGTGCAGATTCCGGTTGCGGTGCTGCGCTCGATTCCGCTCGACCGACCGGAGTCCGTGCTGCCGGACCTGGCGACCGTGGTCCTGGGCGGCGAGACGTGCACGCCGGAGCTGGCGGCCAAGTGGGCGGTAGGCGGGCGCCGGGTCATCAACGCCTATGGGCCGACCGAATCGACGGTGGTCGCCACCATGAGCGGGGCGCTGTCCGCCGATGCCCTGTCGGCCGGCGGCGTGGCGCCGATCGGCCGCCCGTTCCCCCACATCCGTGTCTACGTCCTCGATGCGCGGCTGCGCCCGGTGCCTCCGGGTGTGGCCGGTGAGTTGTATGTGTCCGGAGCCGGCCTGGCCCGAGGCTACTGGGATCGGCCGGGGCTGACCGCCGAACGCTTTGTCGCCTGCCCCTTCGAGCCAGGTGCGCGGATGTACCGCACGGGCGACCTGGTCCGCTGGAACCGCGACGGCGACCTGGAGTTCGCGGGCCGTGCCGATGAACAGGTGAAGGTGCGGGGTTTCCGTATCGAACCAGGCGAGGTGGAAGCGGTCCTGACCGGTCACCTGGCGGTGGCGCAGGCCGTGGTCGTGGCGCGGGAGGACACTCCCGGTGACACCAGGCTGGTGGCTTATGTGGTGATGGCCGGTGACGACGAGGTCGGCGGCGAAGAGCTGCGGGCCCATGTGGCGGGTCTGCTTCCCGGGTTCATGGTGCCGTCGGTGGTGGTGGTGCTGGACCGGTTGCCGCTGACTCCGAACGGCAAGCTGGACCGCAAGGCCCTGCCGGCTCCGGATTACGCTGTCGTCAGCGGTGGCCGGGCCCCGCGCACACCACAGGAAGAGGTGTTGTGCGGGCTGTTCGCCGAGGTGCTGGGTGTGCCGCGGGTCGGTGTCGATGACGGATTCTTCGACCTGGGCGGGCATTCGCTCCTCGTCACCCGGCTCGTCAGCCGTATCCGCAGCGTGCTGGGTGTCGAGGTGGCCATCGCGACGGTCTTCGACGCCCCCACGGTCGCGGAACTGGCCCAGGGGCTGGACGGTGACGGGCAGGTGCGCCCTGCGCTCGTCCGGATGCCGCGCCCGCACCACATCCCGCTCTCCTTCGCCCAGCGCCGCCTGTGGTTCCTGCACAAACTCGAAGGCCCCTCGGCCACCTACAACTCTCCTCTGGTCCTGCGACTGACCGGCCGACTGAATCAGCCGGCGCTGCGGGCGGCGCTGCTGGACGTGGTGCGGCGGCACGAGTCGCTGCGCACCGTGTTCCCGGAGCAGGACGGTGAGCCCCGGCAGTCCGTCATCGAGCACGACCGAGTACGGCTGACGTGGGAGACCCGCTCGGTCAGCGAGCAGGAGCTGCCGGGCGCCCTGGAAACCGCAGCGGGTTACGCGTTCGATCTCTCCTCGGAGATACCGGTCCGGATCTGTCTGTTCGAGTCCGGTGACGACCACGTCCTGGTGATTCTGCTGCACCACATCGCCACTGATGGCTGGTCGACGGGCCCGCTTGCCGCCGACCTCGTTGCGGCGTACGCGGCTCGCAGCGCGGGGCAGGACCCGTCGTGGGCGGAATTGCCTGTGCAGTACGCGGATTACACGCTGTGGCAGCGGGAGCTGCTCGGTGACGAGTCCGCTGCGGGCAGCGTGTTCGCCAGGCAAGTCGGTTATTGGGCGGAGCGGTTGGCGGACCTGCCCGATGTCCTGCTGCTGCCGTTGGACCGTCCGCGTCCCGCCGTGCAGTCGTATGACGGTGCCGACGTGGCCTTCGAGCTGGACGCCGAGCTTCATCGCGGCCTGCTCGGTCTGGCCCGGGATGCGGGCGCGACGGTCTTCATGGTGCTACAGGCGGGGATGGCGGCGCTGCTGACCCGACTGGGTGCGGGGACGGATATTCCGCTGGGGTCCCCGATCGCGGGTCGCACGGACGAGGCCCTGGACGATCTCGTCGGTCTGTTCCTCAACACGCTGGTGCTGCGCACGGACACCTCCGGCGACCCGAGTTTCACCACGCTGCTGGCCCGCGTCCGCGAGACGAACCTCGCGGCCTACACCCATCAGGACATACCGTTCGAGTACCTGGTGGAGACGTTGAATCCGCAGCGCTCGGCGTCACACCATCCCCTGTTCCAGGTGATGCTGACGCTGCAGAGCGTCGCCGGCGGCGATGTCGCGATGCCGGGTCTTCAGGTCAGCGAGGAACCCGTCGATGTCGAGGTGTCGAAGGTCGACCTCTCCGTCAATGTGATCGAGCGCCACGATGCGTCGGGAGCACCGGCAGGCATCCAGGGGGCGCTGAAGTACTCGACCGATCTGTTCGAACACTCCACGATGGAGTCCTTGGTCGCGCGGTGGGCGCTGCTCCTGGAACAGGTCGTGGCGAACCCGGACCGGCCCATCGGCCAGGCGGAGATCCTGCTCGAGGGTGAGCGGGACCGCGTCCTTGTGGACTGGAACGACACCGCGACGGAACTGCCCGCGCCGACGGTGGTGGAGCTGTTCGCCGCGCAGGTCCGCTCCGTGCCCGGGGCGACGGCCGTGGTCTCCGGCGCGGATTCCCTGTCGTACGGGGAGCTGAACGCCCGGGCGAATCGCCTGGCGCATTACTTGATCGAGCGCGGCGTAGGGCCGGAGCGGCTCGTAGGGGTGTCCCTGCCTCGGTCGGTCGGCATGGTGGTCGCCGTGCTCGCGGTCCTCAAGGCCGGCGGAGCCTATCTGCCCCTGGATCCCTCATACCCGGCGGACCGCCTGGAGTTCATGCTGGCCGATGCCCGGCCGCTGCTGGTGCTCGACGGTGACGTGCTGGGCCAGGACCGGAGCGCATACCCCGATACAGCCCCGGAGGGGCGGCCCGAGCCCGCGCATACGGCGTATGTGATCTATACATCGGGCTCGACCGGGCGGCCCAAGGGCACGATCATCGAGCACGGCTCCCTCGCCCACTACCTGCAGTGGTCGACGCGCCACTACCCGGGCGCCGCAACGGCGACGCTGGTTCCGTCCCCCATCTCCTTCGACCTCACGGTGACCGGCCTGTACACCACGCTGGCGCTGGGCGGCCGCGTCTACCTCGCCGACCTGGAGGATCTGCCGCCGACAGCCGATGTTCCGGTGGCGCTGCTCAAGGTCACCCCGTCGCATCTGCCGATGCTCAACGAGCTGCCCGCGGGATGGTCGCCTACGGAGACCCTGATCCTCGGCGGCGAGGCCCTCACCGGCGAGGCCCTGGAAACCTGGCGCCACCGGAACCCCGAGGCCACCGTCATCAACGTCTACGGAGCGACGGAACTGACCGTCAACTCCACTGAATACCGCCTGGAGCCCGGTACTCGGCCCCGGCCCGGAGTGCTGCCCGTCGGACGGCCCTTCTGGAACACACGGATGTACGTCCTCGACGCACAGCTGCGCCCGGTGCCTCCGGGTGTGGCTGGTGAGCTGTATGTATCCGGCGCCGGTCTCGCCCGCGGCTACTGGGATCGCGCAGGGCTCACCGCCGAACGCTTCGTGGCCTGCCCCTTCGAGCCCGGCACCCGGATGTACCGCACCGGTGATGTGCTCCGCTGGAACGCGGAGGGTGAGCTGGAATTCGCCGGGCGCGCCGACCAGCAGATCAAGGTGCGGGGTTTCCGTATCGAACCAGGCGAGGTGGAAGCGGTCCTGACCGGTCACCTGGCGGTGGCGCAGGCCGTGGTCGTGGCGCGGGAGGACACTCCCGGTGACACCAGGCTGGTGGCTTATGTGGCGATGGCCGGTGACGACGAGGTCGGCGGCGAAGAGCTGCGGGCCCATGTGGCGGGTCTGCTTCCCGGGTTCATGGTGCCGTCGGTGGTGGTGGTGCTGGACAGCTTGCCGCTGACTCCGAACGGCAAGCTGGACCGCAAGGCCCTGCCGGCTCCGGATTACGCTGTCGTCAGCGGTGGCCGGGCCCCGCGCACACCACAGGAAGAGGTGCTGTGCGGGCTGTTCGCCGAGGTGCTGGGTGTGCCGCGGGTCGGTGTCGATGACGGATTCTTCGACCTGGGCGGGCATTCGCTCCTCGTCACCCGGCTTGTCAGCCGCATCCGCAGGGACATCGGCATCGAGGTCGCGATCGCCACCGTCTTCGACGCACCCACCGTGGCGGCGCTGGCACAACGACTGAACACGGGCGGCGCAGGAGACGGCCCGGTACGTCCGCCGGTAGTGGCCGCACACCGTCCGGAGACGATTCCGCTGTCGTTCGCACAGCGCCGGCTGTGGTTCCTGCACAAGCTGGAAGGCCCCTCGCCCACCTACAATTCGCCGCTGGCACTGCGGCTGTCCGACGACGTGGACCGCGAGGCGCTGTACGCCGCCCTGCGCGATGTCATCGGTCGGCACGAAGCGCTGCGCACGGTGTTCCCCGAGCACGATGCCGAGCCCCGGCAGCTGATCCTCGCCCCGCACGCGGCGGAGCCGTCGTGGGACACCCGCACCGTCAGCGAACGGGAACTCCCGGACGCGCTCGCGGCTGCGGCCCGCTATGGTTTCGATCTGTCCACCGAGATACCGATCCGCGCCACGCTGTTCACCGTCCGGGCCGATGACCGCGACACGGCCGTGAGCGAGGACGGCACCGAGCGCGTCCTGATGGTGCTACTGCACCACATCGCCAGCGACGGATGGTCAATGGGGCCGCTGGCGCACGACATCGTCACTGCCTACACCGCCCGTTGCGCAGGCCGGGCCCCCTCGTGGACCCCGCTACCGGTGCAGTACGCGGACTACACCCTCTGGCAGCGGCAGTTGCTGGGAGAGGAGTCCGACCCGGACAGTATCTTTTCCCGGCAGGTCGCCTACTGGAGGGGGCAACTGGACCAACTCCCCGAGGTGCTGCCGCTTCCCACGGACAGAACGCGCCCGGCGACGGCCTCGTACCGGGGCTCGTACACTCCCTTTGAGTTGACCCCGGCCCTGCACCGGAGACTCGCCGCACTGGCACAGTGCGCCGACTCCACGGTGTTCATGGCGCTGCAGGCGAGTATGGCGGCGCTGCTGACCCGGCTCGGCGCGGGCACCGACATTCCGCTCGGTTCGCCGATCGCGGGTCGCACGGACGAGGCCCTGCACGATCTCGTCGGGCTGTTCCTGAACACGCTGGTACTACGTACTGACACCTCCGGCAACCCGACCTTCGAGGAACTGCTGGGCCGGGTACGGGAGACGAGCCTGGCGGCATACGAGCACCAGGACGTGCCCTTCGAGTATCTGGTGGAGGTGCTCAATCCGCAGCGGTCCACCGCACATCACCCGCTGTTCCAGGTCATGCTGGTCCTTCAGAACTCCAAGGACGCGGGCATCGAATTGTCGGGTCTGCGGATCAGCGAAGAGCTCGTCGACATGGACACCTCCAAGGTCGATCTATCGGCGAACATGGTTGAGCGGGTCGATGCGTCGGGCGCGCCGGCGGGCGTGAGCGGTGTGCTGAAGTACGCGGCCGATCTGTTCGACCATGGGACGGCCGAGTTGTTGGTGGCGCGCTGGATCGGGCTGCTGGAACAGGTGGCGGCTGATCCGACGCTGCGGATCGGCGCGGTGGAGGTGCTGCTCGAAGGCGAGCGGGACCGGCTGCTGCTGGAGTGGAACGACACCGCGAGCGGGCTGGCGACGCCGTCGGTGGTGGAGTTGTTCACCGAGCGGGCGGCCTTGGTACCGGATGCGGTGGCGGTGGTCTGTGGCGAGGAGTCGCTCTCGTACGAGGCATTGAATGCGCGGGCGAACCGACTGGCGCACTTCCTGATCGAGCGGGGCGTGGGTCCGGAGCGGATCGTGGGGGTGCTGCTGCCTCGGTCCGTGGAGATGGTCGTGGCGGTGCTCGCCGTCCTCAAGGCCGGCGGCGCATACTTGCCACTCGACCCGGCGTATCCGGACGACCGCCTCTCCTTCATGCTGGACGACGCCCGACCCCTGCTCGTACTCGACGAGGAACTGCTGAGCGAAGACCTCGGTGACCGGCCGGACAGCAATCCGCATCCGCGACTCGACCCGTTCCAGACGGCGTATCTGATCTATACGTCGGGTTCGACGGGGCGGCCGAAGGGGGTGGTGGCCGAGCACGGCGCGCTGGCCAACTATCTCGCCTGGTCAACGCGGCATTATCCGGCGGCCGGGGCGGCGACGCTGGTGTCTTCCCCGCTGTCCTTCGATCTGACGGTGACGGGCCTGTATACGACGCTGGCACTGGGCGGCTGTGTGTACCTGGCCGACCTGGAGGAGCAGCCGGCGACGTCCGCACGACCGGTGGCGCTGCTCAAGGCGACCCCGTCGCACCTTCCGCTGCTGGAGCGGTTGCCCGACCCGTGGGCGCCGTCCGACACCTTGATCTTGGGCGGTGAGGCGCTGACCGGCGAAGCCCTTGCCCCGTGGCGAAGCCGGAATCGCCAGGTGCGGGTGATCAATGTGTACGGCCCGACGGAGCTGACCGTCAACTGCACACAGTTCGAGCTGCCGTCGGGCGCCGAGGTGCCGACGGGTGCGGTGCCGATCGGGCGGCCGTTCTGGAACACGCGGGTGTACGTCCTCGACGAGGGGCTGCATCCCGTACCCGCGGGAGTGACCGGTGAGCTGTATGTCTCAGGCGCGGGTCTGGCCCGCGGATACTGGGACCGCTCGGGGCTTACCGCAGAACGCTTTGTGGCCTGCCCCTTCGAGCCCGGTGCGCGGATGTATCGCACCGGGGACGCGGTCCGCTGGAACCACGAAGGCAATCTCGAGTTCGTGGGCCGCGCTGACGACCAGGTGAAGGTGCGCGGATATCGCATCGAGCCCGGCGAGATCACGCAGGTGCTGGCCGGACATCCCGGTGTGGCCCAGGCTGCCGTGGTCGTACGGGAGGACCGCACCGGAGACGCCCGGCTCACTGCCTACGTCGTCCCCGCGCACAGCGATGACCGGACCGACCCGGAGGCGCTGCGCGTCTACGCCGCGGCCTCTCTTCCTTCCTACATGGTGCCCTCGGCAGTCGTCGAGCTCGACCGGCTGCCACTGACCCGGCACGGCAAACTGGACCGCAAAGCCCTGCCTGCTCCCGATTACGGCGTGCTCAGCGGCGGGCGATCCCCGCGCAATCCTCAGGAAGAGGTGCTGTGCGCTCTGTTCGCTGAGGTGCTGGGTGTGCCGACGGTCGGTGTCGACGACGGATTCTTCGATCGGGGCGGTCACTCGCTGCTGGTGACCCGGCTCGTCGGCCGGATCCGTAGCGTTCTGGGTGTCGAGGTGGCCATCGCCACCATCTTCGACGTCCCGACCGTGGCGGAGCTGGCCCTGCGACTGGACCGGGCGGCGCCGGCGCGTCCCGCACTGGTGCCTGTGCCGCGCCCGGATCGTATCCCGCTGTCGTTTGCACAGCGCCGGCTGTGGTTCCTGCACAAGCTGGAGGGCCCTTCGGCCACGTACAACCTGCCGATGGCACTGCGGCTGCCCGGCGAGGTGGACCATGTGGCGCTGCAGGCCGCGCTGCGTGATGTCGTGGCGCGGCACGAATCGCTGCGTACGGTCTTCCCCGAGCGGGACGGCGAGCCCGAACAGGTGGTGCTGGACCGTGAAGAGTTCCCGCTGAGTTGGGAGGTCGTGGAGGTCGAGGCGGCACGCAGGGAAGAGACCGTGCAGAAGCTGGCCGATCACCGCTTCGACCTTCTCACCGGGCTGCCGGTGCGCGCCTGGCTCCTGCCGCCGCTCCGGCACGGCACGGACCGCGCCGCCACCGACGAGGACGACGCCCTGCTGGTTGTGTTGCTTCACCACATCGCCGGTGACGGCTCGTCGCGGGCGCCGCTCATGCGCGACCTCGGTGATGCGTATCAGGCGAGGCTGGAGGGACGGCCGCCGGAGTGGGCGCCGCTGCCTGTGCAATACGTGGATTACTCGATCTGGCAGCACCATCTGTTCGGCCGGATCGACGATCCGGACAGCATCGTGTCCGCGCAACTGACGTACTGGACGGACGCTCTCGACGGCATCCCCGCACAGCTTGAGCTGCCCACGGACCGCCCCCGTCCCGCCGTTGCCGACTACCGGGGCGCCGGTGTGACGTGGGCCCTGGACGCCGAGCTGCATGCAGGGTTGGCCGATCTGGCGAAGAAGACGGGGACCACCCTGTTCATGGTCCTGCAGGCCGCCTTTGCCGCGCTGCTGACGCGCCTCGGCGCGGGGACCGACATCCCGCTCGGCACGCCCATCGCAGGCCGTACCGATGACGCCCTGCGCCCGCTCGTCGGGTTCTTCGTCAACACCCTGGTGCTGCGGACGGACACCGGCGGAAACCCCCGGTTCGACGAACTCCTCGCCCGGGTCCGGGCCACCACGCTGGACGCCTACGCCAACCAGGACTTGCCCTTCGAGTACCTCGTGGAGGCGATCAACCCCGCTCGCTCCCTGTCCAGCAACGCCTTGTTCCAGGTGATGTTCGCGCTGCAGAACGTCGACTACCCCGCGAGGTGGGTGCATGATCTCGAGGCCACCCCGCACCAGGTCGAGCGCGTGAGCGCCAAGTTCGACATGTTCGTGAGTCTGGTGGAGACGCAGACCGAAGCGGGATCGCCCGACGGCCTGCTCGGCCGGATCGAGTACGCCACGGAGCTGTTCGACCGCGAGACCATCGAGTGCATCGCGGTGTGGTACCGGAATCTGCTGTGCGCCGTGGTCCGCGATCCGCTCGTACGCATCGCGGAGGCAGGGCTGCTGTCCGCCGAGGAGTACGGCGAACTGGTCGAGTCTCGCAACGCGACCGCCGTACCGCTGTCCGCGCAGTGGCCGCACGAGAAGATCGCGCGACAGGCGGCACTGACACCGGATGCGTCGGCCGTCAGCTGTGAGCACGCGGAACTCACCTACCGTCAGCTCGACGAGCGGGCCAACCGTCTCGCCCGGCACCTGGCCAACCAGGGCATCGGCGCGGAGACGGTCGTGGCCCTGGCGCTGCCGAGAACGGCGGACATGGTCGTGTCCATGCTCGCCGTCCTCAAGGCGGGGGCGACGTATCTGCCGATGGACCCCGGCCACCCCGCCGACCGGCTGGCGTTCCTGCTCGAGGACGCGGCTCCGGCGGTGGTGATCACCACCGCGGTGGCGGGAGAGCGGCTGCCGGCGTCCGGTGTGCCCCGTGTCGTACTCGGCGACCCCGCCGTGGAACGGGAGCTGGGCACACTCGACGCGTCCGACCCGAACCTGCCGGTCCATGCGGACAACGCCGCCTACGTCATCTACACATCCGGTTCTACCGGACGGCCCAAGGGTGTGGTGATCTCCTACGCGAGCATCACCAACTTCCTCGATGGGCTCGGCACCCGCATCCCGTTCACCGGGCAGGACCGCATGGTCGCGGCGACCACCCTCGCCTTCGACATCGCCGCCGTCGAGATCTATGTACCGCTCCTCAACGGCGGCAGCGTGGTGATCGCCCCCTCGGCCGTCACCAAGGATCCCGCCGCACTCTCGGCACTCGTGGCCGAGCGCGGGGCGACCGTCCTTCAGGCCACGCCTTCGGTGTACCGGTCGATGGTGACCGCCGCACCCGAGGGCCTGGCCGGTGTACGGCTGCTCGTCGGTGGCGAGGCGCTGTCGAGCAGCCTGGCCGCAGCGCTGTGCGCGGCGGGCTGCGAGCTCATCAACCTCTACGGCCCGACCGAGACCACGGTGTGGAACACGCTGGGCGCGGTGGAGAGCGGCGAGCATACCCCATGGATCGGCACGCCCATGCCGAACGTCCGCGTCTACGTCCTGGACCCGCACCTGCGGCCCGTTCCGCCGGGCGTGGCCGGAGAGCTGTACGTCGCCGGCGTCGCCCTGGCACGCGGCTACCTCCGTCGCCCCGCCCTCACGGCCGAACGCTTTGTCGCGAATCCGTTCGGGGGGCCCGGCGCCCGGCTGTACCGCACCGGAGACCTGGTGCGCTGGCGCCGCGACGGCGGCCTCGACTTCGTCGGCCGAGCCGACGACCAGGTCAAGATGCGGGGTTTCCGGATCGAACTGGGCGAGGTCGAGGCCGCCCTCTCCCAGCAGGAGGGCGTGGCGGAGGCCGCCGTGCTCGTCCGCGACGACGGCAACGGCGACCAGAAACTCGTCGGCTATGTGGTGCCCGGCCGGGAGTGGGCCGCCGCCGGCGACGCCCAGGAGGAGGCCCGGCAGATCGAGTCGTGGCAGGAGGTGTACGAGTCCCAGTACCGCGACCAGCTGGCGAACGACGGCTTCTGGGAGGACTTCGGGATCTGGCGCAGCAGCTACGACGGCACCGCGATCCCGCTCGCCGAAATGGAGGCGTGGCGCAGCTCCGCCGTCGAACGAATCCTGGAGCTCGAACCCAGGCGCGTACTGGAGATCGGCGTCGGAAACGGTCTGATCCTGTCGCAGGTGGCACCCCACTGCGAGACGTACTGGGGCACGGACTTCTCCCCGTCGGCGATCGACGCGCTGCGCGGACGCCTTGCCGCCCTCGGAGACCTGGACACGACGGTCGAACTGCGTGCCCAGCCCGCCGATGACGACTCCGGCCTTCCTCGGGAGTATTTCGACACGATCGTCATCAACTCGGTCGTCCAGTACTTCCCGCACTCCCAGTACCTCGTCGAGGTGATCCGCACGTGCCTGGACCTCCTGGCACCGGGCGGGTCGCTCTACCTGGGTGACATCCGGAACCTGCGTCTGCTGCGCTCCCTGCACAGCGGTGTCGCCGGCCACGGGCTCACCGCCCGCGTCGACATGGGCGCCATCCGCGCGGCCATCGAGCAGAAGGTCACCGGGGAAGAGGAGCTGCTGCTCTCCCCGGACTTCTTCGTCGGCCTCGGGTCGGGCCTCGATCAGATCGGCGGCGTCGACATCAGGCTGAAGCGCGGCGCGTACGCGAACGAGCTGTCCCGCTACCGCTACGACGTCGTCCTCTGCAAGGCACCACTGGTTCCGCTGGCGGTCGACTCCTTGCCGGAGATCACCTGGTCCGAGCCGGGCGAGGACCTCCTCGAGGGCATCCGGGAGGCGCTGCGCACCCACCCGACGGGCGTCCGCTGCAACGACATCCCCAACGGTCGGCTGCTCGCCGACTACGGCGCGATGAGGGAAATACGGGCCGGGAGCACCGCAAGCCGGGTGCTGGACCGGATCGACCAGGTCGGCACCGCTGGTCTGGACCCCGAAGCCTGCCACGAAGTGGCTTTCGCGCAGGGATTCCGCGCGGTGGCGACTTGGGCGAAGTCGGGACGCGACGACCGCTTCGATGCGGTCTTCCTCCCCTCGGGGGCGACGCAGCCGGTGGCCGCCTATCGCAGCGGCGAGATAACCCTTGGCGGCGATTCGGCCGTACACCACGACAGGCTGGCCAACCAGCCCGCGGCCACTCACCGGCTACGGGGCCTGAACGAGGAGCTGCGCGCCCGGCTGAGTCAGTGGCTGCCGGAGTACATGGTGCCCGCGGCCTTCGTGCTGCTGGATGAGCTGCCCCTGAGCCCCATCGGCAAGCTGGACCGCAAGGCGCTGCCGGCGCCGGACTACGCCCTGTTCAGAGGCGGCCGCGCACCGCGCACCCCGCGGGAGCAGGCGCTGTGCGGGCTGTTCTCCGAGGTCCTGGGCCTGCCCGAGGTCGGCATCGACGACAGCTTTTTCGATCTCGGCGGCCACTCACTGCTCGCCACCCGGCTGGCCAGCCGGGTGCGTACCACGCTCGGTGTGGAACTGCCCATCGCCGTGGTGTTCGAGACGCCGACCGTCGCCGGACTGGCCCGGCGTCTGGACGACGGCGGCGACCGGGCGCGCCCGGCTCTGGTGCCGATGGCCCGTCCGGACGAGGTGCCCCTGTCCTTCGCCCAGCGCCGGCTGTGGTTCCTGCACAAGCTGGACGGGCCGTCGTCCGCGTACAACATGCCGCTGGCTCTGCGCCTGTCCGGCGGAGTGCACCACGAGGCGCTGCGAGCCGCGCTGCGGGATGTGGTGGACCGCCATGAATCCCTACGCACAGTGTTCCCCGAGGTCGACGGCTTGCCGCACCAGAAGATCGTGACCGCCGACGAACTGACCTGGGAAACCCGCTCGGTCAGCGCCGACGAGCTGCCGCGGGAGGTGGCGAGGGCCGCGCGGTACGACTTCGAACTGGCCGTCGAGCCGCCCATCCGGGCCTGGCTGTTCGACTGCGGCGGCGACGAGTGCGTGCTGCTCATCCTGCTGCACCACATCGCCGGTGACGGATGGTCCACCGGACCGCTGATGCGGGACCTGGCCACCGCCTACACCGCCCGCAGCGAAGGCCACGCCCCTCGATGGCCGGCACTTGCCGTCCAGTACGTGGACTACACGCTGTGGCAGCGCGAACTGCTGGGGGAGGAGTCCGACCCGGACAGCGTCTTCGCCCAGCAAGTCGGCTACTGGACCGAACAACTGGCCGCACTTCCCGCCAGGTTGACGCTACCCGCGGACCGGCAGCGCCCCGCTGTACAGTCGTACGAGGGTGCCGGCCTGCCCTTCGCCTTCACCCCGGAACTGCACCGGTCACTGGCAGGTCTGGCCCGGGAGTCGGGCGCGACCGTCTTCATGGTGCTGCAGGCCGGAATGGCGACGCTGCTGACCCGACTGGGGGCGGGTACCGACATTCCGCTGGGATCCCCGATCGCGGGCCGCACGGATGAGGCCCTGGACGACCTCGTCGGATTCTTCGTCAACACGCTGGTGCTCCGTACGGACACCTCCGGCGACCCGAGCTTCCAGGAATTGCTGGCGCGGGTCCGCCGGACGAGCCTGGACGCCTACGCCCACCAGGATGTGCCGTTCGAGTATCTGGTGGAGGCGCTCAACCCCGAGCGTTCCGCATCGCATCATCCGCTGTTCCAGGTGATGCTGGTGCTGCAGAATGCATCGGGCAGCGCCGTCGGCCTGCCGGGTCTGGATGTACGGGAAGAGCCGGTCGGTCTGGACACGTCGAAGGTCGATCTCTCGGCCCACATGGTCGAACATCATGATGAGTCAGGCGGCCCGGCCGGCGTGAGCGGTGTGCTGAAGTACGCGACGGACCTGTTCGACCGGATCACGGCCGAGACTCTGGTGGCGCGCTGGACGCGCCTGCTGGAGCAGGTCGTCGCGCGGCCGGACCGGCCGATCGGCGAGGCGGAGGTGCTGCTCGACGGGGAGCGCACGCAGCTCCTGCGGGAGTGGAACGACACCGCGGCCGAGCTGCCCGCGCCCACCGTGGTGGATTTGTTCACCGAGCGGGCCCATGCGACGCCGGATGCGGTGGCGGTGGTCTGCCGCGAGCAGTCGCTGTCGTACGGGGAGCTGAACGCTCGCGCGAACCGGCTGGCCCACTACCTGATCGAGCGGGGCGTGGGGCCGGAGCGCATCGTGGGGGTGTCGCTGCCCCGGTCCGTGGAGATGGTGATCGCGGTGCTGGCCGTCCTCAAGGCCGGCGGCGCATATCTGCCGCTGGACCCGGCACATCCGGCCGATCGTCTCGCCTTCATGCTGGCCGATGCCCAGCCCCTGCTGGTGCTCGACGGGCAGACGATGTCCCGGGAATGGACGGGCCACCCCGACTACGACCCGGTGCCGAGCCTCGACCCCTCGCACCCGGTGTACCTGATCTACACCTCGGGTTCGACGGGCCACCCCAAGGGCGTCATCGTCGAGCACGGCGCACTGGCCGACTACCTGAGCTGGTCCACCCGGCATTACACGGCGGCGAGGGCCGCGACGCTGGTCCCGTCCCCGATGTCGTTCGACCTCACGGTGACCGGCCTGTACACCACTCTGGCGCTCGGCGGCCGCGTCCACCTGGCAGACCTGGATGACCTGCCCCCGACCGGTGACGTTCCGGTTACGCTCCTCAAAGTCACCCCCTCGCACCTTTCCCTGCTCACCGGGCTCTCTGCGGGATGGTCGCCGACCGACACCCTGATCCTCGGTGGCGAGGCCCTCACCGGCGAAGCCGTTGAGAATTGGCGGAACCAGAACCCCCGGGCAGAGATCATCAACGCGTACGGCCCGACGGAACTGACCGTCAACTGCACGCAGTACGCGATCCCCCCGGGCAGGCGACTCCCGGCCGGCCCCGTCCTCATAGGCCGCCCCTTCTGGAACACCCGGGTGTATGTGCTCGACGAGGCGTTGCGCCCGGTTCCTACGGGTGTCGCGGGCGAGTTGTACGTCTCCGGTACGGGTCTGGCACGCGGCTACCACGGGCGTTCGGGTCTGACCGCGGAGCGGTTTGTGGCGTGTCCCTTCGAGCCGGGCGCGCGGATGTACCGGACCGGTGACCTGGTGCGGTGGAACCGCGATGGCGACCTGGAGTTCGCGGGGCGCGCGGACGAGCAGGTCAAGGTGCGCGGCCACCGCATCGAGCCCGGAGAGGTAGAGGCCGTGCTGGCCGGGCACCCCGATGTGGCGCAGGCAGTCGTGGTGGCACGGGAGGACGTACCGGGCGACACTCGGCTCGTGGGCTATGTGGTGCCCGAGGACCGCGTCGATCCCCGCCCCGGCGAACTGCGCGACCACGCGGCGGAACGCCTGCCGGAGTACATGGTTCCTTCGACCGTGATGACGCTCGAAGCGCTCCCCCTGACCCCGAACGGGAAACTGGACCGCGATGCCCTGCCGGCCCCGGACTACACCACCCGACTCCGGAACCGGGCGCCGAGGACACCGCAGGAAGAAGTGCTGTGCGATCTGTTCGCCGAGGTGCTGAACGTGCCACAGGCCGGAATCGGGGACGGCTTCTTCGACCTGGGCGGACACTCCCTCCTGGCGGCCCGGCTGGTCAGCCGGATACGCGAGGTGTTGGGCGTGGAACTGCCCATTCGCGCAGTGTTCGAGTGCCCCACCGTGGCAGCGCTGGCCCGGCGGATGGATCTGGGTGAGGAGGAGGAAAGCCTGGATGTCCTGCTGCCCCTGCGCACGCACGGACGGCAGCGCCCCCTTTTCTGCATCCACCCGGTGAGCGGGTTGAGCTGGTCCTATTCGAGGCTCCTGACGCACCTCTCGCCGGAGATTCCGGTTTACGGACTGCAGGCCCGCGGCATGCGGCGCCAGGAACCGCTCCCGGAATCCCTGGACGACATGGCTGAGGACTATGTCCAGCGGATCCTCCGACTGCAACCGGAAGGCCCGTACTTCCTTCTCGGTTGGTCCTTCGGTGGCCTCTTGGCCCACACCATCGCGGCGCTCCTGGAGCGCCGTGGAAAGCGGATCGCGCTGCTGGTACTCCTCGACGCCTACCCAAGGAAGGAGATTAATGCGGCAGAAGTGGAGGAGATCGCTTCTAAGATCGACATGCCGACCATGTACCGCGGTATTCTTGAAGGCTTCGACGTCCACGTCGACGAGGTTGAAGCGAAAGCGCTGAGCCATGACCGTGTCGCGGAAATCCTTCGGAAGAAGAATTCGGTGCTCGCCGGGCTCAAGGAGTCCGAATTGCGGACACTGGCCGACGTCCTGATCAACAACGTTCGTATCCGCAATCAGGTCGAAAGTCACGTCGTATCCGCGGAAACGCTCATCGTTGCGGCCGGTGAGGGATCGGACAACCCGCTCACCAAGAGCATGTGGAGCGAGCACATCACCGGAGGAATCGACTTCCATAAGGTCAGTGCCCGGCATTCTCAGATGCTGAACCAGGGGCCGCTGGAAGAAATTGGTCCCATAGTGGCGGACAGGCTGCGGCGCATTATGCCCCAATCGGCCGGACGCTAGAGAGTAAGACCCGAACAATCAGATTATGGAAAGAGGAGCAGCTATGACGAACCCGTTCGAGAACCCGGACGGCACCTACCTAGTCCTGATCAACGATGAAGGCCAGCACTCGCTCTGGCCCTCCTTCATCGACGTGCCTGCCGGCTGGACGGTCGTGAAGCAGGAGGACAACCGTGCCGCCTGCCTGGAATACATAGAGGCGAACTGGGTGGACATGCGCCCCGCTAGCCTGGTCAAGGCCATGCAAGAGACCGGAGCCTGACACATGGCCACACGTGACCGAACAACCGCGGCCACCGGCCTGGACGTAGAGATCGCCCCCGGGAAACCACCCCTCCTCAGGGTGACCGAATCCGTCCGACCCGAGCATGCTGCGGACTGGATCGCCGACCGCCGGACCGAACTGGACGACCTTGTTCTCCGCCACGGCGCGGTTCTGGTACGGGGGCTCGGAATACGGGAGGCCGCCACGCTGCAACGGATCGGCGAGCGGCTCACCACCAGCCTGGCCCCGGAACGGGAGGCGTTCGCGCGTCGGCAGCAGCTCGGTGGGGATGTCGTCTCCTCCCTGGAATGGCCAGCGGACCAGCCGATGTGTATGCATCACGAGCTGAGTCACGCGCTGGAGTTCCCCCGACTGCTGGTGATCGGCTGCTTCACCGCACCGGAGGGGGGCGGTGTGACGGGCGTGGCCGATGCACAGCGGGTTCTGGCCGAGCTTCCTGAGCTCCTGGTGGAACGGTTCGTACGGGAAGGGTGGACACTCACCCGCTCGTACAACAACCTGGTCGGCCTGTCGTGGCAGGAGGCATTCGACGCCGCGGACCGCGCCACTGCAGAGGAATACTGCCGGACCAACGGGATCACGGCAGAATGGCGTGCGGATGGCCGACTGCGCACCCACCAGCGCCGATCGGCGGTGATTCACCACCCGATCACCGGTGCACGCTGCTGGTTCAACCAGGTCGGCTTCCTCAGCGAATGGAATCTCGATCCCGCGGTCCGCGAGTTCATGCTGGGTCAGTTCGGGTCGGACGGACTGCCGTTCACCACATGCTACGGAGACGGCGAACCGCTCGACGCCGAGACGGTGGGCACCATCGCGAACGCCTACGAGGCGGCGACGCTCCGCGAGCCATGGCAGTCCGGCGACCTGTTCCTGGTCGACAACATCCGTATGGCACACAGCCGCGAACCCTTTGTGGGCGAGCGCGCACTCGGGCTGGTCTTCGGCGATCCGGTGCGCCTGGCCGACTGCACACCGACATATCCACCACCGCCGACAGGTCGATGACAAGGAACTGAAGGGGTGCGTCTGCACACGAAGCATGCACCTGGCGCATTCACATGAAGTGGCCGGGCGCGATGCCGCGGATCGAGCCCGGCCACCGGTCAGAAAGGCAGCAGCCGCGTGAAAATCCTCAAGAACACCGCCATAGCCAGTCGCACCGCCGCAACACCGAATACCAGTACACCCGGTGTGGTCTTCTCCGCTCCAGCTCTGACCGGGCCCGGATCCAGCGAGCTCTTCCCGCACGGCATTCAGGGCCTGATACGCGAACAGGCGCGACGTACGCCCGACCGCATTGCCTGTGCCGACGACGGTCGGACGTTGACATACCGGAACGTCGAGCTCGCCAGCGACGCACTAGCTGCTGCCCTGCTCGAGTCGACCGAAGGGGGCGGCGTGGCGGTGGCGGTGTGCCTGGCCAAGAGCGTCGATCTGGCCGTCGCCTTTCTGGGGGTGCTCAAAGCCGGGTGCTGGTACGTACCGATCGCTTTGGACGAGCCGGACGAACGGGTGGCCCGGATGCTCGACGACACCGAGGCGGCCGCCGTGATCACGGCCTCCCCGGACGATCCGGGCGCCCCCTTCCTGGGCATGCAGGCGCTCGCTGTCCCCGCACCACCCCGCTCCGCCGACATCCGCCCCCTGGCGCCTGTCCCGGCGGACCGACCGGCCTATGTCCTGTTCACCTCCGGCTCCACCGGCACCCCCAAAGGGGTGATGGTCGGCAGCGAGGCGCTGTGCAACCGCCTCGCGTGGATGCGTCGTGCCTATCCACTGGGCCCACATGACGTCGTCCTTCAGAAGACCCCCTGCACCTTCGACGTCTCGGGATGGGAGATCTTCCTCCCGCTGATCACCGGTGCCCGCTGCCAGTACCTCGCGGAGGGCGGACAACGAGATCCCCGCGAACTGACCGACGCCATACGCCGTCACCAGGTGACCGTCTGCCACTTCGTGCCGTCGATGCTGGCCGAATTCCTGGCCACCCCCGCCCTCGCACGCGCCTGCTCCTCCCTGCGCCTGGTGTTCTGCAGCGGCGAGGCCCTGCCCGCCGGACTGGCCGCGCGATTCCAGCGCGTCATCGCGGCCGACCTGGTCAACCTCTACGGCCCGACCGAAGCCGCCATCGACGTCACGCACTGGCCGGTGCCCAACCCGCTCCCGCCCCACCAGCCCGTTCTCATCGGCCGGCCCATCGACAACACGGACCTGTACGTGCTCGATCACCAGGGTCACCCCGTGCCCGAGGGAGAGCAAGGGGAACTCTGGATCGGCGGCACACCGGTGGCGCTGGGCTACGCGGGCCGCCCCGAGGTTACCGCCGCGGTCTTCGCCGACCTGGACGGTGAGCGCCGCTACCGCACCGGAGACCTGGTCCGCGTCGTCTGTGGCGAACTTGAGTACCTGGGCCGGATCGACGACCAACTGAAGGTGCGCGGCGTACGGATCGAACCGGCCGAGATCGAGAACGCTCTCTGTCGGCATCCAGCAGTGGGCCAGGCCGTCGTCGTACCGCAGCACTCGCCCGACGGCGACCTGGAACTGGCCGCGGTCGTGACCCCGGACCGCACCCCGGGCCATGAGCCCCCGACCGCCGCCGAACTCCGCACCTTCCTCGCCCACCGTCTGCCGCAGGCCTATCTTCCGGCAACGGTGCAGTGGGCCGACGCGATTCCGCTGACCAGCAGCGGCAAGGCCGACCGCGCGAAGCTGCGCGACACCTTAGGTCGGAGAGCGGATCCCCGCACGGACCCGCCGGAATCGCGACCGGGCGAGGAGACCCTCGCCGACAAGTGGTGGAGCCTGCTGCGCCCGTCCCCGGCCTGCGGGGCCGAGGTCGGGTTCGTCACCCTCGGCGGACATTCGCTCACCGCCGTCCGGCTCCTCGCCTGGTGCCAGGCCGGATTCGGCGTGGAAGTGCCACTGCGGATGCTGCTCGACGACGACGCATCACTCACCGAGCTCACCGCATTTCTCGACGCAGCGGGAGCTACGACGGGAACCGAGACGGGAATGACGAAGGGAATCACGGTCTGACATGTCGGCAGCACGAGACGCACCCCCGGTCCTCATCGCCGCGCCGGCCTCCGATGCGCACACCTGGAACCTGATCTACCTGCAACTCCTCGTTGAGGAGCTCGGCCACCCCACCGTCAACCTGGGCCCCTGCGTCCCCGATGAAACCATCGTCGACGCATGCCTCCTGTACCGTCCCCGGCTGCTTCTCCTCAGCAGCGTCAACGGCCATGGCCACCAGGACGGCATGCGCCTGATCACACGCATCCGCGCGACGGCGGACCTCGCCGCACTGCCGGTTGTCATCGGCGGAAAACTGGGTATCTCCGGAGCGGATCCGGACCATGCCGACGACCTGCGCGACGCCGGATTCGACGCCGTCTTCCCGGACCGCCCTCACGCTGTGACGGACTTCTGCCGCTTCATCGCATCTCTCTCGGAAAGAGTCGTCTCATGACCGGCGGCAGGCCACTGCCCTCCGACCCACCTCCGGCAGACCCTCCCCCTGACTTCGGCTCCTTCGTAAGAGAACGGCACCGGGCCGCAGGCACCGTCGTGCAACCCCGCATGGGCTTCAGCGATCCCGGAACCATGCGCGCGGGCCTCCTCGCGACCAAAGCGGCGGTCGCCGCGGCGGCGGGCACGATAACCGTTGACAGCTATACCCGGGTCGGCGACCTGCGTGCGGTGGCCGAAGCACTGACCGCAGGCGTCGGCCTCAACGGTTACCCCATCGCCCATCACGGCGCCGCCACCACACGTGACGTACTGGCCGGGGTTCAGTCGGAATCCTTCGCAGTGCAGGTACGCCACGGATCCGCCGCCCCCTCCGATATCGTCACCTCGCTGCTCGCCGCGGGCCTCAACGCCACCGAGGGGGGACCGGTGTCGTATTGCCTCCCCTACGGGCGCACACCCTTGGCCGAGTCCGTGGGCAATTGGGAGGCATCCTGCCGCCTCCTGGTACACAGCGGCGAATCCGGTGTCCGGCCGCACCTCGAAACCTTCGGCGGCTGCATGCTGGGACAGCTCTGCCCACCGAGCCTGCTGGTCGCCATCAGCGTCTTGGAGGCAATGTTCTTCCGGCAGCACGGGCTGCACAGCATCTCGGTCAGCTACGCCCAGCAGCCCAGTCCCGAGCAGAACAGAGAAGCCATCGCGGCGCTGCGCCGCCTGTGCGGCCGCTTTCTGCCGGATGCGGAGTGGCACGTCGTGCTCTACACGTACATGGGTGTCTATCCCACTACGGTGAATGGCGCCTACCGACTGCTCGGAGAGGCCGCCGTGCTGGCCGCGTCCACCGGAACGGAACGGCTGATCGTCAAAACGGTGTCCGAATCGAGTCGTATCCCCACCATCGAGGAGAACGTGGCCGCCCTCGAGTACGCCGCCGCGGTCACGAGCCACTGGGCCACGGACGAGCCCAAGGACACCAGAGCACCGGAATCCGGCGACTCCCAGACCTACCTCGAAGCTCTCCGGCTGATCGAGGCAGTGCGGGAACTCGACGACGACCTCGGCAAGGCGCTCACCCGTGCATTTCGGTTCGGATACCTTGACGTCCCGTACTGCTTGCACCCGGACAACCGAGGACGTTGCCGCAGTTACCTCGACGACACCGGCCGCATCAGATGGGCGGACCTCGGCTCCCTGCCGCTGGGCGACATCGTCGAATCGAGCGACGCCAGGCAGGTCGGCTCGGCCGAGTTGCTGGACGCCTTGTCCTACGTACGCAGGAAGTACGACCGGGACGCGATCGCCGGCATGACGGGCTCCGCGGGGAACCCGGCCCCTACGTACCGGCCGACGATGCCGCCGTTCGATTCCCGGGGGGTGGCCGGGCAGCCGATCGGGTTTTGATCGGGGCCGGTCCGAGGGCGCCACTGGGGTACAAGGGGGCGCAGGTGCGAATCCTGTCGTCCCGACCAGTGCTTTCGGACGGCGAGGTGTCGGAGGTCGTGGAGGGTGATGTGGGGCAAGTCCGCTTCCTCCGCAATCCGACGGAAGGGGTCCAGGATCGTCTATGGCCGTAGTGGTCGGCCGTTCGATTGTGGTGTGCGTGTAGGCGGCTCGGTAATGCCTCACCTTTGCGCACGCCGGTTCCGATGAGTACATCGCACAGATCTGCGATCAGTGGATCGGCCTGATGGCAGTCGTGCAGGAAGTGCACGGCTTCCTCGGGTGTCCAGACGCGGCGTTCGGCTGGGGGTGGTCTGGTGAGGGCTGCGAGGTTGTGGGAAAGTCGGTGGTGGAGGGCGTCGCCGGGGGCGCTGGCTTGCTCGCGGCGCCCGAGCTCACCGCCTCTTGGCGGGACAGTTTGTTCAGCACGTGGCGGCTGTCGTAGTGGAACAGGGCGTGCGCGATCTCCATGGCGGCCGGACCCTCGAAGGCGGCTTCTTCCGGCTCGTAGATGCCGTGTGTCCAGGAGACGAGGAAGCCCGCGTCGACCAGATCGTCCGGAGCTGTGTCCAGGACCTTCGCGGAGTCCGGGCCGACGTGGCGGTAGCGCAACCGCCGGCATGGGGACTTCCGCAGAAAGGACCACTGGGCGAGTTCCGACTCCTGGGCTGTCAGCACCGGGAGTTGCTTCACGGCGGTGGCCTCCACGCGGCTCCAGGCGGTGAACCGGATGAGGCGTTGTGGCAGGTGGCGGGATCACCGGCAGGTGATTGACGGGATTCTGCACCGGGTGCGGACCGGGGTGCAATGGCGTGATCTGCCCGAGCGGTTCGGGCCGTGGAAGACGGTCTATGAACGCCACCGGCTGTGGTCGGCCGACGGCACCTGGGATCGCCTGCTCCAGCAGGTCCAGGCTGCAGCCGACGCCGCGGGTGAGATCGACTGGGACATTTCGGTCGACTCCACCATCGTCCGCGCCCACCAGCATGCGGCCGGTGCCCGCACTGACCCGCCGCCGGCCTCGACATCAAAGGGGGCCGAACTGCCAGAACATTAGAACGAAACGCCTGGGCAGCGCCTCGCCGCCCGGCTGGTGGAGGTGGTGCAAGAGGTGAGGGCTTGGGTCGCTCGCGCGGCGGGTTCACCAGCAAGCTCCACCTGAGTGCCGATGGCCGCTGCCGCCCGCTCTCCCTGGTCGTCACGCCGGGACAGCGGGCCGATTGCACCCAGTTCCAGCCGGTGCTGGAGAAGATTCGTGTCCCCAGGCTCGGGTCGGGCAGGCCCCGAAAGGCACCGGACAGCGTCGCGGCGGACAAGGCTTACAGCAACGGGCCCTGCCGCAACTATCTGCGGCGCCAGGGCATCGGGCACACGATCCCGGAAAGACCGACAGCCGGGCCACCTGCCTACGCAAAGGCTCACGCGGCGGACGCCCGCCCGGCTTCGACGAAGAGCGGTACAAGAAGCGCAACACCGTCGAACGGGCGATCAACCGCTTGAAGGAACATCGGGCAGCCGCAACTCGCTATGACGAACGCGGCAATGTCTTCCTCGGCACCGCCACCGCCGCAGCCCTCATGATCTGGCTCCGTAGCTGAGTACCGATATCACGCGGAAGGTGCTTGCTCGCCCGGTGCCAGCATCAGGTCGGCGTCCTCGGCGGTGGCGCCGTCCGCTGTCAACGGCAGGATGCCAGCCCGCTCCGTCACCAACCAGCCGACGATCGCCTCGGTACGAGGGACACCGCCTTCAAAGTCGTCCCAGTGCACACGGTGCCCCGGAGAGGCTGGTATCGCACCGATCACTTTGTGCGCGTAGGCCAGACGCTGGAAGTCCGGATAGTCGGTCACCGGCTTCAGGACGCCCTTCTCGGTATCGGCAACGAGAGCGATGCGGGTCACCAGGTCCCACCCCTCAACATTCGCCTGCCGGTTCGAGAAAAGAGCGATCCATCCCGTGCTGCTGAACTCCGTCATCGCCGCCCCCTGTGTCACATCCGCTCGTTGCGCAGCGAAGTCTGGCGGGCAGCGTATCCCTGACCCACGGTGAGCTGGCCGTCGGGCCCGCGCCCGGTAGTGAGGCGGGCATCAGTGGCCTGGCCATTGCACCCCGGTCCGCACCCGGTGCAGAATCCCGTCAATCACCTGCCGGTGATCCCGCCATCTGCCACAACGCCTGTTGCTGACCGGCAGGAACGGCCGTAGCCGTTCCCACTCGGCATCCGTGAGATCTCCCCGCCCCATGTCCACATCAACGAATCGGGCCCGAAGTAGTCACATGATCGGCCGGACACTTCCTAGTAGGGCTTTGTTACATCTCTGGGCAAGTGGTCGTGTTGGTGGTTTCCTGCTGGTATGAGGGCGAATGAACTCGCGTCGTGCAGGGGCCG
>NZ_JBIWLQ010000040.1:0-23353 GCF_044766265.1 Streptomyces sp. NPDC102283
AACAACTCCACCAACGGCGCCCCGGACACCCCCGCCCCGACCACACCAACACCGTTCCAGTCCAACAACAACCGATCCCGCTCACCATCGAGCAGAACCTCCACACACCCAATCGGCATCTCCGGACGCGCCACCACCTGCTCCAGCAACCGCACCCAACGCGCCATCAACACCTCAACCGTGGAACCGTCGAACAAATCCGTCGAATACTCCACCCACGCCTCGATACCCACCGGCTCACCAAACGCGTCAAAGCGTTCCACCAGCGAGATCAGCAGATCGAAGCGGGCGGTGCCGGTCCCTGCCTCCATCTCGGTCACCCGCAGCCCTGGCAGCTCAATGCTGCTGTCGGGTGCGTTCTGCACCACCAACGCGACCTGGAACATCGGCTGATGCCCGGCGGAGCGCTGCGGATTCAACACCTCCACCAAATACTCGAACGGCACATCCTGATGCGCATACGCCGCCAGACTCGACTCCCGAACCCGCCCCAGCAACTCCGAAAAACTCGGATCCCCCGACGTATCCGTCCGCAACACGAACGTATTCACGAAGAACCCGATCAGATCATCCAGCGCCTCGTCCGTCCGTCCCGCCTGCCCACTGCCCAACGGAATGTCCGTACCCGCACCCAGCCGCGTCAACAACGCCGCCATCGCCGCCTGCAACTGCATGAACACCGTCGCACCATCGCGCCCCACGCCTTCCGTCAGGCTCCGATGCAGCTCGGTATTGAGCTCGACCATCAGGCTGCCGCCTTGGTACGAGGCCACCGCGGGCCTCGGACGGTCGGTCGGCAGATTCAGCTGCTCCGGCAGATCCGCCAACTGCTCGGCCCAGTACGCCACCTGCTGCGACAGCACACTGCCCGGATCGGACTCGTCCCCCAACAACTCCCGCTGCCACAGCGTGTAATCCGCATACTGCACGGGCAGCTCCGACCAGGCCGGAGCCCGCCCCTCGCAATGGGCCGAATACGCCTCTACGATGTCCCTGCCGAGCGGGCCCAGTGACCAGCCGTCGCTGGCAATGTGATGCACCAGCACCAGAAGAACGCACTGATCCTCGCCAGTGCCGCTCTCCGCGATATTCCTGTCCGCGATGTCGAAAAGCCAGACCCGGATCGGTATCTCCGAGGAGAGTTCAAACCCGTATCGCGCTGCGGCTTCCAGCGACTGCGGCAGTTCGCTCTCGCTGACCGAGCAGGTCTCCCAGCCCAGCTCTACCCGGTTCGGCGCGACAATCCACTGGCGGGGCTCGGCCCCCTGTTCGGGAAATATGGTGCGCAGTGGTTCATGCCGGGTCACCACGTCCAGCAAGGCCGCTCGCAGTGCCGTCCGGTCCACCGTACCGATCAAGCGCAACGCCAAGGGCATGTTGTAGGACGCCGACGGGCCTTCCAGCTTGTACGCGAACCACAAGCGCCGCTGGGCGAAGGACAAGGGAACGCTCTCCGGGCGCGGCCTGGCCACCAATGCCGGGCGCTGCGTGCCACCGGTGTCCAGCCACTGCGCCAGCCCCGCAACCGTGGGGTCTTCGAACAGGGTGGCAATGGCGATCTCGACGCCCAGCACGCTCTTGATCCGTACCAGCAATCGGATCGCCGATAGCGAGTGGCCGCCGAGGTCGAAGAAGCTGTCATCGACACCGACCGCGGGGATACCCAGCACATCGGCGAACAGCCCGCACAGCACCTCTTCCTGAGGGGTGCCCGGCGCACGAGCACCAGTGTCGGCCACGAGGTGGTTCGGCGACTCCTCTGCCGTCACCCGCTCGTCCGTGCTCCTCTCCACGAGTTCCCACTCACCAGCGCGGTTCCACCGCGCCAGGTCCCCCGTGCGGTACATCCGCGCGCCGGGCTCGAAGGGGCAGGCCACGAAGCGCTCCACGGACGGTCCCTGACGGCCTCCGTAGCCACGGGCGAGGTCGGGTCCGGAAACGTACAGCTCCCCTGTCACTCCCGGTGGAACCGGACGCAGCTTCGCATCGAGCACATACGCCCGGCCACGGGTGGACGATTCCAGCGCGGTGCTCCTCCCGCCCGGCAGAACGTGGTCCCACTCGCCGTCGAGCAGCACTTCCAACTCGCCGATCGACCGCCCCGGATCCGCCACCACCTGTTCGAGGAGGCGCAGCCACCGATCGACCAGCGCCCGCGCCGTGGCACGGTCGAACAGATCGGTCGCGTATTCCAGCTCCGCATCGATACCGGCCGACGCGCCGGCGGCGTCGTGGTGTTCGAGCAGTGACGCCAGCAGGTCGAACTGCGCCATACCGGTGTGGACGAAGTCCGCGCGGGCCGTCAGCCCTGGCAGCTCGAAGTTTGGTTCCGGAGCGTTCTGCAGAACCAGCATCACCTGAAACAGGGGGTGATGCGATGCGGAGCGCTGGGGGTTCAGCGCTTCCACCAGGCTCTCGAACGGCAGGTCCTGATGGGCGTAGGCCGCGAGGCTCGTCCTGCGGACGCGGGCCAGCACTTCCGTGAAACTCGGATCGCCTGAGGTGTCCGTACGCAGCACCAGCGTGTTCAGGAACAGGCCGACGAGATCGTCCAGGGCCTCATCCGTACGGCCCGCGATCGGCGAGCCCAAGGGAATATCGGTACCCGCCCCCAGCCGGGTCAGCAGCGCCGCCATACTCGCCTGCAGCACCATGAAGACCGTCGCACCCGCGTCCCGGGCCAGGGCGGTCAGTCCGCGATGCAGCTTCGCGTCCAGCGCGAAGGACACGCTGGCCCCCTCGTACGACTGCACGGCGGGGCGTGGGCGATCGAGCGGGAGGTTCAAGCAGCCAGGTAGAGCGGCCAGTTGCTCGGTCCAGTAGTCGATCTGCTGGGAGAAGACGCTGTCCGGGTCCGACTCCTCGCCGAGCAGCTCCCGCTGCCACAACGTGTAATCGGCGTACTGCACAGGCAAGTGCGCCCACGCCGGGGGCTGTCCCGTGAGCCGGGCAGAGTACGCAGCACTGAGGTCGCGCCCGAGTGGGCCCAGTGACCAGCCATCGCTCGCGATGTGATGCAGCAAGAGCAGCAAGACGGAATCATTGCCAAAGCCCTGCTCACCGTTCTCATCGGCGATGCCGGCCATACCGGCGCTGTCGGTCACGTCGGCGCTGTCCGCGATGTGGAGGAACCATGCCCTCATCGGCGGCTCCGCCGACAGGTCGAAGGCATGGCGCGCGGCGGTCGCCAAGGCGTCCGGGAGTTCCGGCTCGGTGACCGTGTGGACCGTCCATGCAAGGTCGATCTGGTCGAGGTCCAGAATGGTCTGCTCAAGGCGCCCGTCGATTCTCGGGAACACCGTACGCAGCGATTCGTGGCGTCCGATCACATCCAGCAGGGCGGCATGCAGCGCCTGCTGGTCCACCCGCCCCGTCAGTCGCAACGCCAACGGCACGTTGTAGGTGGCCGACGGCCCTTCCATCTCGTACAGGAACCGCGACCGCCGCTGGGCGAAGGACAGCGGCACACGTGCGGGGCGCAGCCGCGCCCCCAGCGCCGGGCGCGGCCGGTCTTCGGCAGCAAGCCGGTGTGCCAGCGTTGCCACCGTAGGCGTGTCGAACACTGTCGCGATGGACACCTCCAGCCCCAGGGCGCCGCGGATCCGGTTAACCAGCCGGGTCACGAGCAGGGAGTGTCCGCCGAGGTCGAAGAAGTCGTCATCGATACCGACCTTGGGCGCCCCCAGGACGTCGGCGAACAGTCCGCACAGCACCTCTTCCCGCGGGCCGCGCGGCGCCCTGCCGGCCCGATCCAGCGCATGATCGGGGGCGGGCAGGGCGTTACGGTCCAGCTTGCCGTTCGGGGTCAGAGGGAGCGCTTCGAGGATGACCAAGGCCGAGGGAACCATGAACCGCGGCAGGCGCCGCGCGACATCGGCGCGCAGTTCGCCGGGGGCGAGGGCGGTGCGGTCCTTGGGCACCACATAGCCCACGAGGCGGGTCTCGCCCGGCGTGTCCTCCCGGACCACGACGACTGCCTGCGCCACATCGGGGTGCCCGGCCAGCACGGCCTCTACCTCTCCGGGCTCGATGCGGTGGCCGCGCACCTTGACCTGCTCGTCCGCGCGCCCCGCGAACTCCAGGTCGCCATCGCGGTTCCACCGCACCAGGTCACCGGTCCGGTACATCCGCGCGCCCGGCTCGAAGGGACACGCCACAAACCGCTCCGCGGTCAGACCCGAACGCCCTCGATAGCCTCGGGCAAGACCTGCGCCGGAAACATACAGTTCACCCGCCACCCCGACCGGGACCGGCTGCAACCGGTCATCCAACACATACACCCGGGTCCCGGGCACCGGCCCGCCGATCGTCACAGGTCCACCGGCCGACAACGGCCCACTCATCGACACACACACCGTCGACTCGGTCGGCCCATACGCATTGATGACCCGTCGGCCGCCCGCCCAACGCGCCACCAACTCCGGCGGACACGCCTCACCCGCCAGCTCCACCGTCAAGAGTTCCGGCAGCCGGTCCTCCACACCGGCCGGCACCGACGCCAACACCGACGCCGGCAACAGCACATGCGAAATCCGCCCCTCACTCAGAACACGACCAAGCCCCTCACCGGCCAACTGGTCCGGACGCGGAATCACCAGCGTCGCACCACTGACGAAAGCCATCGCCAGTTCCGAAACCACCGCGTCAAAGCTCGGCGATGAGAACTGCAGGATTCGGCTCTCCGCGGTCGTCTCAAGCCCGTCCCGCATCGCCGCAGCCAGATTCGCCATCCCACTGTGCGAAACCACCACACCCTTGGGCCGACCCGTCGAACCGGAGGTATAGATCACATACGCGGGATGCTCCAGGTGCAGGGGGCCGGTCCGTTCGGCATCGGAGAGTGCGTGACGCGGCAGGGCGGCGAGCGCGGCGATGGTCTGCTCATCGTCGAGCGTGACCCGTACGGCCTCCGCGTCGGGCAGTGCGGCGAGGGTCGGGCTGTCGGTGAGCAATACGGCGGGCCGGGCGTCGGTGAGCAGGAATCCGATCCGCTCGGCCGGATAGTCGGGGTCCACGGGGAGATAGGCGCCGCCTGCCTTGAGGACCGCGAGGAGTGCCACCAGCAGCTCCGGGGAGCGGGGCAACACCAACGCCACCACCGACTCCGGGCCGACGCCCCGTTGGGCCAGCCATCGCGCCAACTGGTTGGCCCGTGCGTCCAGCTCTGCGTAGGTCAGGTTCTCGTCCTCGCCCACCGCCGCGATCTGTTCCGGAGTGCAGGCGGCCTGGCGCGCGAACAGCTCCGGCAGCGTGGCCTTCGGCGGTGGCGCCGCGGTTGCCATCCCTGCGACCAGGAGGAGCTCCCGCTCGCCGGGCAGGAGGATTCCCGTGGCGCCCACCGAGGTGTCGGGGTCGGCGGCGGTCTGCTCGAGCACCCGTATCAGCCGCTCGGCGATCTCCGCCACGGCGGTCCGGTCGAAGATGTCAGGCCGGAAGAAGAAGCGCAGCGTCAGGCGGTCCCCCGGTTGTACGGCGAGGGAGAGGGGATAGTGAACGGCTTCCCTGACCCTGATGTCGATGTCGAGCTCGTCCTGCTTCGGATCCGACGGCGTGAGGCTGTCGACGGGGAAGTTCCCGAACACCACGCTGGTGTCGAAGTGACCGCCGTCAGAATCATGGAGGCTCTGAATTTCGGCCAGCCCGAGGTGGTCGTGTTCCAGCAGTCCGAAGCGCTGCTGCTGAATCTGCTCGAAAAGAGCGCGCAGGGAGTCGTCGCGGCGCAGCTGCGCCCGTACCGGCACCGTGTTGATCAGCATCCCGATCGCCGTTTCGGCGCCCGGCAACTCTTCCGGCCGCCCGCTGACCGTGGTGCCGAAGACCACATCGTCGCGGCCCGTCATTCGGCCGAGCAGCAGGGCCCAGGCTGCCTGGAAGACGGTGTTGAGGGTGACATTGCTCTGTCGGGCCTGTTGTTTCAGGCTTGTGGTGAGCTCCGGTGTCAGTTCGAGGGTGATGTCGTGGGAGGCGGAGCCGGAAGACCTCGGGACGCCTGGTGCGAGATAGGTGGGCTCGCCCAGGCCGTCCATGACAGCGCGCCAGGCACCCCGGGCGGCGGAACGGTCCTGGGCCGCCAGCCAGGTCAGATAGGAGCGGTAAGGGAGCGTCGCCGGCAGGACGGAGCTGTCGCCGTCGTGCGCGTGGAGCAGGAACAGCTCACGCAGGAGCAGGGTCATGGACCAGCCGTCCAGCACTAGGTGGTGGTGAATCACCACCAGCCGGTGCCGTTGTGCACCTTGCCGAATCAGGGTGAAGCGCATCAGGGACGGCGCCTCGGCGTCGATACCCTGGGCCCAGTCCTCGTCGGTCAGTTCGGCGCATCGGGCCTCGGCCGCCGTCGGCGCCAGGTCGCCCAGGTCGAATTCGTTCCACTGGAGCGGCACATCGCGCCGGATCACCTGGATGGGCTCGCCGGACTTTCGGCTTCGGAAGCTCGCGCGCAGATTTGCGTGGCGGTCCAGCAGGACGGCCGCGGCCGCGCGTAGCGCCTTCGCGTCCAGCACACCGCGCAGCTCGACGGTGTACTGCGCGACATAAAGGTTCTTCGACGAGCTCTCGAGCCGTGCGTGGAACAGCAACCCCTCTTGTAGCGGGGAAAGCGGCAGGATGTCTTCAATAATCGATGGGGTTGTCATGATCTTCTAACTCCCTACCGGGCGTTCAACTCGGCTTCGAGATCGTCGATCTCGCTCTGGCTAATGGAGGACAAGGTCATGTCGGACGGCGTGGGCCCGGTGCAGCCCGGCCGTTTCGCATAGGCGGTGAGGGCCGTGAGCATGCACAGCCAGGAATCGGCCAGTTCGTGCGCCTCGGATGCGGCAGGATCGCCGTCCGCCCAGGTCCAGGTGGTGCGCAGCACCGCTCCGCCGGGCCGGTCACAGGCCACGGCATGGACCTCGATGCGGTGGGTCATGGCCAGACCACCGGCTTCGTCCGGTCCGATGTCGTGTTCGGGATCGATCGGCCATGTGCCGAGCTGCCCGTCGAGGAAACGGCCGAGGTAGCTGAACTTCAGTTCCGGGCGGTGGAATGCGGCCAGTTCCGTGCCGCTTTGCGCATTCAGATGGCGGAGGAGGCCGTAGCCGAAGCCGTTGTCGGGAACGTGCCGCAGCCGGTGTCGTATCTGTTGCAGTGCTCTGCCTACGGCCGGCCCGCCCCGGCGTATGTCATTCCAGTCCAGGTGGCCCAGCGGGAAAAGTACGGGGAAGGGGGCGGCGAACCGACCGAGGGTGTGGGACGGGTCCGCGCCTTCGCGGATGACGACCCGGCCGCTGCCTTCGAGTTCGATGACGACGGTTTCGCCGTCCTCGTGGCCGTGTCGCTGTTGCCGCTCCGCGATCGCGAGTACCAGTCCCGCCAGTAGCAGATCGCCGGTATCGGTGCCGAGTGCCGCCGGCGTCGTGGCCAGCAGCGCCTCGGTGAGGTCGGCGGGCACGGTGAGCCGGCGCTCCCCACCATGGGTCCTGCCCTGCCCCTGGGACGGTGCCCCGGCCACCGTCCCGGCCACCGCCCGTGTCCAGTCCGGCAGCTCGGCGATGCGCCGGAGCGCTCGCGCCTCCGTGGCCAGCAGCTGCGACCAGCTTCGGTAGGAAATGCGGCCGGCGGAGAGCCTCGGCGGGCCGTCCCCGACGGCCAGCGCGTCCCAGACCGTCCGCAGATCGGCGATGAGGATACGCCATGAGGCGCCGTCGATTGCCAGTTGGCTCACGACAAGCGCCAGGGATCCGGAGCGCTGTACGCCGCGGTCGAACCACACCGCTTGAACGACCACTCCGTCCTCGAGGGACAGCCGACTCCTGGCGGCGTCGATTCCCTCCGCGACGAGCGGCGCCATGTCCGCATCGTCAACGCCCCGCGCGTCGATCCGTGTGAGACACGCGTCCGCATTCGCGGCGCCCACCGGCAAAGCCGTCGGATTCCACGGCTTGGCGCCGGTGGTCTCCACGCGCAGCCGCAGCGCGTCGTGACCGTCCAGCAGTGCCTGCAGCACCGCCAGGAGAGCGGTTCGGGTGAGTCCAGCCGGCGCACTCAGCACCAGGGACTGGCTGAGCCGGTCGAGGGGGCCGCCTCGACCGCATACTTCCTGGATACCCGGCGTCAGGCGAAGGGGCCCGCCGGCGTTGTCGTCGCTCTCGCCCGGTGCCGTGTCCACCGGTGTGGAGACGGCGGCCAGCCCTGCCAGGCTGCGCTGTCCGAGCACGTCACGGGTGGTGAGTGACAGCCCCGCCCGGCGCGCCCGGCCCACCAGTTGGACCGCGGCGATGCTGTCGCCGCCCAGGCTCAGTAGGCCATGATCGGTGCCCACCGTCGGTACGCCGAGCAGTTCGGCGACCACTCCGCAGAGGATCTCCTCCTGCCGTGTGCGTGGTGCACGTCCGGCGGCGACGGCGCTCAGATCGGGCGCCGGCAGCGCACGCCGGTCCAGCTTGCCGTTCACGGTCAAGGGAATGGCGTCCACGGTGATGAATGCGGACGGCACCATGTGCTCCGGCAGGGTCCTGCCCAGGTGCTCGCGCCATCCGTGCGGGTCGTCGGCGGCCCGGCCCGCCGACGCGACGACGTAGGCGGCCAGCCGCGAGTCTCCCGGCCCGGTCTCCCACGGCAGTACGACCGCCTGGGCGACGCCGGGGTGACTGGTCAGCGCGGCCTCGATCTCGCCCGGTTCGACGCGGAAGCCGCGCACCTGGATCTGCGCGTCGACGCGACCCACGAACTCCAGCTGCCCGGCGGTGGTCCAGCAGGCGAGGTCGCCGGTCCGGTACATCCGCCGGCCCGGCTCGTAAGGAGAGGCCACGAAGCGCTCTGCGGTCAGACCCGGACGGCCCAGATATCCGCGGGCCAACCCCGGGCCCGACACATACATCTCGCCGACGCTCCCGGCGGGCATGCGCTCGAGGCCGGGCCCCAGGACATCAATGGTGAGGTCGCACAGGGCGGTCCCGATGGGACTGCGGTCGACCGACCCGGGTGTATGGCTGTCCAGCTCGGCGTAGGTGGCGTGTACGGCGGCCTCGGTGATGCCGTACATGTTCGCCATCACCGGCGCATCGTCGGGATGCCGTTCGTACCATTCGGCGAGACGCCGCATGTCAAGGACCTCACCGTCGAACACCACAACACGCAAGCTGAGCTCACGCGCTGTTTCCTGGTGTTCCCGTTCCGCCTGTATCAGCTGATAGAAGGCCGACGGAGTCTGGCTCAGCACCGTGACGCGTTCCGCCACGAGCAGCTCGAGGAATTCCCAGGGCGACCGGGTGACCTCATGACTGACGACCACCAGGCGTCCACCGTACAAAAGTGGACCCCACATTTCCCACACCGAGAAATCGAAGGAGAAGGAGTGGAACATCGTCCAGACATCGTCGGACCCGAACGCGAACCGGTCCTCGGTTGCGGAGAACAACCGCACCGCACCGTGGTGCGCCATCACCACGCCCTTGGGCTTACCCGTGGAACCCGAGGTGTAGATCACATATGCCGGGTGAGCCGCCGAAGCCGGCCATCGCCGGTCGGCGTCCGTGGGATCGGTGTCGGGCTGCAGGTTCAGGGCCGCGGCGGTCTCCGGCGCACCCAGGTCCAGCCGCAGCAGCTTCTCCGTCCGCAGATCGCTGCCGGTATCGCCGGTCACCAGCACTGCCGTGGGCCGGGCATCCGTGATCAGGTAGTCGATTCGCTCGGCCGGGTAGTTCGGATCGACGGGTAGGTAGGCGGCACCGGCCTTGGCCACGGCCACGATCGCCACGACCATCTCCAGCGATCGTGGCAGGACGATGGCGACGATGTCTTCCGCGCCGAAGCCCTGGCCGATCAGGTGGTGCGCGAGGCGGTTCGCCGCGCGGTTGACCTCGTCGTACGTCATTCGTTCGCCGTCATGCACAACCGCCACGTTGTCCGGCGAGCGCCTCACCTGAAACTCGAACAGTTGCGGAAGGGTGTGGTGCACAGTCATGCGAACCCCATAGCGACAGATGCCCCGGACATACCGAACGGAAGGTGAGACCGAGGCCCCAGATCAAGCCAGCTCAATCACAGCAGGCCGACTCACAACTGTTCTCAGGCACTACTGTTCTCACTCATGGCGTTTTGCAGACTGACCGGCCGCATATCCGTCCAGTGCGTCTCGACATAGTCGAGACAAGCCTGCCGACTCGCATCTTCCAGGGTGACCATCCATCCCTCCGGGACGTCAATCGAAACGGGCCACAGTGAATGCTGGCCTTCTTCGTTGACCAGCACCGAGTAGCTGCCATCAGGATTTTCGAACGGATTGGATGCCACGGAGATCTCCCCCTTGCTCGACTCCGGAATGCCGGAACACCCGGGATTGCAGACGTTTTTGGGCCAGGGCTGATACCACTACCTGGTTCAGACAGGCCGTTACGGGACCGTGAGACGGCCTTCCACTAGGGCGATGGGGCGCCCCCGTACCGCACATTCGTGCAGGCGCACAAGAGCGCAGCGCGTTGCGACGATGCGGACTCAGCGCCTCGGTGAGGCTCCCAACTGGTCATGGACACCGGTTGTCATGGGGCGATGGCCGACACGGCGGGCGACGAGGGCGATATCTCCGGTTGTCGGCCACTCGCTCGACACGCCTCGCAGCATGACGCCTTACCACTCGGCGGCGCGGGAGCCCGGTCCGCCCGAGCGGGTCGGTCCGTCGCCCGTGCAGTCGGAAGCCCGCTTAGCCTGGAGATCAGGGCGGCAGCGATGGCATTCACCTGCTTTGCCGGTGATACCCGGTCCCGTCAATTTGTCCATGTTCACGCGCCGTTCCCCGTCATGGTCGATGTCGACGTCCCTCTTGGGTCGCGGGGCGTAACCGTGCCCTCGCTGTCCACGAAAGTGGCGCCTCAATGCACCCATGCGCTCTGCCGTTCCGCAATGGCGAACGCCCCTCTACCATGCCGGAGTGCGGCGGCGAGGTCGTGAGCGCTGAGTCCACAATTGTGTTGGCAATGAGTTCAATCGTGGTGGTGGAGGGCCTGGCGTCGGTGGTCCTTGGGTGTGGCGCCGTAGGCGGCGCGGTAAGCGCGGCTGAAGTCGGTTGCGCGGGGGAAGCCCCAGCGGGAGGCGATCATGTGAATGGGGGCGGTGTGGAGTGCCGGGTCGGCGAGGTCGCGGCGGGCCGCCTCCAGGCGCAGGCTGCGGATGCACGCGGCGACCGTGACGTCTTCGTCCCTGAAGAGGCGGTGAGCACCCGCGACATCTTCGTGTGCAGATGCCTTTGACGCCACTTGGGCACCCCGGCCGTCACGGAATGGAACCAGGATGTCCCGCGCGCCGTATGATCCCTTGAGGCCCCTTTGACCAGAGGTTTCAGAGATGGTGAGAGACAGTTGTTGGACGAGACGGTGTTTCGGAGTGAGGATATGGCTGCGGCGGACCGGTTCGACAACTGGTCCGAGCTCTTAGGCCGTACCCATGCGCCGATGGAGCTGCGCAGCGAATACGCCGACGATTTCCGGGCTTCCCAGCGTGTGCTGGATCTCGGTGCTGTCACCGTGTGGCCTGCCACCTTCCAGTCACTCATCTTTCTGCGCACGCCGAAGCTGATACGGCGGTCCGATCCCGAGAGCTACCATCTCTCACTCGTCGTGCGCGGGACCGGTGCAAACGTGTGGGGACACAGGGAATCCGCGTACAAGCCGTACGACCTGCACATCAACTCGTCCTCATTGCCGTGCGAGATCCACACCTCCGGGGACTCGGTCACGATGGTGGGGCTGGAGGTTCCCCAGGCGCTGCTGCCGCTGCCTCGCGACATGGCCGCCCGGGTGGTCGGGGCGCCAGTGTCGGCACGGGAAGGGATGGGTGCCCTGCTGGCGCAGTTCCTCACACAGCTGACCGCGAACACGGCCCCGTACCAGCCCTCCGACGGGCCCCGGCTGGGCACGGTCCTGACCGATATGGTCGCCGCGCTCCTGGCCCACACTCTCGAAGCCGACCATTCCCTCCCCCCGGAGACCCATAAGCGAACCCTCACCTTGCGCATCAAGGCATTCATCCGGGATCACCTGCACGACTCTCGCCTCACCCCGGCCACCATCGCCGCCGCGCACCACATCTCCACCAGCTATCTGCACCGCCTCTTCAGGGACGAAGACGTCACGGTCGCCGCGTGCATCCGCAGCCTGCGCCTGGAGGCGGCCCGCCGCGACCTCGCCGACCCGGCACTCCACACCGCCCCCATTCACATGATCGCCTCCCGCTGGGGCTTCCCCCGCGCAACCGACTTCAGCCGCGCTTACCGCGCCGCCTACGGCGCCACACCCAAGGACCACCGACGCCAGGCCCTCCACCACCACGATTGAACTCATTGCCAACACAGTTGTGGACTCAGTGCTCACGACCTCGCCGCCGCACTCCGGCATGGTGGAGGGGCGTTCGCCAATGCCAACCGGAGAGTGCGGGAACAGTGACCGAAGATGAGGGCACTCAACGCCGCAATGACCATCACCTCATGGCAGCCGGCTTTCATGACCAAAGGTGATGCGCTCATACGTTTCTCCGCATGAGCGGAGAAGGGCGGTAGTGATGAGTGTGGAGTTGACTCTCCGTGGCCACCCCTCCCGAGATCGGGAGAGGCGCCCACTCACGCATTGGCGGTGACGCTGAACCGGAGTACGGAGGAAGGGTCGTGTCGAGGGTGTCGCTGTTCTCTTGTGTGAAATTCGCCCTGCTGCACACCTCCCGAACACCCGGCGCACCGCGCCCATGAGGCCGCCGTCGACGTCCCGGAAGACACCGACGACGAGGCCGCAAGGCCGACCGATCACATGGATCTCGTGAGCACTCGCTCGACGCCCCTCCTGTGCCCCCCTCAACGAGAAGGTGCCGGTCGCCATGCGCACTCTCCTGATCGACAACTACGACTCTTTCACCTACAACCTGTTCCAGATCATCGGCGAGGTGACCGGCCGGCCGCCGGTGGTGATCCGCAATGACGACGACTGGTCACGGATCTCGGTCGGGGAATTCGACGGGATCGTCATCTCACCCGGCCCCGGACGCCCGGACCGCTCCCGCGACTTCGGTATCAGCCGACGGGCCATCGAGGAGAGCGGCCTGCCACTACTCGGTGTCTGCCTCGGCCACCAGGGCATAGCCCAGCTCTTCGGCGCAACCGTCGACCTGGCGCCCACCCCCATGCACGGGCGGGTCTCCGACATCCGACACACCGGGACCGAACTGTTCAAGGGGCTACCCTCGCCGCTGCCGGTCGTGCGCTACCACTCGCTGGCCGTCTCGGACCTGCCACCGGAGCTCGAAGCCATCGCCTGGACCGACGACGGTGTGGTGATGGGACTGCGCCACCGTGAAAGGCCCATCTGGGGCGTGCAGTTCCACCCCGAATCCATCGGCAGCGAGGGCGGCAGGGAACTCCTGGCCAACTTCCGGGATCTGGCCCTGGCCACCGCGCGACCCTCCGCGCCGGCCCTCTCCACCGCATCCCGTGCCCCCGCCTCGTACCCGTACCCGTACCCGTACCCGTACCCGTACCCGTACGAGGTGCATGTCCGCCGGATCCACGGACTGCCCGACGCCGAACTGATCTACCGCACGTTCTTCGCGGGCTCCGACTCGGCCTTCTGGCTGGACAGCAGCACTGTCGTCGACGGGCTCTCACGCTTCTCCTTCCTCGGCAACGGAGACGGCCCGCTGGGTGAGTACCTCACCTATCGCGTCGCCGACGAGACCGTGACCGTCCGCCACTCCAACGGCCAGTGCATCGAGATCCGCCAGCCGTTCTTCTCATACCTGGAGGAACAGCTCGGCCGGCGCCGCGTTCCCGCCCCCGAAGGGCTGCCTTTCGAGTTCAACCTCGGCTACGTCGGCTACCTGGGATACGAACTGAAGGCCGAGACGATCGGCGACGCCGCGCACCACTCCGCCGATTCGGACGCTGCCCTGGTTTTCGCCGACCGGCTGATCGTCCTGGACCATCAGGAACGGCAGGCGTTCGCCCTCTGCCTCGGCCTGCGGGGCCAGGACCAGGCACCCAAGACATGGCTGGAAGACACCACACGGCGGCTCACCACGCTCGTGGACCGGGATGTTCCGGCCCCGGCCACACCGGTGCTCTCCGGCGATGGCCTCGGATTCGGCGGTGCCGTGACCGTCCGGCACGACAAGGACGCCTACCTCAAACGCATCGACGCGTGCCTGGCGGAGATCACGAACGGCGAGTCGTACGAGATATGCCTGACCAACATGGCCTCCGTGCCCACCGAAGTCGCCCCACTGACGCTGTACTCCTCGCTGCGCCGCATCAGTCCCGTGCCCTACGGGGCGCTTCTCGAATTCCCCGGCATGGCTGTGCTCAGCGCCTCCCCGGAGCGGTTCCTGACCATCGACGCGTACGGCGGCGTGGAGTCCAAACCCATCAAGGGCACCAGGCCTCGCGGTGCTACCCGCGAGGAGGACGAAGCGCTCCGGCAGGACCTCCTCACCCGGGAGAAGGACCGAGCCGAGAACCTGATGATCGTCGACCTGCTGCGCAACGACCTCAACACGGTCTGCGAGGTCGGCTCCGTCCATGCACCCCGACTGTTCGACGTCGAGACCTACGCCCCGGTGCACCAGTTGGTCTCGACCATCCGCGGCACGCTCCGCCCGGGCCAGTCCACCGTCGGCTGCGTCCGCGCGGCGTTTCCCGGCGGCTCCATGACCGGTGCGCCCAAGAAGCGCACCATGGAGATCATCGACCGGCTGGAGAACGGCCCACGAGGGGTGTACGCGGGGTCGCTCGGCTGGTTCTCCCTCAGCGGCGCGGTGGACCTCAGCATCGTGATCCGCACCCTGGTGGTGAAGTCCGGGACGGCGGAGTTCGGCATCGGCGGCGCCATCACCGCCCTCTCCGACCACGAGGAAGAGTTCACCGAGACCCTGGTCAAGGCACGCGCACTGCTGATCGCGATCGAGACGGCGGGGGAAGCGGCCGACGCGGCCGGGAACGCCGGATCGGTCCCGGCGACCGCTGCTGCTACCGCGGGCTGGTTCGCATGACGGCCCCCGGGCCGCGACTGCGGCGCTGTGTCGTGGTCGGCGGCTCCGGCGCCGTCGGAAGCATGTTCCTCCAACTGCTTCGCGTCACGGCTGACGAACTCTGCGCGGTCGACACCAGTCCGCCCCGCACGGGCGCGGCGGATGAGGAGACCACCTGGCTCATCGCGGACGTCACCACCCTGGACCCCGGCGGAGAAGCCGCCCGGGCAATCGCCGCGGCCAACCTGGTGCTGTTCGCGGTCCCCGAACCCGTGGCCCTCGCGGCTGCCGGACCCATCACCGCCCTGATGCGGCCCGGCGCCGTCCTCGTCGACACGCTCTCGGTGAAGAGCCGCCTGATCGCCGAACTCGCCAACTGCCCCGACGGGACCGAGCAGGTGAGCATCAACCCGATGTTCGCGCCGTCGCTCGGCATCGCCGGACGGACCGTCGCCGCCGTGGTGCTGCGCGAAGGGCCGGGTGTCACCACCTTCCTGAACCTGATCGAGGAGTGGGGCGGGCGGCTGCTGCGGCTCAGCCCGGACCAGCATGACCGGATCACCGCCGTCACCCAGGCGCTGACCCATGCCACCGTCCTCGGCTTCGGGTTCGCCCTCTGCGAAGCCCCCGTCGACATCGGACAGCTGACAGCGGCGGCGCCCCCACCGCACACCACGCTGCTCTCGCTGCTCGCCCGGATGGCCGGGGGCGCCCCCGAGGTGTACTGGGACATCCAGTCGGCCAACCCTCATGCCGCACAGGCGCGTGACAGCTTGGCGACCGCACTGCGGCAGCTCGCCGACCTCGTGGCCGGCGGGCAGGAACAGGACCTGGCAGCCGCGTTCGACCGGATACGGAACTTCCTGGGCCCCGAACTCGCGCACTACCAGACGCGCTGCGAGCGGGTGTTCGCGGCGCTCCAGGACACACCGACGCAGGACGGCGGTTCTGCCCCAACGGCTCCTGACGGCTCCACAGACCCTGTGACATGCGACGAACGAAAGTGGTGTGCCCCATGACCGGCGTGACGTATGAGCAAAACGGCGAACAGCGGCTGGCGCGGTTGCGGGCCGAACTCGACGGTATCGACCAAGAACTCCTCGACACACTACGGCGGCGGATCGATTGCTGTGTTCGCATCGCGCGACACAAATCTACGTATAACGTCCCGATGATGCAGCCGGGCCGGATAGAGCTGGTCAAGGACCGAGCGGCACAGTACGGGGAGACGCACAGTATCGACATCGGATTCCTGGAGAACCTCTACGACCTCATCATCGGCGAGACCTGCCGGGTCGAAGACCTGGTCATGGGCAATGGCGCGACGTGATGACCTCCTTACCGACGGGTGCGTCACCCGTCACCCTTCTTCGGTGTTTACGGGGAGAGACATGACCAGCAGGTCTCTGGCCCCGGATCCAGTGACCGCGTGACTCTCCCCGCAGCGGGAGGACGCCAAGTTCACCGACTACCGCTTCAGCCGCGACCCCCGGCTGAAGCCCGAGCAGTCGGCCGAGGCGATCTCCCCGTTCGTCGCGCTCCTCTAGTAGGGCTTGGTCATCTTCATTCGTGAGTGGCGTGTCTGTGGATGCTTGGGTGTCGTTGGGGTGGTGTGACACCTGAGGAGATGGCCGGGGTCCGGGAGGACCTGGAGGCGTTTGCTGCGGAGTTGTTCGACGGGTTCTTCCGTGCGGATCAGCGGCGGTGGGGGCAGGCGTATGTGCGGGGGTTGCTGCTGGACGGGCGGCGCAAGTCGGTTGAACCGATGGCGGCCCGTCTCGGTGAGGACGGCAACCGGCAGGCCCTGGCCCACTTTGTGACGACGAGCCCGTGGGATCCGGCGCATGTGCGGGCCCGGACGGCCTGGAGAATGCAGGAGGCTATCGGCCCGGAGGCGTTGATCGTCGACGACACCGGGTTCTTGAAGGACGGGGACGCGTCGGCGTGTGTGTCGCGGCAGTACACCGGCACCGCGGGCAAGGTCACCAGATGCCAGGTCGGGGTGTCGCTGCACCTGGCCCGGGATCATGCCTCGGCTGCGGTGAACTGGCGGCTGTTCCTGCCCGCGTCCTGGGATCCGGCCTCTCCGGAGGCGGACCCGGGCAAGGTTGCCCGCCGCAGCCGCTGCGGCATTCCCGCAGGAGTGGGGCATGTGGAGAAGTGGCAGCTGGCCCTGGACATGATCGACGAGACCCGGTCGTGGGGCATCGATGTTCCCTTGGTCGTCGCGGACGCCGGCTACGGGGATGCCGCAGCTTTCCGCCACAGCCTGGAGGAACGCAACCTGCCCTATGCGGTGGGCATTTCCTCTCGCCACACTGCTCATCCGGCCGACGCCCGGCCGGCCCGGCCCGCCTACGCGGGCACCGGCCGGCCACCGGCAATGCAGTACCCCGAGCCCGCGCAGACCATGAAAGAGCTGGTCATCGCAGCCGGACGGGCAGCTGCCAGGCCGGTGTCCTGGAGGGAAGGCTCCCGGCCCGGCAAGGGAATCAGCGCCTTCAAACGTATGTACTCGCGGTTCGTTGCCCTGCGCGTGCGACCCGCCGGACGAGGCGTCCGCAAGACCACCGACGGTCCTGAACTGCCCGAACGCTGGCTGCTGGCCGAGTGGCCCGCCACCGAACCCGAGCCGGTGCAGTTCTGGCTGTCGGACCTGCCCTCCGGGATGCCGCTGGCCACTTTGGTGCGGCTGGCCAAGCTGCGCTGGCGCATCGAGCACGACTACCGCGAGATGAAACAGGCTCTGGGGCTTGCCCACTTCGAAGGCCGCACCTGGAGCGGCTGGCACCACCACGTCACCCTCGTCTCCGCCGCCCACGCCTTCGGCACCCTGCAGCGACTGGCCCACTACCCAAAAGCCGCGGCGCAGGTCTGAGCCTCTACCAGGTCGTCCACGAACTCCAGACACTCCTCGCCACCTGGAACGGCACCTGCCCCACCTGCCACCACGACATACCCACCCCCATACGAACCTGACCAAGCCCTACTAGAACTGCCCACATTTCTGGAGACACCGGAGATACCTCGGCCCGTTCACCTCAGCGGACCCGTGGCATCTCCTTGCGCGGATCCGTCCGGAGAAGCGCGCACCGGCTCGCGCGGCTTCGGCCTGCCCTGGCCGGGCCGGTGGCCCGGGCGCCGGGACCACCGACAGCCGCATCGTCGGCACGGAGCGCCACTTGTCGAAGATGGGTGATGCCGTGCTCGACCGGGACGTGAGCGAGGGTGCACCATCAGCCCCGATGTGCGACTGCGAAACCCTGGCCGAGCTCACCGACCATCTAGGCGCGACCGGGAAGACAGACATCGTCGACGGCACCGAGATCCGTTTCCGCCGCCCTGCCAGGCTCCTCCTCAGCGGAGCGGGCGCCGACGTTCACGGCGGCCCGGACTGCGCGACTGTCTTGGAGAGCCCGCTCGCCATGCACCACGGCAAACATGCTTCCGTCTGGGCCGTACAGGATCTCCTCAACCTCCTCCAGCCATATGACGAAGCAACAGCGGTCCAGAGAGCTGGGGTGAGTGAGTCAGCGGACATGTGCGCCGCCCCAGGACGGCTGGGCTGCTTGCCACGGGGAACGGCACTGGCCTGCGTCTGTGGGATTCCCGATCCGCAGAGCCGACGGTCGCACGCTGCTCATGTGCAGCACGGCGGCCCGCCCGATAGCCGGCCCGGGTCTCGATCATTCCCAGAACCTCCCGGCCCACCCCGTCCCCTCCACTTCAGGAGCGCCCGGGCGAAGATCCGGACCATGTCCGGACCAGTCCACGCCAAGGTTCCGCACCAACTACCGTTTCCGCTGGTCAGCACAGGTGCGACTGAAGTGCCACCAGCAGACGAAGAACCAGCTGGTGTCGTACTCACCGAAGAAGCTGGCTTCTTCTAGGCCCAGCAAAAGAGTGCCTGCCAGGGGTCTTCCCTGGCAGGCACGCCTCGGGGCGGGCAGACCCGCCCGCCGGTCGTCTGCTCACCAGTACGCGCGCACGGGAAGCGGGTTCGGTGGAGACGGCGCGTCGCGACGCGAACGGCGCGTTGGAGGGCCTCTGCGCGCACACTCCGCGAGGGGGCTGTGCCGGAGGCGAGCCAGAACGCGATTCCCGCGTGGCGCAGGCCGTAGGCGTTTCGACAGCACGAGGGCGTGCTCGTCGAGGGTGAGTGTGGCCTTACGTGCCCGTCTCCACGAAGTCCGGTCAGTCAATTCGCGTCGAAGGACTCGCGTTCCACCGCAGTACCGAACACCTCGTCGACCGCCGGCCTCTTGCGCTTGACTGTCTTCACAGCAGTAGCGGTCACATCGGCCTTGCGGCACAGAGCATCGAGTCCCCGGCGCAGCACGTCGGGCTCCTCCAACTCACGGACCGATAGCGAGTGACGCTGCAGCCAGTCGAGCGCGACCCGCTCAGGTACACCTTCGCCATTCGATGAGGCAGACCGTCCGCTCGCCTCTGACGCCAGGTACTGCGCCGACGGCTCTCAGGCCGACGCGCTGACCCCTGACTCGAACGGGTCGCTCGGCACGATTCAGGTCTATGCATCGTGTTCGACCACCACCTTGTCCACCTCGTCGCTGAAGCAGTCAGCGCGGGAGCAGTCCTGGCCGCGGTGCGCCGTAAAGGCTCTCGCCGCGGCCGGTCGGATCCGGTCCAGTCATTCTGCCCGGCAGGCGCTCCCCGCCATGCCGCGATCACCCCCCGCTACTACGGCCGCGGGGAACGCCGGCAGGGCCTCGATGGTCAGGGCGTGCTGTCATCCCGGATGCGGTGGATGATCGGGACATGAGTGGCGAAAAGAACCTGGAGTGCCCTACGGTGCCGACCCGGCGCCGTTACGCGGGGCGGCTGACGGGGGCGCCCGTGCTTCCACTCGGTCCCGGCTCCTGGGCGGCGCGTACCCCGGGAAGTTTTCCCTGCCGGGAAGAGCCGGGCGCCGTCACCGGGGCGCCCTCCACTCCCCCAAGGAACCTGCCCCTTGTCGCGCCCCGCGCTCGGCAGCGGGCCGACACGGCCGCCCTCTCCGACGGATCGACGAGTCCTGCCGGGCGCTCCCCTGTCCGCGGCGTCCGCACCGCGAGCCACGTCCCCGCTCCGAGGCCGTACGAGGCAGCCCTGGTGCCGTCCGAGCCCCCGTTGTCGGGCGGACACCGAAGGCGGGGGCGGTGAATCAGGACCGCCTCCTCCGGCAGTACGCGGCGCTCATGAGCGCCGTGCCGCAGTCGGTCTGGGTGCTGTCGGCCGACGGGGTCGTCACTCTTGTGGCGGGTAGCGGCATAAGGGAGAGGCTGTGGCACCCCGATGGCGGAGAGTCGTGGATGGACGCCGTACATCCGAAGGACCGCGACTGGTTCCAGCGGGCTTGGCGCAGGGCCGCTGCGAAGAGCTCCCCGGTCGACACAGTCGTACGAGTACGGCTCAAGGAAAACCCCGACCGCTTCCGCCACATCAAGATCGTCGCCGCGCCCGTGCTGGACGAGGAGGGTGACGTGGAATGGGTCGGCACGGCCGCCGACGCCGAGGACCACTGGCGCATCCGGATGCGGGAGAAGCTGCTGGCCCGCATGGCGGCGGTACCGGCCGCACATGACCTGTCCGAGGCATTCCTGACGACCGCGGCCGCCGTCGTCCCCGAACTCGCGGATGCCGTCGCCATCTTCCACGTGCGGGGCGAGCCCGGGCCCGGCCACGGGCTGCCCGAAGGTGTGACGTCTGCGGCATCGACGGAGAGTGTGGGGCTGGCCCCCGGGCTGCCGTCCCTGTACCCGTTGGACAGGGACATCCTGCGAGGGGCGGACCCACGACAGGTCATCGAGACCCAGGAAGCCCGGCTGTTGACGTTCCCGCCCGGAGAACCTCCGGAGAACGGCCTTTCGAAGGCGTCCGTACGGTGGCTGCGCAAAGCCGGTGCGACCGGCGTCGCGCTGCTTCCCGTCGTGGTGGACGGCAGGGCCGTCGCCCTCGCGACCACGGCTACTTGTCGAGGGAATCCGCCGCCGGACGTGGCCGATCTGAACCTGCTGCAGGACGTCTTCCAGCAGATGAGCGGGCCCTTGCGCCGAACCATGGAACTGCAGAGCGTCCGCGACAAGGCTCTCGCTCTGCAGCAGTCCTTCCTCGCTCCCCCGCCGGCCGTCGACGGCATCTCGATCACAGCTCTCTACCATCCGGCCGACTCGGCCGCAGAAGTCGGTGGAGACTGGTACGACGCGGTCAGGCTCTCGGCAGACTCGCTCGCCCTGTCCATCGGCGACATCGCGGGCCATGACTTGAACGCGGCCGCCGCGATGGGCCGCGTCAACAGTCTGCTGCGAGGACTCGCCTACGACAGCGGGCCGGCCGCCAGCCCGGCGGCTACCCTGAGCCGGCTCGACCGCATCGTGCAGGCACTCGACGGGCCGTCGATGGTCACGACGGTGCACGCGGTCGTCCGTCGGCTGGCCCCTCGCGTCTGGCGCGTCACCCTGTCCAACGCCGGTCACCCGCCGCCGCTGCTGATCCCTCACGACGGACCGCCGCGATACCTGCACGACCTCACGGCCCCGGACCCTCCGCTCTGCGTCACCGATGACCTGCCCCGAACCGATCTCCACACGGTCATCCAGGAAGGCGACACCCTGGTCTTCTACACCGACGGGCTGGTGGAAGCACCAGGTACGGACATCGGCGACAACCTACGGCGTCTGCGTCAGCGCACCGAAGCCCTGGCGCGGGCCGGAGTGCCTCTGGCCACACTGATCCGAAAACTCCTGCCGCCCGTCCAGAACCGGCGGGACGACATCGCCGTCATCGCCCTGCAAGCCCGGTCGGGCCCGTAGCCCATTGCAGGAAAGAACACGCCGGGTGCGTCACCTCGGCCCGGGTGCCGCCGGACGTGACACAGCCCGGTCGCCTCGCTTGCACACCCGACGCCACGCCCTATCGTCGAACCAGCCGTACCTGACCGAAAGAGGCGTCGTATGAGCACACCCCAAGACCGGCAGAGCGGACTCGCCACCTCCCGGGCCCACTCCGCCCGGGTCTACGACTACATCCTGGGCGGGAAGGACCACTATCCCGTAGATGCCGAAGCCGGTGACGCGATGTGCCGCCACTGGCCCGCCCTGCCCGTCCACATGATGGAGAACCGCCGGTTCATGCACCGCGCCGGTCGCTTCCTCGCCGAGGAGTGCGGCATCCGCCAGTTCCTCGACGTCGGTACGGGGCTGCCGACCCCGCCCAACCTGCACCAGGTGGTACAGGAGGTGGCACCTGAGTCACACGTGGTGTACGTGGACAACGACCCCATCGTGCTCGCCCACGCGCGTGCCCTGCTCCAGAGTTCGGCCGAGGGCGCCACCGCGTACGTGGACGCCGACATGCACGACCCCGACGCCATCCTCGAGAGCCAGGAGTTCCGGGAACTGATCGACCTGAAGCGACCCGTCGGCCTGATGGTGATCGGCATCATGCACTTCATCCTGCCGCCAGAAGACCGGCGTCTGATCACAAGGCTGCTGGATCCGCTGCCGTCCGGCAGCTACCTGGCCATGACCATCGGCACCGCAGACTTCGCACCCGAGGAGGTCACCCGGGTCGCGCAGGAGTACCGCCAGCAAGGCATGCCCTTCGTCCTGCGCGATCTACGGACCGCCACCTCGTTCTTCGACGGGCTGGATTTGCAGGCCCCGGGAGTCACCCAGGTGCACACCTGGCGCCCAGGCCCGGAGCAGAGTGCCATCGACGGCCGGGACATCGCCATGTACGGCGCGGTGGCCCGGAAGCCCTGAGGCCTGCCCGCCGTCCGATCGGAAGTTCCCAGGCTTCTTAGGTTGGCATGAGCCCGGCAGAGGCATCCGGTCTTCGGGCGTTACTTCTCTTCTGCCATAGGCGATTGCCCATGATCAGCCTCCGCCGAGACGCTGGTCTGGACCGTGACGAAGTAAAAAGGGCCGTTCACAAGCACTTTCAACCCCGCGCATACCTTCGTGGACCGACAGCGCCGGCGGGCTCTGTGTCGCCAGGGGACGCCGGCGAAAAAGTCGTCGCGCTGCCGCACGGAGAGCGATGAGCAACCGCTCGTCTGATCGTGCTCCACTTTCGTTGCGCTCGGGCGCACGTCGCTAGGTTCAGCGGCCGGCTCCGTCGATCAGCCCCGGGGCGATTCGCGCGCACCGTGCGGTGTACTCGCCAAGGCGACGGGCACGGAACCGCTCGGAATCCCAGTCATCTCGCCGGAGATCAGCGTCACCTCGTAACGATTGTCCTCGAAGGCGCCGAGCATCGACCGCTCCCTCAGGCCTAGGGCCTGTCTTCAAAGGCTGTTGATGGGGCATCATATGGCGCATGGTGCGGCGACATGAGCTCTCGGATGAAGAGTGGGACGTTCTGTCGG
>NZ_JBIWLQ010000041.1:0-20191 GCF_044766265.1 Streptomyces sp. NPDC102283
CCCCCCCCCCCCCCCCCCCCCCCCCCCCCCCCCCCCCCCCCCCCCCCCCCCCCCCCCCCCCCCCCCCCCCCCCCCCCCCCCCCCCCCCCCCCCCCGGGGCGGGGCCCGTCCGGTACGGGCCCCGCCCACCCACAACCGCTCAACGCCACCTCAGCGCCGAGCCACACCCTCCGCACGGGCCGCCGCGGCCACCGCCGCGGTGACCGCCGGGGCGACCCGCTCGTCGAACGGGGACGGGATCACGTAGTCCGCCGCCAGCTCATCGCCGACCACGTCGGCCAGCGCGTTCGCCGCGGCGATCTTCATGCCCTCGGTGATCCGGGAGGCCCGGACCTGGAGCGCGCCCGCGAAGATGCCGGGGAACGCCAGCACGTTGTTGATCTGGTTCGGGAAGTCGGACCGCCCGGTCGCCACGACCGCCGCGTACTTGTGCGCGACCTCCGGGTGGACCTCCGGGTTCGGGTTGGCCATCGCGAAGACGTACGCGCCGGGGGCCATCGAGGCCACCGCCGCCTCCGGGACCGTACCGCCGGAGACGCCGATGAAGACGTCCGCACCGGCGAGCGCCTTCTCCAGCGAACCGGAGAGGCCGGCCCGGTTGGTCAGCTCGGCCAGCTCGCGCTTGACCTCGGTGAGGTCGTCGCGGTCGCGGCTGACGATGCCCTTGCGGTCGGCCACCGCGATGTCGCCGATGCCCGCCTCCAGCAGGAACTTGGCGATCGCCACGCCCGCCGCGCCCGCGCCCGAGATGACGCCGCGCAGATCGCCGAGCGTCCGCCCGGAGAGCTTCGCGGCGTTGCGCAGGGCGGCGAGGGTGACGACCGCGGTGCCGTGCTGGTCGTCGTGGAAGACCGGGATGTCCAGGCGTTCCTGGAGCTTGCGCTCGATCTCGAAGCACCGGGGCGCCGAGATGTCCTCCAGATTCACCCCGCCGAACGAGGGGGCGAGCCGGACGACGGTGTCGACGATCTCGTCGGTGTCGGTGGTCGCGAGCGCGATCGGCACCGCGTCGACGCCGCCGAACTGCTTGAAGAGGATGGCCTTGCCCTCCATGACCGGGAGGGACGCCTCCGGCCCGATGTCGCCGAGGCCGAGCACGGCGGTGCCGTCCGTCACGACGGCCACGACCTGTGATTTCCAGGTGTAGTCGTGGACGAGCTCGGGGTTGTCGGCGATGGCGCTGCACACTTTCGCCACGCCGGGCGTGTACGCCAGGGAAAGGTCGTCCTTGTCCCGGATCGGGACGGTGGCCTGCACGGCCATCTTCCCGCCCCGGTGGAGGGCGAAGGCCGGATCGAAGGGCTCGTCGGCCCCGGTGTCCGCTGCGCTCGTGCGCTGGATGCCGCTGTCGGTGGTGCTGTCGCTGCGAGGATTGACGATCTCCGCTGCCATGGTGTTGACCCCTTAAGTCTTCATCGTTTGAGGGTGGCCACTCCTGGTTGAGGAGGGGTGGGCGGGCACCGCGTACGCGCCTCGCACCGGGCGGTCGGCCCGCCCGGCTGGGATGGAGGTACGTACGCGCGGACGCGCCGCACACGCGCCCTGAGCCCCGGATGAGGGGTGTAAACGTCTTTCTTACCGGACGAACGATGTTACGGACGAGTCCATTTCGACGCGGTGACGTGACTCATAGTCGAATATCTGGACAAGTCGGCAAACCGGTATAAATGCCGTCCACTAGTCGAGACACGCCGAAGATTCTCCGGCGGGAGGAATGAATCCCCACAGATGGTCCGGTCCTCGCGCACCGGCCGTTGATGTTCGGGGGTCGCCCGTTATCCGATTTTGACATGGCCGGACCCCTGAATGGGCCAGTCCAAATGGCAGGATGCCGTCATCACACAAGGTGGCGACACTCGAAGGTGCGTGCCAAGCCGCCCACCAGCACCACCCTCACCTGCCGGAGGATCCCGACATGACCGCAAGCACCACGCGTCGTACGACCGCGAAGTCCCGGATTGCGGCGATCGGCGCCATCGCGGTCGCCGGCTCCTTGCTGCTCACCGCCTGTGGCGACCAGACAGACAGCTCCTCCCAGGAGAGCGGTAGCGGCAAGGAGACCAAGAGCGGCGCCCCGCTCTTCTCGAAGCTGCCGGAGAAGTACCAGAAGTCCGGTGTGATCAAGGTCGGCACGAATGCCGAATACGCCCCGATGGAGTCCGTCGAGAACGGAGAGATCGTGGGCGTCGACCCCGATCTGGCCGATGCCCTCGGCAAGCAGCTCGGGGTGAAGTTCGAGTTCACCTCCGGTTCCTTCGACGGCCTGATCACCGCCCTGAACAGCGGGCGTCACGACATCGCGATGTCGTCGATCACGGACAACAAGCAGCGCCAGGAGGGCCTGGACGAGTCGGGCAAGAAGCTGGGCGAGGGCGTCGACTTCGTCGACTACTTCCTCGCCGGCACCGCCGTGTACACGAAGAAGGGCAACCCGCAGAACATCAAGTCCATCGAGGACCTCTGCGGGAAGGCCGCGGCCGTGCAGCGCGGCACCACGTACGAGAAGGCCCTCAAGACGCAGTCGAAGGCCTGTACCGACGGCGGCGAGAAGGCCGTCAAGATCGAGTCGTTCGAGAACGACACCGAGGCGCAGACCCGCGTGAAGTCCGGCGGTGCGGTCGCCGGCGTCAACGACTACCCGGTCGCGGTCGACCTGGCCCGCAAGGCCGACGGCGGCAAGGCGTTCGAGGTCGTGGGCGAGCAGGTCGACGCCGGCCCGTTCGGCATCGCCGTCAAGAAGGACAACACCGGGCTGCGCGACGCCCTGAAGGAGGCCGTCGACGCGATCATCGCCGACGGTTCGTACCAGAAGGTGCTCGACAAGTGGGGCGCCGGTACGGGAGCGATCGACAAGGCCGCCATCAACGGCGGCAAGTGACCGGACGCTCCACTGAAGGGCAGTCACCATGACTGACAAGTTCGACAAGACACCCGCCGGTTCACCGACCGGCCCGGCGTCCGTCTCCAAGGGCGCCACCCCGGCCCCGGAGCACATCAGGGCCATTCCGGTCCGCCATGTCGGCCGCTGGATCAGCGGCGTCGTGGTCATCGGCCTCCTCGTCGCCCTCGGGTACGCCTTCTCGCAGGGCAATATCCAGTGGCACGCCGTGGGCGACAAGCTGTTCGACAGCACCGTCGTCGCCGGTGCCGGCCGCACCCTGCTGATCAGCGTCCTCGCGATGGTGCTCGGAGTGATCCTCGGCGTCGTGCTGGCCGTGATGCGGCTCTCGAAGAACCCGGTCACCAGCTGGGTGGCCTGGCTGTACATCTGGTTCTTCCGGGGTACCCCGGTCTACGTACAGCTGTTGCTCTGGTTCAACCTGGCGCTGATCTTCCCGGTCCTGAACATCCCGTTCATCTACAAGGACGAGATGACGGACGTCATGACCCCGTTCATGTGCGCCCTGCTGGGGCTCGCACTGAACGAGGCCGCCTACATGGCGGAGATCTGCCGGGCCGGCATCCAGTCGGTCGACGAGGGCCAGACCGAGGCCTCGCACGCGCTGGGCATGACCCAGGGCAAGACCATGCGCCGCGTGGTCCTCCCGCAGGCGCTGCGCGTGATCATCCCGCCGACCGGCAACGAGTTCATCAACATGCTGAAGACCTCTTCGCTGGTGTACGCGGTCACGTACAACGAACTGCTCCGCTCCACCTCGCAGATCGGCTCCACGTCGTACGCGGTGATGGAGATGCTGTTCGTCGCGTCCATCTGGTACATCGTGATGACCAGCGTGTTCAGCGTCGGCCAGTACTACCTGGAGCGCCGCTTCGCCCGCGGCGCGCTCCGCACGCTGCCGCTCACGCCGCTCCAGCGCGTCAAGGTCAACCTCGCGGCGTTCGGCAACCGGCCCTCCGGAGGTGTCTCCGCATGACCATCCCCATGGTGAAGGCCGAGGGCGTCCACAAGTCCTTCGGCGCCGCCCACATCCTCAAGGGCATCGACCTGGAGGTCGCCCCGCGTGAGGTGTTCTGCCTGATCGGCCCGTCCGGCTCCGGCAAGTCGACCTTCCTGCGGTGCATCAACCACCTGGAGAAGATCAACGCCGGCCGGCTCTCGGTCGACGGCGAGCTGGTCGGCTACCGGCAGAAGGGCGACAAGCTCTACGAGCTGAAGGACAGCGAGGTCGCCCTCCAGCGCCGCGACATCGGCATGGTCTTCCAGCGCTTCAACCTGTTCCCGCACATGACGGCCATCGAGAACGTCATGGAGGCCCCGGTCCAGGTCAAGGGCGAGTCCAAGGCCGTGGCCCGGGCCCGCGCCGAGAAGCTGCTGGACCGGGTGGGCCTCTCCGACAAGGCGGGGAGCTACCCCACCCAGCTGTCCGGCGGGCAGCAGCAGCGCGTCGCCATCGCCCGTGCGCTGGCGATGGAGCCGAAGCTGATGCTCTTCGACGAGCCGACGTCCGCGCTCGATCCCGAGCTGGTCGGCGATGTCCTGGACGTCATGCGCGGTCTGGCCGAGGACGGCATGACGATGATCGTCGTCACCCACGAGATGGGCTTCGCCCGCGAGGTGGGCGACGCGCTGGTCTTCATGGACGACGGCGTGGTGGTCGAGTCGGGCCACCCGCGCGACGTACTGACAAACCCGCAGCACGACCGGACGAAGTCGTTCCTGTCCAAGGTGCTGTAGGGCGGGTCCCCGTCGCATACGGGAGGGCGGTACGGACCGTGGTCCGCACCGCCCTCCCGCGCGTCGGGCCGCGCCCGCCGCGCTCCCCCGCCCGCCGGCCGCCCGTGAGCCGGGCGGGCGCCTCCCTCACGACCGGCCCGGTGTCCGTGTCGGCGGTGTTCCCGGGGCGGTCGGGCCGTTCGCCGTACGCGCGTACCCGCCGCCGGAACCGCCGACGGCTCGCGATGAACGTGTTGACCAGCGTCTTACGGGCGTACGCCTCGAGACGGAGAAAGAGGGGCGGTAGGAGCCCGAGACCCCTACCGCCCCTCTCAGCGCCGTGCGGCTGCCGTCGTTCGCGGACGGCTACTTCACCGCGAGGACCAGGGTGTCGGAGGGAGACGCCCAGACCGCGCGGGCCTCACCGAAGCCGGAGGCCAGCAGGGTGCGGGCGTGCCAGTCGGCCGAGGGCATGTCGCCGTCCGCGTGCTCGCCGTAGATCGCGAACCGCTCGGCGGTGGGCGCGGCCAGGACGGGGTCCTTCGCGGCGACGGCCCACCACTCGGCCCAGTCCAGCGCCCCGGCGGCCTTGGCACGGTCCATCGCGGCGTGGCGGTGGGCGCGTTCGGCCGCGTTGATACGAGGGGTGGCCGGGTCGATCGTGCGGTCGGCGTTCATGAACACCCCGCCGTCCCGGACGAGGCCGCCGAGCTGCCCGTAGAGGGTGGCGAGCGGATCGCTGTGCAGCCAGTGCAGGGCGGTGGCGGTGAGGACGGCGTCGTACGAGGTGTGGGGCAGCCGGGCCGTCCAGTCGGGGTCCTTGAGGTCGGCGGTGACGAAGGCGACCCGGTCGTCGCCGTCGAAGGTGCCGCGGGCGATGGCCAGGAGCGCGGGGTCGAGATCGACCCCGGTGCTCGTGGCGTTCGGGAACCGCTTGAGGAGCCGGTCCGTAATACTTCCCGTACCGCACGCGAGGTCGAGCACCCGCGCTTCCGGTCCGACGACCGCCTCGACCATGTCCAGCATCACCCGGAACCGCTCCTCGCGGTCGGGCATGTACCACTCCTGCTGCCGGTCCCAGCTCTCCTGCCAGGACTGCCAGTCGGTGCCCGTAGCCGTCTCCGTCACGCCAACCTCCAAGTAATTTTCAGGTAATACCCGTTAATGCCAGCCAACCATTACACTGGCCGATGCCCCGACTTTAGACCGACACCGTAAGGACTACAAGTGGAACTGGCCTATTACTCGGACTACGCCGTGCGCCTGGTCAACACCGAGGAGCCGGCCCGCAACAAGGACGCCCTCACCTCCGTCGAGGCGGTCCGGGAGCTGTTCGGAGCGAACCAGCAGGCGGCACGGCGGACCACGGACGCGGACGTGACCCGGTTCCGTTCCGTACGGGCTCGGCTGCGCGCGGTCTTCGAGGCGGCGGACGGCGACGACGAGACGCTCGCGGTCGACCTGCTGAACTCGCTGCTGCTGGAGTTCCCGGTGAGCCCGCAGATCTCGGGGCACGACGTACGCGACCAGGACGGCAGGCCGGACTGGCACATGCACCTGGCCGACCACCCGTCGAACGCGACCGCCGGCTACACGGCCATCGCGGCGATGGGCCTGGCCTTCCACCTCACCGAGCACGGCGTGGACCGCCTCGGCCTGTGCGAGGCGGCGCCGTGCCGCAACGCCTACCTGGACACCTCCACCAACCGCTCCAGGCGCTACTGCTCGGACCGCTGCGCGACCCGCGCGAACGTGGCCGCCTACCGGGCCCGCAAGCGTGAGGAGGCCGAGCGCACCGGCCGCAGCGCGGAGACCGCCCAGCCCAGCACCGCCGTCACCGACCGCTGACCTTTCGCCAGGGGCCGGTAGCGGGCCCGCACCCGGGCCAGCACCAGTTCCTCCGGCACCGTCCCGTAGTCGGTGCTGTCCCCACCCGCGAAGGTATTGTCGCCCCGCACCCACCAGCCGCCGGGCCGCCGCTCGGTGGCCCGTTTGACCACCAGCAGGTCCTGCTGGAAGGGGTGCCGCAGGATCACCACGTCACCGGGGCTCACGGGCGCCCCGTACTGCACGAGCAGCAGGTCGCCGTGGTAGAGCGTGGGCACCATCGAGGGGCCCGTCACCTCCACCACCCGCAACGGACGCCGCGTCACCCGCCCGCCTCCGGACACCTGTCGCCGCTCCGGCATCTCCGGCACCTCCTCCAGCACATCGTCAGCACATCGGCCGCGCACCGCTCCGTACGTTCGGCCGACGGCCCGATTCTCACACCGGACTTTTGACCTAAGCCCCTGGGGCAGCCACGGAAAGCGGCGCTCCACGGAGTAATGTCCCACCTGAGAAGACGATCACGAGGAGGACAGCTCCATGCTTTCCCGCCTGTTTGCCCCCAAGGTGAAGGTCAGCGCCCACTGCGACCTGCCCTGCGGCGTGTACGACCCGGCCCAGGCCCGCATCGAGGCCGAGTCGGTCAAGGCCGTCCAGGAGAAGTACCAGGCCAACGAGGACGCGGACTTCCGCACCCGCGCCGTCCTGATCAAGGAACAGCGCGCCGAGCTCGCGAAGCACCATGTCTCGGTGCTCTGGAGCGACTACTTCAAGCCCCCGCACTTCGAGAAGTACCCGGAGCTGCACCAGCTGGTCAACGACACCCTGAAGGCGCTCTCCGCGGCCAAGGGCTCGAACGACCCGAAGACGGGCCAGAAGGCTCTGGACCTGATCGCCGAGATCGACCGGATCTTCTGGGAGACCAAGAAGGCTTGATCTCTGGTTAGGCGCTCTGACCTGCGGTTTCGCTGGTCATGTCGCCCACCGGTCCGCACCTGGTCCGCAGGCCGCCGAGCACGGCGTCCATCACGGACCGGGTGCGGTCTTCTTCGCCCGGCCACAGATGCGCGTAGATCCGCAGCGTGATGACGGCAGACGCGTGGCCGAGAACCATCTGGACCTGCTTGACGCTCGCCCCGCCCGCGATGAGCGCGGAGGCGTAGAAGTGCCGCAGGTCGTGGGTCACCATGTGCGGCAGCTCGACGGGTTTGCGGCCCTCACACTCGGCCGCCTTGTTCTCCGCCGCCTGGAGCGCCTTGCGGGAGCAGTTCCACTCGGTCTTCCACCGCCGGTAGTTAAGCGGCTCACCCTCCTCCATGGTGAACAGCCACTCCCTGGACGGACGAGCGGCAAGATGCGCGAGGAGCGCGTCGGTGACGACTTCGCCGACCGGAACCGTCCGCCGGGACTTGGCGGTCTTCGGCGGACCGACCTTCCCCGACTGGAGCCGCTGCCGCTCCACGCGAATGCTGCTGGCCTTGAAGTCGATGTCCGACACCTTCAGGCCCAGCAACTCACCTATGCACAAGCCTGACCCGGCGAGCATGACGACGGCCGCCCGGATGTACGGCGGCATCACACGGACCATGGCCTCAACCTGAGCGACGGTGGGCGGGGTGACCTCCTCGTCCGGAATGACCGGAAGGGTGATCCGACGGCACGGGCTGGAGGCGATGACCTTGTCGTCCACGGCCGCCGTCATGACGCGCACGAGGACGTCGTGGACGTTCCGGACACTGCCCGGACCGAGCTGGTCGGACAGGTGCTTGAAAAGCACTTGTATGTCGTTGCGGCGTATCGCTGCCAGGGAGCGGGCACCCAGCGCCGGTACGAGGTGGAGCCGGAGCGCGTTGTCGGTGATGCGCTCACCCGCCTCGCTCGCGATGAGCGAGCCCTGCCACCTCTCGGCATACTTCGCGAAGGTGATGCGACCGGCGCGCGGGTCGACGTACTGACCGGTGACCACGCTGGCTGTGACCTCGTCGAGCCAGCGCTGGGCGTCGAGCTTCCGGTCGAAGTGACGAGCGTGCTCCTTGCCGTCGAGATCACGGTAGCGGGCGCGCCATTTGCCGTTGGGGCGCTTCTGTACGTTCGCCAAGTGGCTTCTCCTCTGTGCTGGTTGTCAGTAGTGGCCCCCGTCCTCGATGTCGCCGCTGAGGACGCGCGCGTCTCGCTCGTCCCCCATGAGGCGGAGGCACTGCTCGTGGATCGCCCGCGAGCTGTCCGGGTGGGCCTTGATGTGGCCGGCGACGGCGACCACGGCACGGTGCAGACGGTCGCGGGCGTCACGGGATTCGTAGAACGCTTCGACGGCTTCCTGGACGAGCCGTCGGCTGTCGACGTCGAGCCCTTCGAGGGGCGGCGACATCAGTTCTTCGAGGGGGAGCTCGAAGACGCGGGAGAAGGCGAGCGCCTCGTCGAGGTTGATCCGGCGACGAGGTGAGCCGTTCTCGATGCGCCAGACGGCCGTCTGGTTCATCTTCACGCCGGCTCTGGTCACCCGTTCGGCCAGCTCGGTCGTGCTCCACCCTCTGACCTCGCGCTCCAGAGCCACGCGGCCCGCCACGTTGCCTTCGCTGTAGAGCAGCGGCACCTCGCCACTCTCGGGCTTCTCGCTTGCCATCGAACCTCCATCGCGACCGTCGCTATCCAAATTGAAACACGGGCTTCCCGGTTTGGCTAACCGCCGATCATGAGGTACTGATTATGCAGATCGAATCACCACCTAGCCAAATGGGAACGCATGCGATACCTGACGACCGCCGAGGTAGCCGAGCGCTACCGCACCGCCGAGAGCACCGTCCGCTACTGGCGCCAGCTCAAGAAGGGGCCGCGCGGCATCAAAGTCGGCAAGCGGGTGCTCTACCCCGAGGCCGAACTGCTGCGCTACGAGCGCGCGCTGATCGACGGCGGAGACGAGTGGGGTCTGGCCTCATGAGCCGCCGGACCGCCCGGACACAGGAACGGCCCTCGGCGCGCCTACGCCGAGGGCCGGAGATCCCCTTGCACCTCGCCCATCCCTGAACGAACTGGTCGGGGGCGAGACCTTGCCCGTCTCGTCCCCACCTGAGAGGAACATCTATGAAGGACCCTACGTTCCCCGCCACCTCGAAGGCATCCGGTGTTGCCTGGCCACCGATCGCGGTCCCGGGCCAGGGTCTGCCTCGCGACCGAGAAGCACGCCCCGCCACCGGAGGCCCGCCCGCCGATGCTCCGAGCCGGAGCTCACGCGATTCGCGACCTGCCGAAACTAGTGCCCCGACAACAGCGTCTGACAGCGCAGGCATTCCTGCTCCAGGCGGACCAGAGTCCCAAGATAGCGGCGGGCCGGCAGGCGAAGGCAGCGCGCTGCTGGACGATCTCCGCACGGCGATCGGGCGGTACGTGGTGCTGCCGAGCGACGAGGCCCTGACCGCCGTCACGCTCTGGGTCGCGGCCTCCCACATCCAGCCGGGCCTCCAACACGCGCCACGGCTGGCGGTGGTCGGGCCGACCAAGGGGTGCGGCAAGTCCCGTCTCCTGGACGTCCTCTACGAGACCGTCCACCAGCCGATGATGACGGTGAACACCTCCCCCGCCGTCGTCTTCCGCGTCATCGGCAAGAACCCGCCGACGCTGCTGGTGGACGAGGCCGACACCATCTTCGGCCCCAAGGCGGGCGACAAGGAGGACCTGCGCGGCCTGCTGAACGCCGGGCACCAGCGCAACCGGCCCGCCTGGCGGATCTCCGGGCCGGAGCACAAGCCGACCGCGTTCCCCACCTTCGCCATGGCGGCGCTGGCCGGCATCGGCGACCTGCCGGACACGATCATGGACCGGGCGATCGTCATCCGCATGCAGAAGCGCAAGCCGGGTGAGCGGATCACCCCGTTCCGATCGCGATACTCCGTACCGGAACTGCACGCGATTCGCGACCGGCTGGGCGACTGGCTGGTCCCGCAGCGCGGCACCGTCGCGGGCGCGGTGCCGAAGATGCCCGTCGAGGACCGCGCCGCCGACACATGGGAGCCGCTCGTCATCGTCGCCGACCTCGCCGGCGGGCACTGGCCCGCGCGGGCACGTGCCGCTTGCCTCGCGATGACGCGCAACGAGGTGGTCCAGGACGAGCAGACGACACTGAAGACGCGGCTGCTGCGTGACATCCGCCGCGTCTTCGACCAGGAGGCCGGCAAGGAGGCCATGCGCAGCCAGGACCTGCTCGCGGTCCTCATCCAGGACGCCGAGGCCCCGTGGGCGGAGTACGGCACGAAGGGGCTGAACGCCTACCACCTGGCGAATCTGCTGCGCGACTTCGGTATCAGCCCGGCCAACTACCGATTCGAGAACGGCAGGCAGGCCAAGGCGTACGCCCGCAACCAGTTCGTGGACGCATGGGCCCGCTACTGCCCCGACCCCGCCCTGTCGGCACCCACCGCCGAGGTCCCGGCACATCCGACCCGGGGCAGGCCGCCCGCCCCTCCGTCCGGGACGCTGCCCACCGGCCCGCCGGGAGGGCCCGCAGGCCCCAGGCCCGCTCGCTGACACCAGGTCCGCATCAATCCGTCGCATCCGTCCCCGCGCAGGTCAGCGCGGGGACGGATCTCCTCGGCGTTACGGATCACTCCGTACCTGCCTCCGTCTCCGTACCTGTGCTGACCAGCCACGCGACGGATGCGACGGATGCGACGACGGGCCACCCCACACGACTGACGGAGCACCACCATGCCCGAATCGAACGCCGACGACCCCACCTCCCGCCGCCGCAGGAAGTTGTTCAGGCTCACCCGACGACCAGCAGCAAGCTGGAGCGAACGAGCCTCTAACGAGGCTTCGTCCGCGCTTGCCCCCGCCTCAGGGATGGCGGAGGACAAGGCCGAGCGCCAGGGGGCGCCCGAGCCGAAGGAGGGGGTGGCCGAGGACTCCGGCCGGCCCGCAGCCGACTCCGCTCCTCCCAGTAGTCCGGCCGATGCCCCACCGCTCGTCGAGCAGCTCTCCTGGCGGGATCTCGACGCCCCTGCCCTGCCCGCGCAGATGAACCGCAAGCGCACCGTGGAGAAGCGCGACCAGGAGAAGACCATCCGCTTTACACGCACCGCAGTCCAGGTGATCAGCGCCGCCGCTCACCAGCGCGGTCAGAGGTTCGCCGGATTCGTCGGGGACGCAGCCCTGGCTGTTGCGCAGGGCAAGGCGGGGATGGTCGGCAGCCCGGAGGACGATCCTCTCCGCCCGCTGATCGAGGCCGTCGAGGCGCACACCGTCGCACTGAACCGCATCGGCGGCAACCTCAACCAGATCACTGCAGCCATCAACCGAGGAACCGTGCCCGAGCGCGCCGAGACGGTTCTCGACCGCGTCGAGCAAGCAGCACAGAACAGCTTCCACCTCATCGACCAGCTCCTCGCGAACGGCACGGCTCATGGTTCCTGACGTCTCCACCGGCTCCGACAGCCGCGGACTGATCGCCTACCTCTTCGGCCCTGGCCGCCGCGACGAGCACACCAACCCCCACGTCGTCGCCGCCTGGGACATGGTCGGCGCTCCCGACCCCGGCCGCGACCCGGCAGCCACCTACTCCCAGCTCGCCAGGCGACTCGACCACCACGTTGACCTCCGCACACGCGAGCTAGGCGGCAAGAAGCCACCGCAGCACGTCTGGCACTGCCCGGTCCGCACCGCGCCCGGCGACCGCTACCTCAGCGACGCCGAGTGGGCCGAAGTCGCCCGCCGCGTCGTGCACGCCACGGGCATCGCCCCCGCAGGCGACGAGAGGGCATGCCGATGGATCGCGGTCCGCCACGCCGACGACCACATCCACATCATGGCCACCACCGTCCGCGCCGACGGACGCCGCCCCCGCACCCACCAGGACGGCCGACGAGCTCAGACCGAGTGCCGCCGGATCGAAGCTGAGTTCGGCCTGCGCCGCCTGAAGTCCGGCGACCTCACCGCGCCCCGTACCCCCACCGGTGCCGAACGCGCCAAGGCCGAGCGCCAGGGCCAGACCGTGACGGCACGGCACTGGCTGCGCGAGCGGGCATACGCGGTCGCCGCTGCAGTACACACCGAAGCCGACTACTTCACCGTGCTGCAGTCCCTCGGCATCAAGGTCAAGACACGCCTCGGCCCCGAGAGCGGCGACGTGATCGGCTACAGCCTCGCCGCACCCGGCGACACCAACAGCGCCGGCGAACCCATCTGGTACGGCGGCTCGAAACTCGCCCCCGACCTCTCCATCAACCGCCTCCGCGAACGCCTCCCCGACCAGGAGATAACCGACCGCCCCAGGTTCGCGGCAGATCCCGCCGAGCCGTGGCAGCACACCATCACCGCGATTCAGACGGCGCACTTCGCCCTCGACTCCGACGACCATGCCGCCGCCCAAGGCCAGCTCGCCGCCTTCGGCGACGTCCTCTACATCATCGCCAGCGCCACACCCGGTCCACACCGCGCAGAGCTACGCGCAGCCGCCACAGCGTTCAACCGCGCCCGCCGATCCGCCACCCGCGCGGACCACCAAGCAGCCCACGCCCTACGCCAAGCCGCCAAGGAACTCACCTACGCCTCCAACGGACCCGGCGGACTCACCATCGCCCTGCTCTTCGCCACCGTGCACCTGACCCGCGCCGCCGCCAGGTGGCACGAGCAGCGAGGCCACGAACAGCAGGCCGCAGCAGCCGACGAAGCCTTCCACCACCTCCAGGCCGGCTACCAGCAGGCCGCCGCACCGGCCTTGGTGGAGCTTGCCCACCGCGCACCACGAGCCGCCACCGCCAGCCGCTTCGAGCAGGACGTGCGCGCGGCCCTCCCCGACCACGCCGACCGGATTCTCACCGACCCCGCTTGGACCGCCCTGACCACAACCCTCGCCCAAGCCGAAACCGACGGCCACAACCCCCGACGTCTCCTGGCCGAGGTGGGCACCCAGCGGGAACTCGACAGTGCGGAGCGCCCCGCCGAGGTCCTCACCTGGCGCATCGCCGCACAACCGAACCGGCGGACGCAAGCCGCTCGCAGGCAAAGCGCCATCAGTGGCACATCGGCCAGGTCCGCCACGCCGCGCCATCCGGCTACGCCAGTGGCTAAGAGGCCCGAGGAGCGCAGTCGGCACCGTTGACCCCGGGTGCGACACGTTCCCCGTGGGAACACCGGAAGTGTTCCCACGGGGAACGCCCACCCCTGAGGAGACGGAGCTTTCCGTTCAGTTCCCGGATGGCGTACCAGATCAGCTGGGGGGCTGAGCGGCCTGAAGGCGCTCATAGAGGAAGGGGGCATCGAGACGTGTGTCGATGGCACGATCGCGCACGTCGGTGAGAAGCCAGCCCAGCAGTTCGGCAGTGGCGTCGTACTCATCGTAGAAGCCCATGCGCAAGTCGGTAATCTCGAACTCGAGCATCACGTCGTCAACGAGGTCTGCCAAGTGCGCGTCGGCGTCTGGGGTATTGGTCGCGGTCCATGTGTTCAGCCAAGGACGCAGGCTGTTGGTGGCCACGGTGACGGCGCTGAGGCAATCCCTGGCGGGCACGGGGCTGGGATGGGTATGCAGCGTGCTCTGCCACCAAGCGGACCAGACGTCCCGCAGGGCCTCGGCCAAGGGCACGTCCCAGGTGGTCCAGCCCGCGTGGATCAGGCGGGCGGCGATGAGCTCCTCGTCGATGTGGAGCCGGCCTGTGACAAGTAGGCGAATGATGCGCGGGACGAGGTGACGATAGAGACGAGGAAAGTCTTCCCAATGATCAGGCGTCTTTGCGGCAACCGAGGAAACCAGGTCGTCGCCTATGAGATGCAGCGGGCCGGAGAGTTCGGCGAAGTCGCGCTCGCCGTAGCAGTACGTGCATCCTGTGACGAGGAAGGGACCTTCTGAGGCGAAGGCGTGGTCCAGGGCATCGAGAGCTGTCATGAGCTGCTCAGAGCAAGACATGGAGCCTGCCGGGGGACTCCGTCCGGGTAACCGGCGAAGATCGCAGGCTATCAGGCCGTCCCCCGCCTCTCACGGAATACCTTGATGGTCCGAGTGGAGGGGAGCGCAGTTCCGTGAAGGACCTATCTCCGATCCTCACAAGGGCGACTCGATAGGGTCGGGCCATGATGGAGAGTCCCGTGATCGAGCTACTTGAGATCGAGTACCGGCGCGTTTGGGACCGCTTCTACGACGAGTTCACGTTCCGGCCGAGTACGAGTTCTCTCAAGTGGCCGGCCATCAAGGAGCCCGTCGCATCGGTTACCTGGAGCCTTGCCGCGCTTGACGACGACCCTGAATACGAGCGGTTGGACCGCTTGGTCGAGGTGGTCGAGCAGGGGCTGAAGTCCTGCATGGGCCCGAGCGGAACATTGCTCGCGCTCGACTGGCAGCACACGTCGTATCGCTTCGCACCGCTGGGCGTCGGTGGCCCGGGGCAGCCGGCCTGGCCTTTGAGCCCGTACCCCGATGGGGATTACCACACCTACCTCTCGGAAGACTTCCGGACGGGCAGTTTTGGGCACCCCTGGGAACAGTCGCTCTGTCTGTTCGGTCAGGAATTCCTCGACGCCGCATCCGCGGAGGTGGAGAAGCTCCTCGGCCAGCCGATCCGTAGGTCCGGTAGGGCAGTCGGCACCGCCTGAGTTGGGTCCGGACTCCACAGGCACCCAGGGAGTCAGCCCCCCAGCGCATCCTGATGCCCTCGCTGCTCGCGGCAGCGAGGGCATCAGCCGTCAAACGGCGCGGGCTGCGGGTAACTGCGCGAGCCACTTCGTCACCTCGGTCAGGTGCTCGGGCTGCAGCCCGAGGTGTGGGTCTGGCTGAACGAGGAGGGTCGGCGTTCCCCTGGCTGTGCGCTCTGCCGCCCATGCGTGGTCGAGGCTGGTGAAGTCGTCGTCGATCCAGACGGCGGGGGCGTCTGCCAGCCAGTCGTTGACGTGGTCACGTTTCCAGAGGTAGCCGCCGGGGTGGCTGGTGGTGATCTGAGGGCGAGGCAGGTCGAGGTAAGGGAAGTCGGGCAGCCCCAGAAGAGGGCCGATGATCGTGGTGGCGTCCCTGCGCCAGCTCGTGCACCACACGGGGGTGACGAGTCCGCTGGTCAGGAAGTCGGTGAGAATGCCGCCCTGGCTCGGGTCGAGCCAGATGGGCACGGGGTCGTCGGGGTGTCGGCCGGTGGGCAGGACGGTGTGGCGGACGTGGGTGGGCGGGGTGCTGCCGTCGAGGGCCGGGAACGGGATGAGGACGCCGTCGATGTCGAGGAGCAGGTAGGGCAGGGGCATCGGTGCCTCCGTCGGTCAGCGTTTGCAGGCGGTGATCAGGAGGGTGGTGGGCCACGGGTCGCGGCGCGGGTGCCGCAGCTCCACCGCCAAGGTGATGCGCAGGCCGGTCCGGGAGAGGTGAGCTCCCCAGCGGCGGGCGTCAAACTCCCATCGAGCGAGGGGCAGTCGGGTGCGGTCGGGCATGGTGACGTAGTCCTCGCGCGGACGGTCGTCCGCGGATGGATGTCTTCCGGCCCGTGCCGGGTGAGGGACGGAGAAGGCCAGGACACCGCCTGGTTTCAGGCGCCGGGAAACTGCGGCGAGGAGGAGCTCGGGGGCAACGAGGCCGACGGCGCCGAAGACGGAGTAGATCGTGTCGAAGGTCTGGCCGGTGGCCTGAAGGTGGTGCAGTGCGTGGCCGGCGGCGAACGTGGCGCCGTCGATGTGGCCGTAGTGGGAGCGGGCCCGGCGTACCTGGAGGCCGACCAGGTCTACGCCGGTGACGCGGGCCTGGTGGTGTTTCGCGAGGTGGGCCACGTTGTGGCCGGGGCCGCAGCCCAGCTCCAGGACGCGCTTGCCGCACAGGTCCCGGCCCAGGACCTCGGCGCCGGGACCGATGCCCGCGTGGGTGCTCCATTCCATCCGGGCCGGTGCGCTGAGGGCGTGCGCGGGAGCAGTGGCTGTGCGCTGGGCTGCGTGGGCGTACCAGGGGGAGACCTGGGCGAGCACCTAGACCTCCAGGAGTTGGACCACGTCGTTCAGGTGGCGGCGGACGACGGGGATGTACGCGGGGTCCTTGGCCGGGTCGTCGATCCAGCGGATGGCCTGCTCCATGAACCACTCCACGGCCCACATCCGATGCCAGCCCAGGGCCCATGCCTCGGCGGTCAGGCCGCCCCGGGCGGCGAGGGCGTCCTCATGACCGCCTGCGGTGACGTACTGCTCCAGGAGCACCCGCATTCGGAAGGGGCTCGGTACGTCGGTGGTGCCGTGGTAGGAGGCAAGGTCGATCAGGCCGGGGCCGGTGAAGGCGCGTGCGAAGTCGAGGAGGTGCCAGCCGTTCTCACCGATGTGGACGCTCGTGGGGTGGAACTCGGAGTGGACCCAGCCGAACGGGTCGAGCGTCGCCCCCTGGACACGGGCCTCGGCTGCGGTGGAGATCTTCCCCAGCGCGGTCTCGATGTCGTCGCAGTCTGCCCAGCGGTCAGCTTTTCGCAGCCGCTGGAGGTGATCGAGGGCTCGGCCGGGCAGGGCTGCGAGGCCCGCCCCGTCGAGGAGGGGCAGACCGCCCGCCGGCCGGGCGGCATGGAGCATGACGGCGGCGGCGACACCGTCGAGGTCGTCGGCGTCTCGTACGGGGGTGCCAAGGTCGTCCATGAGCATCCCGAGCCACTTGTCCTGCATGGCGGTGGCGTGGAGCGCGGGGACCGGGAGCCCGCGCTGGTACGCCGCCCGCAGGGCCTGGGCCTCGCGATCGAAGGGCTCCTTGGCGTACTTGAAAACGGCTGTGGTGCCGTCGGGGAAGGTGACTCGTTCGACGCCGGACATGCCCCAGACCCGAATCTCGGCACGTTCGGGGAGGGGCTTGCCGACGAGGGTGCACAGGTCGTCCAGCAGGGTGGCGGACAGGCTCTGGTCCATGGGGGTCTCCAGGGGATGGTGGGCTCCGGAGCGGGCGCGCGCGAGCTGGCCCGCCCCGGAGCCGTGCTGGGGGCAGGGTTACTCGGCTGCGGTCACGCGGCGGGCGTAGACCTGCTCGATCCAGCCCGCCTTGAACTCGGCCAGGTCGTCACGGAAGTTAGCCATCGAGGCACCGTAGGGCGCGACGACGCCGCCGGACTGGTCCGGCACGGACTGGCAGCCGTGCACCAGTCGGCCGCCGAGCGCGGCGTGGGCCTTGATGGACTCGATCCGGCGGTGCTCGTTGAACCAGCCGCCGTGGTAGACCTCGTCCAGCATTCCGCCCGTCTCGTCGTCCACGTCGAAAACGACGGACGTGGCGGCGGGGAAGAACCAGCACGGGCCGACGTTGGAGATGTGCCCGTCCAGCTCGACCTTGTTGAGCGCCATCAACGTCGCTGCCTCGCGCAACATGCGCAGATGATCGGCAGTGATCTGCGGCAGGCCGAGGCCGGCCAGGTGCTCCTCGCGGAAGAGGTACGAGTACACCCCGTACGCCGTCGCCAGCACGCGGGCCGCATCGGAGGTGGACTCGCCGTGGTTCTTGATGAAGTCGAGCGCGAGCTGCTCGACCGCGCTCTCGGTCGTCTCGTCCACGTCGAGGAGCTGGGCCTTCACCAAGTCCCAGTCGGCGACGAGCCAGGTGCTGGACTCGAAGCGGAAGAAGTACTCGGCCGGGTTGATGATGATGCGCCGGCCGTCCACCTGGATGCCGGGCAGGCGGTTCCAGCGCGGGTCGAAGGCGTCGGGCAGCTCGACCGTGATGGTCGCGGTGTCGATGGTGGTCACCGTGTCTCCGTCTCTGATCGTCCGGACCGGGGCACAGGAATGCCCGAGCCCGTTAGGGCGTACGGAACTTGGGAGCCGCCCGGCCCGCGATGCCGTGAGTGGGGCGGCTGTCGATAAGTGAACCGCCCGCTACGCAGAGTGGGTACGGTGTGACCGAGGCCAAGCGGTATACACGGTTTACGGATCCGGAGCGGAGGCGATCATGCCGACACCCACCAGCGCCAACTCCCGCCTGCGCGACACGATCAACGCCGCCGGGTGCACGTACGACGCGCTCGCCAAGGACGTACGCCGCATCGCCGCCGAGAACGGCGAACTGCTCCAGACCAACAAATCGGCCATCTCCCACTGGGCGGGCGGTGCCCGCACGCCGTCCGGCCAGGCAGGCCAGTACCTCGCCGAAGCCCTCTCACGGCGGCTGGGACGCGTCGTCACCCGAACCGAGCTCGGCCTCCACTCACCCGACACGGAGTCGCCACCGGACACCGACCCTGTCACCGCGGTCACCGACCTCGGCCGTGCGGACGTCGAGCGTCGCCGCTTCCTCGCCATCGCCGCGTTCACCACGGCCGGCGTGGCCATGCCGCTCATGCACGACCACGAAGCTACCTCGCGGATGCTCCGTGCCCGCACCGCCCGCTCCCTCGTCGGCAGCGACGACATCGACGTCGTACGACAGATCACGGCAGCCTTCAGTGCCGCCGACGAAAGGCTCGGCGGCGGGCACGGCCTGACCACGGTCACCGCGTACCTCGCCGACACGGCAGCCCCCATGCTGCGCGGCCGGTTCCCCACAGAAGCCTTACGCCAGGCCGCCTTCGGCGCCGTCGCCGAACTCGCCTACCTCGCAGGGTGGAAGCACCACGACCTTGGACACGAAGGCGCTGCCCAGCGCTACTACCAGGTCGGCTACCAGCTCGCCTGCGAAGCAGACCCTCACGGCCATGCCGCATGGATGATGCGCGCCCTCGCCCACCAGTCCCTCAGCCTCAAGCAACCCCACCACTGCGTGGACCTCGTCAAAGGCGCCCTCTCCCGCGGCCTCGGCCACGTGGACGGCCAGACGGAAGCGCTCCTCCACATCACGCACGCTCGCGCATACGCAGCGGTCGGTGAGAACCCATTGGCTGCTCGTGCTCTCCTCGCCGCCGAAGACGCGCTCCTGCGCGAGGACGGTCCCCAGCCCAGCTTCTCCCGCGTCAGTGGCCCTGCCGCTGGCACCGTGGCCAGCCACACCGCCCGCACGCTGACCGACCTCGCCGACCACATCGGTACGGAACAGCAGCACCGCGACGCGCTCACCCGTTGGGACCCTGAGAAGTACAAGCGCGTCCACGCCCTCACCCATGCCGACCTCGGCGACAGCCTGGCCGCCCAGGTCCGCGCCGACGAAGCGGTTGCGGCCTGGACTCAGGCTCTGGTCCTCATGGAGGGCATGACCTCCGACCGCACCCGCAAGGCGATCACCTCGATCCGTTCCACACTCGCGGTCTATCAGCGCCGCCGCGTCCCCGGCGCCGCCGATCTCGCCCGCCGCGCCCGCGAGGCCCTCGCCTAACATGCCCAACAACCTGCCCGACGAAGGGAACCCCGTGGCTCAGCAGACCGATAACCGCCCTCCAGCCCTCAAGCCGGCGCTCGACTCGATGACGCTGCTGGTCGCGGCCGTCATCGTCCACGACAAAACCACTAACCGCGTCGTGCTCCTCCAGCGCAGCGAGAACGCGAAGTTCGCCCAGGGGATGTGGGACCTGCCCGTCGGAAAGAGTGAACCGGGCGAGCCCATCACTGAGACGGCAGTCCGCGAGCTCTATGAGGAGACGGGCCTCACGGTGAAGCCGGAGTCCCTCAAGGTCGCCCACGTCATTCACGGCGCCTGGGGCGTCGAAGCCCCCAACGGCTTCCTCACGGTCGTCTTCGCCGCTGAGGAATGGACCGGCGAACCCGAGAACCGCGAACCGCGCAAGCACGCCCAAGTCCGCTGGGTCGACACTGAGCTGTTTCCAACCTCAGCTTGAGCATGTCAGATACAGGGTGAGGACCGTACCCGCAGCAACCGCTGCAAGCGCTGAACACTTCGCGAAG
>NZ_JBIWLQ010000042.1:0-19995 GCF_044766265.1 Streptomyces sp. NPDC102283
ATCCGCCCCGCGAACACACCCGACCCACCCAGCAACTCCGCAGCCATCCCCACCCACTGCGAACCCTGACCCGGAAACACCAACACCACACGACCGGAAACCAATCCGCCGCCAGACACCGCAGCGCCCTGTGACAGCGCGGTCAGGTGCTCGGTAAAGTTCTCCTCCGTGCCCACCAACACCGCGCGGTGTCCCAGCGCGCTGCGGCCCGTGGCCAGGGAGAAGGCCACGTCCGCGGCGCGGACGCCCGAACCGTCTCCGATCCGGGCCAACAGCGCCGCGGCCTGGGCGCGCAGCGCCTCCGGAGTGCGCGCCGAGAGGAGCAAAGGGACGGCGGCGGGTACGGCCTCCGGTGTCCCGGGCCCGTCACCGAGCGTGTCCGCGGCAGTTGCCGGGTCGGCCGGGGCCTGTTCGAGGATGACGTGGGCGTTGGTGCCGCTGACGCCGAAGGAGGACACCCCGGCCCTGCGCGGGCGTCCCGTGTCGTCCCACGCACGGGCCTCCGTCAGCAGTCGGCCGGCTCCGGCCGACCAGTCCACCTCGGGCGTGGGGCCGTCCACGTGCAGCGTCTTGGGCATCACGCCGTGCCGCAGGCCGAGCACCGACTTGATGACCCCCGCCACACCGGCAGCAGCCGAGGCGTGGCCGATGTTGGACTTCAGCGAGCCGATCCACACCGGCCGGTCCACCGGACGGTCCTGCCCGTACGTCGCCAGCAGAGCCTGCGCCTCGATCGGGTCACCCAACCGCGTCCCCGTACCATGCGCCTCCACCACATCCACGTCCGACGCCACCAGCCCCGCATCCGCCAACGCCGCACGAATCACCCGCTGCTGCGACGGACCATTCGGCGCCGTCAGACCATTGCTCGCACCATCCTGATTCACCGCCGAACCACGCACCACCGCCAGCACCGGATGCCCACGGCGCCGCGCGTCCGACAACCGCTCCACCAGCAGCATGCCCGTGCCTTCGCCGAAGGCGGTGCCGTCAGCCGCCGCGGCGAAGGACTTGCAGCGGCCGTCCGGGGCCAGTCCGCCCTGTCGGCTGAACTCGACGAACAGTTCGGGGCTGCACATCACGTTGACGCCGCCGGCCAGGGCCAGTGAGCATTCGCCGGATCGCAGCGCCCGTACCGCGAGGTGCAGGGCCACCAGCGAGGACGAGCAGGCCGTGTCCACGGTGAGTGCGGGGCCTTCCAGGCCGAAGAAGTAGGCCAGGCGTCCGGAGACGATGCTTCCCGAGTTGCCGGTGCCGAGGAATCCCTCGACGTCCTCGGGGATGTAGGGCAGCAGCCGGGCCGCGTAGTCCTGCTGCATCAGGCCGACGTACGTGCCGACCGGGGTGCCGCGCAGGGTGGACGGGTCGATGGCCGCACGCTCGAAGAGTTCCCAGGTGGTCTCCAGGAGCAGCCGCTGCTGCGGGTCCATGGCCAGGGCCTCGCGCGGCGAGATGCCGAAGAACTCCGCGTCGAAATCGGCCGCGTCGTGCAGGAAGCCGCCGTCGCGGGTGATGGAGGTGCCGATGCGGTCGGGATCGGGGTCGTAGAGCGTCTCCGGGCTCCAGCCCCGGTCGGTGGGGAAACCGGAGATGCCGTCGCGGCCCTCGGCCAGCATCCGCCACAGGTCCTCGGGTGAGCGGACACCGCCGGGGAGGCGGCAGGCCACGGAGACGATCGCGATCAGGTCGTCGTCCGCGTCCCGGTCCCGACCGGCCGGCCCCGTGGGTACGGCGGGCATGACGGCCCTGGCCGCTTCCGTGCCCGTGAGTCCGGCGCCCAGGAATTCCGCGAGCGCCGCCGGGGTCGGGTGGTCGAACACCAGGCCGGCGGGAAGCCGCAGGCCGGTGGCGGCGTTCAGGCGGTTGCGCAGTTCCACCGAGGCCAGCGAGTCGAATCCCAGTTCGCGGAAGGCCCGCCCGGGGTCGAGGGTGTCCGGGGACGTGTGGCCGAGGACGGCTGCCGCGTGGGTGCGGACGAGTTCGACGAGCAGCCGGGTCCGTCCGTTGGCGTCGAGGGCCGCGAGGCGCCGGCGCAGGGCGTTGTCGTCGGCCGTCGCCTCCGCAGCCGTGGCCGCCCGGCGCGGCTGTGTGCGCACCAGGCCGCGAAGCAGCGGCGGCAGGGAACCGTCCGCCGCCGCGGACCGCAGCGCCGCGGCGTCGAGGCGCATCGGGAGCAGGGCGGCCCGGCCCACGGCGAGGGCGGTGTCGAAGAGCGCGAGCCCCCGTTCGGTGGAGAGCGGTGGCATCCCGGACCGGGCGAGGCGTCGTACGTCGTCCGCGTCCAGGTGTCCGGTGAGGGCGCTGGGCTGCTCCCACAGGGTCCAGGCCAGGGACTGGCCGGCCAGCCCCGCCGCTCGGCGCTGGGCGGCCAGGGCGTCGAGGAAGGCGTTGGCGGCGGCGTAGTTGGCCTGCCCGGGGCCGCCGAAGGTGCCCGCGGCCGAGGAGAAGAGCACGAAGTGCGTGAGGGCGAGGTCGCGGGTCAGTTCATGCAGGTGGAGGGCGGCGTCGACCTTGGGGCGCAGTACGGCGTCCACCCGTTCGGGGGTGAGTGCGGTGACGACGCCGTCGTCGAGGGTGCCCGCGGTGTGGACCACGGCGGTCAGCGGGTGCGCGGGCGGCAGGTCCGCGAGCACGGCGGCCAGGGCGACCCGGTCGGCGGCGTCGCAGGCGACGATGGCGATCTCGGCTCCCAGCGCGGCGAGTTCGGCCCGCAGTCCTTCGGCTCCGGCGGCGGCCGGGCCGCCGCGGGAGAGCAGCAGCAGGTGCCGGACGCCGTGCCCGGTGACCAGGCGGCGGGCGACGTGGGAGCCGAGCAGGCCGGTGCCGCCGGTGATGAGGACCGTGCCGTCCGGGTCGAACGCCCGGAGAGGCCCGGCCGCATCGGCTGAGAGATCCGGATCGTTCCTGAGGACCCGGGCCAGCCGGGGTACGCGGACGTCGTCGCCGCGGACCGCGGACTCCGGTTCCCCCGAGGCGAGGGCCGCGGCGACGCCCGCGGAGGTGCCGTGCTCGTCGTCGGCGTCGAGGTCGAGCAGGGCGAAGCGCCCGGGGTGTTCGGACCGGGCCGAGCGGACCAGCCCCCAGAGCGCGCTGTGCGCGGGGTTGCGTACGTCCTCCCCCTCCATCTCCCCGGCGCTGACCGCACCCCGGGTGGCGAACACCAGGCGCGAGCCGGCGAAGCGGTCGTCGGCGAGCCAGGTCCGGACGTCGGTGAGGGCCTGGTGGACGGCCGCGCGGACCGCCGCGGCCGGACCGGCCGCGTACGCGGGCTCCGCAGGCTCCGCGCGGGCGAGCAGGACCGTTTCGGGCACCGGGGCTCCGGCGTCGACGGCGGCGAGCAGCGTGGCCAGGTCGGTGGTGCGGTGGACGGGTGCGCCGCTGCCGCGAGGGGGTGGTGTGGTGACCCACTCCGTCGCGTAGAGGTCCTGGTGGCGGCGGCCCTGAGCAGCGCGGTCGGCGCCGAGGCCGACAGTGCCCACGGGCCGCAGGACCAGCGCGTCGACGGTCGCCACGGGGGCACCGGTCGTGTCGGCGACGGTGAGCCTCACCGCGTCGGGTCCGGCCGGGGCGAGCCGGACGCGGATCGCGCCGGCGCCGGTGGCATGCAGGGTCACGCCGCTCCAGGAGAACGGCAGCCGCCCCTCGGGGTGGGCGTCCGCGCCGGAGGTGCCGGGCACGCCTGTGGCGTGCAGGGCGGCGTCCAGCAGGGCCGGGTGCAGGCTGAAGCGGGCGGCGTCGGGGGCGGGCACTGCGGCCTCCGCGAACAGCTCGTCGCCGCGCCGCCAGGCCGCGTGCAGCCCCTGGAAGGCGGGGCCGTAGGCGAATCCGCCCGCCGCGAAGCGGTCGTACAGTCCGTCGAGGGCGAGGGGCTCGGCGCCGGGCGGCGGCCAGGGCATCGGCCCGTCGGCCTCGGCGCCTTCCGCGGCGTCCTGGGCCAGGACGCCTTCGGCGTGCCTGGTCCACTCGTCGTCGGGGTCGCCGTCGGCGGGTGTGTCCGGCCGGGAGTGCAGACTGAGCGGGCGGTGGCCCAGGGAGTCGGGGGCTCCCACGGTGAGGCGCAGCACGGTGCCGCCGTGCTCGGGCAGCACCAGGGGGGCTTCGAGGGTGAATTCCTCGACCCGAGGGCAGCCGACGCGGGCTCCGGCCTGGAGCGCGAGTTCCAGGAAGGCGGTGCCCGGGAGCAGTACCCGGCCGCCGACGGCGTGGTCGGCGAGCCACGGGTGGGTGCGCGCCGACAGGCGGCCGGTGAGGAGCAGGCCGTCGCTGTCGGCGAGGACCACGACGGCGCCCAGCAGAGGATGGTCCGCGGGGGTCAGCCCGGCGGCGGTGACGTCGGCGGCCGGCGTGGCGCTGTCCTCCAGCCAGTACGGGTCGCGCTGGAAGGCGTAGGTGGGCAGTTCCACTCGTCCGGGGCGGCGGTCGGCGAAGACGGTGTCCCAGTCCGGGGACACTCCGCGCAGGTGGAGTTCGGCCAGGGACTCCGTGAACCGGCGCGGGCCTCCGTCGTCGCGGCGCAGGGTGCCCATGGCGGTGGCGTCGGCGCCCGCGTCCTCGACGGTCTCCAGCATCCCAACGGTGAGGACCGGGTGTGGGCTGCTCTCCAGCAGGACCTGGTAGCCGTCCGCGAGCAGGGCGCGGGTCGCCTGTTCGAAGCGGACGGTCCCGCGCAGGTTCTGGTACCAGTAGCCGGCGTCCAGGACGGAGGTGTCCTCCAGCAGGACGCCGCTGACCGTGGAGTAGAACGGGATGGCGGACGGGCGCGGGGTCAGTCCGTCCAGCTGAGCGAGCAGTTCCGTACGGATGTCCTCGACGTGGGCGCTGTGCGAGGCGTAGTCGACGGGGATGCGCCGGCTGCGGATGTCCAGGGCCGTCGTCCGGTCGAGGAACGCGTCGAGCGCGTCGGTGTCTCCGGAGACCACGGTGGAGGCGGGTCCGTTGACGGCGGCGACGGAGAGCCGGCCGTCCCAGGGGGCGAGGTGCTCGGCGACCTGTTCGGCGGGCAGGGCCACCGAGGCCATGCCGCCGCGGCCGGACAGGGCGCGGATCGCCCGGCTGCGCAGGGCGACGATCCGTGCGGCGTCGTCCAGGGAGAGGGCGCCGGCGACGCACGCCGCCGCGATCTCGCCCTGGGAGTGGCCGATGACCGCGCCGGGGGTGATGCCGTAGGAGCGCCATAGCTCGGCCAGGGAGACCATGACGGCCCACAGCACCGGCTGCACCACGTCGACGCGTTCGGCCGGCGGGGTGCCGGGGGCGCCGCGCAGGACGGCCTCCAGGGACCAGTCGACGAAGGGGGCCAGGGCGCGCTCGCAGTCCGCGACGCGGGCGGCGAAGGCGGGGGCGGAGTCGAGGAGTTCGACGGCCATTCCGGCCCATTGGGATCCCTGTCCGGGGAACACCAGGGCGACTTCGCCGCCGGTTCCTGCGGTGCCGCGGACCAGGCCGGGGGCGGTGCGGTCGGCCGCCAGGGCGTCGAGGCCGTCCCGGAACTCGTCGGGGTGGGACCCGATCAGGACCGCCCGGTGCTCGTGCGCGGCGCGGGTCGTCGCGAGGGCGTGGCCGACCTCGGCCGGGCCGGGCCCGGGGTGGGCGCCGAGGTGGTCGCGGAGCCGTACGGCCTGGGAGCGCAGCGCGTCGGCGGTGCGTCCGGAGAGCACCCAGGGGAGGACGGGTGGCGGTGTGCCGTCGGGGTCCGGGGTGTGCCGGGCCGCGTCCTGGCCGACGGGAGCGTCGGCGTCTTCGGAGGCGGCCGAAGCGGCAGGTTCTCCCCGCTCGGCGGGGTCTGCGGGGTCTGCCGCCTGTTCCAGGACGACATGTCCGTTGGTGCCGCTGACGCCGAAGGAGGAAACCGCTGCCCGGCGCGGCCGTCCGGTCTCGGGCCAGGGGGTGTTCGCGGTGACCAGGCGTACCGCGCCCGTGGTCCAGTCGATCTGCGGGGACGGGTCCTGCGCGTGCAGGGTGGGCGGGACGGTGCCGTGCCGCATGGCGAGGACGGTCTTGATGACGCCGCCGACGCCGGCCGCCGCCTGGGTGTGCCCGATGTTGGACTTCAGCGAGCCGAGCAGCAGCGGCTGCCCGTCCACGCGGTCCTGCCCGTAGGTGGCCAGCAGGGCCTGGGCCTCGATCGGGTCGCCCAGCGGGGTGCCGGTGCCGTGCGCCTCGACCACGTCCACGTCTGCGGGGGTGAGTCCGGCGTTGGCCAGGGCGTGGCGGATGACGCGCTGCTGGGCGGGGCCGTTGGGGGCGGTGAGCCTGCTGCTGGCGCCGTCCTGGTTGACGGCGGTGCCGCGGATCAGGGCGAGGACCGGGTGGCCGTTGCGCCGGGCGTCGGAGAGGCGCTCCAGCAGGAGCATGCCGACGCCCTCGCCCCAGCCGGTGCCGTCGGCGGCGGCGGCGAAGGACTTGCAGCGGCCGTCCCGGGCCAGGCCGCCCTGGCGGCTCATCTCCACGAACGGGACGGGTGTCGACATGACCATCGCTCCACCGGCCAGGGCCAGGGTGCAGTCGCCGGCCCGCAGGGCCTGGGCGGCGAGGTGGATGGCGACCAGCGAGGAGGAGCAGGCGGTGTCGATGCTGACCGCCGGGCCCTCCAGACCGAAGGTGTAGGCGACGCGGCCCGAGGCGACGCTGTCGGAGCTGCCGCTGCCGATGTAGCCGGCCACGTCGTCGGGGATCTGGCGCAGCCGTACCGCGTAGTCCTGGTACATCACTCCGGCGAAGACACCGGTCCTGCTGCCCCGCAGGGTCGCGGGGTCGATGCCGGCCCGTTCGAACGCCTCCCAGGTGGTTTCCAGGAGGAGCCGCTGCTGCGGGTCCATCGCGAGCGCTTCGCGCGGGGAGATCCCGAAGAATCCGGGGTCGAAGTGCCCGACGTCGTCGAGAAAGCCGCCCAGGGCGGTGTGGCTGGTGCCCTCGCGCAGTTGTTCCGGGTCGTCCAGGTGGTCGAGGTCCCAGCCCCGGTCCCGGGGGAAGCCGGTGATGGCGTCGGTGCCGTCGGTGACCAGGCGCCACAGGTCCTCGGGGGACCGTACGCCGCCGGGGTAGCGGCAGCTCATCGCGACGAGCGCGATGGGTTCGCGGCCCGCTTCCTCGGCTTCGGTCAGGCGCCGGCGGGTGTGGTGCAGGTCCGCCGTCACGCGCTTGAGGTAGTCCCTCAGCTTGTCGTCGTTCACCATCGGGAGCCGCCGTCCTGGTTCGCGTGTGGGGTCGGTGTCATGACAGGCCGAGCTCGTTGTCGATGAGGTCGAAGAGTTCGTCGTCGTCGGCGCCGTCCATGCGGTCCTCGATGGAGTCGGCTGCCGTGCCGTCGCCGTCCGCCGCGGTGGCCGCCGGGTCGAGGCGGCCCAGGAGTTCCCGGAGCCGCCCGACGAGCCGTTCACGGTCCGCCGGGTCGTCGACACCGCCGTCGAGGGCGCCTTCCAGGCGGTCCAGTTCGGCGAGGCCGGGGACCGGGCCGGGCCCGGCGTCGGGGACCAGTTCGGCGACGAGGTGTCCGGCGATCGCGGCAGGGGTGGGGTGGTCGAAGAGCAGGGTGGCCGGCAGGGGGTGGCCGGTGGCGGCGCGCAGCCGGTTGCGCAGTTCCACCGCGGTCAGCGAGTCGAAACCGACCTCCAGCAGACCGCGTCCGGGCTCGACCGCGGCCGGGCCGCTGTGGCCGAGGACCAGGGCGGCGTGGGAGCGGACCAGGTCGAGGAGGACCCGGCCGCGCTGGGTGTCGTTGAGGGGGCCGAGGCGCTGCCTCAGGGCTTCGGGCCCGTCTGGGCCGGCACCGGCGGCGGGGCCCGCGGCGCCGCGCCGGGCGGCGGGGCGCACCAGGCCGCGCAGCAGGGCGGGGACGCCGCCGGTGGCGGCCTGGGCGCGGACGGCCGCGGTGTCGAGCCGCAGCGGGAGGACGACCGGCTCGTCGAGAGTGCCGGCCGTGTCGAACAGCGCCAGTCCCTGGGCCGGGTCGAAGGCGACGATCCCGCCCCGGGCGATCCGTCGCAGGTCTGCCTCGGTGAGCCCGCCGGTCATCCCGGTGCTGTTGGCCCACAGGCCCCAGGCGAGGGAGCGGCCGGGCAGCCCGTCGGCGCGGCGACGGTGGGCCAGCGCGTCCAGGAACGCGTTGGCGGCGGCGTAGTTGCCCTGGCCCATGCCACCGAAGACTCCGGCGATGGACGAGAACAGGACGAACTCGGACAGGTCCAGGCCGGCGGTGAGTTCGTGCAGGTTGATCGCCGCGTCCACCTTGGGGCGCAGGACGAGGTCCAGCTGCTCGGGCGTCATGGTGGCGACGACGCCGTCGGCCAGGACGCCCGCGGCATGCACCACCCCGGTCAAGGGGTGTGCGGGGGGCAGGGCGGCCAGCAGGGCCGCGAGGGCGTCGCGGTCGGCGGCGTCGCAGGCGATGATCTCGGCGTGCGCGCCCAGGGCTGCGAGTTCGGCGAGGAGTTCCGCCGCGCCGTCGGAGGCGGGGCCGCTGCGGCTGGTCAGCAGCAGGTGCCGGACGCCGTGTTCGGCGGCCAGGTGACGGGCGACGTGGGCGCCGATGGCACCGGTTCCGCCGGTGATCAGGACGGTTCCGACGCCGTCCCAGCCGGGTGCGCGCCCGGTGGCGGCCAGCGGTACGCGGGCCAGCCGGGCGATGTGGACGGCCCCGGCCCGGATCGCGAGCTGGGGTTCCCCGGACGCGAGGGCTTCGGCGAGTACGGCGGGCGTGGTCTCGTGGGCGTCCAGGTCCAGCAGGACGAAGCGGTCGGGGTTCTCGGTCTGCGCCGAGCGGACCATGCCCCAGAGCGCGGCCAGGGCCGGATCCGGGACGTCGTCGCCGGTCACCGGGACCGCGCCCGCGGTGACCAGGACCAGCTTGGAGCCGGTCAGGCGCTCGTCGGCCAGCCAGTCGCGGAGCAGGGCGAGGACCGTGCCGAGGCCGTCGTGGACCGCGTCGCGGAGGGTGCCGGGCGCCGCGTACGGGGCTGGCGGGCAGGTGGCCAGAACCAGCCGGGGTGGCGTGGCGCCCGCGTCGAGCAGTGCGGACAGCGCGGCGAGGTCGGTGACCGTAAGGCCGGGAAGCGGCGCGGCGCCGGAGGGCAGGGGGGTCCCGGTGCCGAGCACGGTCCAGGACTCCGGGCCGAAGACGGTGACCGCCGGCGTCCCGGCGCGCTCGGGCACGGCCTGCCACTCGGGGCGGAACAGTTCCTCGTGGTGTCCGGTGCGAGCGGCCTTGAAACGGTCGGGCGAGACGGGCCGCAGGACCAGGGAGCGGGCCGAGACCACCGGCCGCCCGGTGGCATCGGTCGCCCGTACGGCGACGGCGTCGCGACCGGTGGGGGTCAGCCGCAGACGGAGTTCGGTGGCGCCGGAGGCGTGCAGGCGCACCCCGTTCCAGGAGAACGGCAGCCAGCCCTGCGCGGGTCCCTCCAGTACGTCGAACACCAGCGCGTGCAGGGCGGCGTCCAGCAGGGCCGGATGCAGGCCGAACGCGGCGGCGTCCGGCTGCTGCTCTTCGGGCAGGCTCGCGACGGCGTACACCTCGTCGCCGAGCCGCCAGGCCGCGCGCAGGCCCTGGAACGCGGGGCCGTAGGCGAATCCACCGCCCGCGAAGCGGTCGTACAGGCCTTCCGTGTCGAGGGGGACGGCTCCGGGCGGCGGCCAGACCACGGGGTCCGCCGGGTCGGGGTCTGCGGCGGAGGTGAGCAGGCCACTCGCGTGCCGGGTCCAGGGGGCGTCGGGGCCGTCGTCGGCCGCACGGGCGTGAACGCTCAGCGGGCGGGTGCCGGAGTCGTCCGGGCGTCCGACGGTGAGCTGAAGTACGACGGCTCCGTCCGCCGGGAGCACCAGCGGTGCCTCCAGGGTCAGTTCCTCGACCTGGCCGCAGCCGACCTGGTCGCCCGCGCGGACCGCGAGTTCCAGGAACGCGGTGGCGGGGAACAGCACGCCCTCGTAGACGCCGTGGTCGGCCAGCCAGGGGTGGCTGCGGACCGAGAACCTGCCGGTGAAGAGGAAGCCGTCGGAATCCGCGAGTTCCGTTCCGGCACCGAGCAGCGGGTGGTCCACCGTCCGCAGTCCGGCCGCGGGCAGGTCGGCTGTGGCCGGGCCGGCCTCCAGCCAGTAGCTGCCGCGCTGGAAGGCGTAGGTCGGCAGGTCGACGGCGGAGCGGGACGGGCCGCCGGAGTGAACGGCGTTCCAGTCCACGCGGACGCCCGCGACGTGCAGCCGGGCCAGGGCGGCCGTCGCCGCGGGTGCTTCGGGCCGGTCCTTGCGCAGCAGGGGCAACAGCAGCGTGGAGCTGCCGGTGGCTCCGGTGGTGTCGGTGGCTCCGGTGCTGTCGGTCAGGCAGTCCTGGCCCATGGCGGTGAGCGCGCCGTCGGGTCCGAGTTCCAGGAACGCGGTGACGCCGTCACGTTGCAGGTGGCGTACGCCGTCCTGGAAGCGGACGGTGCCGCGCACGTGCTCCACCCAGTAGTCCGGTGAGCCGAGCTGCTCGGAGGTGGCCGGCTCGCCCGTCAGGTCGGAGATGACGGGGACGGTGGCCTCCCCCGGGACGATCCGCGCCGCGATCTCGCGGAACTCGGCGAGCATGGGCTCCATGAGGGGCGAGTGGAAGGCGTGGGAGACGCGCAGCCGTCGGGTCTTGCGCCCGCGCGCGGCGAGTACGGCGGCGATCTCGTCCACCGCCGCCGCGGCACCGGAGATCACGGTCGAGACCGGGCCGTTGACCGCGGCGAGGCCGACGTCGCTCTCGCGGCCCGCGAGCAGCGGCAGTACCTCCTCCTCCCCGGCGGCGAGGGCCGCCATCGCGCCGCCCGCCGGGAGAGCCTGCATCAGCCGTCCCCGCGCGACCACCAGTTCCGCGGCGTCGGGCAGGGCGAACACGCCGGCGACGTGGGCGGCGGCCAGTTCTCCCACGGAGTGGCCGAGCAGCCGGTCGGGTCGTACGCCCCAGTGCTCGACGAGCCGGAACAGTGCGACGCCGAGGGCGAACAGGGCGGGCTGGGTGTACTCGGTGCGGTCCAGCAGGCCGTGGCCGGGGTCGCCGGGGCCTGCGTCGATCACCTCCCGCAGCGGGCGGTCGAGCAGCGGGTCGAGTTCCGCGCAGACCGCGTCGAAGGCGTCGGCGAAGACCGGGAACCGCGCGTACAGTTCGGCGCCCATGCCGGTGCGCTGGCTGCCCTGGCCGGGGAACAGGAAGGCGGTCTTCGCGGCTGGGCCGGTGACTCCGCTCACCAGGTCCGCCGACGGCTCGCCGGCGGCGAGGGCCGTGAGCCCCTGGAGCAGGGTCTGCCGGTCCGTGCCGGTGAGGGCGGCCCGGTGTTCGAAGGCGCTGCGGTTCAGCGCCAGGGAGCGGCCCAGGTCCGCGACGGCGAGGGCCGGATCGTGCTCCACGTGCCGCAGCAGCCGGGCGGCCTGCTCCCGCAGCGCCTTCGCGCTGCGGGCGGAGAGCAGCCAGGGCAGGGCGGGGGTGGTCGCCGGGGTCGGCGCGGGGTCGACGGCCGGGGCCGGTTCGAACACGTCGGGGACGGCGGGGGTGGCGGCCGGGGCCGGTTCGGTGGGCTGTTCGAGGATGGTGTGGGCGTTGGTGCCGCTGACTCCGAACGACGACACCGCGGCCCGCCGGGGGCGCCCGGTCTCCGGCCACGGGGTGTCGTCGGTGAGCAGCCGGACCGCGCCGGCCGACCAGTCCACGTGGGGTGTCGGTGTGTCGACGTGCAGGGTGCGCGGCAGCGCCCCGTGTCGCATGGCCTGCACCATCTTGATGATGCCGGCGACTCCGGCGGCGGCCTGGCTGTGTCCGATGTTCGACTTCAGCGACCCCAGCCACAGCGGCTGCCGCTCGCCGCGTTCCCGGCCGTACGTGGCCAGGAGTGCCTGGGCCTCGATCGGGTCGCCCAGCCGGGTCCCGGTGCCGTGCGCCTCCACCGCGTCGACCTCGGAGGCGGTCAGTCCGGCGTCGGCGAGGGCGGCCCGGATGACCCGTTGCTGGGAGGGTCCGTTGGGGGCGGTCAGGCCGTTGCTGGCGCCGTCCTGGTTGACGGCGGAGCCGCGTACGAGGGCGAGCACGGGGTGGCCGTTGCGCCGGGCGTCCGAGAGGCGTTCCAGGACGAGCAGTCCGGCGCCCTCGGCCCAGGAGGTGCCGTCGGCGGCGGCGGCGAACGGTTTGCAGCGGCCGTCCTCGGCGAGCACCCGTTGCCGGCTGAACTCCACGAACGCGCCCGGTGTCGACATCACGGTCACCCCGCCGGCGAGCGCCAGCGAGCATTCGCCCGCCCGCAGCGATTGGGCCGCGAGGTGGACCGCGACCAGCGACGAGGAGCACGCCGTATCGACGGTCACCGCGGGCCCTTCGAGACCGAGGCTGTAGGAGATCCGCCCGGACGCCACGCTGCCCGCGCTGCCGATGCCGAGGTAGCCCTCGAACTCTTCGGAGGGCTCGGTGACGCGCGACCCGTAGTCGTGGTGGCTGCATCCGACGAAGACGCCGCTCGCGCTGCCCTTGAGTGACAGCGGGTCGATGCCGGCGCGCTCGAACGCCTCCCAGGAGAGTTCGAGCAGCAGCCGCTGCTGGGGGTCGATGGTCAGCGCCTCGCGCGGGGAGATCCCGAAGAAGGCCGGGTCGAAGCGGTCGGCGTCGTGGAGGAAGCCGCCTTCCCGTGCGTAGGTGCTGCCGACCCGGTCCGGGTCCGGGTCGTAGAGGCCGTCCAGGTCCCAGCCGCGTCCGGTGGGGAAGCCGGTGATCGCGTCCTGCCCGCCCACGACGAGCTCCCACAGCTCCTCGGGGGTGCCGACGCCGCCGGGGTAGCGGCAGCTCATGGCGACCACGGCGATCGCCTCGTCCTGGGGCACCGCGACGGCCGCGGGCACCTGCCCGGGAGCGTCGGGCGTCTCCGTGGCGTGCGCCCCCGGCAGCTCGGTACGCAGGTGTCCGGCCAGGTCCGTGGCCGTGGGGTAGTCGAAGGCCAGGGTCACCGACAGGCGAAGGCCGGTGGCCGCGGCGAGCCGGTTGCGCAGTTCGACGGCGGTCAGCGAATCGAAGCCGATGTCCTTGAACGCCTGGTCAGGTCCGACCGCCTCGGGCCCGGGGTGGCCGAGCACGGCGGCGACCTCGCGGCGGACCAGGTCCAGCAGGGCCCGGTCCCGTTCCGCCGGGGGCAGTGCGGCCAGCCGCAGGGCCGGCGGCTCGGTGCCGTCGGCCGTGCTCCGGGACCCGCCCGCGGCGGCGAGTGCGTCCCGTACCTCGGGCAGGTCCCCGAGGGCGGCGCTGGGCCGGAGCGCGGTGAACGCCCGGGTGAAGCGGTCCCAGGCGAAGTCGGCGACGAGGACGGCCGTGTCGTCGTGGTCGAGGGCCTGGCGCAGCGCGACCGTGGCCGTGGCGGGATCCATGGCGGGCAGGCCGTCGCGGATCAGGCGTTCGGCGACCGCTCCGGAGGCGAGGCTGTCGCCGCCCCACAGGCCCCAGGCCACCGAGGTGCCGGGCAGTCCGAGGTCGCGGCGCTGCCGGGCCAGGGCATCGAGGTAGGCGTTGGCGGCGGCGTAGCTGCCCTGGCCGGTGCCGCCGAGCGTGCCGGCGAGCGAGGAGAACAGCACGAAGGCGGTCAGGTCGAGTTCTCGGGTGAGCGCGTCGAGGTTGCGTGCGCCGTCGAGCTTGGGGCGCAGAACGCCGGCCGCGCGTTCGGGGGTGATCGAGTCGATCACCCCGTCGTCGAGGACGCCCGCGGTGTGCAGTACGGCGCGCAGCGGGCGCTCGGCCGGAATGCCGGCGAGCAGTTCCGCCAGTGCGTCGCGGTCCGCGACGTCGCAGGCCACCGCGGTGGCGGCGGCGCCGAGGCCGCGCAGTTCGGCCAGCAGGGCGTCGGCCCCCGGAGCCTGTGCGCCGCGCCGGCTGGTGAGCAGCAGGTGCGCGGTGCCGGTGCGGGCGAGCCATCGGGCGATCTGGGCGCCGAGACCGCCGGTGCCGCCGGTGATCAGGACGGTGCCCTCGGGTGTCCAGTCGCGTACGGGGGCGGTGCCGCCGAGTCCGGCGTGGACGACCCTGCGGCCGTAGAGGCCGGTGGCACGTACCGCCAGCTGGTCCTCGCCGTCGGGGCCCGTCAGTGCTTCGGCGAGCCGGGTCGCGGCCCGGTCGTCGAGCCGTCGCGGCAGGTCGACCAGGCCGGCCCACCGCTGCGGGTACTCGACGCCGGCGACGCCGCCGATCCCCCAGACCAGGGCCTGGAGAGTGCTGTCGATCCGGTCGGAGCGGCCGACCGACACCGCGCCCCGGGTGGCGCACCAGAGCGGGGCGTCGATGCCGAGGTCGCCCAGGGCCTGGAGGAGCGCGACTGTCAGGGTGAGGCCGCGGGGAAGCGCCGATACGTCGCCGTGGGGTTCTTCGGCCAGAGCCAGCAGCGACAGGAGCCCGGCCGGCGGCCCCTCGGTGTGGTCGTGGGCGTCGCGGAGCAGCGCGGCGAACCGTGTCCGGTCGGTCGCGTCGGGGCCCGCTTCGACCAGGACGGGTGTGGCGCCGTGTCCGCGCAGGGAGTCCACGGCGAACGCGACGGCCGGATCGCCGGCGGCGCCGGCCGGGGCGACGACGAGCCAGCTACCGGTGAGCCGGGGCCGCTCGGGTGCCGGCAGGGGCTTCCAGGCGACCCGGTAGCGCCAGCTGTCGGCGGTCCGGTCGCCGGCCTGCCCGCGCGCCCACTCGGCGAGGGTGGGCACCAGGGAGGCGAGGGAGGCCCTCAGTTCCCCGTCCTCGACCCGCAGGGTGGTGGCGAGGGCGTCCAGGTCCCCGTGGTCGACCGCCTCCCAGAAGCCGGAGTCGGCCGGGCCGGTGCCGGTCATGGCGGTGGCGGGCCGGTCGGGGGCGGTGGTGTCCAGCCAGTAGCGCTGCTGCTGGAAGGCGTAGGTGGGCAGGGGGCGCTTGCGCGCGCCGGTTCCGGCGAACACCGTGCCCCAGTCCACCGGCATTCCACATACCTGGAGTTCGGTGAGCGCGGCGAGGAATCGGCCGGGGCCGCCCTCGGTGCGGCGCAGGGTGCCGACGACGGCTCCGTCGTCGGCACCGGCCGCTTCGACGGCCTGCTGGAGCCAGACGGTCAACGCGGGGTGGGTGCTGCACTCGACGAAGGTGTGGTGTCCGTCGGCGATGAGCGCGTCGACCGCCCGTCCGAACTCCACGGGCCGGCGCAGGTTTTCGTACCAGTACGCGGCGTCCAGGCCCAGGGTGTCCAGGGGGCCGCCGCTGACCGTGGAGTAGAACGGGACGTCGGACGTCCGCGGCGCGGTGTCGGCGAGGAGGGTGAGCAGTTCCTCCCGGAGTTCCTCCACCTGGGGCGAGTGCCCGGCGAAGTCCACGCCGGGGACCGGCCAGGTCAGGACGCCCGCCTCGGAGTACTGCTCGCGCAGTCGTTCCAGTGCCGCCGGGTCGCCGGAGACCGTCACCGCCGTCGGCCCGTTGACCGCGGCGACGTCGAGTGCCCCGTCGTGGGCGGACAGTACTTCGCGTACGGCTTCGACCGGCTGCGGCACGAACAGCATGCCGCCGCGTCCTGTCAGGGCCAGCAGGGCCCGGCTGCGCAGAGCGACGATCCGGGCCGCGTCGTCCAGCGAGAGCGCACCGGCCACGCAGGCGGCGGCGATCTCTCCCTGGGAGTGGCCGACCACGGCGTCGGGGACGATCCCGTGCGCCCGCCACAGCTCGGCCAGCGACACCATCATGACGAACAGCACCGGCTGCACCACGTCGACACGGTCCAGCGGGGGCGCGTCGGGCTCGTCCCGCAGGACCGCTAGCGGCGACCAGTCCAGGTGCGGGGCGAGGGCGCGTTCACAGGCCGAGATCCGGTCGGCGAAGGCCGGGGCGTGGTCAAGCAGTTCCCTCGCCATGCCGGCCCACTCGGATCCCTGGCCGGGGAAGACGAAGACGGTCCTGTCCGATCGGGCGACAGTGCCTTCGACCAGGCCGGGTGCGCGGTCTCCCGTGGCCAGCGCGGCCAGGCCGCCCAGCAGGGTCGCGAGGTCGTCACCGACGACGGCCGCACGGTGCTCGAAGGCGGTCCTGGTGGTGGCCAGGGAGTAGCCGACGTCGACGGGGGACAGCTCCGGATGCTCCGTCAGGTACGTGTGCAGCCGCTCCGCCTGGGCTTTCACCGCCTCGGCGGTCCGCCCGGACAGGACCCACGGGACGGCGGCCCACGGAGTGCCCGGGTCCGTCGAACCGGATCCGGCGGACGACTCTGCGGTGAGTGCGGGTACGGGTACGGCGGGCGCGTCGGGCACGACGGCGGGTACGGCAGGCGCGTCGGATCCGACGGCGGGTACGGACCCGGCCGGCAAGGCGGGCAGCGGGAGTGCGTGCTCGGCTGGCGGCTGCTCGATGACGACATGGGCGTTGGTGCCGCTCAGGCCGAACGAGGACACTCCGGCCCTGCGCGGCCGGCCGGTCTCCGGCCAGGGTGTGGCCTCGGTCAGCAGCGCGACGGCGCCCGCCGTCCAGTCGACGTTCGGGGACGGCCGGTCGATGTGCAGGGTCCGCGGCAGCTCGCCGTGCCCCATGGCCAGCACCATCTTGATGATGCCGCCGACCCCGGCGGCGGCCTGGGTGTGCCCTATGTTCGACTTCAGCGACCCGAGCCACACCGGCCGGTCGGCGGGCCGGTCCTGGCCGTAGGTGGCCAGCAGCGCGTCGGCCTCGATCGGGTCGCCCAGCCGGGTACCGGTGCCGTGCGCCTCGACTGCGTCCACGTCGGCGGCCGTCAGCCGGGCGTTCGCCAGCGCGTCGCGGATCACCCGCTGCTGGGCCAAGCCGCTGGGCGCGGTCAGCCCGTTGCTCGCGCCGTCCTGGTTGATCGCCGAGCCGCGCAGCACCGCGAGCACCGGGTGGCCGTTGCGGCGGGCGTCCGAGAGGCGCTCCAGCACGAGCAGGCCCACACCCTCGGCCATGCCGAAGCCGTCCGCCGAGGCGGCGAAGGACTTGCAGCGCCCGTCTTCGGCGAGCCCGCGTTGCCGGCTGAAGCCGGTGAACGACAGCGGGGTGCCCATCACCGTGGCGCCGCCCGCCAGTGCCAGCGCGCATTCGCCCGAGCGCAGCGACTGCGCGGCGAGGTGGACCGCCACCAGCGACGAGGAGCAGGCCGTGTCCACGGTCACGGCGGGCCCCTGGAGGCCGAGTTGGTAGGCGACCCTTCCGGACAGGACGCTGGTGGAGATGCCCGCGATGAACAGGCCCTCCAGTTCCTCGGGGACGTCGCGCAGGGTGCCGCCGTAGCCCTGGTAGGAGGCGCCGGCGAAGACCCCGGTCGGGGTTCCGTGCAGGGACGCCGGGTCGATACCGGCGCGCTCGATCGCCTCCCAGGAGGTTTCGAGCAGGAGTCGCTGCTGTGGGTCCATGGCCAGTGCCTCGCGCGGTGAGATCCCGAAGAATCCGGGGTCGAACCGGTCCGCGTCCCGGACGAATCCGCCCGCGGCGGCGTAGCTCCTGCCGGGCCGGTCAGGGTCCGCGTCGTACAGCGCGTCGAGGTCCCAGCCGCGGTCGGACGGCAGCCCGGAGACGGCGTCGCGCCCGTCGGCGACCAGGCGCCACAGGTCCTCGGGGGTGCGTACGCCGCCGGGGTAGCGGCAGCTCATGGAGACGATCACGATGGGGTCGTCGTCCGCGGCGGGTGCCGCCGACGGGGGCTGCCGGACGGTGGCGGGCTCCTCGGCGGCGTCCAGCAGTCCGGTCTCCAGGTGCCGGGCGAGCGCTGTCGCCGACGCGTAGTCGAAGACGACGGTGACCGGGAGCCGCAGGCCGGTGGCGGTGTTGAGCCGGTTGCGCATGTCCACGGCGGTCAGAGAGTCGAAGCCCAGGTCGCGGAAGGCACGGCCGGGGGCGACCGCGTCCGGCGAGTCGTGGCCGAGGACAGCGGCCGCGTGGGTCCGGACCAGGTCGATCAGCACCCGGGTCCGCTCGGCTGCCGGGAGCGGTTCCAGACGGTCGCGCAGCGCCGAGGACGTCCCCTCGGCCCCGGTCTCGCCGGTCTCCGGTTCGGCGGCCAGCGCGGTGCGCACCTCGGGGAGTTCGGCGATCAGCGGGCTGGGGCGCGCCGAGGTGAACACCGTCGCGAAGCGGTCCCAGTCGATGTCGGCGATCACGACCACCGTTTCGTCGTGGTCCAGGACCTGCTGGAGCCCGGTGATCGCGACCGCGGGCGGCATGAAGAGCACGCCGTGGCCGCGCAGGTTCTCCTCCACCAGTTCGGCCGCCATCCCGGCCCCACCCTCGGGGTTCCAGATCCCCCACACCACGGAGGTCGCGGCGAGGCCACGGCTCCTGCGGTCCTCGGCGAGGCCGTCGAGATAGGCGTTGGCGGCGGCATAGGCGCCGTGGACGGCACTGCCCCACACCCCGGAGATCGAGGAGAACAGCACGAACGCGTCGAGCGTGTCCCGGTCGAAGAGCACGTCCAGGTTCCTGGCCCCGCCGGCCTTGGCGTGGAGGGTGTCGGCGAACTCGTCCACGTCGGTGGCGGGCAGTGGCACCAGCAGCCCGGCCCCCGCGGCGTGGAAGACGGTACTGATCCGGTGGCCGTCCTGTTCGAGGCCGTCCTTCAGGGCGCGCAGGGCCTCCAGGTCGGCGACGTCGCACGAGGCCAGGGTGACCTGGGCGCCTGAGGCGGCGAGTTCCTCGGAGAGCTCCGGCGCACCCGGCGCGTCCGCGCCGCGCCGGCTGACCAGCACCAGGTGACCGGCTCCTCGCCGGGCCAGCCAGCGCGCGATCTGCGCGCCGATCCCGCCGGTACCGCCGGTGATCAGCACGGTGCCCCCGGGCCGCCAGCTCCGCCGCGGCGCGGTGTCGCCCAGGGCGGATCGGACCAGCCGCCGGCCGTGGCAGCCGGTGGCCCGTACGGCCACCTGGTCCTCGTCTCCGGCCGCGCCGGCCAGCACCCGGCACAGCCGAGGGGCGGTGTCCGCGCCCAGGACCTCCGGGAGGTCGATCAGACCACCCCAGCGCTGCGGGAACTCCAGCGCGGCGACCCGGCCCAGACCCCAGAGCAGATTCTGCGCGGCGCTGACCGCACTCCCGGTGTCCGTGCCCCCGACCGACACCGCACCCCGAGTAGCCCACCACAGGGGCGCGTCGGTCCCGGTGTCACCGAGGGACTGCACCAGGGCCAGGTTGAGCGCGGTGCCCAGCGGGACGGAGGGATGTGCGGAGTGCGGGCGCTCGTCGAGGCCCAGCAGCGACAGCACTCCTGTCACCGGGCCGGGCAGCGCGTCGAGGGACGCGCGGACCCGGTCGGCCAGAACGGCGCGGTCGGCCTCCGCCTCGGTGAGCCGTACGTGGACCACCGAGGCTCCGGCCTGCTCCATGACGTGGACGGTCGTCTCCGACCGCCGCACCCCGTCCTCGGGCTGACCGTCCGACGACAGTACGAGCCAGCTGCCGTCCAGTGCGACCGGGCGGCCCTCGGGCAGGGCTCGCCAGGTCACCCGGTAGCGCCAGGAGTCGGCCACCGAACGCTCGGTGCGCTCGGTGCGCCAGGTGGCGAGCGCGGGGAGCACCACGTTCAGCGGGTCCTCGGGCGCCACGCCGAGGGTCGTGGTGAACCGGGCCAGGTCACCCCCGCCCAGGGCGTCCCAGAAGTCGTCGCCCTCCGAGGGGGTTCCGGAAGGACCGCCCGCCGCCGGGCCGGTGTCCTCCAGCCAGTACGGGCGGCGCTGGAAGGGGTAGGTGGGCAGGGAGACAACGTCTGGACGGTGTCCGGCGAACACACGGTCCCAGTCGGGCGACAGACCACCCGCGTGGGCCTCCCCCAGGGACGTCAGGAAGCGGTCGAGGCCGCTCTCGCCGCGCCGCAGCGTGCCCACGACCACGGCGGGGCCCTGCGCGGAGGCGGCGGTGTCGGCCTCGTCGGCGGTCTGCTGGACACCGAAGGTGAGCACGGGGTGGGGGCTGGCCTCGACGAAGAACCGGAAACCCTCCCCCAACAACGCGCGGGTGGCCTCCTCGTACCGGACCGTCTCCCGCAGGTTCCGGTACCAGTACTCCGCGTCCAG
>NZ_JBIWLQ010000043.1:0-13392 GCF_044766265.1 Streptomyces sp. NPDC102283
CAACACCTGTTAGCCACCTGGACGGGAACCTGCCCGACCTGCAGACAGCCCACCCCATGGCAGCACTACGACACCACCTAACAAAGCCCTACTAGCTCTGCCCAGCTGGCGCAGGGCTCGGTAGGGCCGTAGACGGAACTATGAGCGACGACACGGTGACCTGGCATCCTGGTGAGATCGTTCCCGCCTAGCGGGATCTATGAGTGCGACTGCGGCGGGGAACATTACTGGAACACGGATGTGAAGGGGCACCGTTTCCCGCCGTTTCCGTCCGGTGGTTCGGGCCGGTTCCGGACGCTGCGGAGGGCGGCGCATCCCGAGAACAACCTGGGCAGACGCTGGAAACTGGTACTGCTGGGGTACTGGGAAGGCCCGGCCTTGTCGCCTGGCCGGACCAGAGACCGCGTCCACGGGCAGCTTCGCACCGAGGCGCGGGGGACCTTGCGCCTTCACCCGATCGGCCGTGCCCATCTACCTGTCCCACGGGACCTCCCCGATCCTTGGAGCATGGAACGGAAGGCACCGGAACTCCTCCGTCGTTCCGGGGCGGAAGGCCGGCCGCCGGTCGCGTGGCCCGACTTCTCCAGGACCGGTCCATGCTTTCGCCGGGGTGGCGGTGCGCGATGCCCATGCTGCTGATCGTGGAGGACGACACCGCGTCGGTGCTGGCGCTGCGGGCGCTGCTCGTGCGGGGCGGGTACACGGTGCAGTCGGCGGCCGACGGCCGTGAGGGGCTGCGGCTGCTGTTCGCGGAGCGGCCCGACCTGCTGCTCCTGGATCTGCGGGTGCCCGGACTGGACGGCTGGCGGGTCATGGTGCGCGCCCGGGACATGAGCGACCTGCCGATCCTGGTGCTTTCCGGGCTCGACGACGTCGGGCACCGGGTGAAGGCGTTGCGTGCGGGCGCCGACGACTACCTGGTCAAGCCGTACGACGGGGAGGAGTTGCTGGCGAGGGTCGAGGCTCTGCTGCGCCGGGCCGGGCACCGGCAGTGGACCGGTGAGCGTGTGGGGGAGCACTTGCGGCTCGTGCCGGAGCGGCGGGCCGTGGTGTGGTACGGCGGTGAGGTGCGGCTCAGTGATATCGAGTACCGGCTGCTGCAGCTCCTCGTCCGCAACCGGGGCCGGGTCGTCACGACGAAGCAGTTGCTCATGCGTGTGTGGGACGACGAGTCGGCGCTGGGCGCCGACCGGGTCAAGTTCGGGGTGCTGAGGTTGCGCCGGAAGCTGCGTGATGCGGGCGGTCCGGAGGCGCGAGACCCCGTCGAGGCGGTGCGGGGCCTGGGATACCGGTTCGTGAGCGGCGAGTCGGACGAGCCGCCGGAGGCCGATAGTCCCCTCCCGCCAGGGGCGGAGGACCCGGGCCCAAAGTCCTGAAGTGGTTCGAATCGGACGAAGCAACCGTCGGGCAACCGATGGGCAACGGTTGCGACAACCGTGAACCGTAAAGCTCGGGTCATGACTTTCCCAGCAGACCGTAGCGTCGCCGTCGTCCTCGGTACCCGCCCCGAACTGGTCAAGCTCGCTGAACTCATCCGGCTGCTCGGCCCCGCCGCCCGGGTGGTCCACACCGGCCAGCACTACGACGACGGCCTTTCCGGCGACCTCCTGGAGGAGCTGCGTCTGCCCGGGCCCGAGTATCTGACCGGCGTGGGCGGGCAGCCCAGGGCCGTGCAGGTCGCGGCCGCCCTCGCTGAGCTCGACGAGCGGTTCGCGGCCGATCCGCCGTGTGTCGTCGTCGTCCAGGGTGACACCAACGCGGCCCTCTCCGGCGCCCTCGTCGCGAACGCACGGTCGATTCCGCTGATCCATGTCGAGGCGGGGCTGCGCAGCCACGACCGGGCGATGCCCGAGGAGCACAACCGGGTGCTCATCGACCGGCTGGCGGACGTGCTGTGCGCGGCCACCCCGCAGAACCGTGCCCTGCTGCTCGCCGAAGGGCTGGAGGAGGAGCGCATCGCCGTGACCGGCAACACGGTCGTGGAGGCGGTCCGCACCCACCTGCCGGCGCGGCAGGAACGGACGGACCTTCTCGACGGTCTCGGCCTGACGCCGGACGGCTACGTCCTGGCGACGGTCCACCGGCCGGAGAACACCGACGACCCGGCCGTGCTCGCACGCGTTCTGCGCGAGCTGGCCCGGATCACCCGCACCCACCCGGTCGTGCTGCCCCTGCACCCGCGCACCCGGGCCCGGATCGAGTCCGCCGGACTGCGGCCGCTCCTCGACGAGCTGACGGTGATCGCCCCGACCGGTTACAGCACGTTCCTCGCGCTGGCCCGGCACGCCGCCGTCATCGTCTCCGACTCCGGCGGGATCCAGGAGGAGACGACCGTCCTCGGCCGCCCGCTGGTGGTGGTCCGACGGTCCACCGAACGCCCCGAGGCACTGATCGACTTCGCCGACCTCGTCGAACCCGGACCCGGCACCGGTACGGCGGTGCGCCACCGCCTCGCCGAGGGCCCCGAAGGGCTGCGCCGGCTGGCGGCCCTGCCCAGCCCGTTCGGTGACGGCACCGCCTCGCGCCGTATCGCGGATCTGATCACCGGAATGATGCCGGACAGCACCCCGCGTACGGCCGCACCCGCCCCCGAGATGGCCGACGCCTGACCAGCGGCGGGCCGCCCACGGCCCTGCCCCGTGCCCGCCCCGCTCAGGAGCAGCCGACGGTCCCGCTTCCACACGCTTGCTTGTGCGACGCCGAGCGGAAGCCGGCCGCACGCTACCGATCCCGTGGAAGGTTCACATGATCCCGGAGTTCTTTCTCTACCTGTTCCCTTTCCTGCTCCTCGGCGGCTTCCTGCTCTACTGGGCCGGCTCCCGGCACGCCTACGCCCGTAGTGGTCCCACCGAGCCGGGCGATCCCGCCGCGCACGACTGGCACTTCTTCGTTCCGTGCCGGGACGAGGAAGCCGTGATCGCGACCACGGTCACCCGCCTGCGGACCGATTTCCCGGCCTCCCACGTCTGGGTCATCGACGACGCCAGTGACGACCGCACCGGTGAGATCGTGGCGGCCCTCGCCGCCGAGGACAGCTATGTCCGGCTCGTCTCCCGCCGCCGCCCCGACGCCCGGATCGGGAAGGGGGCCGCGCTCAACGCCGCGTATGAGGCGATGAACACCCATCTGGGTGAGGTGAACCGCTTCCGGGTCGTCGTCTGCGTGGTCGACGCCGACGGTCGGCTGTCACCCGACGCGGCGGCGTACGTCAGCGGCCCGGACGGTTTCGGGGACTCGGAGACGGGGGGCGTGCAGATCGGCGTACGTATGCGGAACGTGGACGACGCACGGCCGCTACCCGACCGCGGCCGGCTCGCCAACGCCTACGCGCGCCTGCTGGTCCGGATGCAGGACGCGGAGTTCGCCGTCTCCAACACCGGAATGCAGTTGCTGCGCCGCCGCACCGGATCGGTCGGCCTGGGCGGCAACGGCCAGTTCACCCGCCTTACCGCTCTCGACCGGATCGCCGCCGCTGAACGCCGGCCCTGGAAGCAGGACGCCCTCCTGGAGGACTACGAGCTCGGTATGCAGATGCGCCTGGCGGGCTACCGCGTCACCCATGTCGCCGACACCTGGGTGTCGCAGGAGGCCCTGCCGTACACCCGGCGGTTCCTGACCCAGCGCACCCGGTGGGCCCAGGGCAACATCCAGTGCGTGCGGTACACGGGCCGGATCATCGGCTCGCGCCACTACCGCGCCCGCGGTGTCCTCGAATCGCTCTACACGTTCTTCCAGCCGATCGCCCACCTCACGGTCCTCGCCCTGACCGCGTTCCTGTTGTTCGTTCTCGCCACCGGCGTCGGGGGCGCCGTGCTGTTCGCCGCCTGGCCGCTCGCGCTGGCGCTGGGGATCCTGTCGGTCGTGCCCTTCCTGCTGTGGGGCCCGGTCTACCGGCGGGAGTTCGCCCCCGAACGCTCCCGTGCCACCGGACTGGTGTGGGGCATCACCCTGTGGCTGTACGCCTACCACCTGTTCATCGTCTCGGCCCGCGGCTCCGTACGCCTCCTGCGCGGCAGGACCGGCTGGGCCAAGACCCGACGCAACGCCGAGACGCTCGGAACCGGCCCCACCGCAACCGAAGCCTGACCCGGCACCGGACCCACGCCCGACCCATGAGACCCGCACGGAGGACGGTCATGACACAGCCCTGTATGCACAATCCTGCGGTGCGCCGACGGCGCCTGCGTGTGCGCCCTGCTCGCCGTCGCTCTGGTCGATGTGATCATCGGACCGGAGGTGACTCTCCTCGGTCTCTTCGCGGTGGCACCAGTCGTCGCGGCCTCCTGGACCGCGGCACGCGCCGTGGTCGGCACCGGGTTTCTTGCCGCCGTTGTGGCTGCCGCTCTAGCCCACCCCGCCCACCTGCACGGCTCGCCCTAGGGTCTGGGGGCCAAGGCTGGGGACCAGTGTGCCGTGCACGTAGTTGCCTCGCGCTGTCAGTGTTGTCGGAGAGCATGCCAACGACGGAGCGGCGTCCTCAGCTGGTTCAACGGGATTTGGTGTCCGACAGGGGTAGCAGTGGCTCAGCAGTTGGGGGCCGCTCGCGGATGACGGGGCAGGGACTTGTCCAGGAGACTGTCGATGGCGTAATTGTCGAGCAGATGAGGGAGTTCGCGGGCGAGGTTCGGGTGGCTCTCGGCCCGGTCCGGGGCATGCGCCACGAACTCATGGCCGTTGACGACGGCCCAGCGGTTGATGTCCGCGACCCGCAGCCGCGAGTCGTCCTGGGGATCACGGGAGATGACGGCGAGGGCTGCTACCAGTGGCGAAGTCAGGCGCCGGAAGTTTCGCAATCAGATCAGCTGCAACCCGCGGGACAGGTCGGACGTGCTGGTACCGCGCACTGCATTCGCACAGGCCCTCGACGCCTTGATGGCCTCGCTCTCTTCCCTCGCCGGTCTCGGCACGGCCGTCGCTGACGGCCTGGACGCTCGCAGGTGCGCTCCGCTGACTGGCAGCCGACCGGGAGTCTCGTTCCCCTGCAACCGTTAGGGGCTGGCCATGCCGACGGCCCGGGTGTGTCCGGCTGCCGGGGAAGCGTGCTGCGCCCCGGGATGACGGTGGCCCCGTACGAGCTGTCGCGCGCCGATGCCCGGCCCGGCGGGGAGTTCGACCGCTCGGGCTCAGTGAGGGCTCGGCGGGCCGTCCGGCGGCTCGTCCGGATCCGCAGCTCTCAGCCGGGCGACCAGCTCCCGTTTGAGTACCTTGCCGCTGGGGCCGAGAGGGAAGCCGTCCACGAACTCGACCCGGCGCGGGTACTTGTACGGGGCCATCCGCTCTCTGCTCCAGGCAACGATCTCGGCGCCGAGGGCCGGGCCAGGCGCCGTGCCGGGGCGGGTCCTCACCACCGCGCACACCTCCTCGCCGAGTACGGGGTGGGGGAGCCCGACGACGGCTGCCTGGGCGACCGCCGGGTGACGGGCCAGGACGTCCTCCACCTCGCGCGGGTAGACGTTGTACCCGCCGCGCAGCACCACGTCCTTCTTGCGGTCGACGACGGACAGGTAACCCTCGTAGTCCTTGACGCCGAGGTCACCCGAGCGGAACCAGCCGTCAACGATGGCCGCGGCGGTCGCCTCCGGCCGGTTCAGGTAGCCGGCCATCACGTTGTGCCCCCGGATGACGATCTCCCCCGTCTCGCCGGTGGGCACCAGCTCGATCCTGCCCTCCACATCCGCTCTGGCGATCTCGACCTCGACGCCCCAGATCGGCCGGCCCACCGTGCCCGGTCTGAGCGGCCACGCCTTCTGGTTGTACGCCACCACCGGAGACGTCTCGGTCAACCCGTACCCTTCGAGGACCGGGCAGCCGAACGCCTCTCGGAATGCGTCCAGGACCGCTACCGGCAGCGCGGAGCCGCCGGAGTACGCGCGGTCGAGCGCGGGCCTGCGCGGGTCGGCGCGGGCAGCGTCGAGGAGTGCCGTGTACATCGTCGGGACTCCCATGAACACGGTGCAGCTCTCCCGCACCATGAGATCCAGTGCACCCGGCCCGTCGAACCGGGGCATCAGCACCAGGGTCGCCCCCGCCCGGAAACAGGTGTTCATGCCGCAGATCTGGCCGAAGGCGTGGAACAGCGGCAGACAGCCGAGCATGACGTCGTCCGCTGTGAAGTCGAACGGCGACAGCATGGTCGTGTCGACGTTCATCACCACGTTGAGATGGGTGAGCAGGGCGCCCTTGGGCCGGCCGGTGGTGCCGGAGGTGTACAGGATCACCGCGATGTCCCCGGGTTCGCGCGGCACCTGACGGTCGATCGGCGAGGTCCGCGCCGCGAGCGCGTCCAGCCGCGGCGCGCGGGCACCCTTTCCTCCCTCGTCCGCTTCCCCTTCCATGACGGTGAGCACGGGCGTGCCGACCGCCTCCGCCGCCCTGCCGCCCTCGGTCAGGAGCGGGGCGGCGCAGATCAGCGCCGCCGCCCCGGAGTCCTTCAGGACGTACGCGATCTCGTCCGCCCGGAGCAGGGCGTGGACCGGGACCGCGATCGCGCCGAGCGCGAGTACACCGAAGTAGGCCGGCGGGAAGTGCGGTGTACTGGGCAGCAGCAGTGCCACCTTGTCGTCGGGGCCGATGCCCCGCGCGCGCAGCGCCGCCGCGTACCTCCGCGCCTCGTCCCACAGCTCGCGATAGGTGATCTTCCGGGTGCCGGACACGACCGCCGGGTGCTCCGGTCGCCGTAGCGCGGACTCGGCGAGTATGGATGCCACGGAGAGGGCCATGGGGTTTCAGCCGCTCGCTTCCACGGCCAGCCGCGCCTTGTCCGGCTTGCCGACGCCGGTGAGGGGCAGAGTGGAGCGGACGTGGATCTGCGCGGGAACGTGCTTGGGCGAGATGGCGGCCCGGATGTGTTCCGCCAGCCCGTCGGGGCCGGCCGTGCCGGTCTCGCGCAGCACCACGGCGGCGTGCAGGTGCTCGATCCGGTCCCGGTCCCGGACGCAGAAGACGGCGGCCTGCACGACATCGGGATGGGTCAGGAAGGCGTTCTCCACCGTCACCGGATGGATCTTGATGCCGTTGGTCTTGATCACCTCGCCGATCCGGCCGCGCAGATGAAGGTAGCCGTCACCGTCGACGAATCCGAGGTCGCCGGTGTGCACCCAGCCGTCCCGTACGGTCCGGGCCGTGAGTTCGGGCTCAGCCACGTACTCGCTCATGGTGAACGCCGACTGTACGCAGACCTCGCCGATCTCGCCGAGCGGCAGGTCGCGGTGGTCGTCCGGATCGGTGATCCGGACCCAGCCGGGCATCGGCCGGCCGACCGTGACCCGCAGCCGGGGGTCGAGGTGCTCGGTGGGCGAGAGCATGCTGACGAAGCCCGCCTCGCTGGTCGCGTACACCTGGATCAGTACGTCGCCGAAGACCTTGACCGCCTCGGCCAGCCGCTCGGGGGATGCGGGGGAGCCCACGTACGTGACCATCTGGAGACTGGACAGATCGGTCGAGTCCACCTCCTGATGGTCCATGAGCAGGTACAACTGTGGAGGGGAGAGCAGCATCCGGGTGATCTTGTGCCGCTCTATGGAGCGCAGCACATCACCTGGGTCGAAGCCGTCCCGCAGGACCACCGAGCCACCGGACGCGAGTGAGTCGTCGGCCGTGGCGCCGCTGGAGTGGCTCAGCGGGAGGCAGGCCAGGTAAACCGACCGCCAGCCCATCTTGAGTCCGGCGGAGATGAAACCCTTGCGGGTCCGGAAGTCGAAGGCGATGCCCTTCGGTTCACCCGTCGTCCCGCTCGTGTAGGTCACCACCGCGGTCCGGTCGGGTCCGACCTCGATGCCGACCGGATCCAGCGAGTCCGGGGCCCCGGCCGTCAGGTCCAGGACATCGGGGCCGAGATCGCCGAGGGCGACGAGGGCCAGCGGAGCGCCCAGTCGCTCGCGCAACTCACGGCCGGTCGCGACGTTCTCCGCGTCGACGGCCAGGTACGTCGCACCGGTCTCCCGGAGGATCTTGAGCTTGGCGCCGACGGCCAGGTGGTCCGCCGGGTCGACTGCGTTGGTGGTGTGCAGATGGACCACCGTGGCCCCGACCAGATTCGCGGCGTACCGCAGGGCCAGGGTGGGGGCGGTGTTGGTGACGGTCAGGATGGCGACCACGGCCCCGCCACCGCTTCCGCCCGCGTGACGGTGCAGCGCCTGCGCGGCCGACCGGACCAATAAGGTCAGCTCCGCCGCGGTCAGCGTCCTGTCCCGCCAGGACAGGACCACCTTCTCCGGTTCCGCGGAGATTACCTGAAGGATCTGGCTGACATACGTTTCGTTCGACGGCATAGAAACTCCAGTGGTGCCGTGTCGAGGAATTTCCGCAGAGCCTACAACACGCAAAGCAGGTGCGCCAGGAGTGTGAATTGAAGAACTGGATGCCCGGGAGGTTGTGAATTGTCGCAGGCCGCGTCATCGAAGTGATATTCCTCTCTGAGACAATCCCCTCTACCGGTCCGGGCCCCGCATCGGCATAGCCTTCGGAGAAAAGGGTCGTCATGAACCATTACCTGGAGCTCTTCTCGCAGCATATGAAGGAAAGGGAATACCCGGAGGCGAAACGGGAGTTTCTCGAGGTCGGCCGCCTCGCCGGGAAGTTTCCGGCCGCCCGGAGTGTGCGAGACGGGATCACCTCCGAGATCAGCGTGTGGTGCAGTAACGACTACCTGGGAATGGGCCAGCACCCGCTGGTCCTGGCGGCGACCCGCGAAGCCCTCGACGAGTACGGTGCGGGCTCGGGCGGCTCGCGGAACATCGGCGGGACCAACCACTACCACGTGCTGCTGGAGAAGGAACTGGCAGACCTGCACGGTAAGGCTGACGCCCTTCTCTTCACCTCCGGGTACACCGCCAATGATGGAGCCCTCACGGTCCTCGCCGGCCGGCTGGGGAACTGCGTCGTCTTCTCCGACGAGATGAATCACGCCTCGATCATCGACGGACTCCGCCACAGTGGCGCCGAGAAGCGAATTTTCCGCCACAATGACACGGAGCATCTGGAAGAACTGATATCCGCCACCGATCCAGATCGGCCGAAGATGATCGTCATGGAATCGGTCTACTCGATGGGGGGTGACGTCGCCCCGCTCGCCGAGATCGCCCGGATCGCCCGCAAGTACGGCGCGATGACCTTCCTCGACGAGGTCCACGCGGTCGGAATGTACGGGCCGGAGGGAGCTGGTATGGCCGCGAGCCTGGGTATCGCGGACGAGTTCACCGTCATCATGGGAACACTCGCCAAGGGATTCGGTACCACCGGCGGATACATCGCGGCTCCGGCCGAGCTGGTCGACGCGGTGCGCGGTCTGTCCCGCTCCTTCATCTTCACCACCGCCCTGCCGCCGGCGGTCGTGGCGGGCGCGCTCGCCGCGGTCCGGCACCTGCGCACCTCGGGGGTGGAACGCGACCGGCTCCGCGAGAACGCGCGACTGACGCACCGGCTGCTCACGGAACACGGCATCCCCTTCGTCTCCGACGGGTCCCACATCGTCTCGATCTCCGTCGGGGACGACGCACTTGCCCAGCGGATCTCCGCCCTGCTGCTGGAACGCCATGGCATCTACGTACAGGCGATCAACGCACCGAGCGTGCGCGCGGGCCAGGAGATCCTCAGGAGCGCGCCCGGCGCCGTCCACGAGCCCGCGGAGGTCGAGGAGTTCGTCGCGGCACTGGACGGGATCTGGCGGGAGCTGGGAGTGACGCGAGCCCCGTTCCCGCACCGGTCCGCCGGAACGGACGGCTGACCCGCCCACGGAGTGCGCACGGCTGTTCCGCCGCGCCGCGGCCCGCCCGTTCCCCGCATCCGCACCGTGTCGCGGCCTGCGCTATCGGGCCGCTATGCGACTTGGGCAAGATCGACCTCGCAGGTCCGGCCGCGGTACACGCCGGGCACCACGAAGCCGTCCCGGCCGGCGGGCGACCCGTGGGAGCGGGCGCCCGCCACGCTCCGGTGACCGATGGTTCTGCTTGCCGTGAAGGAGTCCGAAGACACGATGGCGCACCCCGACGGTACGGAAGCACCGCTGCTGTGGACACTGGCCGGCAGCGGCAAGGAGTCGTTGGCGGCCGGCGCGCGCGGCCTGCACGCGTACCTGGCCGGTCGTGACGACTGGAGCCCCCAGGACATCGCGCTCACCCTCGCGCGCACCGCTTCCGAGGGGAGCCGACGGGCGGCGCTGGTGGCGGACGGCCGTGACGGATTCCTGCGGCGGCTGGCCGCGCTCGCCGAGGGCAGGAGCATGCCCGGCCTGGTGGAGGGCACCGCCGGGACCGCCCGCCGGGTCGCCTTCGTGTTTCCCGGGCAGGGCGCGCAGTGGCCCCGGATGACGGTGGACCTGCTGGACACGTCCACGGTGTTCCGCGACCGGATGGACGCGTGCGCGCAGGCCCTGGAACCGTTCGTCGACTGGTCGCCGATCGACGTGCTCCGCGACCCGGACGCACCGGGCGCACCCGCTGCGGACCGGGCCGACGTGGTGCAGCCCCTGCTGTTCGCCGTGACGGTGTCGCTCGCCGCGCTGTGGCGCTCCCACGGCGTGGAACCGGCCGCCGTGCTCGGGCACAGCGTCGGAGAGGTCACCGCTGCCGCGGTCTCCGGCGCGCTGTCCCTGGACGACTCCGCCCGGGTGGTGGCCCTGTGGAGCCAGGCCCAGGCGACCCTGGCCGGGCAGGGCGACATGGTCTCCGTTTTGTCCCCGGCCGACGAGGTCGAGCCGCGGCTGCGCCGCTGGGACGGCCGCCTCGTCGTCGCCGCGCACAACGGCCCGCGGTCCGTCATCGTCTCCGGTGACCGCGACGCCGCGGCCGAACTCCTTGCCGACCTGGCCTCGGACGCGGTGCACGCACGGCGGATCGCGGTCGGCCTGGCCGCCCATTCCCCCCACATCGACGCGATCATTCCCCGGATGCGCGCCGACCTCGCACCGATCCGGCCCCGCACACCGCATCTGCCCTACTACTCCGGACTGACCGGCGGACGACTGGACGTCCCGGTACTTGACGCCGACTACTGGTGCCGCAACCTGCGAAACACGGTCAGGTTCCACCACGCGACCGGGGCCTTGCTGCGGGACGGGCACGGCGTCCTGCTGGAGGTCAGCCCGCACACCGTGCTGACCTCAGCCCTCACGGACTGCGCGGAGGAACACGGCGCGCAGGCCGCCGTCCTCGGGACGCTGCGCCGGGACCAGGGCGGTCCGGGCCGCTTTCTGACCTCGCTCGGTGACCTGTACGTGCGCGGTGTCACCCCGGACCGGAAAACGCTGTCCGCCGGTCGGGACGCCTCGGTACGGGAACTGCCGGCGGCTGCCCTGGCCGCGCTCGTGGAGTCCGGCCCCGCGGACACGGACGGGCCGGAAGGCGAAGGCGGCGCGGGCGGCGACCGCGACGCGGGCGCCGCGTTCCGCGCGGAGCTGGCCGGCATGGACGAACCGGAGCGGCGCGCAGCGCTGGCCCGGCTGGTGGGCGAGGAGATCGCCGCACTGACCGGGCGGTTGGATCCGATCACCGGCGACCTGGCCTTCCTCGACCTGGGATTCGACTCCGTCACAGCGGTGGAGCTGCGCAACCGGCTGAGCGCGGCGACGGCGCTGCGCATCCCGGCGACGATCGTCTTCGACTGTCCGACCCCGGCGGCCCTGACCGCGTACCTCTGCGCCGAGATCAGCGGGTCCCGGTCCGACCGGTCCGACTGGGACACGGAAGCGGACGCGCCGGTGCGGCGGGCCGCGGACGACGACCCCGTGGTGATCGTCGGCATGGGCTGCCGTTACCCCGGCGGTGTCGGCAGCCCCGACGAACTCTGGGAGTTGCTGTCTGCTGGTGCCGACGCCGTCTCCGCGCTGCCCGGCGACCGCGGCTGGGACACCACGGGACGGTACGACCCCGCACCGGGGACGCCGGGCCGGTACTACCAGCGCGAGGCGGGCTCGCTCGTCGGCGCGGCCGACTTCGACGCGGAGTTCTTCGGCATCTCGCCGCGCGAGGCCCTGGCGATGGACCCGCAGCAGCGGCTGCTGCTGGAGACGACCTGGGAAGTACTGGAGCGGGCCGGGATCGCCCCGGCCACACTGCGCCGGACCCGGACGGGCGTCTACGTCGGGGCGATGACCATGGACTACGGGCCCTCTCTCGAGCAGGGTGCCGACGAGGGCGGCCACCTGCTGACCGGCAACACCGGCAGCGTCGCGTCGGGCCGACTGGCCTACACCCTGGGTCTGGAGGGCGCGGCGGTCACTGTGGACACGGCGTGCTCGTCCTCGCTGGTGGCCCTGCACCTCGCGGTACGGGCGCTGCGGTCGGGCGAGTGCTCGCTGGCGCTGGCCGGCGGCGCGACCGTGATGCCCACGATCGGCATGCTCGTGGAGTTCAGCCGACAGGGGGGTCTGGCCCCGGACGGCCGCTGCAAGGCATTCGCGGCAGCCGCCGACGGCTTCGGCCTGGCCGAGGGCGTGGGGATGCTGCTGGTGGAGCGGTTGTCGGACGCGCGGCGCCGTGGGCATCCGGTGCTGGCGGTGGTGCGTGGTTCGGCGGTGAATCAGGATGGTGCGAGCAATGGTCTGACGGCGCCGAGCGGTCCGTCGCAGCAGCGGGTGATTCGTGCGGCGTTGGCGGATGCGGGGCTGGTGGCGTCGGACGTGGATGTGGTGGAGGCGCATGGTACGGGGACGCGGTTGGGTGACCCGATCGAGGCGCAGGCTCTGCTGGCGACGTATGGTCAGGGCCGTCCGGTGGACCGGCCGGTGTGGATCGGCTCGCTGAAGTCCAACATCGGCCACGCCCAGGCCGCGGCGGGGGTGGGCGGTGTCATCAAGTCGGTGCTCGGCCTGCGGCACGGCGTGATGCCCAAGACGCTGCACGTGGACGGCCCCACGCCCGAGGTGGACTGGTCGGCGGGGGCCGGCCGACTGCTGACGGAGGCCCGTGCGTGGGACGACACGGGACGCCCGCGCAGGGCCGGGGTGTCCTCCTTCGGTATCAGCGGCACCAACGCCCACGTCATCCTGGAGTCTGCCCCTGGCGGGGCTCCGGCCGGGGCGGGAGAGGGAGGCCGGCGTCCGGGGGCGGTTGCGTGGCCGTTGTCGGCGCGCAGCGCGGACGCCCTGCGGGCACAGGCGGCGGCGCTGTCGGCCCGGGTGGTGGCGGAGCCCGGACTTGATGTGGTGGACGTGGGGCATTCGCTGGCGATGGGGCGCGCGGCTTTCGAACACCGTGCGGTGGTGGTGGGTGGGGACCGGAGCGAGTTGCTCGGTGGGGTGAAGGCGCTGGCTGAGGGCCGGTCGGTGCCGGGGCTGGTGCGGGGCGGCGGTGTGTCGTCGGGTCGTGTGGTGTTGGTGTTTCCGGGTCAGGGTTCGCAGTGGGTGGGGATGGCTGCGGAGTTGCTGGGTGGGTCGGGTGTGTTCGCGGGGCGGAT
>NZ_JBIWLQ010000044.1:0-11862 GCF_044766265.1 Streptomyces sp. NPDC102283
CCCTGACCCGGAAACACCAACACCACACGACCCGACGACACACCGCCGCCCCGCACCAGCCCCGGCACCGACCGGCCCTCAGCCAGCGCCTTCACGCCGTCGATCAGCCGGTCCGGTCCGGTTCCCACGACCACGGCCCGCCGCTCGAAGGCGGTACGTGTGAGGGCGAGGGCGCGGCCGGTGTCGGCGGCACGCAAGGGTCCTGGGCCGGCGCTCAGGTGTGCCAGCAGCCGGGCCGCCTGGTCGCGCAGCGCCTCGTCGGTACGCCCCGACAGCACCCAGGGCAGCGGACGCGCATCGCCGCCGGCCGCGGGTTCGGCCTCCGGTTCGGCTTCCTCCGCCGGGGCCTGTTCCAGGATCAGATGGGCGTTGGTGCCGCTGACGCCGAAGGCGGACACACCCGCCCGGCGCGGGCGTTCCGAGTCGTCCCAGGCGCGGGCCTCGGAGAGGATTGCCACGGCTCCCGAGGCCCAGTCCACCATGGGCGTCGGCCGGTCCGCGTGCAGGGTTCTGGGCAGTTCGCCGTGCTCGATCGCCAGCACCATCTTGATGACGCCGCCCACTCCGGCCGCCGCCGAGGTGTGGCCGATGTTCGACTTCAGCGAGCCGATCCACACCGGCCGGTCCACCGGACGGTCCTGCCCGTACGTCGCCAGGAGCGCCTGGGCTTCGATGGGGTCGCCGAGGGTGGTGCCGGTTCCGTGCGCCTCCACCACGTCCACCTCGGACGCCGACAACCCCGCATCCGCCAACGCCGCACGGATCACCCGCTGCTGCGACGGTCCATTCGGCGCGGTCAGGCCGTTGCTCGCGCCGTCCTGGTTCGTGGCCGAACCGCGGATGACGGCCAGCACCGGGTGCCCGTTGCGCCGGGCGTCCGACAGACGCTCCAGCAGCACTACACCGGCGCCCTCGGACCAGCCCGTGCCGTCCGCCTCCGCCGAGAACGCCTTGCACCGTCCGTCGGCAGACAACGCGCGCTGGCGGCTGAACGCCACGAACGCGTCGGGGGTCGCCATCACCGACACCCCGCCGGCCAGGGCCAGCGTGCAGTCGCCCGCCCGCAGGGCCCTGATCGCCAGGTGCAGGGCGACCAGGGAGGAGGAGCAGGCCGTGTCCACGGTCACCGCGGGCCCTTCCAGGCCCAGGGTGTAGGCGATCCGGCCGGAGACGACGCTGCTCGCGGTCCCGGTGTCCAACAGGCCCTGAACGTCGGGGAGGTGGCGCGAGCCCGCGCCGTAGCCGTTGCCGATCGCCCCGAGGAAGACACCCGTGCCGGTGCGCCGCAGCGTGCGGGGGTCGATCGCGGCCCGCTCGACCGCCTCCCAGGCGGTCTCCAGCGCCAGCCGCTGCTGGGGGTCCGTCGCCAGGGCCTCGCGCGGCGAGATGCCGAAGAACTCCGCGTCGAAATCGGCCGCGTCGTGGAGGAAGCCGCCGTGCCGGGTATAGGAGGTACCGGGCCGCTCGGGGTCCGGGTCGTAGAGGCCCTCCAGGTCCCAGCCGCGGTTGACCGGCCAGGCGGAGACCGCGTCGGCGCCCCGGGAGAGCAGATCCCACAGCAGTTCGGGTGTGTGGGCGCCACCGGGGTAGCGGCAGGCCATGGAGACGATGGCGATCGGTTCGTGGCGGGCCTGCTCGGCTTCGCGCAGCTGCCTGCGGGCGTCGCCGAGGTCCGCGGTGGCACGCCTGAGGTAGTCGAGCAGCTTCTTGTCGTCGGACATCAGTGCCAGCTCTCTCTCAGGAATTGCCGAAGTCGTTGTCGAGCAGGGCGAACAGCTCGTCCGCTGTCGCCGTTTCCGTCGCCGTGGTGGTGTCGTCCACCGGCCCGGGCGGTGGAGCCTCGCCGTCCGACGCGTCGGCGCGCCGGCCCCAGCCGCGCAGCAGTTCGTTCAGTCGTTCGCCGACCCCGTCGGTGTCGGCCGCTCCGGGCGGAACGGCCGAGAGGAGCGCGTCCAGCCGTTCCAGCTCGGCCAGCAGCGGCGAGGGCGGTTCGGGCGCGGCGGTCAGCTCCGCGTCCAGGTAGGTGGCGAGCGCCTCGGGCGTCGGGTGGTCGAAGACGACCGTCGGCGGGACGGTCAGCCCGGTGGCCTCGCACAGCACGTTCCTGAACCGCACCGCGAGCATCGAGTCGAAGCCGACCTCGGAGAAGGAGCGTTCCGGGCGCACCGGACCGGATCCGGGGTGGCCGAGGACCGCGGCCGCGTGCCGGATGACCAGGTCGAGTACCGCTTGACGGCGTGCCTGCCGGTCCAGCGGGGCCAGCCGGGCGGCCAGTCGTACGGCGGGGGCGCCGTCGTCGTCGCCCGCGGCCTCCGAAACACCCTCGACCGGTACCCCGGTGATGGCCGAGGAGGCCGTCCGGCCCGGTGTGGGCAGCCAGTACCGGTCGCGCTGGAAGGGGTACGTCGGCAGCGGCAGGGGTGCCGGGCCGCCCGGGACCGAGACCCCCGTCCAGGGCGACCAGTCCACCGGACCGCCGCCGGCCGCCCACGCCTCGGTCAGTGAGGCCAGCAGCCGGTCCCGGCCACCGTCGCCGCGCCGCAGCGTGCCGACCGCCGACACCTCACGCCCGGCCTCCGCGGCCACCGCCTCGATCCCGGCGAGCAGCACCGGATGCGGGCTGACCTCGACGAACAGGGTGTGACCCGCTTCCAGCAGGGTGCGGGCCGCTCCGACGAAGTCGACCGGCTCGCGCAGGTTGCGGTACCAGTAGGCGGCGTCGAGCGATTCTCCGGCGACGGGTTCGCCGGTCACCGTCGAGTGGAGCGGGACGGCCGAGGCGCGGGGGCGTATCCCGGTGAGGGCTTCGCGCAGTTCGTCCTCGATCTCGGCGACCTGGGCCGAGTGGGCCGCGTAGTCCACCGGGATCGCCTTGGCCCGTACGCCTTCCCGGTCGCAGGCCGCGAGCAGGGCGGCCAGCTCCTGGGACTCCCCGGCGACGACCACGGCTCCGGGGCCGTTCACCGCGGCCACGCACACGCGTCCGCCGGCGGGCAGCAGGCTCGTGGTCCGCTCGGCGGACGCGGCGACCGACACCATGCCGCCGCGCCCAGCCAGCCTCAGCAGTGCCCGGCTGCGCAGCGCCACCACGAGGGCCGCGTCGTCGAGCGACAGCGCTCCGGCGACGCAGGCGGCGGCGATCTCGCCCTGGCTGTGTCCGACGACCGCGTCCGGGGTGACCCCGGTGTCGCGCCAGTGCGCGGCCAGCGCGACCATCACGGCGAAGAGCACCGGCTGGACGACGTCCACGCGGTCGAGCGTCGGTGCGCCGGGCACGCCGCGCAGCACCTCGGTCAGGGACCAGTCGGTGTGGGGGGCTAGCGCCCGTTCGCAGGCGGCGATGGCGGCGGCGAACGCCTCGGAGGTGTCGAGCGCCGCCACGGCCATGCCGGCCCACTGCGAGCCCTGGCCGGGGAAGACGAAGACCGTGCGGCCGCCGCGCGCCCGGTCCCGCACGGCGTCGGGCGCGGGTTCTCCCGCCGCGAGGGCGTCAAGCCAGCCGAGGAGCGCGTCGCGGCCGCGGCCGGTGGCGGCCGCCCGGAAGGGCAGGGCGGGGCGGGTGGTGGCGAGCGCGCGGGCCGGTCCGGCGGCGTCCCCGTCGGGGTCGGCCCGCAGGTGCTCCCCCAGGCGGCGTGCCTGTCGGCGCAGGGCCGCGGGGGTCATGGCGGAGAGCAGCCACGGAACCGTGGTCCCGGAGTCCTCGGACGGTTCGCCGTACGTGCCTCGGGGCAGTGGGGCCTCGGCGGCGGGTGCTTCCTCCAGGATGGCGTGGGCGTTGGTACCGCTCATGCCGAACGCGGAGACTCCGGCCCGGCGCGGCCGGTCCCCGTCCGGGACGTCCCAGGGGCGGGTGTTGGCGAGCAGCCGGACCGCGCCGGCCGACCAGTCCACCCGGCTGGACGCCTCCTGTGCGTGCAGGGTGCCGGGGAGCACGCTGTTCCGCAGCGCGAGCACCGTCTTGATGACCCCGGCGACTCCGGCGGCGGCCTGGGTGTGCCCGATGTTGGACTTCAGCGACCCCAGCCACAGCGGTCGGTCGGCGGGCCTGTCCTGGCCGTAGGTGGCCAGGAGGGCCTGCGCCTCGATGGGGTCGCCGAGCACGGTGCCGGTTCCGTGCGCCTCGACCAGGTCGATATCGGCGCCGGACAGTCCCGCCGTGGCCAGAGCGGTCCTGATCACCCGCTGCTGTGCGGGGCCGCTCGGGGCGGTGAGGCCGTTGCTGGCACCGTCCTGGTTCACCGCGGTGCCCCGTACGAGGGCGAGGACCGGATGCCCGAGGCGGCGCGCGTCGGAGAGGCGTTCCACGAGCAGTACGCCCACTCCTTCGCCCCAGCCCGTACCGTTCGCCCCTTCGGCGAAGGAGCGGCAGCGGCCGTCGGGCGACAGGCCCTGCTGACGGCTGAACTCGACGAAGACGTCCGGGCTCGCCATCACCGCGGCGCCGCCGACCAGGGCGAACGAGCAGTCGCCGGCGCGCAGTGCCTGGCCGGCCAGGTGCAGTGCCACCAGCGAGGACGAGCAGGCCGTTTCCACGGTCACGGCGGGGCCGCCGAGTCCGAGGGTGTAGGCGACGCGGCCGGAGGCGACGCTGGTGACCGTGCCGCTGAGGAGGTGCCCCTCGACCTCGTCGGACGGGTTCTGCGGGCCGGTGCCGTAGCCCTGGGCGGCGACGCCGACGTAGACGCCGCCCTCGCTGCCGCGTACCGACGCGGGATCGAGTCCCGCCCGCTCCAGTACCTCCCAGCTGGTTTCGAGCAGCAGTCGCTGCTGCGGGTCCATGGCCAGTGCCTCACGCGGGGAGATGCCGAAGAACTCCGCGTCGAACTCGGCCGCCCCGTCCAGGAATCCGCCGCCGGTGGTGTAGAAGGTGCCCGGGTGCAGGGGGTCCGGGTCGTAGAGGGTGTCCAGCGACCAGCCGCGGTCGGCGGGCAGCGCGGCGACCGCGTCCACTCCGTCGGCCACCAGTCGCCACAGGTCCTCGGGCGAGCGGACGCCGCCCGGGAATCGGCAGGCCATCGAGACGATCGCCAGGGGCTCGTCGGCCGCCGCGGGCCCGGCCGTGCCGGTCGTGCCGTCGGCGTCCGGTTCCGTGCCGCTCAGCCCGGCGAAGAGGTGCGCGGCGAGGGCGGCTGCCGTCGGGTGGTCGAAGACGGAGGTGAGCGCGAGCGGCAGAGCGGTGGCCGCGACCAGCCGGTTGCGGAGTTCGACGGCGGTGAGCGAGTCGAAGCCCACCTCACGGAACGGGCGGTCGGCTGCGAAGCCGACGGCCGACTCGTGGCCCAGCACCGCGGCCGACTCGCTCCGGACCAGCTCCGTCAGCAGTTTGCGACCCTCGGGCTCGGACAGCCGGTGCAGCCGGTGCAGCCACGACGGGTCGCCGCCCGTACCGGGTCCGGACCCGGCGGAGGTGTCCGCCGCCGCGGGGCCGCCGTGCGCCGCCCGGGGCTCGGGGACGGCCGGCAGGCCGCGCAGCAGCGCGCTGTCCCTCACCGAACCGAAGGTGGGCGCGAAGCGGCTCCAGTCCAGCTCGGCGACGACGGGTTCACCCTCGCCCAGGGCCAGCGCCAGGCCGAGCGCGGAGAGCGCCGCCGCGGGGGCCATCGGCACCAGCCCGTGGCGGCGCAGGCCGTCGCCCACGGCGCCGTCGGCCATGCCGGCGCCGGCCCAGGGGCCCCAGGCCACCGAGGTCGCCGTCAGGCCCCGGCCACGCCTCGCCGCGGCGAGGCCGTCCAGGTAGGCGTTGGCCGCCGCGTACGCGCCCTGGCCGCCGCTGCCCCAGGTGCCCGAGATCGAGGAGAACAGCACGAAGGCGTCCAGCGGGCGGCCTTCGAACAGGGCGTCGAGGTGGGCCGCGCCGCGCGTCTTGGCCGCCGTCCGCCGGGCCAGTTCCTCCGGCGTGCAGTCCATCAGCGCGGTGTCCGAGGTGAGTCCCGCGGTGTGCACCACGGCCCGTACGGTGTCGCCCTCGTCGTGCAGCCGCTCCAGGACCCGTTCCAGCGCGGTGCGGTCGGCAACGTCGCAGGCCAGTAGGGTGCTCCGGGCGCCGAGCGCCGCCAGAGCGTCGATCAGCTCGTCGGCTCCGGGAGCCTCGGGGCCCCGTCGGCCCAGGAGGACGAGGTGTTCCGCGCCGCGCACCGCGAGCCAGCGCGCCACCTGGGCGCCGAGGCCGCCGGTGCCGCCGGTGACGAGGACCGTGCCGCGCGGCGTCCACGGTGCGGGCGCGGGGGTCGCGGGCTCCGGCGCGGGGACGAGCCGGCGGCCCAGCGGTACCGGCGTGCGTACGGCCACCTGGTCCTCGCCGTCCCGTCCGGCCAGCACCGCGCACAGCCCGTCCAGCGCGGGCCCGTCCAGCAGGTCCGGCAGGTCGACCAGGCCGCCCCAGCGCAGTGGGTGCTCCAGTGCCGCCACCCGGCCCAGGCCCCACACCTGGGCCTGCTCGGGGCTGACCTCCTCCGTGCCGTCGGCCGCCACCGCGCCGCGGGTGGCGCACCACAGCGGTGCGTCGATGCCGCTTTCACCCAGTGCCTGCAGCAGCAGCAGGGTCCCGGTCAGGCACGCGTCGAGCGTCCGCAGGCCCGGGTGGGGCCCCTCAGCCAGGGCCAGCAGGGACAGGATGCCATCCACGGCGCCGAACTCCGGTAACAGCAATGCCAGTTCAGTGCGTTCGACGGCGGCGCCGATCCGGATTACGACCACGTCGGCGCCATGTCCGGCGAGGGCCTGTTCGCAGGCGAGTGCGGTGTCCTCGGCGCCGGGCCCGTCCGGCGTGACGAGCAGCCAGCGACCGGAGAGGCGTGGCTCCGCGGGCGCGGTGAGCGGCTCCCATGCGATGCGGTAGCGGTGGGGGCCGGCGGGGACCGCGGTCCTCCGGCGGCGCCAGGCGGCGGGGGCCGGGTCCAGGGCGGCTTCCGGCCAGAAACGCCTGCGCTGGAAGGCGTAGGTCGGCAGGTCGACCCGCCGCACGTCGGTGCCGCTCCAGCCCGCCGACCAGTCCACCGGCACGCCGCGCAGGTGCAGCGAGGCGAGTGCGGTGCGGACCGCGTCCGGCTCGCCACGGCCGTCGCGCAGCAGCGGCACCGTCCCGGTGCCGCCGGGGACGGGAGTGGCGGTGGGGTCGGGCAGGCAGGCGGGGAGCATGCCGGACAGCACGCCGCCCGGTCCGAGTTCGAGGTACGTCGTCGCGCCCTCGTCCCGCAGCCGACGGGCCCCTTCCAGGAAGCGCACGGTGCCCCGGACGTGGCGTACCCAGTGGTCAGGGGAGCGGAGTTCCGCGGCCGTGGCCGTACGCCCGGTCAGGTTGGAGACAATCTCGATTTCGGGCGCGTGGTAGGTCAGCGACTCGGCCACGTCCCGGAAGGCGTCGAGCATCCCGTCCATCCGGGAGGAGTGGAACGCGTGGCTCACGCTCAGACGGCGGATGCGCCGTCCTCGGGAGCGGAACGCCCCGGCCAGGCGCCGTACCGCGTCCGCGTCACCGGACAGGACCACCGAGGTGGGCCCGTTGACGGCGGCGATGTCCACCGCTTCCCGGCCCGGGTCCTGATCCGGGTCCCGGACCGCTTCCCGCACCGGGACGGGGTGCCCGGTGCGGTCGTCCAGCAGGGCCCGGCGCACTTCCTCCTCGGTTGCCTCCACCGCCACCATCGCCCCGCCCTCGGGCAGTTCGTCCATCAGCCGTCCCCGGGCCGTTACCAGCGCGCAGGCGTCGGGCAGGTCCAGCACGCCCGCCGCGTGGGCGGCGGCGAGTTCGCCGATGGAGTGCCCCATCAGCAGGTCGGGCCGCACACCCCAGTGCCGTACGAGCCGGAACAGCGCCGTCTCCAGGGCGAACAACGCGGGTTGCGTGTACCGGGTGCGGTCGAGCAGGTCCGCACCCGGGGTTCCCGGCCCGGCGAACAGGATGTCGCGCAGGCTCAGGTCAAGATGCGGGTCCAAGCCGGTCAGCACCTCGTCGAGGGCGTCGGCGAACACCGGGTCGTCGCGGTAGAGCTCAGCACCCGCTCCGGCCCGCTGGCTGCCCTGTCCCGGGAAGAGGAAGGCGGTCCGGCCGGAGCGTACGGCGCCGCCGGTGAGCAGTCGGCCCGCTGCCGTGCCGCGCGCGAGTGCGGTGAGAGAGCGCCGGACGGACACCCGGTCCCGTCCCAGGACGGCGGCCCGGTGTTCGAGCGGGGCTCGTCCCGTGGCGAGCGAGTAGGCGACGTCCACCAGTTCGACGTCCGGGTCGGCATCGAGTCGGCTCACCAGCCGGCCGGCCTGCGCCCGCAGGGCCTCTGGTGTCCTGGCCGAGAGCAGCAGCGGCACGGGTGGGCCGGTACGGCGGGCGGTGGGGGTGGCGGTGACCGCCGCGATGGCCATCGCGGCGGTGGCGGCGGTGTCCGAGGTGGGCACGGCCGAGGTGGCGGTCCGGTCCCGGGTGCCGGTCCCGGCCGGGGCGGGCACGACCGCGATGACAGGCGCCTGCTCGATGATCGTGTGCGCGTTGGTGCCGCTGATGCCGAACGACGACACGCCCGCGCGACGCGGGCTCCCGGTCTCCGGCCACGGGGTGCGCGCGGTGAGCAGGCGGATGCCACCGCCTGACCAGTCGACGTGCGGGTTCGGTGTCCCGACGTGCAGGGTTCCCGGCAGTTCGCCGTGGCGGATGGCCAGCACCATCTTCATCACCCCGGCCACCCCGGCCGCCGCCTGGGTGTGTCCGAAGTTCGACTTCACCGAGCCGAGCCACAGCGGACGGTCCGCCGGGCGGGCCGGTCCGTGGACGGCCTGGAGCGCCTGCGCTTCGATGGGGTCGCCGAGCCTTGTGCCGGTGCCGTGGGCCTCGATCGCGTCGATCTGGTCGGCTCGTAGTGCGGCGTCGGCCAAGGCGGCGCGGATGACCTGCTGCTGGGACGGGCCGTTGGGGGCGGTGAGCCCGTTGCTGGCGCCGTCCTGGTTCACGGCGGTGCCACTGATCAGCGCGAGTACGGGGTGGCCTTGGCGCAGGGCGTCGCTGTGGCGCTCCAGCAGCAGCACTCCGGCGCCCTCGCCCCAGCCCGTGCCGTCCGCCTCCGCCGAGAACGCCTTGCACCGTCCGTCCTCGGCGAGCCCGCGCTGACGGCTGAACTCCACGAAGAGCCGCGGGGTGCTCATCACGGTCACCCCGCCCGCAAGGGCCTGCTCGCAGTCACCGCGCCGCAGTGCCTGCACGGCCAGATGCAGCGCCACCAGCGACGAGGAGCACGCGGTGTCGACGGTGAGCGAGGGCCCCTGGAGGCCGAGAACATAGGACAGCCGCCCTGACAGCACGCTGGCCGTGTTCCCGGTCAGAAGATGGCCCTCGGATACTCCCTCGGCGCCCTCCAGCAGCGCGGAGTAGTCCTGGCCGTTGGTACCGATGTAGACGCCGACCTGCCGGTCCTTCAGCGCGGTCGGGTCCTGCCCGGCGCCCTCGACCGCCTCCCAGGCGGTTTCCAGGAGCAGCCGCTGCTGCGGGTCCATGGCCAGGGCCTCGCGCGGCGAGATGCCGAAGAACTCCGCGTCGAACTCGGGGACGTCGTGCAGGAAGCCGCCCTGCCTGCTGTACGTGGTGCCGGCGCGGTCGGGGTCCGGATCGTACAGGCCCTCGGTGTCCCAGCCCCGGTTCGACGGCCAGTCGCCGACGGCGTCGGTGCCCTCCGAGAGCAGGCGCCAGAAGTCTTCGGGGTGTGCGATCCCGCCGGGGAAGCGGCAGCCCATGCCGACGATCGCGATCGGCTCGTTGCTGCCGGACTCCACCACTCGGCCCGCCCCGGTCCCGGCGGTGCCGGCCGTGCCGCTCGCCGCGCCCCGCAGGTCCAGGTCCGCGAGCAGACGGTCGGCCAGTGCCGACGGTGTGGGATGGTCGAACAGGACGGTGGCGGGCAGGGCGAGTCCGGTGGCGGTGACGAGCCGGTTGCGCAGTTCCACCGCCGTCAGCGAGTCGAAGCCGAGCGCGGAGAAAGCCTTCTCGGGCTGGACCATGTCGACGTCGGGGTGGCGCAGGACCGTCGCCGCGTGGGTGCGCACCAGTTCGGTGAGGGTCCTGACCCTGTCCTCGTGGCGCGGCAGTACGGTGACCTGCTGCCGCAGCGCGTCGGCGGAGCCGCCGCCTTCCCGGGCCGCCGGCGGTACGGCCGGGTCTGGGACGGGCGTCGCCGCGGCCGGGTCCGGTATCCCGTCGAGCAGGGCGGCGGACCGCAGGCCCATGCCCGCGGTGAAGCGCCGCCAGTCGACATCGGCGACCACGACCAGCGCGTCGTCCTCCGTGAGTGCCCGGCCGATCGCGGTCACGGCCGTTTCGGGCTCCATCACCGGCATGCCGAAGTCCCGCAGTCGCGCGGCGACATCGTCCGCCAGCATGCCCGGCCCGGCCCAGGCGCCCCAGGCCACGGCCGTGCCGGGCAGCCCGGCCGCCCGGCGGGCGGCGACGAGTGCGTCGACGGCGGCGTTGGCGGCCGCGTAGTTGCCCTGCCCGGCGTTGCCCACGACACCCATCACCGACGAGAACACCACGAAGGCCGACAGGTCGAGACCCGCGGTGGCCTCGTGCAGGTTCCGTGCGGCGGTCAGCTTGGCGCGCAGCACGACGGCGAGCCGCGCGGGGTCCAGCGCGTCGAGCACACCGTCGTCGAGGACTCCCGCTGCGTGGATGACGGCGGACAGCGGGTATCGCGCCGGGATGTCGGCGACCAGCGCCGCCAGTGCGGCCGGGTCGGCGACGTCGCAGGCCGCGAAGGCCACTTCGGCGCCCAGCGCCGTCAGTTCCACCCGCAGCGCGTCCGTGCCGGGTGCGTCGGCACCGCGACGGCTGACCAAGAGCAGCCGCTGCGCGCCCTGGCCCGCAAGCCAGCGCGCCGTGTGCGAGCCGACTCCACCGGTGCCACCGGTGACGAGGACCGTGCCCTGCCATCGGGGCCGTGGCCCGGCGGTCGGACCGTTCTCACGGGCCTTCGGCGGCACGGACGGAGGGGCGGGCCGGAGACGGCGTCCGTGGACCCCGGTGGAGCGCACCGCCACCTGTTCCTCATCGGCCGCGGCTCCCGCGAGCACCGCGCACAGGCGGCGGGCAGCCCGTACGTCCAGCGCCTCGGGCAGGTCGACCAGACCGCCCCGCCGGTGCGGGTGCTCCAGTGCCAGCGTCCGGCCCAGGGCTGCCGACGCGGCCTGACCGACGTGTCCGGGCCGCTCCGCGCCGCCCAGGACCGCCGTTCCCTTCGTCAGCGTCCAGAGCCGGGCGTCGACGCCCGTGTCCTCCAGCGCCTGGACCAGCGCGAGGTTCAGCGCCGGACCGCCGGGCAGGTCGGGGTATTCGGGGTGGGGTCGCTCCTCCCAGGAGAGCAGCGACAGCACGCCGGCGATCGGCTGCTCCCCCACGGTCTGTGTGAGGAGGGATGCCAGTTGTTCGCGGGTCGCGCCCGGATCGGCGACGACGCAGGGGAGGACGTCGGCTCCGGCCGCGCCGAGGGTGTCCAGGACGGCCGCCGCGTCGTCGCCCTCGGGGCGCAGGGCGAGCCAGCGACCGGCGAGGCCGTCCGCCGGCGCGACCGACAGAGGTGCCCAGGCAACGTGGTAGCGCCAGGATTCCGCCCTCCGCTCACGGTTTCTGGCGGAGCGCCAGGTCGCCAGGGCGGGCAGGACTTCGTCCAGGGCCTCACGGCCGACCCCGAGGGTTTCGGCGAGCTGGGCGGGGTCCTGTAGTTCCAGGTCGTCCCAGCGGTCCTCGGCAGGGGCGGCCGGGACGGCGGCGGGGGCCGTCAGCCAGTAACGTCGCCGCTGGAAGGCGTACGTCGGCAGCTCGACGCGCCGCGCCCCCGGGAACACACCCGACCAGTCCACCTCCAGGCCGCGCTCCCACGCACGGCCCAC
>NZ_JBIWLQ010000045.1:0-10613 GCF_044766265.1 Streptomyces sp. NPDC102283
TCCGCCCCGCGAACACACCCGACCCACCCAGCAACTCCGCAGCCATCCCCACCCACTGCGAACCCTGACCCGGAAACACCAACACCACACGACCCTCGACCGTCCGACCGCCGTCCCACCCTCCGGAGTCGTCGTCGGCCATCCGGCCGAGCAGAGTGTGGAGTTGGTCCCGGTCTCCGATCAGTGCCTTCCGGTACTCGAAGGCGGTGCGCGCGTGCAGGGCGGACCCGATGTCGCGCGGGTCGGGTACGGGGCTGCCGTCCAGGTGGCGGCGTAGGCGGTCGGCCTGGGAGCGCAGTGCCCGCGGATTCTTGGCCGACAGCAGCCAGGGCACGGCCGGCAAGGGGGTGCCCTCGGCCGTCGGGCCGTCGTCTTCGAGGGGGGTGTGTTCGAGGATGGTGTGGACGTTGGTGCCGCTGAGGCCGAAGGACGACACTCCGGCCCGGAAAGGGCGACCGTGGGGCGGCCAGGGCTGCTGCTCGGTCGCGAGAACCAGCGCTCCGCGCGTCCAGTCGACGTGGCTGGAGGGCCTGCCGACATGCAGGGTTCGGGGCACCTGCCCGTGCTGCATGGACAGCACCGTCTTGATGACCCCCGCCACACCCGATGCCGCCTGGGCGTGGCCCAGGTTGGACTTGAGGGAGCCGACCAGCAGGGGACGATCGGCGGGCCGGTCCTGGCCGTACGTGGCCAGCAACGCCTGCGCTTCGATGGGGTCGCCGAGAGTGGTGCCGGTGCCGTGCGCCTCCACCACGTCCACCTCGGCCGACACCAGCCCCGCGTCCGCCAACGCCGCACGGATCACCCGCTGCTGGGAGGGGCCGTTGGGGGCGGAGAGGCCGTTGCTGGCGCCGTCCTGGTTGACAGCGGAGCCGCGTACCACCGCCAGTACCGGGTGTCCGTTGCGCCGGGCGTCCGACAGCCGCTCCAGCAGCAGGACCCCGACGCCCTCGCCCATGCCCATGCCGTCCGCGTCGTCCGAGAATGCCTTGCAGCGACCGTCCTCGGCGAGTCCCCGCTGGCGGGAGAAGCTGATGAGGGCGCCGGGGGTCGCCATCACGGCGACGCCGCCGACCAGGGCGAGGGAGCAGTCGCCGCCGCGCAGCGCCCGGCCCGCGAGGTGCATGGCGACGAGTGACGAGGAGCAGGCGGTGTCGATGGTCACCGCGGGGCCCTCCAGACCCAGGGTGTAGGCGACCCGGCCGGATACAACGCTGGGTGCGCTGCCGGTGAGCAGGTGGCCGTCTCCTTCCTCCGACCGGGCGACGACGGCCGCGTAGTCGGCGTAGTTGACGCCGGTGAACACTCCGGTGGGGCTGCCTCGCAGGGCAGTCGGGTCGATGGCGGCGCGTTCGATCGCCTCCCAGGTGGTTTCCAGCAGCAGCCGCTGCTGCGGGTCCATGGCCAGGGCCTCGCGCGGCGAGATGCCGAAGAACTCCGCGTCGAAATCGGCCGCGTCGTGCAGGAAGCCGCCCCGCCGGGTCGTCGAGGTGCCGGGGCGGTCGGAGTCGGGGTCGTAGAGGGCTTCGATGTCCCAGCCCCGGTCGATGGGGAAGTCGGAGACGGCGTCGCCGCCGTCGGCGAGCAGGCGCCACAGGTCTTCGGGGGTGCCGATGCCGCCGGGAAAGCGGCAGGCCATGGACACGATCGCGATCGGCTCGTCGTCGGGTGCGGGCGGGTGCGCGGCGGCGTCCGGACCGGAGAGGTCCGGGGCGGAGGGGCGCGGCTCGGTGGCCTGCCGGCCGAGCAGTTCGGCGCGGATCTCCTGGGCGAGCGCGGTGGACGACGGGTGGTCGAAGATCAGGGTGGACGGCAGCCGCAGTCCGGTGGCGGTGTTGATCCGGTTGCGGAGTTCGACTGCGGTGAGGGAGGCGAAGCCCATGTCCTGGAAGGCCCTGCCGGGCCGGATCGCGTCCACCGTGGGATGGCCTAGGACGGCTGCCGCGTGGGTGCGGACCAGGTCGAGCAGCAGGCGGTGCTGCTCGGATTCGCCGAGGGAGGCGAGCTGTTGGCGCAGCAGTGCGGCGGCGGGTGCCTCCGAGTCGCCGGTCGCGGCCTCCAGGGCGCGGCGGGCTTCGGGGATGCCGGTGAGCAGCGGGCTGGGGCGGGTGGAGGTGAAGACGGCGGCGAACCGCTCCCAGTCGACGTCGGCGACGGCGAGTACGGTCTCGTCGTCGTCCAGCGCCTGTCGCAGGGCGTGGACGGCGAGATCGGGGTCGATCCGGGGCAGACCGTGCTGCTCCAGTTTGAACAGGTCGGCGTCCTCTCCGGCGATGCGGTCCTGCCAGGGGTTCTCGGCCTGCCAGATGCCCCAGTCGACGGTGGTGGCGGTGAGGCCGCGGGCCCGGCGGTGCTGGGCCAGGGCGTCGAGGTAGGCGTTGGCCGCGGCGTAGGCGCCGTGGTCGCCGCTGCCCCAGACTCCGGCGATCGAGGAGAACAGGACGAAGGCGTCGAGTTCGCGGTCGAGCAGGGCGTCGAGGTGTTCGGCGCCGGCGGCCTTGGCGGCGACGATCTGTTCGAACGCGGACATCGGTGTGCCGTCCAGGGGAGCGAGCGCTACGAAGGCGGCCGCGTGGACGACTGCGGCGACCGGGTCGCCCGCCGCCTCCAGGCCGCTGAGCAGCGACGCCACCGCCTGACGATCCGCCAGATCACAGACAGGCAGGGTGAGCCGTACGCCGAGGGCGGCCAGCTCCGCGGCGAGTTCGGCCGCGCCGGGTGCCTGGGGGCCACGGCGGCCGGGCAGGACGAGGTGGGTGGCGCCGCTGCGGGCCAGCCAGCGGGCGAGGTGCGGGCCGACGGCTCCGGTGCCGCCGGTCAGCAGGACGGTGCCGCGGGGCTTCCAGTGCTTCGCACGGCCGCCGCTCCGGGGGGCGCGCCGGAGGCGCCGGGCCAGGAGGCCGGTGGGGCGCAGGGCGATCTGGTCCTCGCGGCCGACGCCGTCGGTGCCGGGGCCGGAGGCCGTCAGTACGGCGGCGAGCCGGGTCCTGGCGCGGGCGTCGAGGTCCGGCGGCAGGTCGACGAGTCCGCCCCAGCGGGCGGACAGTTCCAGCGCGGCCACCAGTCCGGTGCCCCAGACCAGTGCCTGGCGGGGGTGGGTCACCGGGTCGTCCGGGCCCGTGGACACGGCCCCGGCGGTGGCGCACCAGAGGGGTACCGTGAGGGCGAGGTCGCCCAGGGCCTGCACCAGGGCGACGGTGAGTGCCGTCCCGGTGGGCAGGGCCGGGTGGTCCGGGTGGGGCTGGTCGGCGGCGGCCAGCAGGGACAGCACGCCCGTGGGGACGCGGTCGCCGAGGGCGGTGGCGAGCGTGTCCGCGAGGTCCGTGCGGTGGACGGCGTCGGCCGTGAGTTCGGCCGTGACGACGGTGGCGCCCGCTTCGGTGAGTGCGAGCAGCGGGCCGCGTACCTGTGCGTCGTCGTCGTGTCCGGCGGGCAGGACGACGAGCCAGGTGCCGGCGGCGGGGGCGGCGGCCGCCGGGTCGGGCAGGGGCTGCCAGCCGATGCGGTAGCGCCAGGAGTCGATGACGCTCTCGTCTCGCCGCTGTTTGCGCCAGCCCCGCAGGGCGGGCAGTACGGGGGTGAGGGCGTCCTCGTCGACGGCGAGGTGGGCGGCGAGCTCGGCCGGGGCGTCGTGGTCGACCATGTGCCAGAAGGCCGTGTCGTGCGGGTCGGCGGCGGCCGGTCCGGCGTCGGGCGCCGCCTCCGGCTCCAGCCAGTAGCGCCGCAGTTGGAAGGGGTATCCGGGCAGGGCGGTCGAGCGGGCGCCGGTGCCGGCGTACACCGCGGACCAGTCGACGGCCGCGCCCGCCACCCACAGTTCGGCGGCCGAGCGCAGGGCCCGGCGCAGTCCGCCGTCGTCGCGGCGCAGGGTGCCGACGACCACGGGCGGCTCCGCGGCGCCGGTGGCCTCGGCGGTGTCCTGGAGGGCCATGGTCAGCACCGGGTGCGGCGACACCTCGACGAAGACCTCGTGGCCCTGCTCGACCAGGGAGCGTACGGCCGCGTCGAAGCGGACGGTCCCGCGGAGGTTGCGGTACCAGTAGTCGGCGTCCATGGCCATGGTGTCGAGCCGGTCGCCGGTGACGGTGGAGAACAACGGGATCCGGGCCGGGAGAGGGCGTACGCCGGCCAGCGCGGCCAGCACTTCGGACCTGATCCGTTCGACCTGGGCCGAGTGCGAGGCGTAGTCCACGGGTACGGACCGGGCCCGTACGCCCTGTGCGGCGCAGTGGGCGAGCAGTTCGGCGAGGGCCCGGGGCTCCCCCGAGACCACCACGGCGGCGGGCCCGTTGACGGCGGCCACCGACAGCTTCTCGGCCCAGGGGGCGATCGCGGCGCGGACCCGGTCCTCGGGCAGCGACACCGCGGCCATGCCACCGAGTCCGGCCAGCGCCCGGATGGCCCGGCTGCGCAGGGCGACGACCTTCGCCCCGTCCTCCAGACTCAGCGCTCCCGCCACCACGGCGGCGGCGATCTCTCCCTGGCTGTGCCCGACCACGGCGTCGGGCCGGACGCCCCAGGACTCCCAGTGCGCGGCCAAGGACACCATCACCGCCCACAGCACCGGCTGCACCACGTCCACCCGTTCCAGGGAGGGCGCCCCGGGCGCGCCCTCAAGGACGGCGAAGAGCCGCCAGTCGACATGGGCGGAGAGGGCGGTGTCGCAGGCGGCGAGGCGGTCCCGGAAGACGGGGCTGGTGGCGAGCAGGTCCCGTGCCATGCCGGCCCACTGGGAGCCCTGGCCGGGGAACACCAGTGCCGTCCGGCCCTCGACGACCCGGCCGGTGCCCGTGACGACGTCAGCGGGCGTGGCCGGGGCGGGAGCCGGGACCAGGCCGGAAGCCAGGGCCGGGCCGGTGGGGAGGTCCGTGCCCGGTCCGGTCAGGGCGGCGAGCCCGTTCAGCAGTGCGGGGTGCCCGTCGCCGATCACCACGGCCCGGTGTTCGAAGGCGGACCGGGTGGTCGCCAGCGAGAACCCGATATCGGCCGGCCGTGCGGGCGCGTCCGTGGCGAGCCGGGCGCGCAGCCGGGCCGCCTGGTCCCCGAGCGCGGACGCGGTGCGGCCGGACAGCACCCAGGGCATCGCGGCACCGGGCGCGCCCGCCGGCTCCGCCGACGGCCCGGACCCGGGCGCCGGACCGGCCCCCGCGCTCGGCCCGGCCACGGTGTCCGGCCCGTCGGTCACTGCTTCCGGTCCGTCGGCCGGTTCCGGCTCCGGCGCCTGTTCGAGGATGACGTGGGCGTTGGTGCCGCTCATGCCGAACGAGGACACCCCGGCCCGGCGCGGCCGGTCGACGACGGGCCAGTCGCGGGCCTCGGTGAGGAGTTCGACGGCGCCCGAGGACCAGTCGGCGTGCGGGGTGGGCGCGTCCACGTGCAGGGTGCGCGGCAGGACGCCGTGCCGCAGCGCGAGCACCGTCTTGATGACCCCGGCGACTCCGGCGGCGGCCTGGGTGTGCCCGATGTTCGACTTCAGCGACCCCAGCCACAGCGGGCGGTCGGCGGGCCGGTCCTGGCCGTACGTGGACAGCACCGCGTCGGCTTCGATCGGGTCGCCCAGCCGGGTCCCGGTGCCGTGCGCCTCCACCGCGTCGACCTCGGAGGCGGTCAGTCCGGCGTCGGCGAGGGCCGCCCGGATCACCCGCTGCTGGGACGGGCCGTTGGGGGCGGTCAGGCCGTTGCTGGCACCGTCCTGGTTGATCGCCGAGCCGCGCAGCACGGCCAGCACCGTACGGCCGTTGCGGCGCGCGTCCGACAGCCGCTCCAACAGCAGCATCCCCACGCCCTCGCCCCATCCGGTGCCGTCCGCGGCCGCCGCGAACGGCTTGCAGCGACCGTCGGGGGACATCGCGCCCTGCCTGCTGAACTCGACGAACACCGCCGGCAGTGCCATCACGCTGACCCCGCCGGCGAGCGCGAGCGAGCACTCACCGGCCCGCAGGGACCGCGCCGCGAGGTGCAGCGCCACCAGCGAGGCCGAACAGGCGGTGTCCACGGTGACGGCGGGGCCCTCGAGACCGAGCGCGTAGGACACCCGCCCGGACATCACGCTCATCGAGTTCCCCGTCATCAGGAACCCCTGAACGGCTTCGGCGGCGCCGGAGCCCAGCGTCGCGTACCCCTGGTCAATGGCCGCGGCGTACACCCCGGTAGGGCTGCCCCGCAGGGTGAGCGGGTCGATGCCGGCCCGCTCGACGGCCTCCCAGGACGCCATCAGCAGCAGCCGCTGCTGCGGGTCCATCGCGATCGCCTCACGGGGCGAGATGCCGAAGAAGTCCGGATCGAAGTCCGCCGCGCCGTCCAGAAACGCCCCCTGCCCGGGGACCGTGCCGCCGGACGGCCAGGCGGTCTCCCAGCCCCGGTCGCCGGGGACGGGCGCGACGGTGTCGCGGCCTCCGGCGAGCAGTTCCCACAGGTCCTCCGGGGTGCGGACACCGCCGGGGAACCGGCAGCTCATCGCCACGATCGCGATCGGCTCGCTCGTACGGGCCTCGGCCTCCCGGAGCCGCTGCCGGGTGTCCCGCAGGTCGATGGTCACCCGGTTGAGGTAGTCGCGCATCCTCTGGTCGCTCACTGGACACCGCTGCTTTCGTCTCGGGATGCTCGGGGCTCGTCTCGGGATGCGCGGGGGGCGGGGACGGCGCGGGCCGGTGCCCTGGTCATGCGGATCCCAACTGCCGGTCGATGTAGTCGAACACCTCGTCGTCGCTGGCCGCCTCGATCAGATCGGGGGCCAGATCGTCCGCGTCGCCCGTGGGGCGGGCGGTGGTGGCCGGTATCCCGCTCGGCAGCGGGCGGGACAACACTCCCCTTATCCGGGCCGCGAGTTCGTCGCTGACGCCGTCCGGCGGCAGGGCGTCGAGCAGGGCCTCCAGGGTGTCGAGCCCGGCCCGGACCGCCGCGTCGTCCGTCGGGCGGGCGGCGGTGGCCCGCTGGGCGAGGTGGCGTGCCAGTGCCTCCGGGGTGGGGTGGTCGAAGACGAGGGCGGCCGGCAGCCGCAGCCCGGTCGAGGACGCCAGCCGGTTACGCAGTTCGACCCCGGTGAGGGAGTCGAAGCCGACGTCCTTGAACGGGCGGGCCGAGCGGATCAGATCCGGCGAACTGTGGCCGAGCACCGCCGCGGCGTTGCCACGCACCAGGTCGAGCAGGGTCCGGTACAGCTCGGCCTCGGGCAGCTCGGCGAGCTGCCGCGCCATCGAGCGGGCCGGTGCCGCGGCGGCGCCGGTACGGGCGGGACGTACCAGGCCGCGGAGCACGGCGGGCAGCCGGTCGTCCGCCCGCAGCACGGACGGGGCGATCCTGGCCGCGAGCCGGTAGGCGTACGGGGAGTCCAGCGCCGCGTCGAACAGGGCGAGGCCCTCCGCCGAGGTCAGTGCGCCCGCCCCGGCGCCCCGGCCCGCGGTGACGGCGGCGGTCATCTCACTGCGCTCCTCCCACAGGCCCCAGCCGACGGACAGGCCGGGCAGTCCCTCGGCCCGGCGTTCGACGGCGAGGGCGTCGAGGACCGCGTTGGCCGCGGCGTAGTTCGCCTGCCCGGCCGCGCCGAACAGGGCGGCGCCCGAGGAGAACAGGACCAGCGCCGCGAGGTCGAGGTCGCGCGTGAGCTCGTGCAGGGCCAGCGCCGCGTCCACCTTGGGCCGCAGGACGCGGTCGAGCCGGTCCGGGGTCAGCCCGGCGATCGTGGCGTCGTCCAGGACACCGGCCGCGTGGACGACGGCGGTCAACGGGTGCACGGCGGGCACCGACACGAGCAGGGCGGCGAGCGCGGCGCGGTCGGCGACGTCACAGGCGGCGACGGTCACCGACGCCCCGAGCCTGGTCAGTTCCCCTACCAACTCCGGCATTCCGTCGGCGGAGCCGCCCCGGCGGCCCGCCAGCAGCAGGTGCCGGGTGCCGTGCGCGACGACCAGGTGCCGGGCGAGGAGCTGTCCCAGGGTGCCGGTGGCCCCGGTGACCAGGACGGTTCCTTCGGGGTCCGGCGGAACGGGCATCAGCAGGACGTTCTTGCCGACACCCCGGGCCTGGCTGAGCGAGCGCAGGGCGGCCGGGGCCTGCCGGACGTCCCAGCCGGTGACGGGCAGGGGACGCAGCACTCCCTGCTCGAACAGGCCCAGGACGTCGGCGAGCATCTCGCCGACACGCTCCGGACCGGCCTCCATCAGGTCGAACGCCCGGTAGCGCACCCCGGGGTGCTGCCGGGCGACCGTCTCGGGGTCGCGGACGTCGGTCTTGCCCATCTCCACGAACCGGCCGCCGTTCGGCAGCAGCAGCAGACCGGCGTCGACGAACTCCCGCGCCAGGCTGTCGAGTACGACGTCGACGCCCCGCCCACCGGTGGCCGTCAGGAACTTCTCGGCGAAGTCCGTGGTCCGGGTCGAGGCGATGTGTGCGTCGTCCAGCCCGCCGGCCCGCAGGACGTCCCACTTGGCGGGTGAGGCGGTCGCGAACACCCGCGCACCGGCGTGCCGGGCGAGCTGCACCGCCGCAGCACCGACACCGCCGGCCGCGGCGTGGACCAGTACCGATTCCCCGCGCCGCAGTCCGCCGAGATCGAACAGACCGTAGTAGGCGGTGAGGAACACCACCGGCACGGATGCGGCGCGGGCGAAGGACCAGCCCGCCGGTATCCGGGCGACGGTACGGCGGTCGGCGACGGCGGTCGGGCCGAACGCACCCCCGAAGATCCCCATTACCCGGTCCCCGGGCACCAGGTCGTCCACACCCGGGCCCACCTCGATGACGGTTCCGGCGCCCTCGCTGCCCAAGCCCTGCTGTTCGGGGTCGGGGTCCAGGCCGAGCGTGGCGATGACGTCGTGGAAGTTCAGCCCGGCGGCGCGCACCGCGATCCGTACCTCGCCCTTGGCCAGCGGGGCGAGGGCCGCGGGAGCGGGCTCCGCCGTGATGTCCTCCAGGGAACCCCGGCCGTCGGTGGTGAGCCGCCAGGCGGCGCCGTCCGGCAGGGACAGCGTGCCGTCCGGCCGTCCGCCTCGGACCAGGCGCGGCAGCAGCGGCGGGCCGGTCCGCAGCGCCAGCTCGGGTTCCCCGGCGGCGAGCGCCGCGGTCAGGGCGTCCGCCGGCTCGCCGGTCCCGGCCGCGTCGATGAGGACGAAGCGCCCGGGGTGCTCGGCCCGCGCGCTGCGCACCAGGCCCCACAGCGCGGCCTGGGCGGGATCGACGGGACGGTCGACCGGTGCGGTACGTACCGCGTCCGTGGTGAGCAGGGCCAGCCTGGCCGCTGCGAACCGCTCGTCGGCCAGCCACTGCTGTACGAGGGCGAGGCCCCGGTGTGCGGTGGCGCGGACCCGATCGGCGGAGTCGGGCAGGTCGGCGGTGGCGACGGTGGCCACGATCACCTCGGGGAGGGTGGCGCCCGCTCCGAGGGCTGCCCCCAGGGCGTCGAGGTCCTGCCATGACACCACGCCGGGGAAGGCACCGCCGAGGGCGGCCCAGGTGGGCGCGGCGCTGCCGGCCGGTTCGGTGGCGGGGGTCCAGTCGAGGCGGTACAGCAGGTCGGCGTGGGCGGTCGCGGAGAGCGGCCCGCCCTCGGCCGGCGGCCTCAGCAGCAGGGACTCCACGCCGAGCACCTGCCGGCCGGACAGGTCGTGGGCGTGCAGGGTCACGGCCTCCGGCGCGTCGGCGGCGAGCCGTACGCGCAGCATGGTGGCCCCGGTGATCCCGCAGGTCACACCATTCCAGCTGAAGGGCAGCCGGGCCCGACCGTCCTGGTCGGGCAGCAGCGCGGCGATCTGGAGGGCCGCGTCCAGCAGCGCGGGGTGCAGCACGCATCCGGCGGCGTCGGCGTGCTGCGGCTCCGGCAGCACCACCTCGGCGAACACCTCACCGCCGCGGAGCCACGCGGCACGGATGCCGCGGAAGGCGGGGCCGTAGTGGTGGCCGGCCTCGGCGAAGCGCTCGTAGAGGTCGCCGGTGTCCACGGGTTCGGCACCGGAGGGCGGCCAGCTCAGCAGACCGGCCGCGGCCGGATCCCCGGCGGGCCGGGGTGCCAGGATGCCTGTGGCGTGCTCGGTCCAGGGGGCGTCGGCGTCCCGTGCCGTACGGGCGAACACGCTGAGCCTCCGCCGACCGTCGCCGTCGGGCGCGGCGACCCGGAGCTGTAGGCGGACGGCGCCCTCGTCCGGTAGCACCAGCGCCGATCCGAGGGTGAGTTCCTCGACCACCGGGCAGTCCGCCTCGGCCCCGGCGCGCAGCGCGAGTTCGAGAAAGGCGGAGCCGGGGAAGAGGACGATGCCCGACACCGCGTGGTCGGCGAGCCAGGGGTGGGTGTCCAGCGCGATCCGGCCGCTGAGCAGCAGCTCATCGGAGTCCGCGACCTGCGTCGCCGCACCGAGCAGCGGGTGTCCGGTCGTGGCGAGACCCGCCGAGGCGACGTCCCAGCTCGTGGTCGGAACGTCGAGCCAGTAGCGGTTGCGCTGGAAGGCGTACGTCGGCAGCTCGACGCGCCGCGCCCCCGGGAACACACCCGACCAGTCCACCTCCAGGCCGCACTCCCACGCACGACCCACCGCACGCAACACCTGAGCCAGACCACCCTCATCACGCCGCAGCGTCCCCAGCACCGCGGCATCCACACCCGCGGCCTCCACCGACTCCCC
>NZ_JBIWLQ010000046.1:0-8299 GCF_044766265.1 Streptomyces sp. NPDC102283
CAGACCCCAAGCCCTACGTCTGGACCAAGACCGCGGACGAGATCCTCGAACGCCTCGCCTCATATCTGAACAGAATTCCTGACTCAGAAGACTAGTGACCTGAGTCAGAGATTCGCTGGCAGTAGCTGGCGACCTTGTCGAGGATTTCGTCGGCGGTCTTGGTCCAGATGAAGGGCCGTGGGTGGTCGTTCCAGTCCGCGACCCAGGCCCGGATGTCGCGTTCCAGTGCTTGGACGGAACGATGGACGCCGCGTTTGAGCCTCTTCTGCGTGAGCTCGGCGAACCATCGTTCCACCAGGTTCAGCCAGGACGAACGGGTGGGTGTGAAGTGCAGGTGGAATCGAGGGTGGGACAGCAGCCACTTCTTGACCCCCGGTGTCTTGTGGGTCGCGTAGTTGTCGAGGATCGGGTGCACCTCGAGGCCGGCCGGCACTTCCTTGTCGACCTTGGCCAGGAACTTCTTGAACTCAGCTGCCCGATGGCGCCGGTGCCATGAGCCGATGACTTTGCCGGTCGCCACCTCCAGAGCCGCGAACAGGGTGGTGGTGCCGGCACGGATGTAGTCGTGGCTCCGGCGTTCCGGGACGCCCGGCATCATCGGGAGCACGGGCTGGGACCGGTCCAGGGCCTGGATCTGCGACCTCTCGTCCACGCAGAGGACCAGCGCTCTTTCCGGTGGATCCAGGTAGAGGCCCACCACGTCGCGTACCCTGTCGATGAAGAACGGGTCCGTGGACAGCTTGAAGGTCTCAGACCGGTGCGGCGCGAGTGCGAACGCCCGTTAGATCCGGGAGATCGCCGACTGCGACATGCCCGTGGCGGCAGCCATCGATCTGGTCGACCAATGGGTGGCGTTCTTCGGCCTCTCCTCGAGTGTCCTGACGATGACCCGCTCGACGTCGGCGTCACTGATCTTCCTCGGGGCACCGGGCCGCGGTTCGTCGGACAGGCCGTCCAGGCCACGTTCGATGAACCGCCGCCGCCAGGTGCGGACCGTGTCCGCGGCAACATTCAACCGGCGGGACACCTCCAGGATCGAATGCCCCTCGGCGCACTCCAGCACGATCCGCGAACGCTGAGCCAGAGCCTGGGCCGTCGAACGACGACGCACCCCACCCTCCAGCACAGCCCGCTGGGCGTCAGTCACCGACAACGGCGGAATCTTCGGACCGGGACGACTCATGAACAACCGACGACGAACCTGCGACTCAGGTCACTAGGTCACACGGAGCATGTGGTCGGACCTCAGCGGTGCATGCGGGACACCGCCCCGGCGAGGGGGCGGGGGTCAGCGCGTGCCGGGGATGTCCCGCCCGTGCGGGCGCCCGCGCTGCGGGTCGAAGAGCTGGGCCGCCGCTCCGGACACGACCAGACCGGCGGCGATCAGGAGACCGTGCCCCACGGCGATGCCGGTGCCCAGTGCGGCGAGCCCGACGGCGAGCCACAGCCAGGCGTTGCGGCGGCGGTACTCGCGCGGGGTGCGCGGGGTGCCGCCGGACATCGCATCGACGAACTCGGGATCGTCGTGACGCAGCTGCTCCTCCAGATCACGCAGCCGCTCGTCGTACGTGGGCATGGTGTCTCCCTCCCGGTACGGAAACCCTCTCGGCTCCTGAAGGCCCGGCCCCCGCGGTGCGGCACGGGGCAGGGCCCCTCGGGGCCCTGGCCTCATGGTCGTCGGGGGAGGCTTCGGGGGACCATCGGGGCCAGCACCCATATCCGGGGGCGCGCACCATGCAGACCGGGGCGCGCGTGGGATGACGGAATGGCGGGCCCGGGCGGCGACGGCCCCGGCCCGCCCGCGCAGCGGCGATAGTAGAGGCTGTCAGCGCGGGTGTTCAGCCCGCCCCTGCGACCCGACCTCCTGAGGAGCCGTTCGACCTTGTCCCTGTTCTGGCGGATCTTCCTGCTCAACGCCGCCGTGCTCGTGGCGGCCGGCGCCCTGCTGCTGCTCGGGCCGATCACCATCTCCACCCCGGTCCTGCTGACCGAGGCCATGATCCTGACCGGCGGCATCGCCTTCATGCTCGCCGCCAACGCGGCGCTGCTCCGGCTCGGCCTCTTCCCGCTCCAGCGGGTCACCCGCGCGATGACGACCACCGACCTGCTGCGCCCGAGCCCACGGCCCGAGGTCGCGGGGCACGGTGAGATCGCCGCGCTGATCGAGACGTTCAACACGATGCTGGACCGGCTGGAGGCCGAGCGGGCCACCAGCAGCGCCCGCGCGCTCTCCGCACAGGAGGCCGAGCGCCGCCGCGTGGCGCAGGAGCTGCACGACGAGGTCGGGCAGACGCTGACCGCGGTCCTGCTGGAGCTGAAGCGGGTCGCCGACCACGCCCCGGAGCCGCTGCGCGGCGAGTTGCGCCAGGTCCAGGAGATCACCCGGGGGTCGCTCGACGAGATCCGCCGGATCGCGCGCCGGCTGCGGCCCGGGGTACTGGAGGAACTGGGCCTGGTGAGCGCGCTGACGGCGCTGATCACCGAGACCCCGACGCCGGACGGGCTGACGATCCGCCGCCGGATGAGAAAGGACCTGCCCGAGTTGGGCGCCGAGGCCGAACTGGTCGTCTACCGGATCGCGCAGGAAGCCCTCACCAACACGGTCCGGCACGCCCGCGCCACCCGGCTCGACCTCTCGCTGGGGCGCAGCCCCGGTGGAGTGGAACTGCTCATCCGCGACGACGGCCGCGGCCTCGGGAACGCCCCGGAGGGGGCCGGGCTGCGCGGCATGCGCGAACGCGCTCTGCTGATCGGGGCCGAGGTCTTCCTCGGTCCGGGTCCGCGGGGCGGCACCGAAGTACGTCTCGATGTGCCCGTCCCGAACGGAAGCAAGTGACCATGCCCGCCTCACCGTCCATCGCCACGCCTCCCAGGGGCGCGACCGCTCCCACCCGCATCCTGCTGGCGGACGACCACGCCCTCGTGCGTCGCGGCGTCCGCCTGATCCTCGACGGCGAACCGGACCTGACGGTCGTCGCCGAGGCCGGTGACGGCGCCGAGGCCATCGAGATGGCCCGCGCCGAACGGCCCGACCTGGTCATTCTGGATATCGCGATGCCTCGTCTGACCGGGCTCCAGGCGGCGCGCGAGCTGTCCCGGGTCATGCCGGGGCTGCGCATCCTGATGCTCACGATGTACGACAACGAGCAGTACTTCTTCGAGGCGTTGAAGGCGGGGGCGGCCGGGTACGTGCTCAAGTCGGTCGCGGACCGGGACCTGGTGGAGGCCTGCCGGGCCGCGATGCGCGACGAGCCGTTCCTCTACCCGGGCGCGGTGACCGCGCTCATCCGCAACTTCCTCGACCGGGTCAAGGACGGCGAGGACCTGCCGGCGCGGACCATCACGGAACGCGAGGAGGAGATCCTCAAGCTGGTCGCCGAGGGCCACTCCTCCAAGGAGATCGCCGAATTGCTCGTCATCAGCGTCAAGACCGTGGAGCGGCACCGCGCCAACCTGCTCCAGAAGCTCGGCCTGCGCGACCGCCTGGAGCTCACCCGCTACGCGATCCGCGCCGGGCTGATCGAGCCCTGACCTCACAGGATCGGGGGCGCGGGCAGTTCATGTGATTCTCACCCGGTCCGCATAGGGTGCCCCCGTGACCCAGATGACCCCGCCCGGCTGGCATCCAGACCCCGGGCACTCAGGCAATGGCCCCGCTCAGGAACGCTGGTGGGACGGAACGCAGTGGACCGGCCATGTCCGCGCGTCGCCCGGCGCGGCGCGTCGTCGCGGAATCCGCGTCGGCGTCGGCGTGACGGTCGGCGCGGTGGTGCTCGCCGCCATCGGGGGCGGTGTGTATCTGCTGGGCGAGGGCGATGGCGGTCGGCCCGACACGGCGGCTTCCTCGCCCTCCACCACCCCCGAACTGCCGGACGCACCGGACGGGGGCGAGAAGGGCGACGAGAAGAACGACGGGGAGAACGGCGACGGTCAGGGGCCCGGTGAACGGCTCCCGCCGACCGAGCCGGGCTTCGCCACCGACCTGGCCGCAGGGATCAGCCTTCCGGTGCCCAAGGGCTGGAAGGGCACATCCGGGGCGGTCGGCGCCGGACTGACGACGGGGGAACACCCGTGCCCCGGCGACACCGCCGAGACCTGTGTGCGCGGCGGGGTGTTCTCCGCCCCGGCGGCCGCGATGAAGCTCACCGCGGGGACGCCCGAGGAGGCGGCCAAGAAGGACATCGCCCTCAACGCCCAGGAGTCCTACGGCGGCAAGAGCTACGGAAAGATCTCCTCGCACGAGGAGTTGAGGTCCGAGGCCGTCACGGTGGCGGGCGGCAAGGGTTATGTGGTGCGCTGGAAGGTGGTGACGGAGAAGGGCGACGACGGCTACGTGGAATCGCTGGTGTTCCCCTCCCCCGCCTCCAAGGACATGCTCGTCGTGGTCCGGTCCGGGTTCGACGTCAACGAGGACGCGCCGAAGCTGTCCGTCCTGGATCAGATCACCCGCGGGATCAAGGTCGCGTCCGGTGCCGGAGGCGGCGCCGGCGGAGCCGTCTGAACGGATCAGCCCAGCGTTGCGTGACCGGCGCAGGGGCCCGGACGGTCTCCGGGCCCCTGCGCCGTTTCGCTGCTCGGTCCTGCCGGCTGCTCGGTCCTGCGCGTGGTCAGCCCGTGGCCGTTGCCGGGTCGCTGACCCCGGCGGCTCCCGTCTCGACGTGACCGGCGAAGCGGCGCAGGAAGGCCGGCTCGCCCTCGGCCGTGACGGACACGTCGTACCAGCGCCTTCCCGCCCTCAGGTCCATGGTGCGCGACACCGTGGCACCGGGCCGCACGGTGACCGACCGCTCCTCTCCCCCGTAGGCGTCGGCGTTGGAGAGGGTGAGGCGGACCTCGGTGTCGCCGGGGTTGGTGAGGGTCAGGTCGAGGTTGCCGCTCCCGTCGTTGTGGCGGGCGGTGACCTCGGCGCAGGCGGTGGAACCCGGGCTCCTGAACGTACGGAGGAAGCCGTTGGGGCCATGGACCGTGAGGTCGTGGGCGCCGCCGGAGTAGGCGGAGTTCCAGGCGTCCGACACCGTACGGCCGGCCTCGGCGGTGTACGTCCACGGAGCGTCGGTCCGGTTCCCGGAGGTGACGTAGAACTGCGCGCCGGCCGCCGTTCCCGGGCTGAAGGTGAGCGCGATCTTTCCGGTGCCCGCGTCGACGGCGCCGTCGACGTACGGGGCGTACGGGAGCGGCCGGGCGGGGCGGCTGCCCGGTTCCTGCTTCGGCAGGGATCCGACGACGGGCGGAGCGGGCCGGTAGTCGGAGTGACGCTCGCGGTCCGGAGGCTCGTAGGCGGAGGTGTCCGGCAGGTCGCCGGGGGCGGGCTCGGTGCGGGCGAAGTCGAAGGCGGAGGTCAGGTCGCCGCAGACGGCCCGCCGCCACGGTGAGATGTTCGGCTCGCGGACGCCGAAGCGCTGCTCCATGAACCGCAGCACCGAGGTGTGGTCGAAGGTCTCGGAGCAGACGAAGCCGCCGGTGCTCCAGGGCGAGACGACCAGCATCGGGACGCGCGGCCCGAGTCCGTAGACACCGGGGCCGTACGAGGCGCCGCCCGCGTACACCTCCGTCGAGGTGTCAGCCGTGGACAGGCCCCGGTCGGCGGAGGCCGGCGGATAGGGCGGTACGACGTGGTCGAAGAAGCCGTCGTTCTCGTCGTAGGTGATGAACAGGGCGGTGCGGCTCCACACCTCGGGGTCGGACGTCAGCGCGTCCAGCAGCCGCGCGATGTACCAGGCGCCGTAGTTGGAGGGGAAGTTGGAGTGCTCGGTGAAGGCCTCCGGTGCGGCGACCCAGGAGATCTGCGGCAGTGTTCCGGCCCGGACGTCGGCGGCGATGCCGTCGAAGTAGCCGTCGCCGCCGGCCACGTTCGTACCGGTGCGCGCCTTGTCGTACAGCGGGTTCCCGGGCTGGGCGTTGCGGTACTCGTCGAAGTAGAGCAGTGAGTTGTCGCCGTAGTTGCCCCGGTAGGCGTCCTCGATCCAGCCCCAGCCGCCGGGGCCGTCCAGACCGTCGCCGATGTCCTGGTAGATCTTCCAGGAGACTCCGGCTTCCTCCAGTCGTTCGGGGTACGTCGTCCAGCCGTAGCCGCGCTCCTCGTTGCCGAGGACGGGCCCGCCGCCGGTGCCGTCGTTGCCGGTGTGCCCCGACCAGAGGTAGTAGCGGTTGGGGTCGGTGGCCCCGATGAACGAGCAGTGGTAGGCGTCGCACACGGTGAACCGGTCGGCGAGCGCGTAGTGGAAGGGGATGTCGTCCCGGGTCAGATGGGCCATCGTCGTCGGTGTCTTGGCCGGGATCCAGCGGTCGTACCGCCCGTCGTTGTACGCCCGGTGGCCGCCCGCCCAGTCATGGTTGAGGCCCTGGAGGAACTGCATCCCCAGGTCGTCGGCGGTCGGGTGGAACGGCAGGGTCTCCTTGCCCGTCGCGTCGGCCTGATGCCAGACGGACTTGCCGCTCGGCAGCGTCACGGGGCGTGGGTCCCCGAACCCCCGCACGCCTTTCAGCGCCCCGAAGTAGTGGTCGAAGGAACGGTTCTCCTGCATCAGGACGACGATGTGCTCGACATCCTGGAGCGTTCCGGAAGCCCGGTGGGCGGGGATGGCGGCGGCGCGGTCGATGCTGCCCGACAACGCGGCGAATCCCGCTGTCGCACCGGCTATCCGGAAGAAGCGGCGCCGATTCATATCAGCCATGAGTGAGGGGCCTCTTGGAGTGTGGGGAACGGGAACAGAAGCGAACAGGATGTTCCAAGAGAACCGAACAGAACGGAAGAGGCCGTGACGGACCGGTTAACGCCGCATGAGTTCCTCCAGGAGTTCGCCGAGGAGGCCGGGGTGCCCCACGAACGGGGAGTGGCCCGTCAGCCACTCACGTACCTCGGTGCAGCGCGCGGCCATCTTCCGTTGCAGAGCGGGGTCGATGACCCGGTCCTGGTCGCAGACGACGTAGGTGGAGGGTGTGTCCTTCCAGCTGTGATGGAGCGGGACTCCTCGTCCGCAGCCGGGGGCTTGCGGACGGAGCAGGTCGACCGCCCAGGCGGCGAGGGATGCGGAGCAGTCGTCGTAGAGGACCCGGGCGGCCAGTTCGGGACGCAGAGTGGTCGACCCGTCGGGCTCGGGGACGATCGCCTCCTGGAGTCGCGGCGAGGCCCCGCCCAGGGTGGCCGCGCTTTCGCCGGTGTCCGGTACGAAGGCCGTCAGATAGACCAGATGTGCCGCTCCACGCACTCCGGTGATCACCGACCCGCCGTAGGAGTGGCCCAGCACGAGCGGAGGCCCCGCCAGCGAGTCGACAGCGGCTTGGACCGCCGCGGTGTCGGCGGACAGCGAGCCTCGGTGAAGCTCGGGAACGACGGCCTCGATTCCCGCGGTCCGCAGGCGTTCCGCCACCCTGCCGAAGTGCTCGGGACGGTGGTACAGGCCGTGAACGAGCACTACGGCAGACAGAGCGTCCGCCTCCTCACGTAGGGTTTCGGCTGCTGGAAACGTAGGACGACGGTGAGGACCGAAAAATGAACAGTCCGGCGATCGTATCGAAAGAAGAATGGTTAGCGGCCCGGAAGGAACTGCTCGCGCGGGAGAAGCAGTTCGACCGGGAGCGGGACGCGCTCAGCGCGCGGCGCCGGGCCCTGCCGATGGTGGAGGTCACCGAACCGTACGTGTTCGACGGTCCCGACGGCCCGGCAAGCCTCGTCGATCTGTTCGACGGTCGTAGTCAGCTCATCGTCTACCACTTCATGCTGGCGCCCGATGGGGAGGCCGGCTGTACCGGGTGCTCGCTTCTCGCCGACAACATCGGCCACTTGGCGCATCTGCACGCGGCCCGGACATCGTTCGCCGCGGTCTCGCGCGCGCCTCTCGCGCGGATCACGAAGTTCCGCGAACGCATGGAGTGGACCTTCCCCTGGTTCTCCTCCCACGGGACGTCGTTCAACTACGACTTCCACGTCACCATGGATGAATCCGTGACGCCTGTCCTCTTCAACTTCCGCACGAAGGACGAGCTGCGTGAGGCCGGAATCGGGTCCTGGGCCGAGAGCGGCGAGCAGCACGGTCTGAGCGTCTTCCTCCGCGAGGACGACCGCGTGTTCCACACCTACTCGACGTACTCGCGTGGCACCGATCTCCTCAACGGCACCTTCAACTACCTGGACCTCACCCCCCTCGGGCGGCAGGAGGAGGCCGGAATCATGGACTGGGTCCGCCACCACGACGACTACGGCGGCTAGTCTTCTGAGTCAGGAATTCTGTTCAGATATGAGGCGAGGCGTTCGAGGATCTCGTCCGCGGTCTTGGTCCAGACGTAGGGCTTGGGGTCT
>NZ_JBIWLQ010000047.1:0-6919 GCF_044766265.1 Streptomyces sp. NPDC102283
ATGGTGTCGAAGGCCTGGGCGAAGACGGGGTAGTGGTCGTAGAGCTCGCGGCCCATCCCGGCCCATTGCGCACCCTGACCCGTGAACACGAAAGCCGTCCTGGCGCGCGGCGCGGCGGTGCCGCGTACCAGACCGGGGACGTCGCGCTCCTCGGCGAGGGCCCGCAGCCGCTCCAGGACCTGCTCGCGGTCCTCGCCCCCGGTGCCGTCGGCGATGACGACGGCACGCTCGTCGAACACGGCGCGGGTGGTGGCGAGCGAGTACGCCACGTCGGTGAGGCCGAGGCCGGGCCGCTGCTCCAGGTGGTCCAGGAGGCGCTGGGCCTGTCCGGCCAGGGCCTGCGGGGTCTTGGCGGACAGCAGCAGCGGTACGACCGGCAGTTCGGCACGCGGCTTCGCGGCGGCCGCCCCGGCCCCTGCTCCGGCCCCGGTCTCTGCCCCGGTTCCGGTCCTGGGCTCTGTCGCTGCCCCGGTCCCGGGCTCGGCCTCGGGTGCCTGCTCGATGATGACGTGGGCGTTGGTGCCGCTGATCCCGAAGGACGAGACAGCGGCCCGCCGCGGCCGGTCCCCGGTCCGCGGCCACTCCCGCTCCTCGGTCAGCAGCTCCACCGCACCGGCTTCCCAGTCGACGATCGGTGTGGGCTCGTCGACGTGGAGGGTGCGGGGCAGGGTGCCGTGCCGCATGGCCTGCACCATCTTGATCACCCCGCCGACACCCGCGGCAGCGACGCTGTGGCCGATGTTCGACTTCAACGACCCCAGGTACAAGGGGTGTTCGGTGCTGCGGTTGTTTCCGTAGGTGGCCAGGAGTGCCTGTGCCTCGATGGGGTCGCCGAGGCGGGTCCCGGTGCCGTGGGCCTCGACGGCGTCCACGTCGTCGTGGGTGAGCCCGGCGTTGTGAAGGGCCTGCTGGATGACGCGTTCCTGGGCGGGGCCGCTGGGCGCGGTCAGTCCGTTGGACGCACCGTCCTGGTTGATGGCGGAGCCGCGCAGCACGGCCAGCACCTGATGGCCGTTGCGCCGGGCGTCCGAGAGGCGTTCGATCAGCAGCAGGCCGACCCCCTCCGACCAGCCGGTGCCGTCGGCCGAGGCGGCGAACGACTTGCAGCGGCCGTCCGCCGCCAGCCCGCGCTGCCGCGAGAACTCCACGAAACCGCCGGGATCGCCGTTGACCGTGACACCACCGGCCAGCGCGAGCGTCGACTCACCGGACCGCAGTGACTGCACGGCCTGGTGCAGGGCGACCAGCGACGAGGAGCAGGCCGTGTCCATGCTGACCGCGGGACCCTCGAACCCGAAGGTGTACGAGATGCGGCCCGAGGCGACACTGCCGAGCTTGCCGGTCATCAGATAGCCCTGGAACTCCTCGGGCGAGGCGAGCCCGAGGTAGCTCTCCTCCGCGATGCCCACGAACACGCCCGTCCTGCTGCCCTTCAGGGACGCGGGGGCGATGCCCGCGTGTTCGAACACCTCCCACGCCGCCTCCAGCAGCACCCGGTGCTGCGGGTCCATCGACTGCGCCTCGCGCGGTGAGATCCCGAAGAACTCGGCGTCGAACTCGGTGGCCCCGTCGAGGAACCCGCCGTGCCGTGTGTACGACTTGCCGGGCTTGCCCGGCTCCGGGTCGTAGAGATTCTCCAGGTCCCAGCCGCGGTCGTCGGGGAACTCACCGATCGCGTCCCCGCCCTCGGCGACCAGGCGCCACAGGTCATCGGGCGAGGACACCCCGCCCGGGTAGCGGCAGGCCATGCCCACGATCGCGATGGGTTCGCCCGCGGCCGCCTCGACCTCGGCGAGCCGCTCGCGGGTCTTGTGCAGGTCGGCCGTTACCCACTTGAGGTAATCGACCAGCTTCTCCTCGTTAGGCATGTGCTTTCCGTATCTCCCGTGTCTGTCTGGAACCGGGGCGCCGATGGTGATGAGCCGGTCACTGCGTCCTGCTGGTCGGTCCGTGCCGCCGGTCAGTGCGCCTTGCGGCCGAACTGCTGGTCGATGAAGTCGAAGATCTCGTCCTCGGACGCCGCGGCGATCTCGCTCGCGACATCGCGGGCGGGAGCCGGGGCGTTGCCCTCGTCGAGGCGGGACAGCAGGGTCTGGAGCCGGGCCGCGATCGCGGCCCGCTGCCGCCCGTCCCGTGCGGCGGCCACCAGCTCCACCTCCAGCCGGTCCAGCTCCGCCGGCGTGGCGTCACCGCCGCCGGCGTCGTCCGCGGACCCGGCCGCGAGCCGCACCAGCAGCTGCCCGGCGAGCGCCGCGGGCGTCGGGTGGTCGAAGACCAGCGTGGCGGGCAGCGGCGAACCCGTGGCGGTGCTCAGCCGGTTGCGCAGTTCGACCGCGGTCATCGAGTCGAAGCCCAGCTCGTGGAAGTTCGCCTCGGGATCGACGTCGTCCGTGTCCGCGTGTCCGAGCACCGCCGCGACCGCGGCGGACACCTCGGCCAGCACCGCCTCCTGGCGCTCCGCCTCCGGCAGCTTCGCCAGGCGCCGCGCCAGCGGCTCCTGGGCGCCCGCGCCGACCTGCGCGGCCCGGGGCGCCGGTGTGCCGTAGGCGCCGTCCTGCGCGAAGGCGAACCGCTCGTCGGGCGTCGCCCGGTAGCCGAGCGAGTCGACCGTGGCGACCGGCAGTCCGCTCTCGTCCGTGAGCCGCACGGAGACGGTGCCGTCCCCGCGCTCCGTGAGCACGGCCCGCACGACGTCGGCACCCGGGGCGTACACGCGCACGCCCTTCCAGTCGGCCGCGGCCTGCGTGCTGCCGTCGGGCGCGCCGCCCGGACGGCTGGTGACGACGGCTTCCAGGAGCGAGGGGTGCAGACCGTACCGGCCCGCCTCGCTCCGGGCCTCTTCGGACAGCCGCACCTCGAACGCGTCACCACCACCGGAGAACCGGTCCGCGGGTGCACCGCCGTCCTGCGTGTCCGCGCGCACCAGCCCTTCGGCGACCTGGATCCAGGCGTCGTCGCCGTCGCCGTCGCGGAACGCGAAGACGGTGACGGCCCGCTGCCCGGGGTCGCCGGTGGTGGTGAGACGCACCTGGAGCTGGAGGGTGGTGCGGGGGGCGAGGGTGAGCGGGCGGGTGAGGGTGAGGTGGTCCAGGACGGTGCAGCCGGCCTCGCCGCCGGCGTGGACCGCGAGCTCGACCAGCGCGGAGGCGGGGAGGTGGGGGGTGCCGGCGGGGGTGTGGTGGACGAGGTGGGGGTGTGTGCGGGCGGAGACCTGGCCGGCGAACAGCGTGGTGTCGGTGCCGGCCACCCGGATCGGGGCGCCGAGCAGCGGATGCCCGGCAGGGGCGGAGACCCGTCCTGCGGAGGTGTCCGTGTCGAGCCAGTAGCGCTTGTGGTGGAAGGCGTAGGTGGGGAGGGGGGTGGGGTGGGGGTGGGTGGGGGTGAGGTGGGTGGTCCAGTCGATGGGGGTGCCGTGGGTGTGGAGGTGGGCGAGGGCGTTGATGAGGGTGGTGGTTTGGGGTTTGGTGCGGTGCATGAGGGGGGTGGTGGTGGTGTGGGGTGCGGTTTCGGTGATGAGGGGGGTGAGGACTGCGTCGGGTCCTATTTCGGTGTAGGTGGTGATGTTCTGGTTGGTGAGGGTGGTGATGGCGTCGGCGAAGCGGACGGTGTGGCGGAGTTGGTTGCGCCAGTAGGTGGGGGTGCGGTGGTCGGTGGGGGTGGGGGGTTGGCCGGTGAGGGTGGAGGTGATGGGGATGGTGGGGGGGTGGTAGGTGAGGGTGGTGGCGATGTTTTCGTAGGTGTCGAGGATGTCGTTCATGTGGGGGGAGTGGAAGGCGTGGCTGACTTTGAGGCGTTTGGTGCGGCGTCCTTGGTGGGCGAGTTCGGCGGCGATGGTGGTGACGGTGTCGTCGTCGCCGGAGATGACGAGGGAGGTGGGGGTGTTGATGGCGGCGATGTCGGCGCGGTTGTGGTGGTGGGTGAGGAGGGGGGTGATTTCGTTTTCGGTGGCTTGGATGGCGATCATGGCGCCGTGGGTGGGGAGTTGTTGCATGAGGCGGGCGCGGGCGGTGACGAGGGTGGTGGCGTCCTGGAGGGTGAGGATGCCGGCGATGTGGGCGGCGGCGAGTTCGCCGATGGAGTGGCCGATGAGGTGGTCGGGGGTGAGGCCCCAGGATTCGATGAGGCGGTAGAGGGCGACTTCGAGGGTGAACAGGGCGGGTTGGGCGTTGCCTGTCTGGTCGAGGAGGCCGGCTTCGGCGGTGTTGTGGGGGGCGAAGGCGATGGTGCGCAGGGGGTGGGTGAGGTGGGGGTCGAAGTGGGCGCAGATGGTGTCGAAGGCCTGGGCGAAGACGGGGTAGTGGTCGTAGAGCTCGCGGCCCATCCCGGCCCATTGCGCACCCTGACCCGTGAACACGAAAGCGACTTCGCCCCGGGCACGGGCCACCGCGCCCGTCACCACGGACGCGGCTTCCTCCCCCCGGGCGACCGACCGCAGACCCGCCAGGAGCTCCGCACGGTCGCTCCCCAGCACCACGGCCCTCCGCTCCAGATGAGCCCGGGTGGCGGCCAGTGAATACGCCACGTCGCTCAGGTCGGCGTCCGGCCGCTGCTCCAGGTGGTCCAGCAGCCGCTGGGCCTGCCCCGGCAGGGCCTGCGGAGTCCTGGCGGACAACAGCAGCGGCACGACCGGCAGTTCGGCACGCGGCTTCGCGGCGGCCGGCTTCGGCGCCGGAGCCTGCTCGATGATGACGTGGGCGTTGGTGCCGCTGATCCCGAAGGACGAGACAGCGGCCCGCCGCGGCCGGTTCCCGGTCCGCGGCCACTCCCGCTCCTCGGTCAGCAGCTCCACCGCACCGGCTTCCCAGTCCACGATCGGCGTGGGCTCGTCGACGTGCAGGGTGCGGGGCAGGGTGCCGTGCCGCATGGCCTGCACCATCTTGATCACCCCGCCGACACCCGCGGCAGCCTGGGTATGGCCGATGTTCGACTTCAACGACCCCAGATAGACCGGGTGCTCCGCATCACGGTTGTTTCCGTAGGTGGCCAGGAGTGCCTGTGCCTCGATCGGGTCGCCGAGGCGGGTCCCGGTGCCGTGGGCCTCGACGGCGTCCACGTCGTCGTGGGTGAGCCCCGCATTGTCCAGGGCCTGCTGGATGACGCGTTCCTGGGCGGGGCCGCTGGGCGCGGTCAGTCCGTTGGACGCACCGTCCTGGTTGATCGCGGAGCCGCGCAGCACGGCCAGCACCTGATGGCCGTTGCGCCGGGCGTCCGAGAGGCGTTCGATCAGCAGCAGACCGACCCCCTCCGACCATCCGGTGCCGTCGGCCGAGGCGGCGAACGCCTTGCAGCGGCCGTCCGCCGACAGCCCCCGCTGCCGCGAGAACTCCACGAAACCCATCGGCGTGGCCATCACGGCCACACCGCCCGCCAGCGCGAGATCGCAGTCGCCCGACCGCAGGGCGGCGGCCGCCTGGTGCAGGGCGACCAGGGACGAGGAGCAGGCCGTGTCGACACTGACCGCGGGACCCTCGAACCCGAAGTTGTACGCGACACGCCCCGAGGCGACACTGCCCGCGTTACCGCTCAGCAGGAAGCCCTCCAGGTCCTCGGGGATGTCACGGACCCGGGACGCGTAGTCGTGGTGCATGACGCCGGCGAAGACACCGGTACGGCTGCCCCGGTACGCGTTCGGGTCCAGGCCCGCGTCCTCCATCGCCTCCCACGCCGTCTCCAGCAGCAGCCGGTGCTGCGGGTCCGTCGCCAGGGCCTCCCGCGGCGACATCCCGAAGAACGCGGGATCGAAGTGGTCGGCGTCGTCCAGGAATCCGCCGTTGCGGGTGTACGAGGTGCCGATCCGCCCGGGGTCGGGGTCGTACAGGCTCTCCACGTCCCAGCCCCGGTCCTCGGGCCACTCGCCGACCGCGTCGACCCCGTCGGACACCAGGCGCCACAGGTCATCGGGCGAGGACACCCCGCCCGGGTAGCGGCAGGCCATGCCCACGATCGCGATCTGCTCCGTGTCCGACCGGCCGGCGACGGCGCGGCGAGCCGCCTGCGGCTGCGCCGCAGGCGTGTCCGAGACCTCCGCCGACAGATGGGCCGCCAGGGCGGCCGGCGTCGGATGGTCGAAGATCAGGGTCGCGGGCAACCGCAGACCCGTCGCGGTGTTCAGCCGGTTGCGCAGCTCCACGGCGGTCAGCGAGTCGAAGCCCAGCATCTTGAACGCGTGGTCCGCGTCGATGCCTTCATGGTCCGTGTGGCCGAGGACATCGGCGACCTGGGCCCGCACGAGATCGATGAGCGTGCGCTCGCGCTGGCCCGGGGTGAGCCCCGCCAGCCGCTGGGCCAGGGGCGACCCGCCGCTCTGCGCGGCCCGTGCGGCGGTGCGCCGGCGTGCGGCGGGGGCGAGGCCGCGCAGCAGCGGCTGCGGATCGGCGGACTGCCGCCGCAGCGACGCCGTGTCGATGACGGTCGCGGCCAGCACGGCGTCGTGTCCGGTCAGCGAAGCGTCGAACAGGGCCATGCCGTCGTCGTTCGACAGCGGCAGCAGCCCGGAGCGGGCCATCCGCTTGAGGTCCACCTCGTCCAGGTTGCTGCTGCCCTCACTCGTCTCGGCCCACAGGCCCCAGGCCAGCGAGACGGCCGCAAGCCCCCGGCTTTTGCGGTGCTGGGCGAGCGCGTCCAGGAAGGTGTTGCCCGCCGCGTAGTTGGCCTGCCCCGCGGTGCCGAGCAGACCGGCGATCGAGGAGTACAGCACGAAGGCGTCCAGTTCGAGACCCTCGGTGAGCTCGTGCAGATTCCAGGCCGCGTCGATCTTCGGCCGCAGCACGGCGTCGAGGCGGTCCGGGGTGATCCCGGAGAGGATGCCGTCATCGACGACGCCCGCGGTGTGGATCACCGCGGTCAGCGGGTGCTCCCGCGGGATGCCGGCGATGACCTCGGCGAGCGCCTCGCGGTCGGCCACATCGCAGGCGACCAC
>NZ_JBIWLQ010000048.1:0-5233 GCF_044766265.1 Streptomyces sp. NPDC102283
GCGCCTCGTCCGTCCGTCCCGCCTGCCCACTGCCCAACGGAATGTCCGTACCCGCACCCAGCCGCGTCAACAACGCCGCCATCGCCGCCTGCAACACCATGAACACCGTCGCACCGCTGCGGCCCGCCAGCACGGACAGATTCCGGTGAAGCTCACCTTCCAGTTCGAAGACCAGGCTGGAGCCCGCGTACGACGCCTTCGGCGGCCGCGGTCGGTCAGTGGGAAGATTCAGCTGCTCCGGCAGGTCCGCCAACTGCTCGGTCCAGTACGCCACCTGCTGCGACAGGACACTGCCCGGGTCGGACTCGTCCCCCAGCAACTCCCTCTGCCACAGCGTGTAGTCGGCGTACTGCACGGGCAGTTCCGTCCATTCGGGAGCCCGTCCCGTGCTGCGGGCGGAGTACGCCGAGACGATGTCCCGTGCCAGCGGACCCATCGACCATCCATCGCAGGCGATGTGATGGATGAGAAGCAACAGAACATGGTCGTCGTCACAGGTGAACAGCGATACCCGGACCGGTATCTCGGCAGAGAGGTCGAACCCGTAACGGGCCGCGGTTTCCAGAGCTTCCGGCAGCTCCCGCTCGCTGACCGAGCGGGTCTCCCCCCACAGCTCCGCCCGGTCCGGCGGGACCACTCGCTGCCGAGGTTCGCCGTCCTGCTCGGGGAACATGGTGCGCAGCGACTCGTGCCGCCGCACCACATCCTGCAAGGCCGCTCGCAGTGCCGTCCGGTCCACATCGCCGGACAGCCGCAAGGCCAACGGCATGTTGTACGTCGCCGACGGGCCCTCGAGCTTGTGCAGGAACCACAGCCGCCGTTGGGCGAAGGACAGCGGAATGGTCTCCGGGCGCGCCATCTCCACCAAGGCCGGGCGCTCCGTGCGGTCACCGTCCAGCCGCTGGGCCAGTCCTGCCACCGTGGGGGCGTCGAAGACCGTCGCGATGGCCACCTCGACACCCAGCACACTGCGGATACGGCTGACGAGCCGGGTGACGAGAAGCGAATGCCCGCCCAGGTCGAAGAATCCGTCATCGACACCGACCCGCGGCACACCCAGCACCTGGGCGAACAGCCCGCACAACACCTCCTCACGAGGCGTTCGCGGGGGCCGGCCACCATCGGTTGCGACGTCCGGCATCGGCAGGGCTTTGCGGTCCAGCTTGCCGTTGCGGGTCACTGGAATCGCACCGATCGCCACCAGCCGCGACGGAACGAGGTGAGTCGGCAGTCGTTCGGTGAGCAGGTCTTTCACCGAAGCCAGGACGTTGCCAATGCCCCTGACCGCAGCCGGATTGTTGACCAGCGGGCCCGGCACGGTGGAGGCGCGGCAGAGACCGCGCACCACCTGACCGCCAAGTGCCCTTGGCAAGACGACCGCGTCGAACAGTTCCAGGCGTTCGGCGCTCCAGGTGGTCACGACGGCCAGGCCGTGCCGTTCTCCCCACCGGACGACGTCCTCCGGATCGACGGCGGCAGCGGCCTTGGCGGCGCCCTGCCGACGGGGGTCCAGCGCATCTGCCGCGGCCATTTCCACGGCGAGCCGGGCGTTGACCAATCCCGAGATGCGCACAGGCCCGTCAAGCTCGGTCGGCAGTCCATCGAGCCCGGACACCTCCCGACCCCACCGCAACTCGGCGATTCCGGTGAGCGACACCGGGTCGGTGTCACCGGGGCCGTGGGCGTCGGCGGCGTGCAGCACCACTTCATAGCGGTGGCGGGTCAGTTCATTGTGGTAGCCGCCGCGCTTCAGCCGCACATCGACCGCACCGACGCGGCCGTCGGTCTCGGCGAGCGTGGTGAAGAACTCCGGCGCGACCAGCAGTTCCTTCTCCAGCAACACCGCACGTTCCACCGCGGCATGCAGCCGGACGGCGTCCCTGGCGAGTCCGTTCCGTCCGCCTTGCACAGCGGTATGCAGCGCACGTACCGAACGGAGATTGCGGACATCGCCCAGCACGATCCGGCCACCCGGCGCCAGCAGTTCCATCGCGCGCCCGAGAACCTTGGCAAGGTAGTCGCCGGACGGGAAATACTGCACCACGGAATTCAGCACAATGGTGTCGAAGAACTTGTCCGGAAGCCCGTCGGTGTCGTCGGCGGACCGGCAGCTCAGCCGGACCCGGTTGGCCAGGCCCGCTTCTTCCACCAGGCCCGAGAGCCGGTCGATCACGACGGGAGAGAGGTCCGTTCCCCAGTAGGCTTCACAATGTGGGGCCACATGGGCGAGGAGCAATCCGGAACCCACACCGATCTCCAGCACGCGCCTGGGTGCGAATTCCCTGATCCGTGCCACGGCGGCATCCCGCCATTCCTGCATTTCCGCCGGCGGAATCAGATTTCCCGTATATGAGCTGATCCAGCCGACGAAGTCCGCCCCGAATTCATCGGTCCGGGAACCAGCGGACACCGCGTCATGGACTTCACGCCACTCGGCGACCTGGTCCTCGGCCACCAGTTCCCCGGCGTTCGCCGCGGGCACGACATAGCCGACCAGCCGCTGATCGTCGGGGTCGTCCTCCCGGACGACTACCGCGGCCTGCTCCACTGCGGGGTGGGCGAGCAGTGCGGCCTCGATCTCGCCCGGCTCGATACGGAAGCCCCGCACCTTGATCTGGTCGTCCGCACGGCCGACGAATGACAGTTCTCCGCCAGCGGTCCACCGGACCACATCGCCGGTGCGGTACATCCGCGACCCAGGCGGCCCGAGGGGGTCGGCCACAAACCGCTCGGCGGTGAGTCCGGGACGGTTCAGGTAGCCGCGGGCGACCTGCGCGCCCCCCACGAACAACTCGCCCGGCACACCCGGCGGCACCGGTTGTAGCCGTTCGTCCAGTACAGCCAGTGCCGTGTCGCTCACGGGCCTGCCGACCGGGACAGTGTGCCCGGTGCGGCGGGATCGGGCCGCTACCGCCGAGGCCACCTGAATCGTTGTCTCGGTCGGCCCGTAAAGGTTGATCACCTGGCAGCCCCAGGCGGACGCGATCTCCTCGGCCAGCGCGGCACCGAGCGCCTCACCTCCGGAGAACATGCGGGTCATCGCGTGGATCGGCGGCGGTACCGGAAGTGCGGCCAGCAGCGAGGGGACGAATTGGGCCGTGGTGACGCGGTCGCGGACGATGAGGTCGACCAGCCGCTGCGGATCGCGCGCGACATCGTCCGGGGCAATGCACACCGTCGCGCCGGTGATCAGGGGCAGCCATATCTCCCACCCGGCAGCGTCGAATCCGACGGCCGTGCGGAAGAGGACCACATCACGGCCGTCGAAGGAGTAGGCCCCCCGCAGCCACTGGAGCTGCCCGGCCAGGCCCCGTTGCTCGACCACAACTGCTTTGGGCCGCCCGGTGGATCCTGAGGTGTAGATCACATATGCGGGGTGGGCTCCGTTCAGGGGGACGGTGCGTTCTCGGTCCGTCACCGGATCGCCGGACAGTACCGCAAGCCGAGCGCGGGACTCCGGATCGCCCAGGTCCACCGGGGTGGGCTGCTCGACGCTGTCCGGCAGTCGGACGTCCTGACGGGTGACGAGGAGCATCGGGCCGGCATCGGCGATCAGGGACCTGAGCCGTTCGGCCGGGTCTCCGGGATGGAGCGGCAGGTAGGCCGCACCGGACTTCAGCACTGCCAGGAGCGTGATGAGGAGCTCCGCCGATCGCGGCAGAGCGACCGCGACCAGCCGTTCGGGGCCGGCGCCCCGGGCGATGAGCAGCCGGGCCAGCCGGTTGGCCCGCTCATCAAGCTCGGCGTAGGTAAGGATCGACCCGTCACAGACCACCGCGACGGCTTCCGGGGTGCGGGCGGCCTGCGCGGCGAGCAGGTCCGGAAGCAGCTCCGCCTGCTCGGCGACCGGGCCACGCCCATGAGCCAATACGGCCTCGCGCTCGGCCGCGCCGACAAGCTCGACCTGCCCGATCCGGACGCGGGGATCAGCGGTCACGGCACGCAGCAGCCGCTCCCAACGCTCCACCAGCCGCCGCACGGTCTCCTCGTCGAACAGGTCGGTGGCGAACTCCACCAAACCCTCCAGCCCGCACGGGACACCGTCGCCGTCCCGGACCTCATTGAGCGAGACCAGTGCGTCGTAGCGGGCGGCGCCGGTTGCGACCGTCTGCTGCCGCACTTCGAGACCGGGCAGCTCGAACCGGCCCTCGGGCGCATTCTGCAGGGTGAGGGCAACCTGGAACAGCGGGTGGTGGGCCGTGGACCGCTTCGGGTTGAGCACCTCGACGAGGTACTCGAACGGCACGTCCTGGTTGGCGTAGGCCGCCAAGCTCGACTCCTGGACCTGTTCCAGCAGATCCGTGAACTCGGGATCTCCAGAAGTGTCGGTGCGCAGCACCAGCGTATTGACGAAGAACCCGACGAGGTCGTCCAGGGCTGCGTCGGTACGCCCCGCGATGCCGCTGCCGAGCGGGATATCGGTGCCCGCCCCCAGCCGGGACAGCAACGCCGCCATCCCCGCCTGCAGCACCATGAACACGGTGGCCCCACGCTCGGCCGCCAGCGCCGCGATGTCCCGGTGCAGCTCGCCGTCCAAAGCGAAGGTGAGACAGGAACCGCCGTACGAGGCCACCGCCGGCCGCGGACGGTCCGTCGGGAGGCTCAACTGATCTGGTAGACCAGCCAGTTGCCTCGTCCAATAGGTGACCTGCCGGGACAGCACACTGTCCGGATCGGACTCCTCACCCAGCAGCTCTCGCTGCCAGAGGCTGTAGTCCGCGTACTGCACGGGCAATTCCGCCCACGCCGGAACCCGACCCATGCTGCGAGCCGAATATGCCGTGACGATGTCGCGCGCCAGCGGCCCCACCGACCAGCCGTCACCGGCGATGTGATGGATCATGATCATCAGGACGTGCCGATCACCGCAGGCGAACAGCGATGCCCGGATCGGAATCTCCGAGGAGAGATCGAAGGGGTAACGTGCCGCGGCTTCCAAAGCCGTCGGCAGCTCCCGCTCAGTGACCGAGCGAGACTCCAAACTCCATTCCACCTGGTCGGCAGCGATGATCCGCTGCCAGGGCTGACCGTGGTGTTCGGGGAAGACCGTGCGCAGCGACTCATGCCGTTCGACAACGTCCAGCAGCGCGGCACGCAGTACCTGCTGATCCACCTCGCCGGTCAGCTGAAGCGCCATGGGCATGTTGTAGGTGGGTGAGGGGCCTTCGAGTTTGTGCAGGAACCACAGGCGGCGCTGGGCGAAGGAGAGTGGGATGTGGTGCGGGCGCGGCAT
>NZ_JBIWLQ010000049.1:0-3180 GCF_044766265.1 Streptomyces sp. NPDC102283
AACACAGTGGACGCGAGCAACTGAGGACAAGCCCTCGGCCTATTAGTACCAGTCAGCTCCACCCCTTACAGGGCTTCCACATCTGGCCTATCAACCCAGTCGTCTACTGGGAGCCTTAACCCTTCAAGAGGGTGGGAATACTCATCTCGAAGCAGGCTTCCCGCTTAGATGCTTTCAGCGGTTATCCTTTCCGAACGTAGCCAACCAGCCATGCCCTTGGCAGGACAACTGGCACACCAGAGGTTCGTCCGTCCCGGTCCTCTCGTACTAGGGACAGCCCTTCTCAATATTCCTACGCGCACAGCGGATAGGGACCGAACTGTCTCACGACGTTCTAAACCCAGCTCGCGTACCGCTTTAATGGGCGAACAGCCCAACCCTTGGGACCGACTCCAGCCCCAGGATGCGACGAGCCGACATCGAGGTGCCAAACCATCCCGTCGATATGGACTCTTGGGGAAGATCAGCCTGTTATCCCCGGGGTACCTTTTATCCGTTGAGCGACAGCGCTTCCACAAGCCACTGCCGGATCACTAGTCCCGACTTTCGTCCCTGCTCGACCCGTCGGTCTCACAGTCAAGCTCCCTTGTGCACTTACACTCAACACCTGATTGCCAACCAGGCTGAGGGAACCTTTGGGCGCCTCCGTTACTCTTTAGGAGGCAACCGCCCCAGTTAAACTACCCATCAGACACTGTCCCTGATCCGGATCACGGACCCAGGTTAGACATCCAGCACGACCAGAGTGGTATTTCAACGACGACTCCACAACCACTGGCGTGGCCGCTTCAAAGTCTCCCACCTATCCTACACAAGCCGAACCGAACACCAATATCAAACTATAGTAAAGGTCCCGGGGTCTTTCCGTCCTGCTGCGCGAAACGAGCATCTTTACTCGTAGTGCAATTTCACCGGGCCTATGGTTGAGACAGTCGAGAAGTCGTTACGCCATTCGTGCAGGTCGGAACTTACCCGACAAGGAATTTCGCTACCTTAGGATGGTTATAGTTACCACCGCCGTTTACTGGCGCTTAAGTTCTCAGCTTCGCCACCCCGAAAGGCAGCTAACCGGTCCCCTTAACGTTCCAGCACCGGGCAGGCGTCAGTCCGTATACATCGCCTTACGGCTTCGCACGGACCTGTGTTTTTAGTAAACAGTCGCTTCTCGCTGGTCTCTGCGGCCACCCCCAGCTCAAGCAGCAAGTGCTATCACCAGTGATGGCCCCCCTTCTCCCGAAGTTACGGGGGCATTTTGCCGAGTTCCTTAACCATAGTTCACCCGAACGCCTCGGTATTCTCTACCTGACCACCTGAGTCGGTTTAGGGTACGGGCCGCCATGAAACTCGCTAGAGGCTTTTCTCGACAGCATAGGATCATCCACTTCACCACAATCGGCTCGGCATCAGGTCTCACCCTTAACGTGTGACGGATTTACCTACCACACGGGCTACACCCTTACCCCGGGACAACCACCGCCCGGGCTGGACTACCTTCCTGCGTCACCCCATCGCTTACCTACTACAAGTCTGGTTCATCGGCTCCACCACTACCCTCAACTCCGAAGAGATCGGGCCGGCTTCACGGACTTAGCATCGCCTGATTCAGTACTGGGCGTTTCAAAGCGGGTACCGGAATATCAACCGGTTGTCCATCGACTACGCCTGTCGGCCTCGCCTTAGGTCCCGACTTACCCTGGGCAGATCAGCTTGACCCAGGAACCCTTAGTCAATCGGCGCACACGTTTCTCACGTGTGTATCGCTACTCATGCCTGCATTCTCACTCGTGAACCGTCCACAACTCGCTTCCGCGGCTGCTTCACCCGGCACACGACGCTCCCCTACCCATCCATACGGGCGTTGGCCCTATGTGTATGAATGACACGACTTCGGCGGTACGCTTGAGCCCCGCTACATTGTCGGCGCGGAATCACTTGACCAGTGAGCTATTACGCACTCTTTCAAGGGTGGCTGCTTCTAAGCCAACCTCCTGGTTGTCTCTGCGACTCCACATCCTTTCCCACTTAGCGTACGCTTAGGGGCCTTAGTCGATGCTCTGGGCTGTTTCCCTCTCGACCATGGAGCTTATCCCCCACAGTCTCACTGCCGCGCTCTCACTTACCGGCATTCGGAGTTTGGCTAAGGTCAGTAACCCGGTAGGGCCCATCGCCTATCCAGTGCTCTACCTCCGGCAAGAAACACACGACGCTGCACCTAAATGCATTTCGGGGAGAACCAGCTATCACGGAGTTTGATTGGCCTTTCACCCCTAACCACAGGTCATCCCCCAGGTTTTCAACCCTGGTGGGTTCGGTCCTCCACGAAGTCTTACCTCCGCTTCAACCTGCCCATGGCTAGATCACTCCGCTTCGGGTCTAGAGCGTGCAACTCAAACGCCCTATTCGGACTCGCTTTCGCTACGGCTTCCCCACACGGGTTAACCTCGCTACACACCGCTAACTCGCAGGCTCATTCTTCAAAAGGCACGCAGTCACGACTGCATGTGCAAGCACATACAGCGACGCTCCCACGGCTTGTAGGCACACGGTTTCAGGTACTATTTCACTCCGCTCCCGCGGTACTTTTCACCATTCCCTCACGGTACTATCCGCTATCGGTCACCAGGGAATATTTAGGCTTAGCGGGTGGTCCCGCCAGATTCACACGGGATTTCTCGGGCCCCGTGCTACTTGGGTGTCTCTCAAACGAGCCGTTGATGTTTCAGCTACGGGGGTCTTACCCTCTACGCCGGACCTTTCGCATGTCCTTCGCCTACATCAACGGTTTCTGACTCGTCTCACAGCCGGCAGACTATGAAAGAGAGATCCCACAACCCCGCATGCGCAACCCCTGCCGGGTATCACACGCATACGGTTTGGCCTCATCCAGTTTCGCTCGCCACTACTCCCGGAATCACGGTTGTTTTCTCTTCCTGAGGGTACTGAGATGTTTCACTTCCCCTCGTTCCCTCCACACTGCCTATGTGTTCAGCAGCGGGTGACAGCCCATGACGACTGCCGGGTTTCCCCATTCGGAAACCCCCGGATCAAAGCTTGGTTGACAGCTCCCCGGGGACTATCGTGGCCTCCCACGTCCTTCATCGGTTCCTGGTGCCAAGGCATCCACCGTGCGCCCTTAAAAACTTGGCCACAGATGCTCGCGTCCACTGTGCAGTTCTCAAA
>NZ_JBIWLQ010000050.1:0-4012 GCF_044766265.1 Streptomyces sp. NPDC102283
GGGGGGGTGGTGGGGGGGGGGGGGGGTGGGGGGGGGGGGGGGGGGGGGGGGGGGCGGGGGGGGGGGGGGGGGCGGGGGGGGGGGGGGGGGGTGGGGGGGGGGGGGGGGGGGGGCCCGGCCCGGGCGGCCCCCCGCCCCTCGGGGGCTCCGCCCCCGGACCCCCGCTGCTCAATCGCCGCAGGGGCTTGAAGTTGCTTGGTGTGCGTCACACGCGGAGGCGGTTACGCGGGCCGCCCCGCCCCGCCTATCGTCGAGCCATGTTCGCCGCATACGCAGCCCGCATCGATCCCGACCATCCCCTCGACGGCCTGGAGCTGGGTGACCGCCCGGCGCCCCGGGCGCGTCCCGGGTGGACCACCGTCACCGTCCGGGCGGCCTCCCTCAACCACCACGACCTCTGGTCCCTGCGGGGCGTGGGTCTCCCGCAGGACCGGCTGCCGATGATCCTCGGCTGCGACGCGGCCGGCGTCGACCAGGACGGCAACGAGGTCGTCCTGCACTCCGTCATCGGGCAGTCGGGGCACGGCGTCGGGCCGAAGGAGCCGCGCTCCATCCTCACCGAGCGCTACCAGGGCGCCTTCGCCGAGCAGGTCACCGTCCCCACCTGGAACGTCCTGCCCAAGCCGAGGGAGCTCAGCTTCGAGGAGGCCGCCTGTCTGCCGACCGCCTGGCTCACCGCGTACCGGATGCTGTTCACCAACGCCGGTGTGCGGCCCGGCGATTCCGTGCTCGTCCAGGGCGCCGGCGGCGGGGTCGCCACCGCCGCCATCGTGCTCGGGAAGGCCGCCGGGCTACGGGTCTTCGCCACCAGCCGGGACCAGGCCAAGCGTGAGCGGGCGGTCGAACTCGGCGCTCTGGAGGCGTACGAGCCCGGCGCCCGGCTGCCGCAGCGGGTGGACGCCGTCATCGAGACCGTGGGGGCCGCCACCTGGTCCCACTCCGTGAAGTCGCTGCGTCCCGGCGGCACCCTCGTCATCTCCGGGGCCACCAGCGGCGATCGGCCCGCGCACGCCGAGCTGACCCGCATCTTCTTCCTGGAACTGAAGGTCGTCGGCTCCACCATGGGGTCCAAGGACGAGTTGGAGGACCTGCTCGCGTTCTGCGCGACCACCGGGGTGCGCCCGGTCATCGACGAGGTGCTGCCGCTGGACCGGGCCAAGGACGGGTTCCGGCGGCTGGAGTCGGGCGACCTCTTCGGGAAGATCGTGTTCACACCGACCTCCTGAGGATGGTCGGGAAGTCCCTGAGAACTCCTCGGTGACGAAGACTTGAGGGATGTTCAGCTCTGCTGGTGAGATCGACCCATGCGAATGGGCAGAGCACTCATGGCAGTTGTCGTCGCGTCCGTGCTCGCGGCGGGGGTCCTCGCCCCCGCCGCTACGGCACGCCCCGCATCCGTATCCGCCCCGGCTCCGGCCCCCGCGTCCGCACGGCACGGCGTCCCGCCGCTGACCGACGGCCAGGGGCGCACCCTCACCCTGCGGGGCTGGAACGTCGAGGACAAGGCGAACCGCGGCGAGGACGCCCTCACCGCCATCACCGAACGGCACTTCCGCGACCTGCGCGCACACGGCTTCAACTTCGCCCGGCTGCTGGTCTTCTGGGACGACCTGGAGCCCACCCGCGGCCAGTACAGCGAACGCTGTCTCCGACGCGTCGAACGCATCCTGGACTGGGCGGGCAAGCACCGTGTCCATGTCCTCATCGACGCCCACCAGGACGTCTTCGGGCCCGCGTTCGGGCACCGGGGCATCCCCGCCTGGGCCACCAGGACCGACGGGCTGCCGTTCACCCCGAACCCCGACGACTGGTTCTCGGAGTACTTCCAGCCCGCCGTCCAGCGGGCCTTCACCCACCTCTACGAGGACCCCGACCTTCAGCGCGCCCAGGCCGCCATGTGGCAGGTCCTCGCGGAACGCTTCCGCGACCACCCGGCCGTGATCGGCTACGACCTGATCAACGAGCCGATGGGGGAGCTGCGCGCGGGCGAGGACCTGCCCACCGCCGCCCGCCGCATCGAGGCCCAGCACCTCACCCCGATGTACAACCGGCTCGCCCGCGCCGTCCGGGCGAAGGACCGCGACACCTGGCTCTTCGTCGAGCCGACGCCCATCGTCGGCGAGGGCGTCCCCACCGGGCTCGGCCGGATCGAGGACCGCCGGACCGTGTACGCCCCGCACTTCTACAACACCGCCATGGAGGCGGGTGCGGACTACGACCCCTCGGCCGGCTGGATCGAGGCGTACGAGGCGGCCGTCACCGCCTACCCGGCCCGCCACCGGATGCCCGTGGTCGTCGGCGAGTGGGGACCCCTGAACAACTCCCTCCCCCACATGGGCCGCTTCTACCGGGAGGCCGTCGACTCCCTGAACCGCTACAGCTCCGGCTGGGCGGGGTACGTCTGGTGCTACGGCGGCGGCTACTGCGCGGTCGACGAGCGCGGCCGCTTCCGTACGAACAAGGAGCGGACGGCAACGCCGTACGCCCCCGCCGTCGCGGGGACCGTCCGCTCCGAGGCGTACGACGCGGACACCCACTCCTACCGCCTCGCCTACCGTGCCGCAGCCCGCCCCGGGGTGACCGAGCTGTCCCTCCCGCCCTCGCGCCGGGGCTGGCGTGTCTCCGTCACCGGTCCGGCCCGCCTCCTCGGCGGGCCGTCGCGCGAGGGGCGGCCGGTCGTGCTGGCGTGGCCCGGGGCGGAGGTGGTGGTGACCGTGCGGGAGGCTGGCCCGTATGGACGAACTGACCACCCCTGAAGGGTTCCTGCTGCGCCCCTGGGAGCCCGCCGACGCCTCGGCGGTGCTCCGCGCCTTCGCCCCGGCCGAGATGGGCCGCCAGACGGACCGGCCGGTGTTCGACCGGTCCGGGGCGCTGGCCTGGATCGCGGACCGCACGCGCGAACGGGGAGCGCGCACCGGCTACTCGTGGGCCGTCGTGGGGGAGGAGGGCGAGGCGCTGGGCTGTGTCGCGGTCGGCTCCGTCAACCGGTCCCATGACACCGGCTGGGTCTCCTACTGGACCACGGAGGAGGCGCGCGGCCGGGGCGTCGCCCCGGCCGGGGTGCGGGCCCTGGCGCGCTGGGCCTTCGACGAGCTGGGGCTGTACCGGCTGGAGCTGGGCCACCGCACCGACAACCCGGCCTCCTGCCGGGTCGCGACCCGGTCGGGGTTCGCGCCCGAGGGAATCGACCGGGCCAAACTGCGGTACGGCGACGTCCGGTACGACGTCGAGCGGCACGCGCGCCTGGCCGGCGACGATGTCAACTTTGATTGACAAGGCAGTGGTGTCAATGTAGGTTGACGCCATGACCGAAGCAACGGATCTGGCCGCACGCGCCGGCGACCGTGACCCGCGCGTCGGGTTGCGGGCGGTGGCCGCGCTGCGGCGGCTGCTGGAGCAGCTCGAAGCCGTACAGGTGAGAAGTGCCCGCGTCCAGGGCTGGTCGTGGCAGGAGATCGCCGCCGAGCTGGGCGTCAGTCGGCAGGCCGTGCACAAGAAGTACGGGAGGCGTTGATGTTCGAGCGATTCACCCGAGGGGCCCGCGCGACCGTGAAGGGCGCCGTGGCCCAGGCCGAGCAGGTCGGCGCCGACTCGGTCACCGAGGAACACCTGCTGCTCGCGCTGCTGGAGCAGGAAGGCGGCCGGGCCTTGTTCGCCGTCACCGCACTCGGCCTCCACGACCGCCGAGCCTCCCTGGACGCCGCGTTCGCCGAGGCCCGCCGCCGTGGCGGCCTGACCAAGGCGGACACCGACGCCCTCGCCGACATCGGCATCGACCTCGGAGCGATCGTCTCCCGGGTCGAAGGGGCCCACGGCGAGGGAGCCCTGGCGGCCGGCCGGGGCGGCCGCCGGTGGTGGTCGGGGCACCGCCCCTTCACCTCCGGCGCGAAGACCGTCCTGGAGAACTCGCTCCGGGTCGCCCTAGGGCGTGTCTTCAAAGGGTCATATCCACATTAGGAGTGACGCGATGGTGAGTGCTGCTTCGTAGGATTCGCGGGTTTTGTCGTAGCGG
>NZ_JBIWLQ010000051.1:0-3892 GCF_044766265.1 Streptomyces sp. NPDC102283
GACGAACGATCCGGTCGGGGGTTTACCGGCCCTCACCGGGTCGCGGCAGCGCACGACCCGGTGGCCGGGGGCGGCCTGGAGCGCGTCGGGCTTCTGGAGGCGACCGCGGCACTGTTCGTCGGACTGTGGGTGGCGGAGCAGGCTGACGTACGAGCGATCGCACCGCCCCTGGCGTACGCGACAGGCCCAAGAGCCGAGCGTGCGTGCGCACCGGACAGGATCAGGATGCTGAGGCGCCAGTAGTTCTGTCGCGCAGGAGGACAACTCCGCGCAATAACAGTCCTGTTGGCAGACTTCAGGATGGGGCGGGGCCGGCCGGATTCGAACCGGCGTCCTCCCACACGTCGTGAAGGCGCGACAGCCACTGCGCTACGAGCCCCATCCCGCCCGATCATACGAGCCACCCACACGCGGCGTTCTGAATTTCATCCCGTAGGACTGATCACCCGGCGCTACGACCTCACCTTGTCGATTGATCAAAGGCGTTCGGAGAGGTGGGGGCCGTCCACGGCCTGCACGGCAGCGCTTGCGTGACCCTCTGAGCGCGCCCGCGCCCGGCCTCCACAAGCGCCGCTCGTCCGGAACGTTCAGCTGCCGACGCGCGTGTACGTGAGGAACACCGCGCCGCTCTTGAGGGCGGTGTGGTCTGCGAGTGTCCAGGTGCGCGGGTCGAAGGCAGCCTTGCGGGAGAACAGCGGGATCCCGTCGCCGATGGTCAGCGGGCCGAGTTTGAGGATGAGCGTGTCGATCTCGGCGTACAGGGAGCCCGCGAGTTCGGCGCCGCCCAGGAGCCAGATGTCCTTGCCGTCCTGCTGCTTGAGTTCGCGCACGGTCGCCACCGGGTCGTCGGCGACCAGTTCGACAGCCGGGTCCGGGCTCTCGGTCAGGGTCCGGGAAAACACCAGGTGACGCAGGTGGGGGTAGGCGTCGGTGATGCCGGCCGCAAGACCGATCTCGTAGCTGCGCCGCCCCTCCAGCACGGTGTCGAAGTGCGTGCCCTCCGCCGTGACGGACAAAGCCTGCCGGGCCTGGACGGGCAGCGTCTCCGGGTACTCGGCCACGAGGTGCTGTATGTAGTCCTCCGGTATGGGCCAGAAGCCGTTGGGACCGGTGGGGTCCCCGCCGTCCGGGCCCGCGATGAAGCCATCGAGGGTGGTGGCGATGTAGTGGACGAGTCTGCGCATGCCGGGTCCCTTCCGTTGGTCACGCTGTCGCACTGCGGCCCGGCACCGCCGGATGGCATGCCGAGGTGCGAGGCCGCTGGCTGATCATGGCATCCGTCCACCCGGCGCGGGCACCGTGCTGTCGAATTTTGTTTCTGGCGGCGAACTTGGGGAGCGGTCGCGGAAATTCACCGGGGCAACAGCATGGGTTGGGTCAGCCCGTAGGGGGGTTTGCCGGGACAGTCGAAACTTCCGGGCACTCTCGCGAGCCGTGCTGGCATTGTATGAATCGTGTGCCTGGTCGTTCAGAAGCTGCCCAGCGACGGGGTCAACAAGCCGGTCTGGCTGTGGTGGTCGCGCACCGGCGCGACAGCGGCGGACGTCGACCGCTGCTGGCAGTCGTTCTTGCGTCGCTTCGACGTGGAGCACATATTCCGCCTGTTCAAGCAGACTCTTGGCTCGACCAAGCCCCGGCTTCGCAGCTCGGAAGCGGCCGACCGGTGGACCTGGCTCGTGATCGCTGCCTATGCCCAGCTCCGGCTCGCCCGACCGCTGGCCCATAGACCTCCGCAGGCCCTGGGAGAAGCCGACCGAGCCGAACAGGCTCACACCGGCCCGCGTCCGCAGAGGGTTCAGAAACCTGCACGCGAAGACCGGTTCCCCAGCCGGTGCACCGAACCGTCCCGCCCCGGCCCAGGCAGGCCGCCAGGCTCGAAGAACCGGCTACCGGCCACCCGTCACGGTGTCGGGCGGGTCCTCGCCACCGGCGCGGCGTTCAGCCGTCCCGCCCACCAAAAAGTCGGCACCAAGCCCCGCCGCGGCGCCTGAAGCTCCGCCCGCCTGAACCGTCGGGAAGCCGGCGACGTTGGATGGCTTCATGGTGAGACGAAAGCGGGAGAAGAAGAGGCGACCTCCCTTCGGCATGCCGAAGGGCATCGTCCTGCTCGCGACGCCGGAAGGCTGGCGCCACAGTGTCCTCACCGTGGAAGGCGGGATGCTCTGCGGGCGCCTCGCCGACGTTCCGGTCGCTACCGCCCCGGACGAGGCACAGGCCGCCGCGGCGACCATGGTGATGGGACTCGCACACGACGTCCACGGAGTACACGTCGACGTGACCTGGGACCCGCCCCGGGAACCCGGGGCCTGGACCGCTCAGGTGACCCTTGCCTCGACCTCTCCGAACGCCTTCGGTCAAACGACAAGGTGAGGTCGTCGCGCCGAGCGACCAGTCCTAGGGGATTTATTTCAGAGCGCTGGATGCGGATGGCTCGTACGATCGCGGGCGGGATGGGGCTCGTAGCGCAGTGGCTGTCGCGCCTTCACGGCATGTAGGAGGACGTCGGTTCGAATCCGGCCGGCCCCATCCCACCCTGGCTCGTGCCAACAGAGCACGCTTCCGCAGGTGTTGGATCTCCGCGCGACCGAAACATCTGGCGTCTGGACATCTGGTGCCTGAACATCTTGATCCTGTCCGGTAGGCCTCACGCACGCTCGGCTTGCGGGCCCGTCGCGTACGCCAGTGGCGGTGCGATCGCCCGTACGTCCGCCTGCTCCCCCACCCACAGTCCGATGAACAGTGCCGCGGTCGCCTCCAGCAGCCCGGCGCGTTGCAGCCCGCCCCCGGCCACCGGCTCGCAGCCCACGTCCCGCACCAGTTCGTACACCAGCGTGAGTGCCGCCCCGTCGTCCCCGCAGACCGGAACCGCGAGGGGCCGACCGTCGAAGACCGGCGGTGTCATCCGCCAGACATCCTCGTGGCAGAGGTTGAACGCCTTGACGACCTGCGCACCCGGTGCCGCCGCCGCCAGTCGGTCCGCCGCCGAGGGGCCGCCTTCGGTCAGCAGCCGGAAGCCGGGACCGACCGGATTGGCACAGTCGAGCAGGACCTTCCCGGTCAGCGCCGCCCGGAGTTCGTCGACGACCGCTGCCCCCGCGCCATAGGGCAGCGCGACCAGGACCACCCCACCGAAGTCCGCCGCCTGCCGCAGGCTCCCGTGGCCCGCACCGCCCCCGATGCGGGTCGCGAGCCGCCGCGCCTTCTGCTCGTCCCGGCCTCCGAAGAACACCTCGTGCCCGGCCCGCACCCAGTGCGTGGCCAGTGCGTCAGCCATGTTCCCCGTTCCCAGCACGCCGATCCTCATCGCTTCGTTCCTCTCCCAGCCCGTTCCCACCACTTGCCCGTTCCCACCACTTCCGGGCGACACTAGGAAACCGGTCAGGCACCATTCGGGACGTGACGACCGACGCCTACCTCGCCGACTGCCGCGCCCGCCTCGCCTTCGACCTTCTCTCCAACACCTGGAACCCCGTGCTGATCTGGGTCCTGCGGAACGGCCCCAGACGCCCTGGAGAACTCCGCGAGCGCATCGGCGGCATCAGCTCCAAGGTCTTGACCGAGACGCTGCGGCGGCTGGAGTTCAACGGTCTGGTGGAACGACACGCCTATGCCGAGGCTCCGCCCCGTGTCGAGTACGAACTCACCGCTCTGGGAAGGACGCTGCTCGGTCCGATCGACGCGTTCGGCGCCTGGGCCTTCGAACACGGCGATGAGGTCATGGCCGCCCAGGACCGAAGCGGCGGGTGAGTTCAGCCTGCGACCCCCGCTCCGGTCCGCGTGAATCGCCCTCATCGCCGTGAGGTCGAGCGCCTCCGACAGGGGCTGCTCCGACCGGGTCGTGCGCTGCCGCGACCCGGCGCGGACCGGTAGGACCCCGACCGGATCGTTCCCG
>NZ_JBIWLQ010000052.1:0-3717 GCF_044766265.1 Streptomyces sp. NPDC102283
GTCGTGCCCTCCAGCCAGTAACGGGTGCGCTGGAACGCGTACGCGGGCAGCTCCACGACCCGCGCACCACTGCCCTCGAACAACACCTCCCAGTCGACCTCCACACCGCTGACGTACGCCTCGCCCAGAGCCGTACGGAACTGCTGAAGGCCACCGCGGCCGCGCCGCAGCGTCCCGACGACGGCCGCCTCCGCGCCGGCGTCCTCGAAGGTCTCCGACAGACCGAAGGTCAGCACCGGGTGGGCGCTGCACTCCACGAACACGTCGAACCCGTCGGCGAGCAGGGAGCGGACGACCGGCTCGAAGTTCACGGGCCTGCGGCAGTTCTCGTACCAGTACGCGGCCGTCAGCTCGGGGCCCCGCAGGACCTCGCCGGTGACCGTCGAGTACAGCGGCACGTCGCCGGCGCGCGGCTCGACGAAGGCGAGCAGCTCCGACAGCCGCTCGCGCAGCGGCTCGACCTGCGCACAGTGCGAGGCGACCGATGCCGCGATCATGCGGGCGCGTACCTCCTGCGCGGAGAGCGCGGCCACCAGCTCCTCCAGGGAGTCCCGGTCACCGGCCACCGTGACCATGCGCGGGCTGTTGACACCCGCGATCGACAGCAGATCCCCGTACGGCTCCAGCCACGGCCCGATGTCGGAGGGGGACAGGGCGATGGAGGCCACACCGCCGAGGCCCAGGAGCTCGTCGGCGAAGAGCTGCGAGCGTACGACGATGATGCGGGCGGCGTCCTCCAGGGAGAGCGCGCCGCTGAACGCGGCCGCGGCGATCTCGCCCTGGGAGTGGCCCACGACGGCGTCCGGCACGATCCCCCGGGAGCGCCACATCTCGGCGAGGGCCACATGCACCGAGAACAGCACGGCCTGGACGATCTCGACGCGGTCGAGCGAAGGGGCCCCCTCGCGCTCGCGCAGCACGTCCTGGACCGACCAGTCGACGTGCGCCTCGACGGCGGCCGCGCACTCGGCGAACCGGGCGGCGAACACCGCCGAGGTCTCCAGGAGTTCCACGGCCATCTGGGCCCACTGCGAGCCCTGCCCCGGGAACACGAAGACCGTCCTGGCGCGCGGCACGGCGGTGCCCCGTACCAGACCCCGGGTGTCGCGCTCCTCGGCGAGGGCCCGCAGCCGCTCCAGGACCTGCTCGCGGTCCTCGCCCCCGGTGCCGTCGGCGATCACGACGGCACGCTCGTCGAACACGGCGCGGGTGGTGGCGAGCGAGTACGCCACGTCGGTCAGGTCGGCGTCGGGCCGCTGCTCCAGGTGGTCCAGGAGGCGCTGCGCCTGCCCGGCCAGGGCCTGCGGGGTCCTGGCGGACAGCAGCAGCGGCACGGCGGGCACCGGGGTGCGGGACTCGTCCGCGGCCTGCTCGGCCTCGGGCGCCTGCTCGATGATCACGTGGGCGTTGGTGCCGCCCATGCCGAAGGACGAGACAGCGGCCCGGCGCGGCCGGTCCCCGGTCCGCGGCCACTCCCGCTCCTTCGCGAGGAGTTCGACGGCGCCGGCCTCCCAGTCCACGACCCGGGTGGGCTCGTCGACGTGGAGGGTGCGGGGCAGGGTGCCGTGCCGCATGGCCTGCACCATCTTGATCACCCCGCCGACCCCGGCGGCGGACTGGGTGTGACCGATGTTCGACTTCAACGACCCCAGGTACAAGGGGTGTTCGGTGCTGCGGTTGTTTCCGTAGGTGGCCAGGAGTGCCTGTGCCTCGATCGGGTCGCCGAGATGGGTCCCGGTGCCGTGGGCCTCGACGGCGTCCACGTCGTCGTGGGTGAGCCCCGCATTGTCCAGGGCCTGCTGGATGACGCGTTCCTGGGCGGGGCCGCTGGGCGCGGTCAGCCCGTTGGACGCACCGTCCTGGTTGATCGCGGAGCCGCGCAGCACGGCCAGCACGCGGTGCCCGTTGCGCCGGGCGTCCGAGAGACGCTCGACGAGCAGGAAGCCGACCCCCTCCGACCAGCCCGTGCCGTCCGCCGCCGCCGAGAACGCCTTGCAGCGGCCGTCCGCCGACAGACCGCGCAGCCCGGAGATCTCCACGAAGGCGACGGGCGTCGACATCACCGCCGCACCGCCCGCCAGCGCGAGGTCGCACTCGCCCAGGCGCAGCGCGGTCGCCGCCTGGTGGATCGCGACCAGGGACGAGGAGCAGGCCGTGTCGACACTGACCGCGGGACCCTCGAACCCGAAGGTGTAGGCGACGCGGCCCACCGCGATGCTGCCAGCGCTGCCGCTGTAGAGGTAACCCTCATGACCCTCGGGGAGGTTGGGGCGCGTCGCGTAGTCGTTGTACATCAGCCCGGAGAAGACGCCGGTGCGGCTGCCCCGGTACGCGTTCGGGTCCAGGCCCGCGTCCTCCATCGCCTCCCACGTCGTCTCCAGCATCAGCCGCTGCTGCGGGTCGGTCGCCAGGGCCTCCCGCGGCGACATGCCGAAGAACGCGGGGTCGAACCGGTCGGCGTCGTGCAGGAACCCGCCGTTCTTCGTGTAGGACGTGCCGACCTGCTCGGGGTCGGGGTCGTACAGCCTCTCCACGTCCCAGCCCCGGTTCTCGGGCCACTCGCCGATCGCGTCGACCCCGTCGGACACCAGGCGCCACAGGTCATCGGGCGAGGACACCCCGCCGGGGAAGCGGCAGGCCATGCCCACGATCGCGATCGGCTCGTGCGACTGCTCCTCCACGTCCCGCAGCCTCTTGCGCGCGTCACGTGCGTCGGCGATGGCACGCTTCAGGTACTCGCGGAGTTCTTTCTCGTCAGCCACGTCTCTCCAGCTCCCAGGGTGACGTACGCGCGATGACGCGGGTACGTGCCGTCGTACGGGTGTGTGCTCATGCGTCGGCCGCAACAGGGCCGCAGGTCAGTCGAGTTCGTCGATGAGCGCGAAGAGCTCCTCGTCGCTCGCCGCATCGAGGTCGTCGTGGTCGGCCGCGGCGTCCTGCGCGCCGAGCGCCGTGTTGGCGATGATCAGAAGTTCCTGGAGGCGCGCGATGATCTCCTCCTGCGCACCGCCGTCCTGCCCCACCGCGCGGATGCCCGCCTTGAGCCGGTCGAGGTCGGTGAGCAGCGGCCCGGCGGGCGACAGCTGGTCCGCGAGCTGCTCGTGCAGATGGGCCGCGAGGGCGGCGGGGGTCGGGTGGTCGTAGATCAGGGTCGCGGGCATGCGGAGCCCGGTGGAAACGTGCAGCTGGTTGCGCAGCTCCACGGCCGTCAGCGAGTCGAATCCCAGGTCCTTGAAGGCCCGCGCCGCCTCCACACCGTTGCCGCCGGAGTGCCCGAGCACATCGGAGACCTGCGCGCGGACCAGATCGCTCAGCGCCCGCTCCTGCTCGTCGCGGGCCAGGCCCGCCAGCCGCTGCGCCAGCGTCGGCCCGCTCCGTGCGGCGTCCGCGTCCTTCGCGGTGCGCCGGCGTGCGGCGGGGGCGAGGCCGCGCAGCAGCGGCTGCGGATCGGCGGACTGCCGCAGCGACGCCGTGTCCAGCCGGGTCGCGGCCAGTACCGCGTCGTGTCCGGTCAGCGAAGCGTCGAACAGGGCCATGCCGTCGTCGTTCGACACGGGTACGAGCCCGGAGCGGGCCATCCGCTTGAGGTCCACCTCGTCGAGGTGGCCGCTCAGATCGCTGCTCTCGGCCCACAGGCCCCAGGCCAGCGAGACGGCCGCAAGCCCCCGGCTTTTGCGGTGCTGGGCGAGCGCGTCCAGGAAGGTGTTGCCCGCCGCG
>NZ_JBIWLQ010000053.1:0-3452 GCF_044766265.1 Streptomyces sp. NPDC102283
CTCGTCGGACAGGATCAACTCGGCCTTCGGCCGCCCAGTACGCGCCACAGACCAAGCCTATACATCTGAACAGAATTCCTGACTCAGAAGACTAGAAGGCTCCCGTGCCCGCCCTGGCCCGCTCGTACGCGAGTCCCAGCGCGCCCTGCGCCAGCAGCACCGCCCCGGCCGCCGCCCAGCCGCCGCTGCGGCGGTGGGCGCCCCACAGCAGGAGCGGGAGGCCTGCCGCGAGCTGGACGGCGGCGACGCCACGGGCTCGGGGGCCGCGCACCCACGGGCCGATCCTGCTGCTCTCGACCGCGTCCAGTTCGACGCGTACGGCATCGCGCCAGCCCGCCCACTCGACGCGTTCCACCCCGCGCTGCACCGCCGCGACGCTGCGCAGCCGGTCCGCGCTCTCGCCCGGTGAGAGCCCGGTCGGCAGGGTCAGCCCGGTGCGGGTGAGAACGGCGAGCAGTCCGCGCAGCCGGGCGTCCGCGTTCCCGTCCGGATCGGGGCGGGTCAGCTCCTCCAGCGCCTGTACGTCCAGCACCGGGTCGAGGCCGAGCCGGACCGCGAAGGTGCGCATGGCCTCGTCCTCGCCCACCGGGGTGCCGTCGGTCAGCCAGACGTAGCCCACGGGCTGGCGGAATCCGGCGGCGAGGGTGAATCCGGCCCGGTCGGCGTCCCACCACAGGGCGAGCACCGGCCAGGTGGAGCCGACGGCGAGCGCGGTGGCCCAGCCGCCGAGGACCCGGTCCACCGGCTCGGCATCCCGCACCTCCACGTCCCTCCGAGCGCCGTCGCTCCGCCAGGGCTTACCCTCCGGGACGAGTACGCTCCACTCCTCGCCCGCGTGGGCCAGCAGCATCTGCTCGCGCAGCAGGTGGGCGAGCGGGCGTACGGTCTCGGGGTCGGCCCGGCACAGCAGGAGGGCCCCGGTGGATGTCGCGTTCATGGCTCACACGCTAGGGCAATTTGCCCAGGTTTGATCCCTATGCGCGCGCTTTGCCTCACCAACCCCTCTTGGGCCTCCCCTGACTTCCCTTGACTTCGCCCATCCGCGATATATCGTGTTCTGGACGAGACGCGATATGTTGCGTTGCCACGCTTTCCGGGAGGTCACATCCATGCCTGTGTCGACATGGACCATCACCGAGCCGCGGAGGCTCGCCTTCGAGGATCCGGTGGCGGCCCTCCACGTGCGCATCGTCGACGGCACGGTCAACGTGGTCGGGACCGACGAGCCGGACGCCCGGCTGGAGGTCTCCGCGATCGAGGGCCCGCCGCTGATCGTGACCCAGGAGGACGGCCGGCTCACCGTGGCCTACGAGGACCTGCCCTGGCAGGACCTCCTGCGCTGGTTCGACCCCAAGGGCCGTCGCCGCAGCGCCGTGGTCACGCTCGTCGTGCCGGCCGCCTGCTCGGTCGAGGTCGGCGTGATCGGAGCCGGGGCCGTCGTCTCCGGCATCGACGGCCGCACCGAGGTCCGCGGCATCACCGGTGACTCCACGCTCGTCGGGCTGACCGGCGCGGTGCGCGGCGAGTCCGTGTCGGGCAGCCTGGAGGCCCAGAGCGTCACGGGGGATCTGCGCTTCCACTCCGTGTCCGGCGATCTGACGGTGGTCGACGGGGCGGGGACCTCGGTCCGGGCCGAGTCGGTCAGCGGCGCCATGGTGCTGGACGTCGACCCGTCCGGGAGGCCCACGGACATCCGGCTGGCCACGGTGACCGGCGAGATCGCGATCCGGCTGCCGCACCCGGCCGACGCCAGGGTCGAGGCGAACACCGCGAGCGGTGCCGTCTCCAACGCCTTCGAGGACCTGCGGGTCGGCGGGCAGTGGGGCGCGAAGAAGATCACCGGCACGCTGGGAGCCGGCACGGGGACCCTGCGGGCGACGACCGTGTCCGGTTCGATCGCCCTGTTGCGCAGGCCGCCCGCCGAGGACGACGCGTACGCCGCCGAGCCGACCGGAAAGGTTCTCTGACATGCCTCCCGTATTCGCCCACGGCCGTCTGCGGCTGTATCTCCTCAAACTCCTGGACGAGGCTCCTCGCCACGGCTACGAGGTCATCCGCCTGCTGGAGGAGCGCTTCCAGGGCCTGTACGCCCCGTCCGCCGGCACGGTCTACCCGCGGCTGGCCAAACTGGAGGCCGAGGGCCTGGTCACCCACGCCACCGAGGGCGGCCGCAAGGTCTACTCGATCACCGACGCGGGGCGCGAGGAGCTGGCGGGCCGCGGCGGCGAACTGGCCGACCTGGAGCTGGAGATCCGTGACTCGGTCTCCGAGCTGGCCGCCGAGATACGCGACGACGTACGGGGCGCGGCGGGCCGACTCCGCAGCGACATGCGGGCAGCGGCGTCGGAGTCCCGCCACGGCACGAAGACGGGGGCGGGGAGCGACCGGGCCGGAGGGACGAAGAAGGACGGACCGACGCCCCTCTTCGGCGACTTCGGCGGCCTGGGCGACCTCGGCGACCTCGGCGACAGCGAGGCGTGGCGCACGGCGAAGGAGGAGCTGCGCCGGGCCAAGCAGGAGTGGAAGGAGCAGGCCCGCCGGGCGAAGGACGAGTCCCGGCGCGCCCGCGAGGACGCCCAGCAGGCCCGCCGCCAGGCCAAGGAGGCCCAGGAGAAGGCGCGCGAGCAGATGCAGACCGCCGCCCGCCAGGTGCAGGAGCACTTCGCGCGGGGCGACTGGCCCTCCGGCGTACGCGAGGGCCTCGCGGAGATCACCGGCCAGCTCGGCGGCTTCGCCCGGTCCGGCACCTGGCCGCCGTTCGGCAGGCCCGAGCAGGACGCGGCCGCGGCGGCTCCGGCGGACCCGGCTCCCGACGACGGCTTCGACTGGGGCGGGAACGCACCGGCCACCGGCGACCCGGCGCGCGACCTGGATCGCCTGCTGGATCATTTCCGCGACGGTGTCCGGGACGCGGCCCGCGATCACGGGGTGACGGAGACCCAGCTCGCGGAGGCCCGCCGCCATCTGGGCGCGGCGGCGGCGCGGATCGAGGCGCTGCTGACGGCGGAGGACGAGGGAAGGGCCTGAGCCGGCGCGGCTCAGGCGGGACGGGGCGAGCGTCCGATGCCGGACACCCGCCCCGTCCCGCACGCTCCCGTCCCGCACCTCCCGGTTCCCCGTGCACGCCCCCGTCCCGGTAGGCGCGGCTCAGCGCCGTACGCCCCCGTCTCCCGCTCCCTACGCCCCTCTCACCCGGCCTCGGCGTGCCCCTGGCCCCCATCGGCGTCGGAGCCGTACAGCGCGCGCTGCACGGCCGCGTAGGTCGCGCCGTGCTCGGCGAGGACGTCGGCGACGACTCCGGGCTTCGCCGTGAGGGCCAGGAGCAGATGTTCCTCGCCGATGAAGCGGTCGCCGCGCCCTAGGGCCTGTCTTCAAAGGCTGTTGATGGGGCATCATATGGCGCATGGTGCGGCGACATGAGCTCTCGGATGAAGAGTGGGACGTTCTGTCGG
>NZ_JBIWLQ010000054.1:0-3291 GCF_044766265.1 Streptomyces sp. NPDC102283
CAGCTGCTCCGGCAGATCCGCCAACTGCTCGGCCCAGTACGCCACCTGCTGCGACAGCACACTGCCCGGATCGGACTCGTCCCCCAACAACTCCCTCTGCCACAGCGTGTAATCCGCATACTGCACGGGCAGCTCCGACCAGGCCGGAGCCCGCCCCACAGACCGGGCCGTATACGCCTCGACCATGTCCCGGACCAATGGCCCCATCGACCATCCATCACCGACCACGTGGTGCAGCAGCACCATGAGAACGCACTCGTCCTCGGAGCTGTGGCTGTCCGCGATGTCGAACAGCCGCGCCCGAATCGGTATTTCGGTGGCAAGGTCGAAGGTATGGCGTGCCGCGGTCTCCAGAGCCTGCGGCAATTCCTGCTCGGTGACTTCGCTGGCCTCCCACACCAATGCCACGTGCTTTGGCTCGAGGACGCGTTGCTGGGGCTGGCCGTCGACTTCGGGGAACACCGTACGCAGCGACTCATGCCGTTCCACCACATCCAGTACAGCCGTGTGCAATGCCGACCGGTCCAACTTTCCGGTCAGCCGAAGTGCCAGCGGCGCGTTATAGGTGGCCGACGGGCCTTCCAACTTGTGCAGGAACCACAGACGGCGCTGGGCAAACGACAGCGGTATCACGAGTACTTACCTTCTTCCACTTCGGCTCGAATCGCACCACTGGATACGCCAGCCATCTGAATACGCCGAATAGTCGCTAAAGAATCGCTTGTGTGGACGGGGTCAAGAATTCTCCTGGGGCCGCGGCATCCGTCGCAGCGCGGTCCGGCGGGTCTTCGGAGTACTTTCCAGACTCTTAGCCAATGCCTCTACGGTGGAGGCGTCGAATACGGTGGCGATGGCAACCTCCAGTCCCAGGGTGCTCCGGATCCGGCTGACCAGCCGGGTCACCAGGAGAGAATGCCCGCCGAGTTCGAAGAAACCGTCATCGATGCCGACCCTGGGAAGGCCCAGCACTTCGGCGAACAGGCCACATAGCGCCTCTTCCTGGGGTGTACGCGGGGCCCGGCCACCGCTGAGGACAGCGTAATCCGGAGCCGGCAGGGCTTTGCGGTCCAGCTTTCCGTTCGGGGTCAAGGGCACCTGGTCGAGTACGACGACCGCGGACGGCACCATGAATTCCGGCAGTCGTTCGGCCGCATGTGCCCGTGCCGTCGTGGCCAGCGACTCCACGGACCGGGAGGTCACCGGTTGGTTGATCCACGGTCCCGTCGCCCCCGGCCGGTACACCCCCGATGTCACCGGGCTGCCGGCGGGGCACAGCACCGCCTCGAACCATTCGGGCCCCTGCGGCGACCAGGTCAGCAGCACACGGAGACCGTTCCGTTCGCCCCAACAGGCAAGCTCCTCGGGGTCCGTGATGTCGGCCGCACCGAATCCGGCGGATATCCGTCGCATCTCCGTCGTCAGGCGGCCATTGGGAATGCCACTCACCCGGACGCCATCCTGGTGCTCGGCCACTGCCGCCAGCAGGCCCTCCGCGTCCTTCACGTCCCGGCCCCACACGAGGTCGGCGAGCTCGCCCGGTGAGTGCGTCCCGGCGGCGGCCCCGTGCAGCACGACCTCGTACCGGTGCCGTGTCAGCTCGTTGTGGTGGACGCCCCGCTTGAGCCGGATGTCCACCGCAGCTACCCGGTCATCGGTCTCGGCGAGCCCGATGAAGAATTCCGGAGCAATCAGAAGTTCCGGCTCGGAACGCATCGCCTGGTCGACGGCCGCCTCCAGCCGGGCCGAGCCGATGTCCGCCATGATCCGCTGCGTCTGAATGGCCGTTTGGAACATCTGAGCGGTGCCGAGATGACGCACATCGCCGACGATCAGCCGTCCGTCCGGCGTCAGCAGACGCAGCGCCCCTTCCACCACCCGGGTGAGATAGTCGCCGGTGGGGAAGTACTGCACCACCGAATTCAGCACGATGGTGTCGAAGAATTCGGTCGGCATCCCCTCAGTGTCGTCGGCGGGTCGGCAGTCCAGCCGCACTCGGTCGCTCAGTCCGAACTCAGCGGTCTGCCGGCGGAGTCGGTCGATGACGGTCGGGGAGAAGTCGGTCGCCCAGTACTGCTCACATTCCTTGGCCAGATGCGCGAGCAGCAGACCCGAGCCGACGCCGATCTCCAGCATGCGGCGCGGACGGAATTCTCTGATCCTCCTCACCGCTGCGTCGCGCCACTCCCGCATCTCGGTTAGCGGAATCGCCTCATCGGTATAGGAACTGTTCCAACCGGTGAAGTCCTCGCCGAATTCTTCCTCGGTGCCGCTGGAGTAGACCGATTCGTAAATCTGCTGCCAGTCGCGGACCTGGCCCTCTTTCTGTCCCTGTTCGCTCGGGGCTTCGGGAACCACGTAGGCGACCAGCCGCGCATCCCCCGAGGTGTCCTCCCGGGCGACCACCACCGCCTGCGCCACTTCCGGATGCTCGGCCAGCACAGCCTCGATCTCACCCGGTTCGATACGGAAGCCGCGAATCTTCACCTGCTCATCGGCACGGCCCGCGAACTCCAGCTCACCATCGTGATTCCACCGCGCCACATCTCCCGTGCGATACATCCGCACACCGGCTTCAAAGGGACAGGCCACAAACCGTTCAGCAGTCAGACCCGCACGACCCCGATAACCGCGCGCCACTCCGACACCGGAGACATACAACTCACCCTCCACGCCCGGCGGAACCGGTCGCAGCCCTTCGTCCAGCACATACACCCTGGTACCGGTCACCGGCCCACCGATCGGCACCGGCCCACCCGCCGACAACGGCCCACTCAGCGTGACACACACCGTGGCCTCGGTCGGCCCATACGCATTGACCATCCGCCGGCCCGCCGACCACAGCTCGGCCAGTCCGGGCGGGCATGCCTCAGCGCCGACGATCAAGGTTTCGAATCCCGGCAATTTCCGTGCGGATTCCGTCGGAAGCGTAGTGAGGACCGAGGGCGGTATCAGGGCATGGGTGATGGCTTGGGCGTCCAGGACGTGCCATAGCCCCTCACCGGTCAATTGGTCCGGACGCGGAATCACCAGCGTCGCACCGTTGCTGAAGACCATCACCAATTCCCATACCGCAGCATCGAAGCTGGGTGACGAGAACTGCAGGACCCGACTGTCCGCGGTCACCCCCAGCCGGTCCCGCTGGGCAGCGGCCAGACTCGCCACACCACTGTGCGACACCATCACACCCTTGGGCCGACCCGTCGAACCCGAGGTATAGATCACATACGCCGGGTGCGCCGGATCCAGCCGACGCACCGGGTCACTGTCCGGGAATCCACTCCAGTCCTGGCG
>NZ_JBIWLQ010000055.1:0-2132 GCF_044766265.1 Streptomyces sp. NPDC102283
GCTCCGGTGACGGTGTCGCCGGCGGTGACCTCGACGGGTACGGACTCGCCGGTGAGCATGGAGGCGTCCACGGCGGAGGAGCCCTCGACCACGGTTCCGTCCGTCGCGATCTTCTCCCCGGGACGGACCAGGAAACGGTCCCCGACCTGGAGTGCGGCGGTCGGGATCGTCGTCTCGACGCCGTCCCGCAGGACGGTGACCTCCTTGGCGCCCAGCTCCATCAGCGCCTTGAGCGCCGCCCCGGCCTTCCGCTTCGAGCGTGCCTCGAAGTAGCGCCCGGCGAGGATGAACGCCGTCACCCCGGCCGCGGCCTCCAGGTAGATGTTCCCGGCGCCGTCGCTGCGGGCGATGGTCAGCTCGAAGGGGTGCGTCATCCCGACCATGCCCGCGGTCCCGAAGAACAGCGCCCACAACGACCACAGGAACGCGGCCGACGTGCCGACGGAGATCAGCGTGTCCATCGTCGCCGCGCCGTGCTTCGCGTTGGTCCAGGCGGCACGGTGGAACGGCCAGGCGGCGTAGACGACGACCGGCGCGGTCAGCGTCAGGGAGAGCCACTGCCAGTAGTCGAACTGGAGCGCCGGGACCATCGCCATCGCGATCACCGGTACGGCGAGGAGGACGGCGGTGATCAGGCGCTGGCGCAGGGAGGTGAGCCCGTCGTCCTCGCTCTCCGCCGCGGCGCCCGCCGTGTCCGCGACGTTGCTCCCGGGGGAGGCGGTGGACGCCGGCGGTGCGGGTGGCCGGGCGGTGTAGCCGGTGGCCTCGACGGTCGCGATCAGGTCCTCGACGGACACGTCGGAGCCCAGATAGGTGACCTTCGCCTTCTCGGTGGCGTAGTTCACCGTGGCCTCGACGCCGTCCATCCGGTTGAGCTTCTTCTCGATACGGGCCGCGCACGAGGCGCAGGTCATCCCGCCGATCGCGAGCTCGACCGCGGCGGTGTCGGCGGCGGAGCCGGCAGCGGTGGTGGCGGTGGTGGCGGAGTGCGCGGACACGAGGTCCTCCCTGAAGCCGTCCTGATACCCCTAGGGGGTATCTCTTTCTCTCCCCATGTATACCCCCCGCCCCTATGAAGCGCAAGGGCTGGTCGCGGTGAATGCGCCCGTTCCGCACCGGTGTGCGCGCGGTGCGCGTCACTCGTCTGCGGGGTCGGCTCGCGCGCCGTCGTGGTCGTGCGTTGAGATAGAGGGCTGCGCCGCCCGTCTACCGACCCGTAGGCTGGCCATTGGACTAGACCTATAGCTGCGTATCGGAGGAATGGGGACCCATGAGCAACCGTGCAGTCCTGGAGGTGATCGCACTCGACGCGGAGGACGCGGTCGCTGCCCAGGTCGGTGGTGCAGACCGCCTCGAACTGGTCACCGACATGGCCGCGGACGGTCTGACCCCGTCGCGGGAGACCTTCGCGGCGATCAGGTCCGCCGTGGACATCCCGCTGCGCGTGATGCTCAGGGTGGCGGACGGCTTCGCCGCCGGTGACATCGACGTACTGGTCGGCAAGGCCCGCGAGATGCGGGAGGCGGGAGCCGACGAGTTCGTGTTCGGCTTCCTCGACGGGGAGGGCCACGCCGACCTCGTCGCCGTCGAGCGGCTCGTCGCCGAGCTGGACGGCTGCCGGTGGACGTTCCACCGGGCGATCGACCGGGCCGTCGACCGCGACGCCCTGCGCAAGCAGCTCGCGGAGCTGCCCGGCCTCGACACGTTCCTCACGGCCGGCTCGCCGGACGGGGTGGACGCCGGCATCCCGGTCCTCCTGGCCGAGGCCGCCCGGACCGGCGAGCCGGGATACCGGGCGAAGGTCCTGGTCGGCGGCGGCCTCCACCTGCGGCACCTGCCCCGGCTGCGGGCCGCGGGGATCGACGCCGTCCACATCGGCGGCGCCGCCCGGCCCGGGGGTTGGACGGGCCCGGTGGACGCGGCAGCCGTACGGGAGTGGCGCGAGGCGCTGGACGCCTGAGCCGCCCTCCGACGCCCCGCGACCCGGACGCCGGGGCGGTGGGGTGCCGGGGCGGTGGGGGGGGGGCCCCCCCGGGCCCCCCCCCCCCCCCCCCCCCACCCCCCCCCCCGCCGCCCCCCCGCCCCCGGGCGCCCCCCCCGCCCCCCCCCCCCCCCCGGGCCCCCCCCCCACC
>NZ_JBIWLQ010000056.1:0-2114 GCF_044766265.1 Streptomyces sp. NPDC102283
TCCTCGAACCACTCATGCACACACCGCCCCGGAGCCACCCAGCCCGCCGGCCCCTCATTCCACTCCACCAACACCCGCCGACGCTCAACCGCCGGAAGGACGTCGACATCGAGGGCCAGGGTGCCGGCGCCGTCATCGGTGGCGAGGGCGCTCACGATCCCCGTCAGCGCGGTCTCGACGTAGTCCGCGACGGCCTCGCATGCCACCGCGCCGTCGGCCCGGAGGTCGAGCGAGAGTTCGCTGCCGAAGTCGTCGAGCGACACCGTCAGCGGGTAGTTGATCGCGTCGGTCTCCGCCAGCCAGTGGACCCCCTGCTCATCGAGGGAGAGGGAGGCCTCGCCGTGGCGCGGTTCGAAGTGCCGGAAATTGATCACTGAGCTGAACAGCGGGTTGTCGCCCTCCAGACCGCTGCAGCGCTGCGCCAGGCTCAGCGGGCTCTGCTCGCGGGCGATCAGCCCCTGCAGCCCACCGTCGACCTCCTCGATCAGCCCCCGGACCGTCTTGCCCGCCAGCCGCACCCGCAGGGGGAGGGTGTTGATGAAGTTGCCGAGCATGCGCTCGACTCCTGGCACCCCTTGGAGGCGCCCTGACATCACCGTGCCGAACACCACGTCGTCACCGCCGGCGGCCGCGGCCACGACGCACGCCCATGCGGCGTGGAAGAGGCAGGCCGGACTGATGCGCAGACGTTGGGCCTGGGCACGCACCTCCTGGGTCAGGCCGTCGGACAGAGCGCGGCGCAGGTGCGGGTACTCGTGGCCGTCGCCCCGGACGTTCGTGAGCCCGAAGGGCGTAGTCGACTCGGTGACATCGCCGAGGGCGGCCCGGAAGTGGGCTTCCGCGTCGTCAGTGGCCGTCTGATGCAGAGTGTGGCCGACGAAGTCCCGGTACGGCGGTGCCGGCGCCAGCAGTTCCGGACGGTCCGCCATGTGCACCGCCAGCTCCTCCAGCACCAGGCGCAGCGTGCTGGCGTCCTCGATGAGGTGGTGGGCGCTCAACAGGAGGTAGCGCCGGCCGGAGTCCGGATCCTCGGCGATGAGCAGCCTCAGCAGAGGAGCCTCGTCGACCCTCATCCGCCTGGGCCGGGCCAGCAGGGCACGCGCCTGCTCCTCGGCATCCCGGTCCCGCTCCAGGCGTGTCCGCTCCACCTCCAGTCGGGCGGTGCGGTGGACGACCTGCACGGGCTCGGGCAGCTCCGCCGTGAGTACGGCGGTACGCAGGACGTCATGCCGGTCGATCAGCTTCCGCAACGCGCGGGTGAACCCGGCGCACGCGGCCTCGTCGTCGGCGACCAGGAGGATCGAGACCAGGTACGGATCACTGTCCGGGTCGAGCAGGTGGTGGAAGAGGATTCCCTCCTGCGCGGAGGCCAGCGGGTAGAGGTCCTGGACATTGGGTGCGCCACCGGGGACGGTGGCCACCACCGCGTCGATCTGGTCCTGGTCCAGGTCGACCAGGCGGAGCATCTCGGGGGTGACGCGCTCGCAGCCGTGGGGGATCAGGTTCGGCGGCAGCTCGTAGGCGGGGCTCCCCGTGCTGCCGTCGATCTCCGCAGCCAGGGTCGCCAACGTCGGGCTACTGAACACGCTGCGGACCGGGACGTCGAGGCCCTGCTCCTTCAACCGGGCCACCAGGACCGTGATGAGCAGCGAATGGCCGCCCATCTGGAAGAAGTTGTCGTCGGCGCCGACCTGTGTCTCGTCGAAGGACAACAGCTCGGCCCATACGGACGCCAGCGCCCGCTCGGTGTCGGTGCCGGGGGCGACGTACTCGCGCTGGGCATAGGCATCGATGCGGGGGGCCGGCAGCGCCTTGCGGTCGAGCTTGCCGTTGGCGGTCAGCGGCAGGCTGTCCAACGTGACGAAAGCGGTGGGGACCATGTATTCGGGAAGCGTGCGCCCGACATGCTGGGCGAGTTCGGTGCGGGGGTCCGACGCCGTGTGCCCGTCCTCCAGGACCACGTACGCCACCAGTCGCTTGTCGCCCGGCCTGTCCTCGCGGGCGACGACCACGCAGGAACCCACCGCTTCGTGCTGGGCGAGGGTGTTCTCGATCTCACCGAGTTCGATACGGAAACCCCGGATCTTGACCTGGTCGTCATCACGCCCCACATA
>NZ_JBIWLQ010000057.1:0-2046 GCF_044766265.1 Streptomyces sp. NPDC102283
CACTGAGCTGTTTCCAACCTCAGCTTGAGCATGTCAGATACAGGGTGAGGACCGTACCCGCAGCAACCGCTGCAAGCGCTGAACACTTCGCGAAGAACCCGCTGCAGGCGGTCGCGAGCCAGCAGGTCGGCAACGACGACGAAAGGCGGATCAGCGCGCCAGCTCCGACGTGCCTCGCGCCTGGTCGCGGCTGGCGACTACCAGGTACCCATCGCTCTCGGGGTCGAAGGTGGTGGACTGCACCGTGAGCCCGACACTCTGCAACTGCGCCACGAGGTCCTCGTACCGGTAGGGCCAGATGGACAACCGCTCCGAGCAGGCTCGCACTGACCCATCCGGCTCGATCTGGGCGACCACGATCTCGAGGAAGTGTTCCTGCTCCCAGCGCTGCTCGATCTGCCAGTAGTAGCTGATGACCGCATCGCGGTCGTTGCGGCGGATGAGTCGATCGCGGACGTCTACCCGTGAGCCGGCGGAGCGCACGAGCTCCCAGTTGCGTGAGTGGAGCACAAGGCGTCCGCCCGGATTGAGCAGCCGCGACATCGCTTCCAGTGCGGTCAGGCGCCCGGCTGCGCCCTCAGCATGCCCGAGCGAGTTGCCGACGCAGAACACCAGATCGAACGTGGAGTCCTCCAGGTGGTCGGGCAGCTCGTCCCAGCTCGCGCGGAGGGCTCGAAGCGAGACACCCTGCTCGTCGGCGGCCTGCTCGGTCCGGCGAACCATCCCCTTGCTGGCGTCTGCGGCGACCACGTCAAGGCCAAGACTCGCGAGACCGACGGCGAGCTGTCCGGTTCCACACGCGCAGTCGAGGACGCGCGCGTTGGGCGGCAGAGAGCCCACGACATCGCTGTAGTAAATGGCGGCTGCCTGGGCGGGGGTCAACCTGTCGTCCCCGATCAGCCACTCGTATACGTCGGAAAGCGCCCCATAACCAGCCACCGCGATAACCTCCACCACTCGACAACGCGCGGGCCAGACCGCCCTGCGATTCGGACTTTGCGCCTCGCACTGTGCCGGGCCGTGTCAGCGAAGCACTGAGCAGGACCCAACCACTTCCGGCCGCTGAGACTCCACCGGATTTCGTGGGAAACCGCGGCACGCCACACCGACGCAGGTCCCCACTCCACCAGCGCCTCATCGGCCACGATGGGGGCAGTGAGCCCTTCTCAAGCTGCGTTGCCTGACCGCGAGTTGAACCGTCCTGCGCAGCGACGAAGCTCCTGGTAAACGGGTTCTCGACCAAGATCACCCTTATCCGCCAGGAGATTCGCGTGCTTGTCTACCCGTCCTCGATTAATCTGTCCAGCCGCACCCTGCGGTTCCTGACCGGACAACTGACAGCCCGGCGGCAGGAGATCGGAACGCGGTGGCGGCGCCTTCCCGCCGCACGTCAGGCACTGCTCGCCCTGGCCCATCTACGGTGCGGTGACACCTACGCCCAGCTCGCTGCCGGGTTCGACATCGGGATCGCGACCGTCTACCGCTACATACGTGAAGCCGTCGAGGCCCTGGCCGCCCTCGCCCCGTCCCTGGCCGAGGCGATGAAGACGATCCGAACGAAGGCGTTCGTGATCCTCGACGGCACCCTGCTGCCGATCGACCGCATCGCCGCCGACACCCCGTACTACTCCGGGAAACACAAACGCCACGGCATGAACGTCCAGGTCCTCACCGATCCGTTCGGACGGCTGCTCTGGGCCTCGCCGGCTCTGCCCGGCTCGACTCACGACCTGACCGCCGCGCGGCAGCACGGCATCATCGAAGCCCTCGCCGATGCGGAACTCAAATGCTGGGCGGACAAGGCATATCAAGGCGCCGGCGGACCCGTCCGCGTACCGTTTCGGGGCCGCCGGCTCAAGCGCTGGAAGCGACGTTACAACAGCAGTCACGCCAAGATCCGCTGCCTCGGCGAGCGGGCCATGGCCATTATCAAGGGCTGGCGCCTCCTGCGGAAGCTCCGCTGCAGCACCAACCGAATCACCGACGTGGTGAAGGCCGTCCTCGTCCTTCACCACGCATCAGCGTGAGGTTGGAAAAGGTTCACTG
>NZ_JBIWLQ010000058.1:0-1841 GCF_044766265.1 Streptomyces sp. NPDC102283
CGTCGGACAGGATCAACTCGGCCTTCGGCCGCCCAGTACGCGCCACAGACCAAGCCTATACATCTGAACAGAATTCCTGACTCAGAAGACTAGGGGGTGTCTGACAATTCCGGTCTGATCAGCGAGATTCGGCTGAGCTGGCAATCCGGAGGTGCGCCGATCGGCTGGGGGACTGGGCAGTGGCTACGAACGGCGGGCCAGTAGATGGGCGTCGAGGAAGCCCCGATCAGAGGAAGGATCGTGGCGCAGCCGGGCGAAGGGATCGAGCCCAGCATCGCCCAGCAGTTCGGCGAGGCGATCCACCGGCCAGCTGTAGGCGGGCGCCACCTTGTGGTCGAAACGGACCGGTTCTTGTCCGTCGGTCCCGAAGAAGGAGACCAGGAGCAGACCGTCCGGTGCCAGGACGCGTACCTGTTCGGCGAGCAGCTCCGGTAGTTCCCCCGGAGGGGTGTGAATCATCGAGTAGTGGGCCAGTACGCCGCCGAGCGCGGCGTCCTCGATCGGCAGGGATTCCATCCGCGCCTCTTGGAAGCGCAGCGCCGGATGGGCCTGCCGGGCGTGGTCGACCATGCCGGGGGCAAGGTCCAGTCCGAAGGCATCCAGGCCGAGTTCGTGCAGCATGGCTGTCAGATGTCCGGGCCCGCACCCGACGTCCGCTGTCCGCAGGTTGCCCGTCGCGCGCACCAGTTCGGCGAAGGTGCCGATCATGGCCCGGGAGAAAGGCTGTGTTTCCAGCCGGTTTGCGAACAGCGATGCGTACAGCTCGACGACACCGTCGTAGGCCGTCCTGGTCTCGTCCTGATGATTCGCCACGGGCAGGACTCTATAGCGGTCCGATAATTGATCTTGTGGTAGGTCGAGGTGAGTTGACGGATGCGGCATGGAGGCGGATAGAGCCCCTTTTGCCTCAGGTGGACGGACGGGGCCGTCCGTGGCGTGATCACCGGCAGGTGGTCAACGGGGTGCTGTGGCGGCTGCGGACCGGGGCTCCGTGGCGGGATCTTCCCGACCGGTTCGGGCCGTGGCAGACCGTCTACGAGCGGTTCGCCCGCTGGGAGGCGGACGGCACCTGGGCACGGTTGCTGGAGCACGTTCAGGTCCGCGATGACGCGGTGGGCCGGGTGGAATGGACCGTCTCCGTCGACTCCACCATCAACCGAGCCCACCAGCACGCAGTCGGCGCCCGCAAAAGGGGGATGTGAACGGGGACGAACTGGAAGATCCGGGCCGCTCGCAGGCGCGCCAGGCCCTCGGCCGCTCCCGAGGCGGACTGACCACCAAAGTCCATCTCGCCGTCGATGGCCGGGGCCTGCCCCTGTCGATTGTGCTCACGCCCGTCAACGACGCGACGGCGTTCGGCCAGGTCCTCGACGGCATCCGCACCCCGCGCCTCGGCACGGGCCGCCCGCGCACGACACCGGACCGTGTGCTGGGTGACAAGGCGTATTCCAGCAGGTCCATCCGTCATCTGCTGAGGCGCCGGGGCATCGCTGCCACGATCCCCGAGCGCCGCGACCAGGCGGCGAACCGCCGCCGACGCGGAGCCCTCGGCGGCCGGCCGCCGGCCTTCGACAAGGTCACCTACCGCGACCGCAACGTCGTCGAACGATGCTTCGCCCGCCTCAAGCAGTTCCGCGCGATCGCGACCCGGTTCGACAAGCTCGGCGACCGCTACCGTGCCGGAGTTGTCCTGGCTTCCTTGATCCTCTAGCTCCGCGAGTCACGGGGTAATCATTTGTCAGACAGGCCCTAGTCTTCTGAGTCAGGAATTCTGTTCAGATGTATAGGCTTGGTCTGTGGCGCGTACTGGGCGGCCGAAGGCCGAGTTGATCCTGTCCGAC